>CAKZVC010000021.1 GCA_937922235.1 uncultured Acidimicrobiales bacterium | reverse complement strand
GGTCCCGAGCACTTTGCGCTTCGCGGCGCAACGCATTCGGTCGAGGACTTTCGAGACCAACGGTCCACGCACACCTCACTCGTCGCAACACTTGTGGGCACCTACGAGTCAGGTGTCGGAGGGGGACCGCTCCGCGGCTCGATTGGAACGTTCAGCGATGCCACCGGTTCGATCCAGGTCTTCGTTCCTCAACTCACCGGATTGTCAGGGGGCACTGGCGCTGGTGGTGCCGTCGAGATCGATGTCTTTGCGGTGCAACCAAACGGCGAAGGCCTGCAGTCGCTCTCCGCGAAGGCCGAACTGCAGCGGGCCGTACGGGCCGGGCAGTACGACTACAGCAACGATCTCATCGTTCGTCTCTTCGAGCAGATGAAAGACCTCGACACGTCGGTGGTTGTCACGGGGATGCGCCCCGTCCACTAGCTAGCCTCGACATCATGTCGGAGCGTCAGCTCACTGTGGTGATCGTGCATTGGAACCAGGCGGACGCATGCCTAGCGACGGTTGATCGGTTTCTCTCCCACCCACTTGTTGTGCGGGTGATCGTCGTCGACAACGGTTCGACCAATGATGACGTGACCAGGCTTCGGTCGGGGTTGGCCGAATCACCTGTCGAGCTCATCGAGCTCGGTTCGAACACCGGCTTTGGGCCCGGGGTCAACCGAGGACTCGAGCGCTGGCTATCGCAGCTCGTCGGCACCGAATGGGTGGTCGTTGCGCCGCACGATGCCTATCCCGTCGACGGCACCCTCGACCGGCTCATCGATGTCGCCCTGAATGAGCGATCGCCTGATGGCCACCCGTATGGCCTCTTGAGTGCTGACGTCGGAGACGACGCTGCTCCGTTTGTCGACCATGTCTTTGGTCCGATCACCCGGCCTGCCACCACCGATGACGGGGTCGAGCTGGTCGACTATCCCCATGGCACTTTGATGATGGCCAGTCGAACCTGCCTTGAAACGGTTGGCCTATTCGACGAGCGGTTCTTTGCCTACTGCGAGGAGGCCGATCTCGGCCTGCGGGCGCAACACGCTGGCTTCGCGGTGGGGCTCGTGCGAGGCGCCCGGGTAATCAACCCGCACGTCAACACGCCATCGCCACTCGTCGACTACCTGCAGGAACGGAACACGGTCTTGCTCGTCGCAAAGCACTTCGGACGTCGCAAGGCGCTTATGCGTTTCGCGCTGACGGTCTGGCAGCTCGCCCGTGGCCTCGTGCAGCCGTCGAGTCGGGCGCCCTATTGGGACGCTCGGGCCCGGCGCCGCGCGATCGTCGACATTGCCCGGCAGTCATGGGGCGAGCCTCCTCGCGGTCTTGCCCGCTAGTCGAGTGGCGGCAAGTCGCCGAAGTCGAGCTCGTTGCTCAAGGGTTCGCGCTCGGGGGCCTCGCTGACGATTTCGATGTCTTGGCTTCTCTTCTCGGGCTGGAGTACATCGGCAATGCCCGTCATGGCAGCGGTAATGATGCCACCCGCCAACGTCGCCCCTGCACGTTGGGTAAACGACGGATCGGGCTTTGGTTGGCGGAACGCTGGAGCGAGTGGGCCCCCGCCAATCCGGCGCATCGACAAATTCGTTGCCGGGTCGGAGAACAAAAGGATCGCACGATGATCGAGCAGCACCACGGTGCCGGGAGCCAGCGTCACCTCCGTCACGAACTCCTCGAGCAAGGCATGGGCGAACAGCTCGTTCAGGAGCGCCAGCCCTGCGGCTTCCTCCATGTCGACGACCGATGACGTAAACGCCGGGTTCAGGTACATCACCTTTCGCCCACTCACGGGATGTCGAATCACAAGTGGGTGAACAGCGGCCTCGTCACCACGGCGATGGCGCGCCTCGAGCGCTTCGAGAGCGATCTGGGTGCCCGAGCTAAGCGCATCGAACGCCGCGTACATCGATGACACGGTGATGGTGGCGACTTCGCCGGGAAGGTCGTGCGAGATCAACGACGCCGCAGTCGGTGCTTGGGCAAAGCTTCGGTCTGCCGACCACCCGGGGGCGTCCGGTTGCGTGTCGTTGAGGTGCTGGCCCCAACGGTCGGCGAACCGGTCGCGATCATCGTTCGACATGACCTGATCGGGAAAGATCAACAGCCCGAACGCAGCAAACGCAGCTTCGATCTGGTTCCATTCGCCGACGGTGGTAGCGGTGAGATCAACTCCCACGACCCTCGCGCCAATGCCGTCGACTGGGCGAATCTCGAGCGGCGTCATAGCTCTAGTGTGCCGACCAGCGATCCGTTCCGGCAAGGCACGACAGTCCTACACTGCGGAATGGCCCGCTATCAGCACACCTTCGTCGACGGCGACGCCTCGGCGATTCCGATCCGCGATGCCGCCACGGTGATGATCGTTCGCGATGAACCCGAGTTTTCTGTGCTTATGGTTCAGCGAGCATCTCGAGCCACGTTTGGTGCCAGCGCGTGGGTGTTCCCCGGAGGGCGCGTTGATGCCTCTGATCTTGCCGATGGGGCGTCTGAGCTCACCGCCGACGTGAACAACGTCGAGGATGCCGCCGGCAAAGGCGGAGCGCCGTGGCGAACCGCAGCTGTCCGCGAGACCCTTGAGGAAGCTGGAGTGCTTCTCAGTATCGATCCGAGCGCATCAGTCCTGCCCGACAAAGGCACCGTTGCTTCGATGCGCACGTCCGTCCGTGACGATGGGGTCGATCTCGCCGACGTACTGGCCGATCATTCCATTGAGCTCGATCTCGGCGGGCTTCTGGAAGTTGGCCGTTTCATTACTCCGGCTGGTCCGCCACGAAGATTCGATACGTGGTTCTTTCTCGCTGAGGCGCCCGATGGGCAGGACGTCACTCCCGACGGTTCAGAGGTAGTCAATGCGCGATGGGTCTCGCCAACCGCGGCGCTCGAACTTTGGCACCAAGACGAGTTCCCGCTCATGTCCGTGACACATCGAATGCTCGCCTGCCTTCGCCGCTATCGTTCGGTGGCTGAGGTGGTCGAACACGCAGCTTCTCGCCCCGAGCTCCGGCGCGTGCGCGTCAACGATCCCGATGGGGCCTATGAGGTCCTGTTGCCCGAAGACGACGGGTATGACGATGCCGATCTCGAAGTCGAGCACGGCTGGGTCAGGTTGTAATTCAGCTCGCCGTTACGCCGCTTCAGGCTGGCGTTCGCGGCGGCGACGCCGGCGCTCGATCGGGTCGGACACGATAAGCCACCGGTCGCCGTCGGGGTGCAGCACGCCTTCGACGACACAGCCTGGACGCAACGCAGGGCGGCGCAGCTCGAAGTCGGTGCAGCCACCCAACGAGATCGGCAAGAACGAGCCGTCATTGCCATCGGCAGGAGTGGCCTCAGCCCCGGTGGCGCCGAGCAACAAGAAGCGACGCTTGTTCTGGACCCGCCACTCTCCCGATTCCTCACGGATCGTGTTGGGGTTGGCGTACAGCTTGAGAGTTGGCGATGGCTGATGGGTCTGTTCGAGACCACCCTCGGGCACAACCTGGAGATGGCGGTCGGCTTCATGCGATCCATCTAGCTCGATGGTGTCGTCGAGGAAGAGTGGGTCGGTGAGCGTCCGTTCGATCACGATGCGGCATGCCGCACTCGACGTCGCGAAGCCAGCCTCGTCGTACAGCGTCTTGCGTTCTGGCAAGCACAGTCGAAGTACTCGCTGAGGAAACGAAATGCCGTAACCGTCAAGATCCGACGTGATTGCGATGAGCGACGGACGAGCGGAGGCAACGACGATTGGGGCCTCGGGGTTGTCGGCCGCGTAGCGGTAGAGCGCAGCAGCGACCTGCGCGTCGCCACCTCGATAGTTCGTGACGTCATCGATGTGGACGAGGGCGCCGAGGCCGAGGGTATGAACAACGGCAGCAAGGCCAGCATCACGAGGTGATGCGGCACCGCCAGGGGAGCTGACTTGGAAGTACTCGGGGTCGAAGATGGCAACCGATTCGGCAAACGACGGCAACGTGGCGGCCTTCTCGTCACGTCCTTCGGTGCCGGTGTATGGGGTACTGATGGCGATGTCGCCCATCCAAGGTCGGCCATCACGGATCGTTACATCGCTCAACGAGATCACGGCGAAGCGATCCTTGAGCACACCCATCCACGAGAGATCGAGACGCGCATGGGAGAGGCTCGAATCGTGGATGATCGTCGAGGCAATCATGACGGGCACGCCCCGTGCGTGGGTAACAGCGGGGGCCATCTCGGCCGCTGTCGACATGACGATCACGAGCGAATCGTGAGAGGCGTCGATCGCGAGTTCGTCGGAACGGCGCAGCGCTGTCGTGATGACAAGTTCGTGTAGTGCAATCGGGCCGTCGACGCCGAGGGGGCATCGAAGCAGGTTGACGTCAAAGTCTTGGTCGTCGAGGAAGGCTTGCTCGGTCGTCCACCAGGCGTCAGTGTGGCGGCCAGAGAACGAATCGTCAGCTGGTGCAACGACGTGCATGGTGGTGACATCAATGCCGAGCTCTCGCCACATTGCGGCAATGTTGCCCAACGCCGGGAGCACCGCAACGTCGCGGCCAAGCGCGCGACCGACATCGGTGCCAACATCGTGGAGATCGATAATGAGTTCGGCTCGCATGTTCATCCTTCGCGTTACCGGGGAAGCTCCCGCCCACTTCCGATCGGACAGGGGCACTACGCGCTAAGGGCCAAAAGACCTAGTCCTGCGCGATGACGACGGGAAGGGCACTCGGACTCCTCGATAGGGTGGGCGCATGAAACGTGCGGAGAAGGCCGATCGAATCGGCGAGATGCTTGACGACCTGTACCCCGATCCGCCGGTCCCACTCGATCACAAGGACCCCTACACCCTGACGGTTGCCGTTGCCCTGTCAGCCCAGGCGACTGACAAGAAGGTCAACGAGATCACCCCAGGGCTCTTCGCGGTTGCTGACACGCCAGAGAAGATGGCGGCCTTGCATCCCGACGAGATCCTCGAGCTCATCAAAGAGATCGGGCTTGCCCCAACCAAGGCTCGAAACCTGTCGACCATGGCGCATCAGATCCTTGATGCTGGTGGCGAGATCCTTCCCGACTGGGACTTTCTGGAATCACTCGCGGGCGTTGGGCACAAAACGGCGAGCGTTGTGATGGCCGGTTCGTTCGGTGTGCCAGCCTTCCCAGTCGACACCCACATCCATCGGCTCGCGCTTCGCTGGGGGCTCTCGAATGGCACCACCGTGGTGAAAACCGAAGCAGATCTGAAGGCGGTTTTTCCTGAGGACACGTGGAACCGTCGCCACCTGCAGATCATCTTCTTTGGACGCGAGTATTGCCCGGCCCGATATCACGACCTTCTCGACTGCCCAATCTGTTCGTGGGCGGCAACGAAGAAGCAGATCACGACCGAAGCAAAGATGAACGCCAAGAAGTAGCGCGCCAATGACGCAGGTCGCCGACGTCAGGTCCAGGCGGACAGGAAGTCTTCTCGCTCGTCGGTTTGCACCGGCAAGTACTTCTCGATCTCTTTGACAAATCGAGCGTCAGGAGCGAGGAAGATCACCCGAGCAATCGTCGCAGCGCCCGAGGCCATGACCGTTGTTTCTAAGACTTCGACCTCGCAGAACTGGATGCCGAACTTGATTCGGGCGTGAGCGCCCTCGGGGAAGTTGTGTGATCCCGGTATTGCGATCTTTGCGCCGTCAATCGAGACGTTCTTCGTGGTGATGTATTCGCGATGATTAGTGACGCGGCCAAAGCGCGACTTGGTCGCCCAAAGCAACTCTCCGTTTGCCTGAACGTCGACTCGATTGAAGAAGCGGCGATTCATCATTGCCATGTGGCCATATCGGCAGCTTTAGGCCGAGACGTAAGTGGTTTTTGCGGTGGCGCTCTGTTGTCCTAGTACGAGTCCAGTTACGCAGCGAGCTCCGTCGTGTCTTCGGAGGACTCGTCGGGGCCCTCGGGAAGAATGACTGCGGTGTCGGCATAGACCCGAAGGGCGGTGCTGAGCCCCGCGTGTGGGGCTACGACTCGCACTGTCAACCCGACCTTGCGCGCGGCGTGCGCAATCTCGCAGAAGGCGTGATCGCCCGACACGATGCACAGTTCGCTGTAGCGGCCCGCCGCGTGTGATGCGTCGATGGCATCGATCAGGGCCTGGTCGGCGCCGTCTTTGCCTTTTCCTGTGACGATCTTCGCCCCGGGGAAGTGCTCGTTAGCGAGAAAAGCGAGATGAGGGTTACAGCCGACGATCAGCATGTCATTCGGGCGGCGTGCCTGAGCGAGTTCCAAGATCTCGGTGGAGCGATCGGTGCGGTTGCCATCGGTGTGGGTGCCGAAGAGCATGTTCTCCAAATCGATAAGCACGATCTTGCGCGAGCTGTGCGCTCGACGATCTCTCTGTGCCTCCGACTCCATGCTCGCCTATCGGATCAGCTAGGTGCGACCTTGAGAGGACTAGGGGGAGATGAGCAGTTTGCCCCAGACATCGAGGGCTGAATCGATGAGCGATCCGTCTCGAACCTCGATCGGCTTGCTCGGGCGTCTTCCGAGATCTGCATCGAGTTGGCTGACATCGCCGGTACGAAACGGAAGGCCCCAGCGGTCGTTGAGTGTCTGGGGGAGGGCCTCGATGCCTGATCGGTCCTCAAAGTTCACGACAACGGACGTGCCTGGAAGTGCTGCCAGAAGCTGCTCGTGGTAGTGGATCCATAGTCGGAGCCCGAGGTCGGGGTCCTGCCAGAAGGCAAGATCGGTTGGGTCGCTGTGGCGGGTGTCGACGTAGCGTTGCGCATGGCGACGATGGAGCGAGTCGATCGCCGCGCCCGGTTCGCGGACGACCACGACGACCTTGGCTTGCGGCAGGGCGGTCAACCACTGGCCAAGAAACAGACAGAGTCGCGGATCTTTGATTCCCCAAAGGTCGTGGGGCGTGCTGGTCCGCTGCTCGATGTATCGAGCAATGTCGTCGGTAAGCGAACCGGCAGGTCGTGGACATGGAGTCGGACTCTTCCATGTGAGGTCGTGGGCGGCGAGGGCAGCGTCATGCATTGCGATGACGTCGATGTCTTCGAAGTGTCCGTACGGGTTGCTCGGTTCGGCGCCGAGCAGGTTGGTGCCGAGGTCGAGCCCACGATGTTGGAGAACTCGGGCCACCGCTGATGTGCCGCTGCGGTGAAATCCAGTGATCAAAAGTGGGGTGCTCACGGCGACACGCCGATCACGACCAGGCCTCGCGAAACGGGATTGCCCGGTTGCGAGCGCACACCCCACACATCGACGACAACCCGTCCGCCGACCTTGGCGAGCAACGCTCGAGCAAGTGCGTCGAACCCGTTAGCGTTCGAGCGAATCACCTCGCCGGGTAGGCGGATGGCGAGCGCGGCGGGGCGGGAATCATCTGGTGCTCGCCAGCGTGCAGCTGCCCAATTGACGTCGTCGATGTCTGCATGGTCGATCACAAGCGTCTGCCACTCAGTCTGCAGACGGCGAATGATGGCCTGCTCGACCTGGTCGAGCTGCTTGCCCTCGATCAGAGCCGGGGCGTCGGCGTGGGAGGGTTCGATCGAGCGCACGCCGACGTGACGGGCGAGGCGTCGGGTCTGTCGGTCATCGGGTTTGGCTCGGTGGATGACCGAATCGAATGGCCCGAGTGAGCGGAGTGCGGGGCGAAGTGCCGTTACTTGGTCTGGGGAGCACGAGCTGACATCGACGACGACCGGCGCTGTTGGCGTCCCGGCGACTTCCCAGGGAAAAGACATTGGGTCATCGATGTAGACGAGCTCGGCTTGGTTGAGGTGGCGCACGAGCGCAGTCGCCGAGACCGAGTCATCGAACACGCCGTCCGCTGTGCTGTCTCCGCCGCGTCCGACGTAGCGAACGTGCTTCACGACGCTGCGTTGCCCCACGTCTCGAGCATGCGCGAAAAACCGTCCAGACGTCGAAGTGCTGGCCCGGCGGGCGAATTCGCCATCTTGTTCAGCGTCCACGCAAAGTCTTGGGCCATCAGGTTGCGTTCGTGTCGGATCGTGTCGCGCTCGATTGTGGTTTTGTCGAGTTCGGTTTCGAGCTCGGTGAGGCGACGTTGAATGTGCGCAGCCTCGTGACGCAAGAAGTCGAGTTCGGCTTTCTCATCGCTCGTGATCGGCGTGATCGGAGTGAGCCCAAGGTCGTCCATGCAGGTGAATCGTACTGGGAGGCGAACTGTCAGGTTCCGATAGCCCTGAGCACGTCGGCGAACTGGTTGCGCTCGCGTTCGATTGTGTGCTTCGCGATCGTTGCTGCGCCACCCGCGACCAGTCGCTTCGTGAGCTCGGGGTCACTACGGAGCTGCCGCAGCGCGTCGACGTGGGCGGTGACATCGTCGTAGGGAGCGGCAAGCGCGTTCTCGCCGGCGCGGATGTAGGCCTCGTTGCCGCCCACGAGTGCCGTCACCACTGCCGTGCCTGCAGCCATCGCCTCAAGGCCGGGCAAGTAGAAGCCCTCTTCTGGACCAGGCGTGCAGAGCAGAACGTCGGCGCCGTGATAGCGGTTTCGCAGTGTGGGCCAACCAAGCGGCGTTCGCACCGCAATGAACGCAAAGCCATCATCGTCAGCCAACGCCTCGGCCACCCGGTCGCCAAGGTCTGACTTCCATGTCGTGTACATGACTCGTAGTGGCAGGTCCGTGCTGTTCGTCGTTGCCGTTGGCCGGCCGGCGAAGTACGTGGCGTCGTGCCCTTCGACGATCGTGTGAAGTGGGTAGCGGCCGTTCACCAGCGGTGCAATCGCAGCTCCGACCTCATCTGACACGGCGATTCGCGTCATCGGGCGATGTAGCAGGCGGTAGTTGAGGCCGTCATTCCACGCCGGGTTGGCGTGCCGGGTGCCTTGCACCAGGTGGATGAGTCGCTCTCGGAGTGGTTCGGCGTGCGCCCGCTCAATGAGCGGGTGGTGAGTTGGTTCGGTGAACAGGATGGTCGGGCTGTTCGTGAGCTCGAGCACATCGAGGGGTCGCACCACGACGTTTGGATGCCCCATCAGGCGTTGAACCACCGGCAGGGTCATCACCAGATCACTGGGGTCGTGCGGCAGTGGAGGAGCCCACAGTGTTGTCGCCAAGCCAAGCTCGGCGGCGTGCTCGGCGTAGTCGAGGACCTTGATGACGCCGCCGGCCAAGCCCCAGAACGGCACCAGAACGTCGAGCGACCTGGGCAGCTTGCCCACGGACGTTACGGCAGTGCCAGTTGGTGCAAAGGCGACAAGATCGTCGTGCGCAGCCTGCAACGCTGCATGCGGAGCAAACCGCATTCGCGAAGCTTCGCTGGCGCCCTGGGTCTTCTCAGCAACGACCTCAGCATCGGAAAGGTCGGCCACAACCTGGTCCCATGCATCGGTGTCGTCCGGGTCGAGAACCCAGCCAGCGTTGTGTGCCACGACGATGTCAGCGATCTCGGAGTCGACGGCATGGATAAGCGGCACTCCAAGCCGTAGGGCCACGGCGCTTCGCGTGATCATGGCGAATCGACGTTCGGGCGATGGCGCAAACACATCGACCATGGCGTCCATCGACTGCACCCATGCTGCGAACTGCTCGAAGAGCAATGGACCATCGTGGGTGATCGTTGGCTCGGGCAGTGCCGAGGTCGGGGTGGTCGAGGGGCTGCCGCCCCAGTGCCCGGGCAGGAGCGCATGGAGCTCGTGGCCAGCGTCGACCAGCTGTTGATGCCCTGGGTGAACCGACTCGAGCGCCGACCACTTCTGGGCATACCCGGCGATACCAAGCCGCCGTGTGAAACCAGGTGATGCATCCGCCGCAGCAGACAACGCCGATGAGGCATCCGCTGGGAGCGGCACCGCCATGTCAACAACGGAAATCGGTACAGAGGCATCTGGGCGTCGGCCAAGCTCGGATCGGGCCGTTCGGACATCGCTTCGCTCGAGCCAGCTGCGGGCGTAGCCGAGCTTGCGAGCACCGTTCACCCACACGGCATCAGCCATTGCCAACGCCCGAACTTTGACGGCTGTCAGCTCGGCTACGGCACGGTCCCTCTCGGGAGAAGAGAGGCCCGCGCTGGCCTCGAGCTCAAGCACCTTGGGTGCGAAAAGGTCGTAGATATAGCGAACCTCAGGGCGTGGGCGGAGGTGCGGCGTCAGATTCGAGTTGATGAACACGACCGCGTCGGGGCCATGAGCATCGATCGCCGCCATGCAATCAGGAAGCGACACTACTGCTGACCCGTCCGGTGCTACCGGCACATCTCCGTCGCTAAAGAGTTGAACCAGAACGTCCTCTGGAACGTAGACCGTGACGTCGTGTCCATGAGATCGAAGCCCCTCGGCTAGCCCGGCGGCTCGCAAACCGGGAGCAGCAACCGGAACTCCGAACCCGGGGATCACATCGTTGGAAAGAACGATGATGCGCACGGGCTAGGGCCTAGGAACGAAGTCGCTCGTCGGCCGTTCGTTGCGGAACCAGGCCATGGCGCCGAGCCCGGCGGCTGCAGCCAAGGTGACCAACGCGGAGATGCCTGTCGACACCCCGACAGCAGCGCAAGCGCCACCGGCGATCACCATGCCCACAACGATGAGAAAGATCCGGACCGGCAGGGGTGAGGTGCCTGGCGATGCTTGTGCGCGAACCGACTCGAGCAACCCGCCAAGACCAATGAAAAACACCGACAGGCCAACGACGATGGCGGCCAGGTGGTCGGTACTGACGAGTTCGAACGGGTCGTCTCTGCCTGGGATAAGACGCTCGGAGAAGGCAAAGCGGTAGCCAAGCCATGTTGCGATGGCGCCGGTGGTTGCTCCGAGAACCATTCGCCACATGCGCTGCCCACGCAGGGTCAACGCAACCAAGCCTCCGGCGAGGAGGGTGAAGCCCATCAACGCAATTATCGTGTTGGCTACCGGTCCGACGACGAGCACCGCGGCGACGCCGACGAGCCAGCCCCCAACCATCATCCGCAGTGGGACAGCCGAATCTTGCTTGATTAGTTGTGGTTCGAAAGAGAAGCTCATGTGAAAACGGGCCGCCTGCCCGGCGTAACGCTAGTCAATCCTTGACGCCGGTCCCAGTTGCCTTGCTCGTATTCTGCCCGTTTGCGCGATTTTGCACCGCAATGGGTGCATTTTCGTTACGAATCAGGGCTTCGTTCGGCCTTCTTTTCGGCGATTCGCTCGACGAGACGTTCGTAGGTCTCGACCGGCTGCGCGCCAGGTACGGCAAAGGCGTGCTCGAAGACCACCGTCGGCACGGCGGTGACGTTGCTTTGTATGGCGTTGTTGTGCTCGTCGATGACCATCTTCGTAAAGCTCTCTTGGTTGTCTCGCGCTACGGATTCGAGTGCCTCGCGATCGATGCCGATCTCCTCGGCGAGGTCGAGCAAGGTTGTGGCGTCGCTGATGTTTCGGTTCTCGGTGAAGTACGCGGTGAGCAAACGATGGTGGTAGTCGTCGGCTCGATCGGGGGCGAGGGCACTGACAGCCTTGTGCGCCACCTGAGCAGGAATGCTCGAGGACGGCTGGCTTTCATTGCTTGCCCACACGTTGAAGTCGGCGTCGGGCTCTTGTTCGTCGGGGTTCAGCCAACTCTTGGTGTACTCAACGAACTTCTCTTGGTTCGGCGTCTTGGGCTCGGGACGCAACAGGAACGACTTCCACTCGAGCTCGATCTGGTCGCCAAGGTTCTCCGCAAGCTTGTCGAGACGCACGGTCGCGACGTAGCACCAGGGTCAAAGAAAGTCGGAGTAAACAGTGAGGTGGATCGGCTCGGTAGCGGTCATCTGCCAAACCTACCCGTCTGCGCGCTCTGGTGCCGATGCGTCGCTATCGAGGAACGCGCGGGTTGCGTCTTTGGCGGCTTTGGCCGCAGCGTTGTAGACGATCGATCCACTTGATGTGCGGCGAACCCCGACGGCCGCGAGTTCTGCGTTCGACGGGCCATGTGGAAAGGCCAGCACGTTGACCGGGCTCGCTGTCTCACTCACGATGAGCTCGATCTCGCCGATGTCGGTTGGTCCGGGTGCGTACAGGCAGCCCGCGCCGGCGTCTCGATAGGAGATGAGCCGGGCGATGGTGTCATCGAGATCGTCCCGGCCATAGAGGTGGTTCTCGGCCCGAGCAGTGAGCACGATGTCGAACCGGGCACAGGCCTCGACTGCTTCGGCGACAGCGTCGGTGGCCGCAGACATTGGGTCGATCGATGTGGTCGCCGGGTTGTAGTCCTCGATCGACACCCCTGACGCGCCGGCTTCGGCCAGCATCTCGACGGTTCTGGAAATGCCGCCCGGGGCCTCGGGGAAGAGTCGCTCGCTGTCGACGTTGAGCGGAACCGAAATGAACGAGGTGAGATCTCGAACGTGAGCCACGAGCTCATCGCGTTCGACCTCCTGGTCGTCCTTGCCAATCGCACGACCAAACCCGGCCGAGGTTGTGGCGAGTGCTTTCGCTCCGAGCGCCTCCATCATGCGAGCCGAGCCGCGATCCCACGGATTGGGCATCGCAAAGAAGCCTGCATCGTGGAGTGCGCCGAACTCTGCAGCTAACGCGCGCTGGGCACTTTGCGAGGCCGGAGTGGCGGAGTCGCCGAGGCAGTGCGCCCATCGGTCTTGGCTTTGCCCAGGGTCGCGTCCAACGTTTCGGACAAGTGGGATCTCGCGTTGGGCGAGATCTGCGAGGGTCGAATCAACGTCCTCGACACTCTCGAAGGCATGGAGGCGCTCGCCCCGCTGGCGAAGCTCGCCTGCGGTCTGCTCGCCGCGCAGCCCAAGCACTGCGATAACGGCAAGCTCGGCATCGCTCAGGGGGAGCACCTCGGTGATGACGTGGCGGTGCTTCCACGAACGAGACCCCGTCGGTTTTTGGCTTCGGGCCAGCCCGCGCTGACGAAGCGACTTCACCGCTTCGTCCACCTCGGTCTCGGACAACTCGAGGACAGGATCCCGGCTGGTCTTTTGATTGCACGCTGATCGCAACGCGTTCGTGCTCAACGGGTACTGATCGGGCGTGGTGCGTTCCTTCTCGACAAGCGCGCACAGCGCTCGCATTTCGTGTCCGGACAAGTCGAGCGTGAGAGCCTGTTCCATGATCGAACACTAGCCAGCGGAGCGCCGACCGATCTGCTACGTCCGATACGGGCAGTGGCGGCAGCCGCGTTCGCAACACTCGCCGCGGTCCAGGTGATGGAGCTCGGTCATGACCAGCAGGCCCGACAGCGGGTCGATGTAGTACTCCTCACCTCGTGCTACTGCAGCAGTGTGGATCGCTGCGATCTGGTCGTCGCCCGAGGCAGGTGACTTGTCGGTCACGACGTCGACACCACTGCGTCAACACACCGATCGTCGAGCACACCCTGGGACCAGCGTGGCCACACGCCCTTGATCGCTTGGCGGGTCACTTCGGTCCAGCTTGTGGCGCTAGGCGACGCAATGCGACGAACGGTTTGCCGGATAGTCGTAGCCGACACCTCATAGCCCGCCCAAACTCCGGGGTAGTCCGCGGTGGCGCTGACCTCGGTGAACGTCACCGAGCCGCGAGGGCCAATTCGATGGCGACGGTTCCGGTGCGTGTGGCCAGAACTGATGAACAGCGACGGGTTGGTCTTGGCCAGTGCATCGACCACCGGGTTTGCGTTTGTCGACGTTGTTCCCGGAGGCCAGAACCACGGAATAGGCGCTCGCTGAATGTGATGATGCAAGCCGATGAACACCGGAGTTGGAACGTCGATAGCGTCGAGGAGTGCCCGTTCGATTCGGGCCATATCGCCGGTGCCCTTGTCAGGTTTGCTCGTGTCGCCGAGAACCAGACGGACACCAGCGAGGTCGTGATGCTGCACCGGGTCGCTCGGAACACCAAGAAGCTGAGCCCCTGCAGCTGGGTCGAGCTCGCGAGTGTGCCATTGGTCGTGATTTCCCGGCGTGAACAAAAAGGGGAGCGGCGACGACGCGAAGAGCTTCTGGGCCAGGTCCCATTCCTCTTCGGACCCCGTGTCGGTCAGGTCGCCCTTGACCAACAGCAGCTCAGCACCCCATGTGGCGGCCTCATCGAGCGCGGCCCGGGCACAGCGCAGCGTCTGAGGCTCATCTCCTGTGTCTTGGAGCGACTTGGCCGGGCCGAACGCGGCAGCGCCGAGGTGGACGTCGGACACGGTTGCAAACCGGGACAGCACTGGGCCGATCGATTCCCGGGTCCGGAAGCCGAGCTCGCCGAGTGATCTACCGCCGGCGTCCGAGAGCAGCGCGGTGTAACTCGTGTCAGCTTCGAGCCCGTCAACATCAACTACCGCAACGCCAACCATCGTCGGCGCGGTGAGGTGCTGCCCAGCAACGTCGATCGTCACCGTTTCGGTCGGCGCGCGAACGATGAGCTGAGCTGACCGTTCGTCTACGGCGAAGACTTCTTGGTCGACGAGCGCGCTGAACGGCGCGGTGACACGTACGCGACTCACAGGGATGACGACAGTTGTTCTCGCACGCGATCAGCAAACGCCGCGTTGACCGCAAGGCGTTCGAGGTGCTGATCGAGTTGCTTCTGGCCCTGTTCGAGTGGACGGTCAGCAAAGAACGCAGCGACGTCTGCGGCAGTGTCGGCGTTCGTCAACCACCGGATTCCCGTCAGCATGCGAACGATCGTGTTGGTTGGAAACTGCTCGTTCAAGGAGTCCCACGACGTCTGGATGGTCTGCCACACCATCGATCCGTGCCGACGATTCATCAGCGCTTGGGCCAGGACGAACGGCGCGTTTTGCGAACGGATCGTGCCGTCGACGGCCATCGCCGTCACTTCGCGAATCTGCTCGGCGCCTGGAAAGCCGGGAAGGGCATAGAGATTGCGAATCTCGGCCTGCGGGTCGGTGGCGTTCTCGAAGCCCGATCGGAACGAAGCGAAGTCGTCGGCGGTTCCATTGGCAGCAACGATCTTCACGGCGGCTGACCGGAGTTCCGCATCGGGGTTTTCGGTGGCCAGGACAGCGCGGGCCCGTGCAAGGGCCGCCGAGCGCTCGTCGGAGTTGGCTGGGGAAAGCGTGCCGACGGTTGCGAGGAGCGTGCCGCGAAGCTGACTTGTTCGATCAGATTCTCCAGCGCCAGGTTCGTCGCCGAGGATGTTGCGTGCTGGGGAAACCAGATCAACGATGGCGGCACCAAGCGCGTTTCGATCGGCGTCGTTTGCGACGTGGTCGATGAAGCCCAACGCCCCAGTCACCCGCTGCCAGACCGACACGTCGTCCTCGCCTCGATACCCCTTGGTAAGCGCCAGGAAGTCAGCAAGACTGGTTTCGCCAGCCAAGGTCAAGGACCAGGTGTCGTCGACGAGCCCGAACCGCTCGACGGGCGCGAGGTCGCCCACACCGTTCTGGCCAAATAACGCCAACCGTTCGCTCGGAAGCTTCACTCGGTAGAAACCGTTCCCTGAATGGTTGAACGAAGCGATCGATGACGCCGCCACCGGCAGTGCTGTCTTCTCCTCGTGGAGCTCAACTGTCGTCACGGTGCCATCCTCGGTCCGCACCCCAACGGGCACCGACCAAGTAGCGGCCTCGGCGTTGCCCGTGTAGCTGAAGCGGCGCTGGCAGATGTGGTCGCCACCGTCGTCATCGGTCGAGAGCTCGATGACCGGGTAGCCGCCTTGGAAGATCCACGTCTCCATCGCTGTGGTTACGGGACGCTCCGCAATGTGTTCGAGCGCATCCCAGAGGTCATGGGTCTCCGTGTTCTTATAGAGGTGCTTTTGGAGATAGTGCCGAATGCCATTGCGGAAGGTGTCTTCGCCGAGCCATTGCTCGAGCATGCGAACCACGGCTGCGCCCTTCTCGTAGGTGAGCAGGTCGAACATGCCCTCGGCGTCGGCGGGGGAGATGACCGGGAACTCGATCGGTCGGGTTGCTTCGAGACTGTCGATGTCGAATGCAGCCGAGCGGCTGATGCCAAAGCTTGTCCATCGCTGCCATTCCGGGCGGAAGTTGTCCGTCGCCTTCATCTCCATGAACGTGGCGAAGGCCTCGTTGAGCCAAATGCCGTTCCACCATCCCATCGTCACGAGATCGCCGAACCACATGTGGGCAAGCTCGTGGTTGATCACATCGCAGACGTTCTGCAGCTCGGGTTGGGTTGCCGAGTCCGGATCGACGAGCAAGAGGATTTCTCGGTAGGTCACGCAACCGAGGTTCTCCATGGCGCCCATCGCAAAGTCGGGGAGCGCAATCATGTCGAGCTTGTCGGTGGGGTAGGCAATGCCGTAGTACTCCTCGAAGTACTCCAGGGCCGCCACGGCGACTTCCAATGCGAACGCGGTCAGATGGGCTTTGCCCGGGCGGTGAACGATGCGGACCGGCACGTCTCCAGCGAACGCCGTCTCGGAGAACTCGAGCGGCCCAACAACGAACGCCACCAGATAGGTCGACATGGGCATAGTCTCGGCGAACTCAACCGCAACGAGATCGCCCCGTTCGGTGCGACCGACCTCGGCGCCGTTGCTGACGGCTGCGAACTGCGGATCGACCACAAGCGTGATTGCGAATGTCGCCTTCATGTCGGGTTCGTCCCAACACGGGAAGGCACGGCGGGCATCCGTCGACTGGAACTGGGTCGTGGCAATCGTGTGCTCGGTGCCGTCGTCATCGGCGAACGTCGAGCGGTAGAAGCCCTTGAGGCTGTCGTTGAGCTCGCCAGTGAAGCTTGCGGAGAACGTGATCTCGCCGGGCGCTCGCTCCGACCCAAGGTCGACGATGAGCTGCTCGGTGTCGTCATCGATGGAGAACGATGCGGCCGTTCCGTCGATCGCCACGTTCGAGAGCTCGAGGTCAGCAACGTTGCATACGAGCTGGTTCGTGGCCTCCATGACTTCGGCGGTCACGATGACGGTTCCGGAGAAACGGCTTGTCGCGAGGTCGGGTTGGATCTCGACCTGGTACCGCGAGGGCAGGATCGAACGGGGCAAGCGATAAGACATGGGGCCTTCTTCGTCGGGTGCGTAGGTGTGGGCCGTGAGCCATACGGTCGGCAACCGCGGCAGGCCGCCTGCCGAATGGTACCTTCGAAGGCCGTGCCCGGATGGATCCGGTAAGGGAGAGCGCAATGAGTGCAGCAGATGTTGTCGGTGTCGGAAACGCCATCGTCGATGTAATCGGTCAGGTCAGCAATGAGTTCATCACCGAACACGACCTCAACCGCGGTTCGATGACGCTCATCGATGAACCCCGCGCCGAGGTGCTCACGGCCCTCATGCCCGATGGACTGAAAGAGTCCGGTGGCTCAGCAGCCAACACGATGGTCGGCGTTGCCTCCTTCGGACAGACCTCGGCCTACATCGGCAAGGTCCTCGACGATGAACTCGGTCGAAGCTTCATCACCGACCTGCGCGCCGCTGGCGTTGGCTTCGACGTCGCACCAGCAACGACCGGACCCGCCTCAGGGCGATGCCTCATCCAGGTCACCCCAGATGGCCAGCGCACGATGAACACGTTCCTCGGAGCCAGCTCGATGCTCACCACCGACGACATCGACGAGCAGCTCGTCGCCAATGCCAAGATCCTCTACTGCGAGGGGTACCTCTGGGATCTCGAGGAAGCGAAGGCCGCAATCCGGATGGCGATGGACATCGCTCGGGCCAACGGCGTCACGCCCTCGCTTACGCTCTCCGACCCGTTCGCTGTCGACCGGCACCGCGTCGAATGGCTAGACCTCATCTCCGACAAGGTCGACCTGCTCTTCGGGAATACCGACGAGGTGGTGTCGCTGCTCGGAACCGAGGATCACGACGAGATCATTACGAAGCTCCGCTCGATGACCGAGACCGCATGCATCACGCAGGGCAGCGCCGGTTCGATAATCGTCACCGCAGACGACGTCATCCAGGTGCCCGTCGTCGAAGTTGACGAGCGCATCGACACCACCGGCGCCGGCGACCTCTACGCCGCTGGCGTCATGGCCGGGCTCGCCCAAGGCAAGAGCCTGTTCGATTCTGGACAGATGGGCAGCTGCGCCGCCGCCGAAATAATCACCCACATCGGCGCCCGCCCCCTCCAAAAACTCGCCAGCCTCTGCTAATCCCGGGCTTTGCCCTCCAGCGGTCGCAATCCGTCGCTGCGCTCCTCGATGCTCGGCTGCTGCGCCGGAGGCGGCGCCTGGTCGTTCGTCCCTCACTCCCGCACGCGGCCTGACCCCGTGAAGAACTTGTTAGTTGTTGAGGCCTGACCCCATTTGGCGGTTGAAGTACTCGAGAATGATCTCGGCTCTCCGTTTTCTGTGGATCGGGGAGCCTGAGCGGGTGAGTTCGTGGCTTTCGGCCGGGAAGAGCCAGTATTCGACGTCCTTCTCGAGGATCTTCATCGACACGAACAGCTGGGTCGCTTGTTCCACCGGGCATCGCAGGTCGTCCTCGCTGTGCACGATCAGTAGCGGCGTGTTGATGTCGCGCACGTAGCTCACGGGCGACATGCGCAGATATTCCTCGGGGTCGTCGAAGTGATGCGGTCCGAGTTCGGCATTGAAGAAGCCAGCGAAGTCGCTCCCGAATTCAAGGCTGAGGAGGTTGTTCGCCGAACGCTCGCTGCACGCAGCGGCGAATCGGTCGGAGTGCGAGATGATCCAGCTCGTCAGGTAGCCGCCATAGGACCCGCCCAACACCCCGAGGCGGTCCGGGTCGATGAAGTCGAACCGGCGAAGCGCCTCGTCTACCACCGACATCACATCGTCGGTATCGACCGAGCCCCAGCCGCCACCTGGCTTTATGTGCTTGGGTCCACGGATTGCGCTGCCCCACGCAGTGTCGCGGCCTGAGCCCCCTCGTGGATTTGAGCACACGACCACATAGCCAGCGTCGGCCTGCATCTGGAACTCATCGAAATAGAAGTTGCCGTACTGAGCGAATGGGCCGCCATGAATGTTCATCAGCATTGGATACTTCTTCGACGGGTCGAAGTCTTTGGGGCGGTAGATCCACGCATCGACGCCATCTGCGCCGGCGGCGGTGGTGGGAGCAAGGAAGTGTTCTCCGTCGACCGGGTTGGTCGTTGCCGTCCACGTCGAGCTCACGTTCGTCAGTCGTCGTTCGGTTCCCCCGATCACGATATAGAGCTCGCTTGGTGTGGTTCGGTCGGTGGCGCTGAACACGATGGCGTCATTGCCATCGACCGAACCCGTCGACCACGACGTAATCGTACGGTCGCCGCCCAGCAGGAGCGTCGGCTCGCCACCGTGTGGGTCGATCTCGTAGAGATGTACGTTGCCGCGATCTTCGAGAGCGCCAAGCAGTCCGCGTTCAGTCCACGTTGGCATCCTGGCCATCATCGCGGCCCAGGTCCGATCGATCGATTTCGTCAACCAGTTCGCGGAACCGGGAGCATGAGGGTTGACGAGGCCCACATGGGCGTTCTCGAAGAACGTGTCGACATCGTCGGTGCCGATCACCGCGATCTGCGTTCCGTCCGGTGAAACGACAGGTGCGTTGATGATGCTCGTCTGGGGCGTCAGCACGGTGATGTTCCCATCGAGCGTGACGGTGGCGGCATGGTTCGTCCCCTTGGTGAGCAACGGGTTCAGGTCGAATGCGAGACGGGTGCTGTCGGCAAACCACGACGGCCCGGAGCACTCATGCTGGCCTTCGGTCAGGTTTCGGATCTCGCCGCTGCCATCGAGCGCAGCAACATAGATGTGAGACGGCCGGTCGCAAATGAAGCCTTCACCGTTCAAGGTGAACAGCATGTTCTCGATCTTTCGAGGCTCACGCTTGGCCGGGTCGGTGACGGCATAGTCGTTGCTTCGGGTCCGCATGGAGAACGCAAGCCATTGGCCATCGGGTGAGATCGTCGGCGATGACATTCCTTCTGCACTGGTGTGCACGAGCACTGTTTCGCCGGGAGCCTCGAACGGAAGCAAATGAAGCGTTGACTCTTTGCCGCCGCGTCCATCGGTGGATCGAGTCGAGGTAAAGGCAAGCATCGATCCGTCGGGGGACCATCGAGGTTGGCCGTCACGATGTTCACCTGCACTCAACGGGCGCGGTCGAGCATCAGCGTGGGTGCCGATCACCCAGATCTGGCTGCGGTAGGTGTTGCCCTCGAGGTCAACTCGCGAGACGACATAGGCAACATTGCGGCCATCGGGGGACAACTGCGGGTCGCTGGCACTGGTGAATTGGTCGAGTTGATCGGGCGTCATCGCGAAAGCGTAATGGCATGATGCAGGTGCATGCGCTCCGTTTGCCCCAGGTCCTGTTGCGACCGGTAACGCGCATTATCTGTGTGTTATAGGATTCCGCTTCGATTTGCGGTCTGCACGGAAACAGCTAACGTTTCGGCCTCTAGGTAGATCGAATTAGGGGGTGGGGCGTTTGAACAACGAGACGGTTCTGGACGTTCGTGGACTTCGCACGCAGTTTGCGACGCAGGACGGCACCGTCCACGCGGTGAACGGCGTCGATTTCACCCTCAACGCAGGCGAGTTTCTCGGAGTTGTCGGCGAGAGCGGCAGCGGCAAGAGCGTCACCATGATGTCGTTGCTCAAGCTCATCCCTATGCCGCCTGGTGAGATCGCCGGCGGGTCGGCAATGTTCGATAATCAAGACCTCGTCGAGCTCACGCCCAAGGACCTTCGAACCATTCGCGGTGGCCGCATCGGCTTTATCTTCCAAGACCCGATGACCTCTCTCAATCCGGTGATCACCGTCGGCAAGCAGATCACCGAAGCCATCCGCCTCCATACCGAGGCATCGAAGGCCGAGGCGAAGGCCCGAGCACTCGAACTTCTGGAGCTCGTTGGCATTCCCGACCCGAAGCAGCGCCTCAAGAACTTCCCACATGAGATGTCCGGCGGTATGCGCCAGCGAGTCATGATCGCAATGGCGCTGGCCTGTTCGCCAGAAATCATCATCGCCGATGAGCCAACCACGGCACTCGACGTCACGATCCAGGCCCAAATTATCGACCAGGTCCGCAACCTCCAGGACGAGCTCGGCACCGCAGTTATCTGGATCACCCACGATCTCGCTGTCGTCGCAGGTCTCGCCGACCGAGTGCTCGTCATGTACGGCGGCCGCGTGGTCGAAGAAGCACGTGTTGACGTGCTCTACTCGAATCCACAGCACCCCTACACCAAGGGCTTGTTGAATTCGCTTCCTCGCCTCGATCAGCAGGGTCATGAGCTCATCCCGATCGAAGGTCAGCCACCGAATATGCTGACCGAACCCGTCGGCTGCGCGTTCGCCCCCCGCTGTGAGTACGCCTTCGACCGCTGTTATTCCGAAACGCCTGGCTACACCGAGATCGCCATCGGGCAACGAGTGGCGTGCCACTTCGACATGAACGCGGGCC
Organism: uncultured Acidimicrobiales bacterium; assembly: GCA_937922235.1. Lineage (GTDB taxonomy): Bacteria > Actinomycetota > Acidimicrobiia > Acidimicrobiales > SHLQ01 > SHLQ01. The sequence goes on along the minus strand of CAKZVC010000021.1, from coordinate 113,836 downwards.
AGCCGCGATGACAAATACCCTCGACACCACCCAGCCAGCCGACGGTGCAGAGCCAGCGGCTCGGCCGAAGGAAGTCCTCGTCAAGATACGTGGTTTGAAGCGGCACTTCCCGGTTCGCGCTGGCCTCATCAAGCGCCAGGTCGGAGTCGTCAAGGCGGTCGATGACGTCACGTTCGACATCTACCGCGGCGAGACGCTCGGACTCGTTGGCGAAAGTGGTTCGGGAAAGACCACAACTGGCCGGGTCCTTCTGCGACTCGACAAGTGCGACGGTGGCAGCATCGACTTCGACGGCACCGATCTGCTCAGCCTCGGGACCTCTGACCTTCGCGATATCCGGCCTCGGATGCAGACCATCTTCCAAGATCCGCACGCCTGCCTGAACCCTCGCATGACCGTGGCGTCGATCATTGGTGAGCCATTGCGTGAGCACACCAAGCTTCTGTCGGCCGAACGTGAAGAGCGCATCCACGACCTCCTGAAACTCGTTGGTCTTGCCCCCGATCACGCAAATCGCTACCCACATGAATTCAGTGGCGGTCAGCGGCAGCGCATCGGCATTGCTCGAGCAATTGCGCTCAATCCCGAGTTCATCGTGTGCGACGAACCAATCGCGGCGCTCGACGTGTCGATTCAGGCCCAGGTCGTCAACCTCATGCTCGAGCTGCAAGAAGAGCTCGGACTCACCTACCTGTTCATCTCGCACGATCTGAGCATGGTTCGTCACATTGCCGACCGTGTTGCGGTGATGTACCTCGGCAAGGTTGTCGAGCTCGCGAACGTGGACGATCTCTACGACCGACCGTTGCATCCGTACACCCAGGCACTGCAATCCGCGGTCCCCGTGCCCGATCCGATTCTTGAACGATCCCGTGAACGGGTCATTTTGGAAGGCGATATTCCAAGTCCATCGAATCCGCCAAGCGGATGTCGGTTCCGAACGCGATGCCCAATCGCGACCGAGAAGTGTGAATCTGTTGAACCAGAGTTCCGTGAGCTACGTGCGGGGCAATGGGTTGCGTGTCACTACGCAGATCCAGACCAACAACCAAACGCTGGTGGAGAACACCATGTGTAAGCAACGGCCAGGAAACTGGCTTTCCGGAGGGAAAACATGAACAAGATGAAAAGGCTGATCGCACTTTTTGCGATCCTTGCGATGGTCGCCGCCGCATGCGGTAGCGACTCCGGTGACGGTGGCACAGCTACCGACACCGACACCGAAACCGAGGAGACCACCTCCGACGGTGACGGTGCGATGGAAGAAGAAGAAGATGGCGCCATGGAAGAAGAAGAAGACGGCGCCATGGAAGAAGAGACCGACACCGCAGCCGCTGGTGGCGCCGGTTCCGCAGGTGAAGCTCTGCTTCTCCAGTGGCAGGCACCTTCACAGGCCAACGGACTTCTCTCGAACGGCACCAAGGACCTCCTGGCATCGTCACTCGTACTCGAGCCACTCGCCGAGTTCGCCCCTGACGGCAGCCTGATTCCTGCGCTTGCGTCCGAGATCCCAAGCGCTGGCAACGGTATTGCCGACGACGGATCGTCAGTGACCTGGAACCTCCGTGACGACGTGCTGTGGTCGGACGGAACGCCGTTCACTGCTGACGACGTTGTCTTCAGCTGGGAGTACTGCGCTGACGAAGAGACCGGCTGTTCAGTCCAGGCCTTCGTCAACGTTGAGTCAGTGGTTGCTGACGGCGACTTCACCGTGACCGTCAACTTCATCGAGCCAACGCCATGGCCGTTCGAGCCATTCGTCTCGTACCTGAGCCCAATCATCCAGCGTGCGCAGATGGCAGAGTGCGTCGGCGCAGCCGCAAAGGCGTGTTCTGACCAGAACTTCGCACCTGTAGGCACCGGCCCGTTCACCGTCACCGAGCTTCGCCCGGAAGACACCGTTGTGTACGCAATGAACGAGAACTACCGCGGCATCGCCGACGGTAAGCCAGCGTTCAGCGGCGTAACCATCAAGGGCGGCGGCGACGCTGAGTCCGCAGCTCGTTCGGTCCTCGAAGTTGGCGAAGCCGACTACGCATGGAACCTTCAGGTAGCCCCAGAAATCCTCGCTTCGATGGAAGCAGCTGGCCAGGGTCGTCTCGCATCTGCGTTCACCGCAAACGTCGAGCACATCAACCTCAACCAGACCGATCCATTTGCAGATCCACCTTCTGAGGGAACCCCGAACCCACTGTTCGTCGACAACCCAGACCTGCATCGTGCACTCTCGATCGCTATCAACCGTGACGCCCTCGTCGCTGTTGGTTACGGTCCATCGGGCGCACCGACCTGCAACATGTGGCCTGTAGGCGACCAGAACAGCTCGAACAACGACTGGTGCCTCACTCAGGACACGGACGGAGCGAACGCTCTTCTTGATGGTCTTGGTTACCTCGACACCGACGGTGACGGCATCCGCGAAGCTGATGGCTACGGCCCACTCGAGTTTGACTACGTCACCTCGACGAACGCTGTTCGCCAGAGCAACCAGGAGCTCATTGCAAAGGACTGGGAAGCAATTGGCGTGAAGGCCAACATGCTTAACGAAGACGCATCGCTGTTCTTCGATGGCACCTGTGCAAGCGACGTCTGCATCTGGAAGTTCTTCACTCCAATGGAGATGTTCACCAACGGTGCAGCTGGCCCATACGCTCCGGCGTACCTCAACTCATGGGAGAGCGAGAAGGCTCCGACCGCTGCTTCGAACTGGGGAGGCGACAACATTCCTCGCCTCAACAGCGCTGAGTACGACGCACTCTCCGCAGAAGCTGCAACCACCGCCCTTGACGACCCTCGTTTCAACGAGATCGTCATCGAGATGAACGACATCCTCTCGACCACGGCAACCATCCCGCTCATCCACCGTGCAAACGCATCGGCGTTCTCGAATGCAATTCAGAACACCGGCGAGCTCAACGGCTGGGACAGCGAGTACTACAACATCGAGGATTGGACCAAGTAAGGCGAGTAATCGCACCTACTTGATTACCTGATGTTGATGTGTTGGCGGGGGCCACTCTGGCCCCCGCCAACGCAAGTAGCCCGGACCGTTCGGCCGGGACTCCTAAGGGGGAGGACACAGCTACATGCTGAGATATTTGCTGCGCCGATTGCTGATTGCTATTCCGACGATCACCGTCATTAGCATCGTTGTTTTCGCGCTGCTGAAGCTGGCACCTGGTGACCCGACGAGTCAGGTTCCTCTCACTGTTCCCGCCGAGGTTCGTGAGGCCATTCGCGAGTCGCTCGGCTTCAATGACCCTGCCCCCATCCAGTGGTGGAAGTGGTTCAAACTCATGGTGTGGGACGAACCAATTCACGCTTTTGAGACACTCACAAACACCTGTATCGGTGACTGCGAAAACCGATCACGCATTATTTCGTGGAGCTCACGCTCCCCAGCCATGGACACCGTCTACCAGCGGATTCCGCAGACCCTGTGGGTACTCGGTCTTGGCCTGCTCTTCGGATTCCTTCTTGCTGTTCCCACCGGAACCATGCAGGCCTACAAGCAGTACTCGTGGTTCGACAATGTCGGAACCATCTTCACGCTCATTGGTTTCAGCGTTCCCGTCTTCGTCATTGGGCCGCTGCTGATCTGGCTCTTCTCGGTGAAGCTCATGTGGTTACCCACGCTGTATGACACCACGCATGACATCGTGTGGACGCAGTGGTCGACGATCTGGTTCCAGATACGCCAGCTACTCATGCCGGTGACCGTGCTCACGTTCTTCAACGCTGCATCCTTTGGCCGTTTCACACGCGGCTCGGTGCTCGAAAACCTCAACCAGTCCTACGTTCGCACCGCTCGATCAAAAGGCCTCGGTGAGTTCCCGATCGTCAGCCGCCATGTCCTGCGCAACAGCATGATTCCTGTCGTCACGCTGCTCGCACTTCAGATCCCTGGCATCTTCGCCGGAGCGATCATCACCGAGAACATTTTCCGAATCAACGGATTGGGTCAGCTTCTGTTGACCTCGATCCGCCAGACCGACTTGCCAATGGTGCAGTCGCTGGTCTTCATCTTCGCCGTCCTCGTGGTGGTGTTCAATATCATTGCCGACGTCTTGTACGGCCTCCTCGACCCACGGATTCGCTATGACTGATATGTCGTCGAAAGACACCACGACCGCCGAAGCATTGGACGCGGCGAACGAGCTCGGCGAGATGCGCTCCTTGAGCGCCGACGTTTGGCGTCAGTTTCGCAAGCACAAGGGAGCGATGGCTGGGGTCGTCATCCTCGTCCTTATTCTCTTTGCCTGCTTTGTCGGGCCGATCCTGCTGCCTTTCGACCTTGAGGAGTTTGATCTGGAGAACGCCAACGCCGGCGCTGGTTGGCCCAACCTCATCGGGACCGACCAGCTTGGTCGTGATGCGTTCACCCGTGCGCTCCTCGGTGGCCGGATCTCCCTCATGGTCGGGTTTGTCGCCATGGCAATCTCGCTCGTTGTTGGTGTTCTTGTCGGCGCCCTGGCCGGATACTTCCGGTGGCTCGATTGGTTCTTGATGTGGGTAACCGACCTCTTCTTGTCACTCCCAATCCTTCCAATCCTTCTCGTGTCGGTCGTGTTGTTCCGTGACCCAATGCAGGACTGGCTCGGCGACAGTCTCGGCATCTTCGCATTGATGGTCACGATCATCGGCGGTACTAGTTGGATGCAAACTGCCCGCATCGTGCGTGGTGAGGTGCTTGCGGTGAAAGAGGAAGAATTCATCCTTGCCAGCCGAAGCGTTGGGACCCGGCCGCTCAAGATCATTCTCAGCCACATTCTGCCCAACGTGTTGAGCCCCGTGATCGTGGCCGCATCTCTCGGCATCGCTATTGCGATCATCACCGAGTCAGCAGTGTCATTCCTCGGATTGGGCTTCCCAATTGAGATCCCGACGTGGGGAAGTTTGCTGAACGTCTCGAGCACCCGACTGAACCTGAACATCTGGCTGACGATCGGTCCGGGCTTGCTTCTTTCGCTCACCGTCTTGAGCGTCAACCTCATTGGTGATGGCCTCCGCGACGCTCTCGATCCGCAGGCTCGCAGCGGCGCCTAGCAGGCGACATCCATCGCACCTGAACGAGCAGTAGCGTCACTACCGGCGCAGACGACGATTTCTCGTCGCGTATTGGGGGGACATGTCGGTCGACGGCGTTGGAATCGACACTACGAAGCCGAACGTTCGCTCGGGTGCTCGGGTGGTGGCCACACTGGTGCGCCCCCATTGGGTTCCGTTCGCCGTATCGGTCTTCGGCGCGGCCATGTTCGCACTCGGCACGGTTGTCTCGGCAGCAGTTCTTGGCTGGGTCGTCGACGATGTTGTCATCGCCACCTTTGCGGCCGATGAAGGAGCCGACGTCGGCGCAGTTCCCTCGGTCTTTGCCGCCGCCGCTGCGGTACTTGCCGTTGTTGTGCTGCGCTCGGTCGGCGTCGTCACCCGCCGCTATTACGCGGGTATGACGAGCGAGCGCGTCGAACGCACCACCCGCGCCGGGCTCGCAAAGCAATACCTCGGACAGCCCATGTCGTGGCTGCGCACGGTGCCGACTGGACGGCTCGTTGCTCACGTCGATGCTGATGCTCACCAGCTCGTGCATGCGCTTCATCCGCTGCCGTTCAGCTTTGGTGTCCTGTTCCTCGCAATCTTCTCGGGTATTCGGTTGTTCGCCATCGACCCGTCGATTGCGCTCATTGCGCTGGTTGTGTTCCCGATCATGGTCGTCGTCAACAGCGTGTACAGCCGGGTTGTCGAGCCCCCAATGACGAAGAGTCAGGCACACATCGCAACCCTCGCTGGTATCGCCCATGAGAGCTTCGAAGGCGCCATGATCGTCAAGACCCTCGGCCGTCAGGCTGAAGAGGTCGAGCGCTTCGATTCGTCTGCGGGCGACCTCGAGCACACTCGTCGCCAGGTCGGGTTCATCCGTGCCTACCTTGACGCAGTTCTCAGCGGTTTGCCTTTGCTCTCAACGCTGATCGTGGTGCTCGTGGGTGTTCGTCGAATCCAGGCCGGGGCGATGTCAGCAGGTGACTTGGTCGAGGTTGCGGCACTGTTCTCGGCGTTGGCGATACCGATGCTTGTGTTCGGCTTCCTCCTCGAGAGCCTTATCCCGTCGGTCGTTGTGTGGAACCGGCTTCGTCCGGTTCTCGACGCGCCGATTCCCGGATTGCCCGAGGAGCGCGGCGTGGAACTTGGCGTTGCACTGCCGGTTCAGGTTGACGGGCTGTCGTACGCGTTCCCCGACCGTCCAGACGAGCAGGTGCTGGAAGACATCAACCTCACCGTTGCGGCGGGGGAGATCGTGGCGGTTGTGGGCCCGACTGGGGGAGGGAAGAGCACGCTCTGTCGAGCGCTCGCCGGAGTGCTCGACGAGGTGGGCGACGTCGTCCATGTCGGAGGTCGTTCGCTGGCATCGATGCACCCGGCTGATCGCTCGGCAATCATCGCCTATGCGTTTCAAGAACCCTTCCTGTTCGCTGGTTCGATCCGGTCGAACATCGATATTGACGGAACAAACGACGATGAGTCTATTGAGCGTGCAGGTTCGGCCGCAGCGATCGACGAGTGGATCGCCACGATGCCCAAGGGTTACGACACGATCATCGGGGAACGGGGCGTCACGGTGTCCGGCGGTCAGCGCCAACGCATCGCTCTTGCTCGAGCGCTCGTTCGTCGGGCTGGGCTTGTTGTGCTCGACGACGCAACAAGTGCAGTCGACGTACTCATCGAGGAGCAGATCCTGTCGGCTCTGCGAGGGGCCGAAGACGTCACGATGGTCATTGTCGCCAACCGGTTAGCAACCGTCGAGCGCGCAGATCGCGTCGTGTATCTCGCCGGTGGCCGCATCGTCGCAACCGGTTCGCACGAAGAACTGCTTGCCAACGAGCAGTACCGCGAGCTTGTGCTCGCATACGCGGAGGTCAACGATGGCTAAAGCATCGGGGATGACTCAAGTCGACGATTCCGGGGCCTCGTGGCCGGTCATACGTCGCGGGATTCAGGCGACTCCTGAGCTCGTTGCGGGCATACGAGTCACGATGCTCGCTGGTATTGCGTTCGCCGCCGGACAGTTGGCTACCCCGGTAGTCATCCAGCTTGCGATCGACCGGGGAGGTATTACCTCTGGTGACGTCAATGTCGGTGTAGTCACGAGGTTGGCGTTGCTCGGCATAGCGGTCGTTTTGGGAAGTGAACTGCTTGGCATGTTCATCAAACGACGTCTCGTCGACCGAGCTGAACGCGCCCTGCGTCGGCTGCGGGTGATGGCCTTCGACAAAGTGCACCAGATGTCGCTCCAGGATCACAACGAACAAGCGACCGGTGTTCTGGTCAGTCGAGTCACGAGCGACGTAGACGCCCTCATTCGGTTTGCTGATTGGGGTCTGTTCACATGGCTGGTCCAGCCGGTCGTCATCCTCGGAATCTTCATTGTGATGGCGGTGTACTCGTGGCAACTTGCGCTGCTTGCCGTCGTGACCTTCCTGCCCGTGTTCACCGCAATGCGATGGGTTCGCAAGCGCATGGGGGCGGCTCACGACGCTCGGCGAACTGCTGTTGGCGATCTGCTCGGAGCGTTCTCCGAAACGCTCAACGGCGCTGAAGTGATTCGCGCCTATCACGCCGAAGATCGGATTCACGCCCACATCGTCGATGTGTCCGACAAGCGCTACCGGGCCGGACTTAAAGCAAACATCTACATGTCGGGCGTCTACGTCGTTGGCGATCTCGTCGGCGGCGTGATGCTCGCAGTGCTTGCCATCGTCGGAGTTACCCAACGGGACGCGCTCGGACTCACCGCCGGCGAGCTTGTCGCCATTTTGGCGTTCACCACCCTGCTGCAAAGCCCTATCGCCGAACTGGGCGAGTCGATCAATAACGCTCAGGAAGCAGTCGCTGGCTGGAGAAAGGTCCTTGGTCTTCTCGATAAGCGCATCGAGACGCTCGAGCTCGCTGATGGTGCGTTGTTGCCGGCAGGTCCGCTTGGCATCGAGGCTGACTCGGTTAGCTTTTCGTACCGTGACGGCGACCGGGTTCTCCGAGATGTCTCGGTCACGGTGCAGCCCGGCCAACGTGTTGCCGTTGTTGGGGAGACCGGCTCGGGCAAGTCGACCTTTGCCCGTCTGGTGTGTCGGCTCGCCGACCCGGCGACCGGAACGATCAGCGTAGGGAACGTTGATCTCTCGACTGTGTCGGCCGACCAGCGGCGGCGATCGATCAGGATCGTCCCGCAAGACGGTTTCCTCTTCGACACCAGCGTGCGCGAGAACATTCGCAATGGCCGTGCAGGGGCGACCGATGCTGATATCGACGCTGCGGTCGAGCTGCTCGGTCTTGGATCGTGGGTGCAGAGCCTTCCAGACGGGCTTGATACGCCTGTTGGTGAACGGGGCACCCTCTTGTCGGTCGGCGAACGTCAGCTCGTCAGCTTTGCCCGTGCTGGTGTTGCGGACCCCGGGCTGTTGATCCTCGATGAGGCCACGTCGTCGGTTGACCCACAAACCGATGTGATGCTCACCCAAGCGTTGGAACGTCTGAGCGAGGGGCGCACCGTGATGTCGATTGCGCATCGGTTGTCGACGGCGCAATCGGCCGACTTGGTCTTGGTCTTTGATGCGGGCGAGCTGATCGAACAAGGGTCTCACGACGAACTTGTCGCTGCGGGCGGCCTGTATTCCGACCTCTTTGCTGCCTGGACTGGTTGAGACGCACATCGGGGCGATATCGGGTTGCCCGATAATGCGCGTTATCATGCGTAGGTGACCGTAGACACAGCTTTCAACTCCATTGGCGACCGGCTTGTGCTGGCGGCGGTCAACGTTTTCGCTGAACAGGGTTACGACCGAGCCACGGTTGCTGAGATCGCTCGGCGCGCAGGTGTGACCACTGGGGCGATCTATAGCCGCTACCGAGGCAAGGCCGATTTGATGGCTGACGCACTCGGAACCCACCTCGTCGCGCAGTTCGAACGGGTGATTCCCGAGGCGCCTTCTGGCGGCACCGACCTGTTGTCATCACTGGGCGTTCACCTGCTCGATCCTCCGCAGTCAGCGAACTGGCTGATCGTCGAGGCGGTCGTGGCCACCCGCCGCCACCCCGAGCTGGCCGACATGATCCGGCGATCCTTTGAAGAGGAAGAGAGCCGGATCAACAAAGCAGTCCAGCAAGCAAAAGATGATGGCCAGATCGACCGCTCGCTCAGCACAACGGCAATCGCACAGTTCGCCATGGCCCTCGGCATGGGAATGGGCATTGGCCAGCTCCTCGGCCGTGAACAGCCAACTGCAGAGAGCTGGGCCGAAGTCATCAACCGAGTCCTTGGTGCTGCCAGCCCCGAGTTCTCTCAACTCTTTACCCCGACCACCACAAACAACTCCCCACCTACGAAGGACGGCGCTTCATGACCACGATCGACCCGCACGCAATAGACATCAACGACCCAGATCGCATCCTCGAGATCGCGAAGTCCAACGTTGATCCCGACGAAGTGCTTCACGCGGTCAAAGACAATGCAGACGCGCTGTTTACCTGGGACTACGGCAAGGGTCAGCGCGAGGCACTCGACAAGCTGTACGAGAAAGCCAAGCGTTCGCAATGGAACGGCACGACTGATCTTGACTGGAGCATCGAGGTCGACCTCGAGCGCTACGAGCCGCTCACCGACCCGTTCGAAGACGCGTACTTCTTCGACAATCCCGACTCACCAGTCTTCGGTATGGACCAAGCCCGGCGCCACGAGCTCGATATCGAATCGTTCCGGTGGAGCCTGAGTCAGTTCATGCACGGGGAGCAGGGGGCGCTCCTGTGCACGGCGAAGATCGTCGAGACCGTGCCGTGGATTGATGCCAAGTACTACGCCGCGACCCAGGTCGTCGATGAAGCCCGCCACGTCGAGGTCTTCAGCCGCTACACCAGCGAGAAGCTCGGTGGCGCCTATCCAATCAATCCGCACCTTCGGCTGCTCCTCGACGACATCATCAACGACAGTCGTTGGGACATGACCTACTTGGGAATGCAGATCATGGTCGAGGGTCTTGCGCTTGCGGCATTTGGATTCCTGCACTCGACAACCCAGGAACCGCTGCTCAAGAAGATGTTGCGCTACGTGATGGCCGATGAGGCCCGCCACGTTGCGTTCGGTGTCCTCAGCCTGCAAGAGGTGTACGACGGCATGAATGCCGCCGAAATTCGGGAGCGTCAAGAGTTTGCCTTTGACGCCGCGCTGCGAATGCGCGATCGCTTTATGCGTCAGGAAGTGTGGGAGAAGATGGGCGTCGACCAGCGCGACATGGTCTCGCACCTCCTCGCAATGCCGTGGGAGATGAAGGCCTTTCAACGGCTGCTCTTTGCCAAGATCGTTCCCAACTGTCGCAAGCTCGGACTGCTCGACGCCGGCGATGGCTGGTTGCGCGACCGTTTCACCGATATCGGTGTGATCGAGTTCGAGCACCACGAGGACACGACCGAGGAGTACATCAGCTTCGACTTGCTCGAAGGCGACGACGCTCCGCTCGCTGCGTCAAACTAGGCGAAGCACGCGAAGAGAACGAGGTTGGTTGTGGGAAGTCAGTGTTTCGAAGTCACCGAATCTGAGGGGATCGCACACATCGTGCTCAACCGCCCCGACGAGCTGAACACGATGACGCCCGACTTCTGGCGGGAGCTCCCACAGCTCGTCGACGAGATCAGCAATCGTGGTAGTGCCCGCGCGATCGTGGTGTCTTCGACCGGCAAGCACTTTTGCGCTGGCATGGACATCAGCGTGTTCACCAGCGGCGACCTCAACAACGACGCTGACACCGAGGTCGGGCGAGCCCGGGCGAACTTCCGATACAACGTGCTGCATCTCCAAGACACGTTCACTGCGTTCGAGCGGGCTCGCATGCCAGTGCTCGCCGCAATGCAAGGTGGCGTTGTTGGTGGAGCGGTCGATATGGTCACCGCCTGCGACATGCGCTACGCCACCGAAGACGCATGGTTCTGCATCGAAGAGATCAATATCGGGATGACCGCCGACGTTGGAACCCTTCAACGGTTGCCGAAGCTGATTCCCGAAGGCATCTGCCGTGAGCTGGCCTATACCGGCGATCGAATGCCGGCGCGGCGTGCCAAAGAGGTTGGCTTGGTCAACGAGGTCTACGCCGATCAGGAGACCCTGCTGAACGAGGTACTCGAAATCGCTCAGCGCATAGCCTCTCGGTCACCTCTCGCCGTTCATGGCACCAAGGAGATGATCAACTACACCCGTGATCATTCGGTTGCGGATTCGCTCAACTACATGGCGACCTGGCAAACGGGCATGTTCCAGCCGCACGATCTCATGGAGTCGTTTGCCGCTCGCATGGAGAAGCGCGAGCCGGTGTACGACGATCTTCCCGAGGTTCGTCGAGGTCTGTAAGTCGGGCTAGACCGAGTCGGACAACACGACCAGCGTGCTCGAGATCCAGCCGCCTGCAGCGCTGAAGATCTCGTCGAGGAGGTTGCCGTCAGCAAGCACGTCGGTGTGCAGGTCGAATTGGCCCGCGTAGGAAATGTCGATCGCATAGTCGGCGTGTGAAATGTCTGCGCCGTAAATCGTTTCGACCGTTGCGCCCTCGACACGTTCGAGCCTGTTGCGCCCCATCACCGGTGAGGCGGTTGGCAACACATCGAGCACGACTGCGGGGTCTGGCGGCTCGCTCAGACGTTGAGCCCGGACCACGACCTCGGCTTCGATGGCTGGCACTTCGGATAGCTCGCCCGTGAGGTACCAGCTGCGATAGGCCGTTTGTGACCAGGTTGGCCATTGCAGGGTGACGTCAGCCTGCACTCGGGGCGGGGTGCCCTCGCCCGGGATGCTGTAAGAGGTTTCCCATCGAGTGTCACCGAGGAGTGCATCGGTTGTGAAGCGCTCCTCGATGGCCTGACGCTCGAGCATCGCCAGCTCGAGGGCAGTGCGCAGCGCCCCAATGGCGTCGGCAAAGACGTGATCGAGCACTTACGACAGACCGAACTGGCGATCGCCGGCGTCGCCAAGGCCAGGGCGGATGAACCCGACGTCGTTTAGCGCGTCATCGATGGCGGCGGTCCACGTATGGATGTCGGGGTGGTGCTCGTCCATGAGTGCGATGCCTTCGGGACTGGCGAGGATGCACGCAACCGTGATGGTGCCAGCGTTTGCCTGACGGAGAAGGTCGACCGTGTGGGCCAGCGAGCCCCCGGTGGCGAGCATCGGGTCGAGCACGAGGCAGTCGCGGCCCTCAAGGTCGTCGGGGACGGTGTTTGCATAGGCGTGCGGAAGCAGCGTTTCTTCGTCGCGCTTGAGGCCGATAAAGCCAACCCGCGACTCCGGCAGCAGGTCGAGTGCAGCATCGAGCATGCCCAAGCCCGCGCGCATGACTGGGATGAGCAGCGGTGGGGCGGTGATGGTGACGCCGGTTGTAGGCTCAAGTGGGGTGTCGATGTCGACGGCAGTGGTCTCGATGTCGCGAAGGGCTTCGTACAACACAAACGTCGAGAGTTCGCACAGGACACGTCGGAAGTCGGGACGCTCGGTCGTGACCATTCGTAAGCGGGTCAGCCGTTCGCTAACGAGGGGATGTGAAACGAGGTGTGCTGGCATGGGATGAATGTAGTTCGCGCAACCGTTAGGCGGCCATGTGAACTAGCCAGTCGAAGATGGGATCTTGCTGGCGGTACATCTCGGGGTGCCACTGGATACCAACGATTGGCTTACCGGTGAATTCGATCACTTCAATATCGCCGTCCTCAGCCCGGCCAACGGCTCGGACACCGTCGCCGAGCGAGTCGATCACTTGGTGATGAAAGCTGTTGACCTGAAGTTGACCGCCGTACGCCTTCGCGGCGATACTTCCGGCATCGATCGACACCGCATGGACGTTCGCTGAGGGTTTGGAGTCGTAGCGTGCATGAGCTGGACGGTGCTGTACCAATGTTCCGCCCGCAGCCACGTTCAGAATCTGGTGACCGCGGCAGATACCGACAGTTGGCAGTGAGCAATCGATCGCCCGCTCGGCGAGTGCGAGTTCGAAGGCGTCACGGTCGGGTTCAACTCCTCCGAGCTCAGGGCCCGGTTCGGCGCCGTAGCGCGCCGGGTCGATATCAGCGCCGCCGGACAGCACAAGGCCATCAAGTCGATCGATGACCTCTGCCGGGTCGAGCGAAAATGGGAGGTGCACGGGAAGCCCACCCGAGGCCAATACAGCGTCGACGTAGTCCGTCAACACGACATCGAGCATCGACCCCGCTAGCAGCGGAGGAGTGCCCTCGACCAGGCCGTACGGAAACTGTCGGCCAGTGATGCCAATGAGTGGACGCATGGGGCACAGGCTACCGATTCCGGGTAGTCACAACCTCCGTAACAGAACCGTAACTGGGGGGTGATCCCCCTAACTGGATATCGCAGAAAAGAGTAGGATCATTCCATGTTGCCGTTGTACATATTCTGTGCGTGCCTCGGTATCCCCCTGCTTGCGCTCTTTGCCTTCGGTGGAAGTGATGGAGACGCCGAGCTCGGCGATGCGGGCTTTGACGTAGACGCCGATATCAGCGTCGGCGCAGATGTCGACGCTGGCGGCGATTTCGAACTCGACAGCGGCCTCGGCGGCGCCGATGGTGGCGTTGGCGACATCACGGCAGCGCTTCGTCGCATCCCGGTGAGTTCCTATGCCTTCTTCTTGTCGTTCTTTGGCGGCGGCGGAATTGTCGGCAACCTGCTCGACATGGGCTTTGTGCTCACCCTCATCCTCGCGGTGAGCCTCGGACTTATCGCCTCATTCACGAACACCGCAGTATTCAGTTATCTGCGCAACACCGATACGACCAGCCAGCTCACCGACCGCCAGATCGAAGGGCGTGTCGCAACCGTGTCGATTCCGATCGACGCTGGAAAGCGTGGACGGGTCGTGTTCGACACTGGAGACGAGCGCATCCAACTCACCGCGGGCTCGGTCGACTCCGAGCTTGACAAAGTCTTCGACCGTGGCGAGAAGGTCGTCATTGTCGAAATGTCCAACGGAGTGGCCAAGGTCATGGCCGTTGATCCAGACCTTCAGGACTAAGAACTCAACAGATTTCGCCCGTAGTCACGGGTGAAGAAAGCGGCGGGAACCGCCGAAAGGGGTACAGCATCATATGGGTATCGAATTTGCAGCAGTATTTGGCATCGCACTGGCGTTGATCATCATGTTGGTGATCTTCGTCGTGAAGAGCCTGATCATCATTTGCCCACCCAACCGGGTCGCCATTATCTCGGGTCGCAGCAAGACCACAGCCGATGGGCGCACGGTTGGCTATCGCACGGTCAAGGGCGGACGTACGCTCCGCATTCCGTTGCTCGAGCAGGTCTCGTGGATGGACCTGAACAACATCCCGCTTGAGGTCTCTGTCCTCAACGCCTACTCAAAGGGCGCCATCCCACTCAACGTGCAAGGCATCGCCAACGTGAAGGTCTCGAGCAACGACTCGCTGCTTTCGAACTCGGTCGAGCGCTTCTTGAACGTGCCTCACCAGTCGATTGCACAGATTGCGAAGGAGACGCTCGAAGCCAACCTTCGTGGTGTCCTTGCAACGCTGACGCCGGAGGAAGTGAACGAGGATCGTCTGAAGTTCTCGCAGTTCCTTATCGAGGAGGCAGATGACGACATCAAGACCCTTGGTCTTGAGCTCGACGTACTGAAGATTCAGAACGTGACCGATGAAGTTGGTTACCTGGACGCGGTTGGTCGTCGTCGTACCGCTGACGTGTTGAAGTCAGCTCGTGTCACCGAAGCGGAGAAGCAGGCCGAAGCCGAGCAGGCAGAGGCTGAGTCGCAGCAGCGAGCCCAGATCGCTCGAGCCCAGGCCGAGCGTCAGATCGTCGAGGAGCAGAACTTGCTTCGTGTTCGTTCTGCTGAGCTTGACGGTGTCGCCCGGGCCTCCGAGGAAGAGGCTCGTGTTGCTGGTGAGAAGGCGAAGGCGATCGCGGAGCAGGAGCTCGAGCTTGAGCGCATCGAGCTTGAGAAGCGCCGCTTGCAGGCCGATGTTGTTCTGCCAGCCCAGGCCGATCTTGAGGCCCGCCAACTGCAGGCTCGTGCTGACGCAGCGCACATCGTCGAAGAAGGTGCAGCTCAGGTTGAGGTCTTCGAGCGTCTGACTAACCAGTACAAGGCTGCTGGCGCCGACGCTCACGACATCTTCGTGCTGAACATGCTGCCTGACCTGATCGAGCAGATCGTCTCGACGGTCAACAACATCGACATCGACAAGATGACCGTTATCGATTCAGGCGGAGACGGATCGGCACTGCCTGGCATTGCCAAGCAGCTGCCCGCTTCGGTGATTGCGATCGCCGAACAGATCGAGACCGCTACCGGTGTCGACATCATGGGCCCGCTCCGTCAGAAGATGACTGATGGGTCGCTCGCCAATGCGCTTCCGAGCGAGTCGGAGACTGCGCCGCCACAGATCCCGTCGGAGCCAGTGACACAGGTCGCTGAACCTGCACCTCAGGCTCCGCCTGCACCACCGGCGTAAGGTCCTATCGTGGAGTGGGCGGGTTTTCCCGCCCACTCTTCTCGTTTTGGCTACCGGTAAGGATCAGGCTCTGTGACTCGTGTACTTGGGATCGATATTGGTGGCTCCGGCATGAAAGCGGCCGAAGTCGATACCGATACCGGCGAGGTGGTCAGCGACAAATTCCGCATCAAGACCCCGAAGCCCGCAACGCCCGAGGCCATGGCTGACGTTGTTCGCCAACTCACCGAGCACTTCGACTGGACCGGTCCGGTCGGCGTTGGGTTCCCGGGTGTCATTCAAAAGGGCGTGATCAAGACCGCAGCGAACCTCGATAAGTCGTGGGTTGATGTTGACGGCGACAAGGTGTTCACCGAAGCGTCGGGGTGTGATGTCGTGATGATCAACGACGCTGATGCTGCGGGTTTGGCCGAGATGCGCTTTGGCGCAGGCGTCGATGTGCCTGGAACCGTGATTCTGCTCACGCTTGGTACCGGAATTGGGTCGGCTGTCTTTTCCAACGGCGTGTTGATGAAGAACACCGAGTTCGGCCATCTTGAACTGAACGGCAAGATTGCTGAAGAGCGAGCGTCGTCGCGTATCAAGGAAGAGAAGGACCTGTCGTACAAAGAGTGGGGCAAGGCGCTCGAGAAGGTGCTGCAAGAGATCGAAAAGCTCTTCTGGCCCAACCTGTTCATCCTTGGCGGCGGCATCAGCAAAGAGTTCGACAACTATGTCGAGCACCTCGATGACGTGCGCACGTCGATCGTTCCTGCTCAGGCACTCAATCGGGCCGGCATCGTCGGCGCAGCCCTCGCCCACGCCATCAGCTAGACGCTCTCGAAAAGTTGCCCAAAACGGTCGACCTTGACCGATTCGGGCAACAATTCGTGCTCCGAGACTTGGCGAGCGACTAATCAGTCCGAGGCCCGCAGGACTTAGTCCTGTGTGAAGCTAGATGGAGCTATGGACTACGACGCGTGGTATCGCACTGAATACCCGAAGGTGCTCGCTGCGGTCACGGTTGTCTGCCAGGTGAGCTCGTCACGGGTTGAAGATGCGACAACAGATGCGTTTGTGAAGGCGTACGAACGCTGGGATCGAGTCTCTGACATGGACTCGCCAACGGGCTGGGTCACGAAGGTGGCGATCAACAAAGCGCGTCGATCGTTTCGACGAGCCGGGCGTCTGGCTGAGTTGCTGAATGGTGAGCGCATTGCGCTGGTCTTCTCCGACTCGTACGCGAATGTCGAACTGGTCAACGCTCTCGGTGAATTGAGCTATCGACAGCGACGTGCATTGATACTGCACCACATCGAAGGTTTGACACAGGCTGAGGTCGCCAAGGATCTCGACGTCGCTCCAGGTACGGCGTCAGCGACGCTGTCCCAAGCCCGCAAGAAGCTTCGCATCGAACTTGAACCCTCTACGGAGCTGACGCCATGAGCGAAGACGAAATTGAGAACCTACTGACCAACATTGCGGGAGACTTTGAGGCGCCAAAAATTGAGGTGATTCACGCGATCGCTGAATCAAGAAGGCAGCGTCGAACACGTGGCATAGCAGTCACAACGATCGCCCTATTGGCGGTTGGGATCGCCGGCATCGGTGCTTGGCTGAATGAACCGGAATCGACGCGATTCTCGACCGTCGGCGAAGAAGAGTCACCGGTTGACACCCAAGTGGCCGCGGACAGTGCGCCCGTGGAGTTCGATCAGTGGGACTCGGCTGGAGAGCCGTTCTCTCCACAGTCGTTCGCAGCGTGGATGTTGGTGAACAGGGTAAGTGGCAGCAACGGCCTCGTCGTGGATCTGATCGCTGTCGACAGCGACCCGACAATCAACCAGGTACGTCTCAGACTTTCTGCGTTTCCGCTCGATGGATCGTTCGAGTTCTTTGCGGTATTGAGCGCGGAGTGCGGGCCGCGGGTCGATCACGGCATGCTCAGGTTTGAAGATGAGAGCGCCTGGTTCGCGTCGGGTGAGCGTCCGGATTCGGAGAACATCGTCTTCGGGGATCTTGGTTACGACTGCATACCTCCGGCTCCACAGAAGCTCGATCGGGTGCTCGCAGGCGCCTTGGCCATAACTCCAAGCGAACGTGGTCTTCGAATGAGTAGTTCCGGAGAGCACGTCGACTTCGTGGTGCAGCAGAGGTTGACGGCTGGGAGCGAAGAGCAAACAGCGCCAGCCAATGGCATGCGGCTAAATCCACCGATCGTGGTCGTCAACCCGTATCTGTCGCTGTCAGTCAAAGAGGCTGGAGCGCTGGCTGACGACTTCGGACGTGAGTGGCGTGTCATCTCCATCGATGGCGAAGCCCTTTTCCGCACTCAAGACCTTCGGATTGGACGTCTGAATTTCACGGTGGTGGACGGCATTGTCGTCGATGCTCAGACTGATGAAGAGATGTCCGGGCTTGAGTGAATACCGGTCCAAACAGACGCGAACACGTCAGTTTCGACCCGTATTCGCCTTCGATTTAGACGTAGCTGAGGGGGAGCGCGGTGGTTCGCTTCATCTCCTCCATGACGAACGTGCTTCGCACGTCGTAGAGATCGATGTATTCGATTAGCCGTAGGTAGAACTGGTCGTAGGCGTCCATGTCAGGGACGACGACCTTTAGCAGGTAGTCGAGTTCACCACTGGTGCGGTACGCCTCGACAACTTCGTCGAACTGCTCGACCGTTTCGAGGAAGCGGGCAGTCCACTCGGCGTTGTGTTCGTTCGTACGGATCAGCACGAGTGCAGTGAGGTAGAGGTTGACCTGTCGAGGGTCGACGAGGGCTACGCGACCCGTGATGACGCCGCTCTGTTCGAGGTTCTGGATTCGCCGCCAGCAGGGGGTCGGTGTGAGGCCGACGGTGTCGGCAATGTCGCGCACGGACACGGTCGCATCACTCTGGAGCAGCTGCACTATGTGTTTGTCGATTGCATCCATATGCGAATTCTGTTTCTCAAAGAGGAGTGTTTGTAGAACAGTATGCTTTCTGGATGACAAAGTCGAGCAAAACTTGCGACCAACGTCTACGCGGAGA
Source organism: uncultured Acidimicrobiales bacterium (assembly GCA_937922235.1). GTDB lineage: Bacteria > Actinomycetota > Acidimicrobiia > Acidimicrobiales > SHLQ01 > SHLQ01. The sequence continues at coordinate 95,319 of CAKZVC010000021.1, read as the reverse complement.
TAGGTACTGTGCTCCTATGAGTATCCGGGGGAAATTCACCGAGCACCCAGCGTCGGTCGACGAGACGTACTTCGAGCACATGCGTTTCGCTGCGGGAATGTCAGGACGCCTGCTCAAAGCCGCATGGTGTTGTGCCATCCATGCCGTCATGCCATGGCGTCACTGCACTACCGGCAGCACAGCGATCAAAGAGATGCACGAAATCGTGACCGCTGGCGCCCGCGCTGATGTCCCTAGTGAAGTAGCAGCCTAGAAATCCATCGCCGGGTATCGGCTGGGTCGATGGCGTCGTCGATCTCAAAGTGCGACGCAACGTTGGCTGCCTTGCCATGTTCGTACATCGCGTCGACGAGTGAGTCGTAGACCGCATCTCGCTCCGGACCCTCGGCGGCTTCGGCGAGCTCCCGGCTGAAGCCCAACTGCACTGCTCCCTCGAGGCCCATTGGACCGAACTCTCCGGTTGGCCAACTCACCGTGAAGAAGGGTTCCTTGAAGCCTCCGCCAGCCATTGCTTGAGCTCCGAGGCCGTACCCCTTGCGGGTGATGACGGTGCCGAACGGAACAGTGAGGTTCGCTCCGATTCGGAACAACGCTCCAGCGCTGCGCGGGAGGCCTTCCGCGTCGGACTCGGGCCCGACCATAAATCCTGGCGTGTCGCACACGAACAGAATCGGGATCTGCCAGCGCTCGCAAAGCTCCATGAACTCGGCGCTCTTGGTTGCCGCCCCATGATCGATCGCTCCAGACAAGTGGATTGGGTTGTTTGCGATGATGCCGCAGGCTCGGCCTTCGACCCGAGCGAACGCCGTGATCAATCCGGGGTTCCATTGCGGGCGCAGCTCGACGAGCGAGTCGACGTCGACGATGGCAGCGATGGCATCGTGCATATCGTAGACCTGCTTGCGGTTGACTGGGATTGCTTCACGAGCAGCCTCGGGGTCAGGCGTAACCCAGTCGGCCGTGGCCCCTTGCGTCATGGAAAGGATGCGCTTGGCCACGTCGGTTGCTTCCGCTTCATCGGCGACGGCGATATCGACAACACCGTTGGCGGTGTGGGTCTCGATCGGGCCAATGTCGGTTGGGGCAACGGTTCCGAGACCGCCGCCTTCGATCATGGCCGGCCCCGCCATTCCGATGTTCGAATCGGCGGTGGCAATGACGACATCGCAGGTGCCAAGCAAGGCAGCGTTGCCAGCAAAGCAGTAGCCAGCATTCACTCCGATGAGCGGCACGGTTCCAGCGAGTTTGCCGAACAGTGCGAACGCCAAGCAGTCGAGCCAACTCACTCCGGGCATATCGGTGTCACCGGGTCGGCCGCCGCCACCTTCGGTGTAGAGAATGACTGGCAGCTGTTTGCGCTCGGCGAGCTCGAACAACCGGTCCTTTTTGCGGTGGTTGGTCATACCTTGCGTGCCAGCGAGAACCATGTAGTCGTAGCTCGCCACGACGCATCCGGTGTTCTCCGACCCGAACAGGTCGGCATTTACCGTGGCTACTCCGCCGACAAGTCCATCAGCGGGCGTCCGGGTAATGAGCTCCTCGATCTCGCGTCGGCGGCGCTGAGCTGCGATGGCGAGCGGCCCGAATTCGACGAAGCTGCCATCGTCTATGAGATCGGCGATGTTCTCCCGGGCCGTTCGGCGGCCGCGAGCTCGGCGCTTTGCCACCGCTTCGGGTCGGGCGTCATCGTGGCCGAGCGCGTGGCGTTCCATCACCTCATCGAAGGCGGGCCGAGCCGCCGACTGCACGGACGATTCCTCAGATGGAGCTTCGGTCGATGGTTCGGCCGTCGCAAGCACATCGCCGACGGCAACCATGTCTCCGACCGATACGTGAAGCGCCGTGACCACGATCGCTTCAACGGCGGGCACCGCGTGCTCCATCTTCATTGACTCGATCACGACCACCGGGTCGCCGGATTGAACGACATCGTCCACGTCGGCCAGACGAATCACGGTTCCAACAAGCGGGGAGGCGATCTCGGTCATTCCCCGAACCTAATCGAGCGAGCTAGGCGCCTCGCATCTCGGCGTAGGCCGGCTTGATGACATCGTTGATCAGCGTCAAGCGCTCGTCGAACGGTAGGAAGGCACTCTTCATTGCGTTGACGGTGAGCCACTGCATGTCGAGAAGGTCCCACTCGAAAATGTCGACCATGTTCTGCATCTCTTTGGTCATCGAGATGTCGCTCATCAGGCGATTGTCGGTGTTGAGGGTGACACGGAACTTCAGATCCTTGAACAGCTTGATCGGATGGTCGGCCAGGTCGTCAACGACGCCCGTGTGCAGGTTTGAAGACGGGCACACCTCCAGCGGGATACGGCGATCGCGAATGTAGTGAGCGAGCCGGCCAAGGTGGGCCTCACCGTTGTCGTCGATCTCGATGTCGTCGATGATGCGGACACCGTGACCGAGCCGCTCGGCGCCACACCACTGCAGTGCCTTCCATATCGACGGAGGACCGTAGGCCTCGCCTGCATGGATGGTGAAGTGAAAGTTCTCTCGTTCGGCGTACTGAAAAGCCAACATGTGATCGTCTGGCGGAAAGCCCTTTTCCGGCCCCGCTATGTCGAACCCAACCACGCCACGGTCACGCCACTTGACGGCAAGTTGGGACACCTCGAGGCTGTTTTTCATGTGTCGCATTGCCGAGCACAACGTCCGAATGGTCAGCGGCGTGCCGGCACTTGCATCGCCAAACCCACCGGTGACTGCTTCGAGCACCGCGTCCATCGACATGCCTTTGTCGACGTGGAGCTCAGGGGCGAAGCGAATCTCGGCGTAGACCACTCCGTCAGCGATCAGATCTTCGGCGCACTCTTTGGCGACCCGATACAACGCATCGGGGGTCTGCATAACGCCGGTCGTGTGAGCAAACGTCTCAAGATAGAGCACGAGATCTTTGCGATCGGCGCCACGTTTCATCCACTCGGCAAGTTCGGCTGGATCGGTTGTTGGCAACTCGGCGTACCCAACCTCATCGGCGAGCTCGATCACCGTCGACGGTCGCAAACCTCCATCGAGATGGTCATGCAGCAAGACCTTTGGTGCCGCGAGAAGTTGTTCGGCAGTAGGTGTGGTTCCAGACATATCTCAGTATGGCCTACTTACGAGATCGAGACCTCGCACACTCGCCAGCTGACGACATCGTCGACGAGCGTAATCGTGAAGTCTCGGGTGCCCGCTGCTGTCGGGATTGTGCCCGTGACCTCGCCAGCGCCAGCATCAGGGCGTCCATCGACGATGAACTCTTCGGCCTCGTCAAGTCCGAGGTTGCTGATCGAACTGCCGCCGTCGCGGTCGACAAACCTGGTGTCGGCGATAACTGGCGGGCCGGTGGGAGCTAGTTCGCGCATTTGTTCGGTGAGCTCCTCGAAGTTCACGCACGCTCCGGACGCGTCGGCAAAGCTGCCTGCCGCATCGAAGTTTCCGTTGCTCGCGTCAGTGAACATTGTGACAACAGGTTGCTCGACCTCTTCAGCAATGCTGTTGATTGCGTTGAAGCCAAAGCCGATCAGCGCCCCGCATGCACCGAGCGGCAGGAAGCAGAGCACGAAAAGGCCACCGAGTATCCAAGGCCACTTCTTCTTTTGGGGAGGCTCCGGCATCGGGTAGCCACTTGGGGCTGCGGGTGGCTGATAGGGCGGGAGGCCTTGCCCGTCTTGAGGACCGGGCCAGGATGGGTTCTGTCCAGAAGGATCCGACATATGACGAACTTAGTCGGCGATCCCAGCCTGTGCGGTTCGACCAGATCTATCGGTCGGACGCTCGCCGGTGCCCGTCGGCATGCGGTGCATCGAGCACGTTGATAAGGCCTGCGATGGAATCGATGAGATGGGTGTGTGGTGCGTCGGCGAGCAGCGCCTCGGGGGCGCCGCCACTGCGAACGCCGATGATCATTCCAGCACCCGCTCGGTTGCCAGCGACAAGATCGCTGGGGCTGTCGCCGACGATGACGACCTGGCCAACACTGTCAATGCGCAGTTCGAGAATTGCATGCAGCAGGAGGTCGGGCGTTGGGTGGCCGCGCCGCTGCCCATGTGCCGATAGCGTCGCCGCAAAGCTGTCGACCCAGCCCATGTGTTTGAGGACGGCCCGGCGAACCTCGGGGGTGAAGCTGGTGGTGACCGCGGTCAGAATCGACCGTTCCGCGAGTGCAGCCAGAACATGCCCCGCACCTGGAACCTCGGTCATATCGGGCACGGACGCGAGGATTGCGTCGTCGAAGGTCCACGTGGCTTCCTCGGCCTGGACGGGGTCGCCGAGTACATCGGTAAGTACGAGCAGCGTTGGCCGACCACGAAGTTCATCAACCCGTGCCCGAGCGTTGGTAAAGGCATCGGTTCCGGGGGTGATGCCCGCTTCTTCGATGGCGGCATCGTAGGCCCGAGCAACGAGTCCATCGTCGGAAATCAATGTGCCCATCAGATCGAATACGACCAACTGCACGGGGGCGTCAGGCGCCGGGGTCACTGCCATTCCGTAAGGGTGCCACAAATTGTCGTCGGCGCCCTGCCCGCTGCTCCACAAACTACGGTTAGGCCATGCCGTAACGTGAAGTATGGCGACCGATCATTCCAACGACGCAACGCGGTCGGTACGCGTCGAGATCGGCGACAGCACTCCTGGCGCGCCCTTGCCGGACGGGCCTAAGGCCGAGGGAGCGTCGCCCAACCCAAAGGTAGCGCTCGTTGTGATTGCGTTGGGGGTGGTGCTGATCGGGGCGCTGCTCTACTCTCTCGCGCCTGAGGAACGGGCTGCGGTCGATGAGGAGTCAGAGGTCTCCGAGGTGGCTAGACCGCCGGTTTCGACAGTACCGGTGGTGTCGACGACAGGGACGATCGTGTCGCCAGTGGCTGTCGACGACGGGCCGCGCACGTTTGCTGGGTTCGAATCGGTCAGCAACATCTTTCCGTTCTGGCAGATTGCGAGGATCGGTGAGGAGTGGGTGGCGATCGCTCCACCAGGAACGAACCGTGGAATCGCGCACTCATCCGATGGTTTGCACTGGGACGTCGTCGGGGCTGAGTTTGGCGCGCAGGCCACAGTGGTTGGCGTCGGGGTTTGGGACGGGGCGTTTGTCGTCGCGACGGTGCTCAACCCTTCTCCAGATCGGATCACGCTCTTTGAGAGCACAGACGGTCGCCGATGGGCGCCTTCTGCTCGCTATGGCGAGCTCCCAAGCCAAGACGTGCGAGAGGTGTCGATTGCTGGCGAGTCTGTGGCGGTGATGCGTGTCAGCGATGTTGCCGACCCGACCTACGATCTCCTGCAACAGTTCCTCAGCCCGGTGGTCGAGCCAGGGATAGCTCAACTCGTGTGCTCAGCCACGTTTCGGGCCGAGAGCATCCTGAACTTGCGAAACTGCGACGGTGACATCATCCAATCCATCGAGCGAGAAGCAGCGCCTCTACTGTTCAGCCTCGATCTCAATTCCTGTGTAAGCCAGCTTCGGTCGATCGCCGACTTTGAGCACCGAGTAGATATCTATACCGCCAGCGGCGACCTCGTAAACGCAACGGTCTCGCCCGTTCCGCTCGGGTTTAGGGGCTGGTTCGACGGCATCACGTTCCTCGGGTTCGGATCATCGTTCGTCTTCGAGCAGTGTCGAAGCGAGGGGCTCCCCGGAGAGCCAGCTGTGGTCTACCGCTCCGACGCATCTGGGTCTGGCCTGATCGAGCTGCCTCGTTCTGTCGGGTTTCAGAATGTAGGCCCGTCACTCGTACCGATTGCACGTGCAGCAGATGGCGATGCGGTGCTTTTGAGCCGAGCTGATTCTCAGTTCAATGCGGTGCTGTTGCGATCACGTGCCCCGCACAGCGAATGGACCGAACTGGCCCTGCCGGATGACTCTGGGTTCGCGTGGAGGAGTATCACGCCCGACGCCTCACTCGTCATGGCATCGGATCAAGGTACGTGGTCGTTCTTCGATATCGAACGGCGCGAGATTGTGCGCGAGATCGATGTCGCTCAAGCTGGTGAAGCCCCGGTTGACGGGTTCCTGCTTCTGGCAACCAACAACTATGCCATTGTGCGAGTCGGGGGAGAACTGGTTCGGGTGCCGCTCGGCGGCGGGGAACGTTAAGCCGCAGCGCGGGTTTTCCGAAGGACCGGGTCGGCGGTCTCGAGTGCCTTATCGGTGATGCGGAAAATACGACCTGCGGCGCCAGGCGTTTGGCCATCGACGAGGTTGCCCATGACCTGCAGGGTGATCTTCGCAATGGCGTCGGTTCCGACGGCGAGACGCAGCCCAGACTTCAGAATCCACGGGTGTCCGATGAGGAAGCTGAAACGGCGTCCGGTGCTGAGGAACGCATCGAACCGTGCGCCGACTTCGACGTCGTAGCGGGCCGCGGCCGTTGCGGGGTTCTCAAGGTAGAGATCGGCGGCGAGCATGCCGCTTTCGAGCCCGTAGTCGATGCCTTCGCCATTCATTGGGTTGATGAGGCCGGCAGCATCGCCAATAGCGACCCAGCCGTCACCGTGTCGGCGCTGAGCGCTCATTGGCAGTCGCCATGCACGAGGGCGTTCGACGAACTCGCCCAGGCCCCAGTCGTCCTGGACAAGCTTGCGGTAGTCGTCGAGCAGCGTGTTGAGGTTCAGTTTCTTGAAGCCGCGCATCGTGCTGAGTGCACCGGCACCGATGTTGACGGTGCCGTCCCCGGCCGGGAACATCCAGCCGTAGCCGGGGACCGCGGTGCCGTGTTCGTCCTTGAGGGTGAGGCAGGCTTCGAGGTGCTGGCTGTCGTGACGGTCCGACGGCACGTATGCGCGGATCGCGAGTCCGAACGGTTCGTCCTCGACTCGGTCGGTGCCGAGCATTTTCGCCACCTTGCCCGGTGCTCCTGTAGCAACGACAGTCAGCGGAGCATGCCAGGTCCTGCCATCAGCTTCGACGCCGATCACGCGGTCACCATCGAAGATGGGGAGTGCTTCGGTCTCCCAGATCACCTCAGCGCCGGCTTCGGTTGCGGCATCGATGAGGGCTGCGTCGAGGCGGCGACGGGGCCATACTGCGCCGTGGTTGGGGAAGCGGCTGCCGTCGGGCCAGTTGAGCTCGCGAACGGTTGAGTTCGCAATCATCCGGAGGCCGACGATGTGATGGGCACCTTCGAGTGGAATGTCGAGCTCGTTGAGGGCAGCGATCGCGCGAGGGGTCAAGCCGTCGCCGCAGACCTTGTCGCGTCCGTACGGAGCCTTGTCGAACACCACAACTGATGCTCCGCCACGAGCAGCACGAATGGCCGCTGCCGCACCTGCGGGGCCAGCACCGATGATCAGTAGGTCAGCCGACATTGGAGTCATAGATCAAGCATGCCATCTGCACCGCTTGGAACCCCTGCCTCTGTCGGAGTTACGTTGGACACGTGATCGGAACACTTCGTATCGGTTGTGCCATGTGGACTAACCCAGCGTGGCCGGGACGCAGCATTCCGGCGAACACCCCCTCCGGCGGCGAGCTGGCTGCGTACTCAGCGCTCGTGTCTGCGGTCGAGGGCAACACCACCTTCTACGCACTGCCGAGCCCCGACACCGCGCAGCGGTGGGGATCATCGACGCCCGACGACTTTCGCTTCATGTTTAAGTTCCCTCGCACAGTCACACACGATCGCAAGCTGCGTCAGACGGACGAGCTGGTCTCGGAATTCTTCGATGTGCTCGAACCGTGCCTCCCCAAGATGCACCCGGTCGCCATCCAACTCCCTGCGTCCTTCGCTCCGGGGGACCTCGATGTGCTCGAGCGATTTCTCAGAGGCCTCCCCGCAGGGGTTCGCTATGCGGTCGAAGTGCGCCACCCCGACTTCTTCGACGGGGGCGCGCAGGAGCGATCGTTGAACGATCTGCTCTTCAACGTCGGTGCCGATCGGATCATCCTCGATTCGCGAGCGGTCTTCGCCGGGCCTCGAGTCACTCCAGCCGAACACGAGGCGTTCGAGAACAAGCCGCGTGTGCCCGTCCGTGCGGTCGCCACAAACGACACGCCGATCGTCCGCTTCATTGGACAAACAGCGCCGGAAGCGAATCCAGAGTTCTGGGCCCCATGGGTGGCTACCACCGCACGTTGGCTTCGAGACGGTCGTTCCCCGATCGTGTTCATCCATACCCCGGACAATGCGGCAGCGATCGACCTTGCCAGGCAGTTCTACGACGAGGTCCGAAGCCTGGTCGGCGAGCTCGCTCCCTTGCCTGAGGCCCCACCGGTTGCCGATCCGTCACTCTTTGAGCTCTAGCACTTCTTACATCCTTCGAAACGGAGCTTCACCGCTCCGGACTTCATGTCGACAGGGGCCTATGGTGATCACCATGCGTCCTCGCCGCTCGCACGCCCTTCTCCTCTCCGTAGCCCTGATCGCTACTGCGTGCGGCGGCGCGGACGAACTCTCCACCGACGCAGCGGCTACCGACACGACAACAACCACGGCGGTCGAGGTCACACAAGAGTCCTCGCCGGAATCCACAGCCGCCGAGACCACTACGACCAGCTCGACCACATCTGCGGCGCCCGAAGAGTCCACCTCGACCACCGTTGTTGAGGATGAGGCGGTTGATGAGGAAGCCGTTGTCGACGAAACCGCGGCCGGAGATGAGGCTGCCGCAACGGCAGAAACAACAACCGCTGCGCCAGAAACGACGACGTCCACGACCACAACGTCAACCACCACCACGACCACGACCGCTGCACCGGAAACGACCACCGCAGCCCCTGGCCGACAGGTCAACCTCGTCGGTGGTGGACAGCTCGATCTCAACTCCATCGAAGGCACCGACACCGTGCTCTGGTTCTGGGCGCCCTGGTGACCAACGTGTCAACGTGAAGCCGGTGCGGTCGCACGGGTATCGAAAGCCAACCCAGGCGTGAAGTTCGTTGGGGTTGCCGCCCATGATGGCGAGAGCGCAATGCAAGCGTTCGTCGGAGGAACCGGAGTCGGTATCTTCCCAAATATCAACGATGAACGTGGAGAGATCTGGCGTGAGTATGGCGTTGGCTCTCAGCCGGCCTTCGTGCTCAAGAAGGCTGACGGCTCATTCGAGAAGTTCGGACGCCTCGGAGAAGATTCCCTCCAGGAAAACATCACCAGACTCTTCGGGTAGGAAGCGAGTCCGAAGCTGCGAAGCCGGTTCGGACGGGCGCGGCCTCCGGCCAGCCGCCGAGCATCGAGGAGGCGCCAGCCGACGGATTGCGACAGCGGGATTATTAGAAGCCCTTGAACGGCAGTGTTGGACGCTGAAGCCAATTGCTCTCGGCCCACTTGGCTCCAGCCTCAATGCAATGCAGGGTGAACGCCAAACGCGATTTTGTCGATGTGTTGGGCGCGCTCCGGTGGGGGAGCGTGCCGTGGAGCGCTATCAACGTGCCTGGCTCGGCCTCCAAAGGAACCCAACCATCTTCAGGAAACGGTGAGTCGTCGAAGATCTCCATCTCCGTGCCCGTGTCATCGGCGTTGCGTGAGAACCTCGACTTGACCGGGATCGTATGTCCTCCTGGCAGGGCCCACAGGCAGCCGTTCTCCTGCGTGGCTTCGTCGACAGCCAGCCAAAACCCGATGACGCTTTGAGGCTCGGTCCACAAGAACGTATGGTCAGTATGCGGCGTTACTTCGCCACCGATTTCCGGGTTCTTGAAGATCACCATCGACTGCAGCAAGAGCGGGTCGGTCATGCCAACCGCTTCTGCAGCCTTGCGAAATGGGACTGAACGACAGACCGTGTCGAAGCCCGGATCGAGATCATGCATGGCGTGCCCGATCTTGTTGAGCGCCCGGGCCTTGTCGACGGTCAGGTCGCCATCGGGTGAGAGAACGCCGTCCTCGTAGAAGTAGCGAATCTTGTCGCCCGACGTCAGGAAATAGTCATCGCGGGCATGGCCTTGTTCGGCGTCTGTCGAAAACACGGTCGACACACCGCTCGGCTCAAAATCGTCGACGAGCCGTTGGATGTCGTTGCGAAGACTGTCGAGAGCATCAGCGTCGACAGCGTCCGGAAAGACCGCAACTCCGTTGGCGGCAAAGTTGTCTGGCGACAGGTTCGCCACCGCGCTAACGCCCACCCTTGGCATACGGCTGGCCAAGGGCCTTCGGCATCCGTAGGCGCTGGGCAAAGAACACAAGCACGAGTAGCACGAGGACGTACGGCAAGATATTGCTCCACCACCCCGGCACAGCATCGGCGCTCAACCACCAGACAAACGCTCCGACGGCGAGGATCGCTGCCAAGACGGTGTCGGCAACCCGGTTCTTTGTCGCCGCCCAGATCGCCACAGCGCCAAGCACCACGGTGTTCACCAGCAAGAGTGCGTGTGATGCCGTGCCGTCAAGGTCCTTCAGGTCGAGTCCAAAGACGTATCCGAACAACAGCGCTCCGACGAGCACGCCGCCTGGGCGCCAGTTACCGAAGATGAGGGCGGCGAGACCAATGAAGCCTCGGCCAGCGCTGTTGCCGCCCTGGAACAAGCCGGAAAGCTCGGTCGAGATGAACGCACCGCCGAGACCGGCAAGACCGCCGGAGATGATCACGCCTGCGTACTTGTAGAAGATGATGTTGATGCCCTGGGCCTCACCAGCGCTCGGGTTCTCGCCCGAGATGCGCAAGCGCAGACCAAAGCGGGTGCGCCAGATCAGCCACGAGGTGAATGGCACCAACAAAATGGCCAGCAACGACACGAAGTGCAGGTTTGTTACTAGCCCGCGTAAGAGCCCGGCAACGTCGCTAATGAACGGCAGCTCCAGATTGGTGACCTCAAGGAGTAGGTCGGGTGATTCCCAGCCAGCAACCGTGCCACCTCCGAGGATTGGCAGGTCGTATACGTCTGGCGTCGAAGTTGCGGGTGATGTGGTTGGGGAACCCCAAACCTCGTCCGACAAATATCTGGTGATCGCCGGTGCCAGGATGTTGATCGCCACCCCGGAGATAATGTGGTCGACGTTGAAGGTCACCGTGGCAACGGCATGGAGCAAGCCACCGATAGCGCCTCCGCCGATGCCGATCAGTAGACCGATCCACGGGCCGTAGTTGATGGAGCCCCAGGCGCCGAACCACATGCCGAGAATCAACATGCCTTCGAGTCCGATGTTCACGACACCGGCCCGTTCGCTAAACAAGCCGCCAAGGCCAGCGAGGAAGATCGGCACGGCCCACCGGAGCATTTCGCGAGAGGTCGACACCTTCGTGAGCCGGTCGACGTCGCTTACTCCCTGGACGATCGTCAGCAGGAGGATGCCAAGGAGGGCATAGATTGGCCAGCGGATCCAGGCCGGAATGTTGTTCCACTTCTCCATGCTCATGTTGCCACCTCCATTCCCTCGGTCGCTCGAAGGGCCTCGGCAGTGGCCTTGGCCTCCTCACGTGACTGGATGCGGGCCGTGACGCCGTAGGCGATGACGGCCACGAGCAAGACGATGCCCTGCATGATGTTCACGATCTCTTTGGTTGCCGCTTGGGTGTTCTGCAAGATGCCGGCAGACACATCGAGGAATGCGAAAAGCAGCGCTGCGAAGACCATGCCACCCGGGTTGTTTCGCCCGAGCAGTGCAACCGCAATGCCAGCGAACCCGAGACCCTTGATCGGATTTGGCGAGAACTTGGCCTTCTCGTTGAGCTCGACCAGGCCAATGAGGCCTGCAGCAGCACCCGAGAGCACCATTGCGGCGACGACCATTCGCTTGGGTGGAATACCACCCGCACGTGCGGCAAACGGGTTCGCTCCGCTTGCACGAAGGTCGAAACCGAAGCGCATGCGGGTCAACAAGAAGTGGTACGCGAGACCAACAAGGATGGCGACGATGAGCATGCCCGTGAGCTGCTTACCCTGGCCAATATCCCGGGTGAATATCTCGACTATCCCGTTGATGTTTGGGATCAGGCCGGACTCGGGAATCGGGTTCGTTCCAAGCGTCGTCGAGGTGAAGTTCTCCTGGTCGGCCTGCCAGCGCTGCTGCAACAGTGCAATGAGTCCGGTGATGGCAATCGCGTTCAACATGATGGTCGAGATAACTTCGTTCACGCCACGGGTGACCTTCAGGACGCCCGCGATGCCTGCGTACGCCGCTCCAACGAGCACAGCAACGGTCATGATCAGCAAGATGTGGAACACCTGCGGAAGGACCACGAGGCTGCCAACTTGTGCCGCGATGAGGAAAGCAAACAGGTACTGCCCCTCGACACCGATGTTGAACAGGTTCATGCGGAACCCGATCGCCGCGGCGACAGCCGAGATGTAGAGCGGTGTGGCCCGGTTCAAAATGTCGACCTGGGTCTCGAGCTTGGCTGCGTGGCCGAGCATGTCGCCGTAGGCCGAGAACGGGTTCGAACCGAACATCCACAAGGCAATCGACGAGATGATGATCGTCAGGACGAATGCCCCGACCGGAGCGGCGAGAGCGAAGAGCAGTTTGCGCATTATGCAGCCTCGTCAGAGTTCTGGGTGGCGGCGCCGGTCATATAGGCACCGAGGTCGCGTGGGGTGACATCTTCAGGAGCCAGACGGGCCACGAGCCGTCCGCGGAGCATGACGACGATGGTGTCGGACAAACCAATGAGCTCGTCAAGGTCGGCAGAGATCAACAGTGTTGCTAGGCCGTTGGCACGTGCGGTTCGGATCTGCTCCCACACGGCAGCTTGGGCGCCAACGTCGATGCCGCGGGTTGGATGGGCTGCGATCAGCAGTGACGGGTTCGAGGTGAGCTCGCGTCCGATAATCAGTTTCTGTTGGTTTCCGCCCGACAATGCGTGCGCCGACACATCGATGTTTGGGGTGCGAACGTCGAACTCTTCTTTGATGAGCTCGGTTTGGGTTCGGGCGCCGTCACGGTTGATCAGCCATCGCGAGCCGTACGGCGACTGGGTCTGATGTCCGAGCGCAGCGTTCTCCCACAGCGGGGCGTCGAGCATGAGACCTTCCACGTGACGATCTTCAGGAACGTAGGCAATGCCAAGCTCGCGGCGCTTGCGGACTGACATATTCGAGATGTCGGTTCCGAGCAGGCTCATTGCGCCTTGTCGAATATCGGCGGTGCCGATGATCGCATCGATTAGCTCGCTCTGACCGTTGCCCTCAACGCCGGCTATACCGAGAATCTCGCCCTTGTGAATCTGGAAGTTGATGTTCTCCACGACGTTGCGGCCGTCTTCGTCGGCGACGGTGACCTCTCGGACGTCGAGCGCAACCGTGCTAGTTACTGTCGATTCGGACGTCTCGGGAGTTGGAAGCTCGCTGCCGACCATGAGCTCGGCCAGATCGTGGGCCGTGACTCCCTCGTTGGGCATGCTCGCCACCGTTTTGCCGTGGCGCAGCACGGTGATGCTGTCGGAAATCTCCAGGACCTCATCGAGCTTGTGATCGATAAAGATGATCGTCGAGCCAGCCGCTTTGAGCTCGCGCATGTTGTCGAAGAGCGCCTCGACTTCTTGGGGAACGAGCACCGCAGTTGGCTCGTCGAGGATCAGAATCTCGGCACCCCGATACAAGACCTTGATGATCTCGACACGCTGGCGTTCGCCAACCTCAAGACTTTCGATCATGTCGTTGGGGTCGATCGTCAGACCATAATCAGCAGCCACCTTGGCCAGGTGGGCTTCGGCCTCTTTGAACTTGATGACGCCACCGTTTGTCGGCTCGGCGCCAAGGATGATGTTCTCAAGGACGGTCAGCTGATCAGCCAACATGAAGTGCTGATGCACCATGCCGATGCCGCGATCGATGGCATCGTTCGGCGTACTGAAATTCACTTCCTCGCCATTGACCAACATCCGGCCTTCGTCGGCCGGCTGCATGCCGTAGAGAATCTTCATCAGCGTCGACTTGCCCGCACCGTTCTCGCCACAGATGGCGTGAATCTCGCCCTTCTCAACCGTCAGGTTGACATCGTCGTTCGCGATGACTCCGGGGAAGCGCTTGGTAATGCCGATGAGTTCGATAGCTGCCGTCATGGAGTTCTGACTACCTTCCCGCAAAACGGATGAAGACCGGACCCTACCCGATTCCTCCATGGCGGAGAAAAGCGGAGAGCCCGGTCTTCGTCGTTTGTTAACCGAACTGATCGACGATCAGATCAGTCGAGCCGTTTGGCGATTAACCAACCTCGGTTGGGTCGGTCGGTACAACGACCTCACCGCTCACGATGGAGGCCTTTGCCGCCTCAAGATCGTCGATGATGTCGTCAACGAATCCACCGCTGGTTGAGTAGCCAACGCCATCGACCGAGAGGTCGTAGACGTTCGGACCAGCAGCGAATGCGCCGTCGTTCTGTGCCTTCAAGATCTCGAATACAGCGACATCGACACGCTTGAGCATCGAGGTAAGGACGTACTGCTGAAGGCTCTCGTCGACAGCGCCGATGGTGTTGAACTGATCAGAGTCAACGCCGATGCCCCAGACCTTCTGGCCCTCGTCCTCTGAGTACTCCTTGGCCGCCTGGAACATGCCGTTACCGGCACCGCCAGCAGCGTGATAGATGATGTCAGCGCCATCTTCGTACATGGTAGTTGCGATGACCTGAGCACGGTCAGGCTGGTTGAAGCCGTCGAAGTCAGGTGCGTCGGTGATGTACTCAGCAACGATCTCGATGTCTGGGTTGACCGAGAGGGCGCCAGCGCGGAAGCCAGCTTCGAACTTCTCGATAAGACCGAAGCAGCACACGCCACCGATGAATCCAAGCTTGTTGCTGGTGGTCTTCTTTGCGGCAGCAACACCTACGAGGTAGGAACCCTGCTCTTCAGCGAAGACGAGGCCAGCGACGTTGTCGCCGTACGGAGCTGGTGGGTCCTGGCTGAAGTCGAGCATCGAGGAGTCGATAACAGCGAAGTTCGTGTCAGGGTTCTCAGCTGCGGTCGCAACTGCGTCACCTTCGAAGAGGAAACCAACACCGATAACGATTGGGTTTCCGTCAGCGGCGAGCTGAAGGAGCTCTTCACGGTTCGAACCGTCGTTGTTTGGCGAAGCTTCGGTGAAGTCGACACCAAGGTCAGCCTTTGCCTTCTCGAGGCCAGCAGCTGCGGAGTCGTTGAACGAAAGGTCGCCACGGCCACCAATGTCGTAGACAAGGCCAACAGTCGTGTCGCTGCCCTCTTCCATGGCCTCTTCAGACTCTTCTTCCATGGCTTCTTCTTCCATGGCTTCTTCTTCCATGGCCTCTTCTTCAGGCTCTTCTTCCATAGCCTCGTCGACTTCTTCGACTACCTCGTCGACAGCGTCGGTTGCTTCATCGACAACGTCGGTTGCCGCGTCGGTCACCGTGTCGGCAGTGCTGCCACATGCGGCTGCGAGAAGGCTGAACGCTGCAAGCAGCGCCAGGATGAGTTTGGATGTTTTGCGCATATGCCCCTCCGGCGTAAATGGCGCTGGCAACACGATGTCGCCGCTGGTCAAGAACGTAAGTTAGCGAAGATCTGGCGCCGCGCGTCCTCGGGAAACGAAATACGTGTCACGTGCGCTCAATCCGATGAACGGAAAGCTGCTATTCGCGCGGAGTGTCGCCGGACGCGTCAGATCCCTCTCGACGGCGTTCGAGCCATTTTCCGAGAGGGATAGTTGCAGCGATCACGAGAGAACCAGCTGCGATGATAAGGACCATGACCATCAGGCCAATGGCAAGAACTCCAAGAATGGCGCTCATCGAACGCGACTCCTAGAGATTCGAACAGCGATCAGCTGTTGCGACCCATGTTGGGCTTGCGACCGTGGTTCGCCTTCGAGCGACGGGCCTTCAGTTTCTTCTTTTGCGTACGCTTCGACATGGGGACCAATCGTAACCGGGGTTAGGTCAAAAAATGGCAAGCGCTGGGCAGGTGGCGGGATACCTGCACAGCGCTTACGGATACAAGGACGGCTGATAGCCACGGAAAGTCGCGAAAACCTCGAAAAATTCTGATGACCGAGTTTGGTAGCGGTTAGGACGCCTTGCTTGTGGTCCAGTCGAGAAGCTGGTCGGCAGTCCAGGTGTTGATGATGCGGTCGGGGTTGACCCCACATCGGACAGCCTTGTCGCAACCGTACGCCTGCCATTCCATTTGGCCGGGGGCGTGTGCGTCGGTATCGATTGCTATGTAGCAGTCCCACTCGACGGCGAGCTCGAGCAGTTCCTCGGGCGGATCTTGGCGTTCTGGTCTGCAGTTGATCTCGACGGCGGTGTCGAACTTCTTGCAGGCAGCGAACACCATTTCGGCATTGAACTCTGAGGGTGCCCGGCCCGTGCCAGACACCTTTCGGTTTGTCATGTGCCCCAGAATGTCGACGTGCGGGTTCGCCACAGCGGTAGCCATCCGTCGGGTCATGTCGGCCGCCGGCATCTTGAGCTTGCTGTGGACCGACGCGACCACGACGTCGAGCTTTTCGAGCATGTGGTCAGCCAGGTCGAGGCTGCCATCTTCAAAGATGTCGACCTCCATGCCGGACAGCACGCGGAACGGCGCCATCGACGCATTCAGCGTTTCGAGCTCGGCGAGTTGTTGGACGAGGCGTTCTTCGCTGAGACCGTGAGCGATCGTCAGGCGGGCCGAATGATCGGTGGCGACGACGTATTCATGGCCAAGGGCACGGGCAGTGTGGGCCATGGTTTCGAGCGGGGCACCACCGTCGGACCAGGTGCTGTGCGTGTGGCAGTCGCCCTTGAGCTGAGCGCGGAGCTCGCCGCCAAGCCCAAGTGGAATCCGGCTGCGCTCGTCGAGCTTGGCCAAATACCCGTCCTCGATGCCAAGAACCGCTTCGGTAATGACGGCCCCGGTGCTCTTGCCAATGCCCTCGACTTCGGTGATCGTTCCGGCCTTGGCACGCTTGAGGGTTTCGTCGATGCCGATCTCATCGATGGCGTCGAGGGCCCTCTTGAATGCCCGAACTTTGTTGCTTGGAGCGAGCTCGCGGTCGAGCAAGTAGATCGCCCGAGTGAGTGCGGCGGCTGGTTCCATGCCATGACTGTACTTCCCATGCGTGAAGCACCGATAGCCTTGCGCCTCTATGGAACGCTTTGGGTTTGTTGGTCTGCCGAATGCAGGCAAGTCGTCGCTATTTAACGCTCTCGCAGGTGGTGGCGCCTTGGCTGCCCCCTATGCATTCGCCACGACCGACCCAAATGTCGGCGTTGCGAAGGTCTTCGACTCGCGCCTCGACGCGCTGAGCGAGATGTCGAACTCGAAGAAGGTCATCCACGCCAGCGTGCAGTTCAACGACATCGGTGGCTTGGTCGAGGGTGCAAGCCAGGGCGAAGGTCTCGGCAACAAGTTCCTAGCCGGTATCCGTGAAGTCGACGCCATTGTCTTTGTGCTTCGGGCCTTTCCCGACGACGATGTCCCCGGACCAACCGACCCGCTCGAGCATCTTGGTGTGGTCGAGACCGAGCTTGCGCTAGCCGACCTCGACATGGCCGAGAAGCAGCTCGAGAAGATCGGGCGCGCCGCCCGTGTCGACAAGTCGAAAGAGGGCGACACTGCGTTGTTGGCCAAGGTGGTCGAGATGTTGAGCGAGGGAACACCGCTCTACAAGAGCGATCTGACGGCCGACGAACGTGACGAGCTCAAGCCGTTCTTCTTCCTGACCAACAAGCCCGTGCTGGCCATGGTGAATATCGGGGAGGATCAGCTCGACGAAGGCGAAGCACTAGCCGCTCCTGTCAGCGAAGCGCTCGGTGGAGCTGAAGTCATCGCCACGTGTGTGCAGCTCGAAGCGGAAGCCGCACAGCTCGACGAAGACGAGCGCGCAGAAATGCTCGAAGGCCTTGGGCTCGGTGAAGGTGCAATGCCACGCTTCATCCGCGCCGCCTACGAGCTGATGGGGCTTCGCACCTACCTCACCACTGGTGAGAAGGAGACCCGAGCCTGGACCTTCCGCGCCGGGTCGACCGCTCCGCAGGCTGCGGGCGTCATCCACACCGACTTCGAACGCGGCTTCATTCGCGCTGAAACAATCAACTGGGAAGAGCTCGTCGAGGCTGGCTCATGGGCGGCAGCTCGAGACAAGGGCCAGGTGCGCTCCGAAGGCAAGGACTACATCGTCCAAGACGGCGACGTCATGGAATTCCGCTTCAACGTCTGACATCCAGCTGTCGCAATCCGTCGCCTAGCGGCTCCTCGATGCTCCACTGCTGGCCGGAGGCCGCGCCCGCTCGAACCGGCTTCGCAGCTTCGAACTCACTTGGCGGCTTCAGGTTCGCTAACTCCGTCCCCTCCGGGGGCCGTTCACGCGCCACGGAGGCTGGGCGCCTGAGGCGGTGTTTGCGTCGCGGATCGGCTTCGCAGCTTCGAACTCGCTTTGTAGCGAAGCTTCCGCCTAGAGCTGGAGTGCGAAGTGGGTGTCGGTTTCGTCGTGGCCGGTTTCGGTGAAACCGCAGCTTCGATAGAGCGCCACCGCTGAATGCCACGGTGTATCGGTTGCGACCTTCACGGTTTCGAGACTGAGCTGGCGGGCGGTCTCGATCAACTCGGCAACCATCAGACGAGCGAGGCCCATTCGGCGATGGCTAGCGTCCACCGACATCCGGACGATCTCGCCAGTGCGACCGTCCACGAGCAAGATTCCGGACACGATGATCTTGTCATCGGAGCGGCCGATCAGCGCGACAGGTCCGGCGTCGACATACGTCGACTGGATGTCGTCTAAATCCCGGTTGAACGGGGGGTCGAAGTCGTCTCCCCAACGCTCTCGCAGGCCCTCAAGGATCAAGTGCCGCGTCGCATCTTGGTCGGTCGCCCGAAATCGCTCGAAGCTGACATCCATGAACGAAACCTAGCGTTTCACCCGTCGACGCACCTTTGTCTAGAATTCCGGAATGGCTTGGTTAGTGCATGAAGGGACGGTGCTCGCGTCGTTGGAACGTGCAGACACTCGCCGACTTCGCACGATCGGTCTTCTCGGGCGTCATGAATACGAGGGCGCACTGCTGATCGACAAGACGAAGAGCGTGCACACGCTCGGCATGAAGTTCCCGATCGACGTCGCCTTCTGCGACGACGAGATGCGGATCATTAGGATCGTCACGATGCGACAGCACCGAGTATCAAAGATCGAGTTTGGTGCGGCGTGCGCGATCGAGACCGAAGCCGGGCGCTTTCGCCACTGGCAGATCGAAGCCGGCGACCAGCTTGAAATCCGAGGCGACCTTGAAGTTGCGGATCTGATCGAGTGACCCTCATCCTCGTCGCCACCCCGATCGGGAATCTCGGCGATCTTTCACCTCGAGCGATCGAGGCACTTACCCACGCCGACTCCGTGGCGTGCGAAGACACCCGCCGCACAGGTTCGCTCTTTGCGCACTTCGGGATTCCGCACGATCCGTTCATCGTGTGCAACGACCACACCGAGCACGCGGCATCGGTCGAGGTCGTGTCGAGACTTGCGGCCGGGCAAACCGTCGTCCTCGTCTCCGACGCGGGAACTCCTGCCGTTTCAGATCCTGGGCAGCGAATGGTGGCGGCAGCGATCGAGGCCGGTCACAAGGTGGTCAGCATTCCTGGAGCGAGCGCAGTGCTGGTTGGACTGACCGCAAGCGGCCTGGTCACCGACCGTTTCTGTTTCGACGGCTTCCTTCCTCGCAAAGGCCGCGAGCGCGGCGAACGCATTGCTGAGCTCATCGACGAGCGACGTACGGCGGTGCTGTTCGAGGCGCCCCATCGGTTGGCTCGGACCGTGGCCGATCTGGCCGACGCGCTCGGTGCTAACCGTCGGGTCGTGCTCGCTCGGGAGCTGACAAAGCGCTACGAGGAGATTTGGCGGGGGAGTCTTGGTGAAGCCGTCGATCACACCACGTCGGTCGAACCTCGGGGGGAATACGTGCTCATTCTCGCCGGAGCTGAGCTCCGCGAGATCACCGAAGACATGCTCGTCGACGCGCTGAAGAGCGAGCTTGCGTCAGGGGCGTCTCGCCGAGATGCTGTCGACACCGTGGTGGCGATGACGGGCGCGAAAAAGCGCCAGGTCTATGACCTGGCGCTTCAACTCGACTTGTAGTCGTCGTCCGGCTCAGCCGGACGTGGTTAGCCCTGCTTGGCCTGTGCTGCTGCAGCTGCCTGCGCTGCACGGTTGGCCTTGCGACGCTCACGACGGATCTTGCGGCGCTCATCTTCGGTGAGGCCACCCCAGATTCCCGCATCCTGGTTCGTCATGAGTGCGTACTCGAGGCACTCAACCTGAACTACACAGGTTTCGCAAACGGCCTTGGCATTCGCAATGTGTGCGATTGCAGGACCCGTCTGGCCGACCGGGAAGAACAAATCCGGATCGGTATCTCGGCATGCAGCACCGGTGCGCCACACGCGCGGCTCGGCTGATTCCCGGGTCGGGAAAATTACTGCACTATCTGAAAGTTGTACTGACACTGATGCCTCCACGCATCCAATGCTTGGTTCCATGCCCATGCCGCCCCGCATGCCCAGAACCAAGTTGGTTCACAGAATGTATCTGGGGCCGAATCGCAGATCAAGCATTTTCTCTCTTTCTGTGGTTCGCGCGCCACGCAAAGTGTTACATCGGTGTAATTTGCGGCTGGCGAAAGCTAGTCAGATTGACCCGGTGGTGTTGAGTTCACGTGGGCTACCCTCGGTGAGATGACTCTTGTTATTGCCCATCGCGGTGCCTCGAAGGCGTTCAAAGAAAACACGATCGAGGCATTCGAAGCGGCTGCCAACATGGGCGCCGATTGGGTCGAGCTCGATGTTCGTCACACCGCAGACGGCGAAATCGTTGTTCATCACGACCCAATCACCCCGAACGGGAAGCTGATCCGCGAGCAGAAGCTCAAAGACATGCCTGATCACATCTCGACGCTGGAAGCGGTCATCGATGCGTGCGGCGACATGGGCGTCAACATCGAGATCAAGAACGATCCCACCGAAGACGACTACGACCCCGAGCATCTGATGGTGCCGGCGATCGTCAAGATCGCTCGAGCGAAGCTGAGTCGCGACAAGGTCCTCATCACCTCGTTCGACATGGGAGCGATCAACGCGGTTCACGACATCGACGCCAACATGCCTACCGGGTTCCTCACCGACGACGACGTTGGCCCCGAGGTCTCCGTCGGACGCGCCGCTGCGCACAACCACGTGGCGATTAACCCATGGGACGACATCGTCACCCCGCGTTGGATCGACGCTGCCGAAGAGGCCGAGCTTGATGTCTATGTGTGGACGGTCGACGACCCAAAGCGCATGAAGCAGCTGGCAAAGATGGGCGTCAACGGCATCATTACCAACGTCCCAGATGTGGCCGTCCGCGCCCTTAAGTAACAGCGGCTCCGCCGCGATTCTGTTACTACGGGAGCGGACCTATCGTCCCTCCGGGGAGCGTTCAAGCGCCACGCAGGCTGGGCGCCGGAGGCGCAGTAAGGCGCGCTGGCACACCGGTTCCCCCGCGCCGTCGCTTATACGCACTAAGGACTGCTTTGCCGCGTGCGGGAGAGGGACGAACGACCAGACGCCGCCTCCGGCGCAGCAGGCGCGAAATCGAGGAGCGCCAGCGACGGATTTGAGCCCTGGAGGGCGAAGCCCGGGAGTTACAAGATATTTACGGGTCTTGGGACGTGGCGGCCGTCGGGGACTACTAGGCGGAGAACGTCTGGCTCCCAGGTCAGGTGCATCGAGGTGACGTCGCCCAGGTAGTCGCCATCGAGTTGATACGGGAACGGTGTCTCGCTCGACAGCGTCACATCACGAACGTCAGACCGCACATCAATGCCCTTGCCTGTAGTGACCCCGTCGGAGGATCGAAGGGTTGACGCGATGAGGCGGCTGAGTCGATACGGGCTCAGCGAGCGAACAGTCACGACGCTCATCGGTCGATCGAGCGTGGCTTCGGGGGCAACGCTGAAGGGCCGGGTGCCGAGGTAGGTGTACGGGTCGGTGTTGAGTGCAATCGCAAAGTAGCCATCAGGTACTACTTCACCGCTGCCGAAGTCGACCGAGAAGTGCGGAGTCTTTCGGTCGTAATGGCGGAGGAAAGTATCGATAGCGGAGAACGCAAAGAGCGAGTGTCCGGCCCAGCGCTTGAGCTGGCCGCGCTTCTCCACCTCTTTGACAACAGCAGCGTCATAGCCAACGCCGATGTGAAACAGGAAGTAGCGCGAGTTCGCGACGCCAAGGCCGATGCTTCGTATCGATCGGGACTCCAACGCCTCGAGCGTGACCGCAGTGGCATGGATCGGGTCGTCCGGCAGCCCCAGCGTCCGTGCGAACACGTTGGTCGAACCGCCCGGCAGGGGAGCAAGCGCCGTGTCGGTGCCCACAACACCGTTCGCTGCTTCGTTCAAGGTGCCATCGCCGCCAAGCACCACCACGACGTCGGCACCCTCAGCAGCAGCGCCCTTTGCCAGGCGGGTCGCGTGGCCTCGCCGGGCCGTCTCTTTCAGCGTCACATCATGGTCGGCCGATAGCGCCTTCTGGATCACCACGCGGGTTCGGGCGGTGACCGACGAGGCAGATGCGTTAGCGATAAGGACGATTTTCATACGAACCCATTCTCCGAACTGGACTTAGCTACCGCTCGGTAGACTCGGGGAACGTCCTGCAGCTTTTGAGGGCGCGAAAATCCTGCCGGTTTTAGTGCCGTCGGGACCGTCCTTACCGCAGTACTAAGAGGCACACTAGGCCAATGAACGTTGTTGTATGCGTAAAGCAGATTCCAGATCCGGCAGAGACCGGCAAGCTGAATCCTGAAACCAAGACCCTCGACCGCAGCTCCAAGCTGATTCTCGACGAGTCCGACTCCTACGGAGTCGAGATGGCGTTGCAGCTTGCTGAAGCCGCTGGTGGGGGAACCGTCTCGTTGGTGTCGATGGCACCAAACAACGAGGTTTCCGGACTCCGCACCGCCCTGGCAATGGGTGCCGAAAGCGCCGTGCTCGTCTCCGACGATGCGCTCGCTGGGTCCGATGCCCTCTCGACCGCAAAGGTCCTCGCCGCAGCTATCGGCCGCACCGAGCCCGACCTCATCCTTGCCGCAACCGAGTCGAGCGATGGCTACACCGGAACTGTCCCAGAGCAGATCGCTGCGGTCATGGGCCTTCCCTCGGTCACGTTCGCAAAGTCGATCGAGGTTGGCGACGGATCGGTTTCCGTTCAGCGTCAGACCGAGACCGGCTACGACTCGGTCACCTGCCCAATGCCATGTGTTGTCTCGGTAACCGCAGGCGTTGTAGAGCCTCGCTACCCATCGTTCAAGGGCATCATGGCTGCGAAGTCAAAGCCTGTTGACGAAGTTGCACTCGCTGACCTCGGCATCGATGCCGCATCGGTTGGTTGGGCTGGCGGTGGCCAGGAGATCGTGCAGATCGAAGAAGCCGAAGCTCGTGAAGCTGGCGAGAAGGTAGTTGACGAGGGCGACGCCCACGAGCGCATCATTGCGTTCCTTGAAGACTTGAAGGTGCTCTAATCATGGGAATTTCATCACTTTGGGTATACGGAGAGCTCGCCGACGGCGCACTCTCGTCCATGACGACCGAGATGCTGGCCAAGGCCCGCACCCTCGCTGACGACGTTGCTGTCGTTCTCGGCACCGACGCATCCGATGCAGTCGCAGCAGAAGCTGGCGCACACGGTGCAAGCACCGTTCACGCAACCGGCGATCTCGCTGGCGGCCTTCAGGGCGTCAACGTCGCTGCCGCCATTGCGGCAGCTGTTGAGGCAGGCACGGGCCCCGCTGCAGTTCTTGCAGGCACCACCTACGACGGCCGCGATGTAGCCGCTCGTTTGTCGGTCGCACTCGACGCACCGGTCATCACGAACGTGGTCGACCTCGAGGTCGACGGCGATGCGTTGGTCGGCACCGAGCCAGTCTTTGGTGGAACCACCAACGTCAAGACTCGTTTCACTGGTGGCAAGGCCCAGATCGCACTCGTGCGTCCGAAGTCCTTTGTTGCTGAAGAGACTGGTGGCGCCGCTGCTGCAGTCGCAGCGCTTGCCGTTCCAGACTCAGGCGCCGCTGGCGCTGCCAAGGTCGTTGACACGTTCGAAGAGCAGTCCGACGGACCGAAGCTCGACGAAGCAGGCTTCGTTGCCGCTGGCGGCCGTGGCCTTGGCGATGCGGAGAAGTACGCCATGGTCGAAGAGGTCGCACAGCTCATGGGCGGCGCTGCTGGCGCATCCCGAGCCATCGTCGACGCCGGCTGGGTGCCCTACAGCTCCCAGGTTGGCCAGACCGGCAAGGTCGTTAAGCCTGACGTCTACCTCGCACTCGGTATCTCTGGAGCAACCCAGCACCTCGTTGGCATGAAGGGCTCCAAGCACATCATTGCCATCAACAAGGATGAGGAAGCACCGATCTTCGGTGTTGCCGACCTCGGCATCGTGGGCGACGTCCACAGCGTCGTGCCAAAGCTGATCGAAGCCCTCAAGGCCCGCAGCTAAGCACTAACAATTTTGAACCGCTAGGTACGCCAGACGTACCTAGCGGTTCAAAATTGTCAAAAACACTTCCCCTGACCAACAACTGGCAGGGGAAGTTTTGTGTTTTCTACCGAACAATTTTCGGCATTTGCCGCGCACCATGGCGTGTTGTCACTCGATGAACTCAACGGGGTTGGACTATCTGACGCTCAGGTGAAACGGCGGTTCGCCTCCGGACTTCTGAGTCGTCCGTACCCACGGGTGTATCAACTGACTGCAGTGCCGCCATCGTGGATTGGTGACGCACGGGCCCTATCCCTCTCCGCGAAGGGGGTGATTAGCCATCGAGCTGCTGCGTACTTGTGGGGCTTTGATGAACGCCAGCCAGAGATCATCGAAGCAACGATTGCGTATAGGCGGCGCACAAGAATTTCGACAGCCGTGGTTCATCGGTCGAAGCAATTCGATCTGGTCGACGAACACGAGATAGACGAAGTCGCGGTTACTGGTCCGGCGAGGACTGTCTTGGACTGCGCTGGTGTCTACTCCCGAACGGAACTTGGTCATCTCGTAGATGCGGCCATTCGTTCGAAGGTTCTCGATTGGCCGGACCTCTATGACGTCTACATTCGTCACGCCGCGAAGGGGCGGAACGGAACTGGCAAGCTTCGACTGTTCCTCGACGAGCGCTACGGCGATCGACGGGTCCCCGATAGCCGATGGAATCGAATGGTCGGAACCCTCCTCGAAGATGCTGGCCTCGGGCGGCCGGCGTACGAGCACGAGGTACGCGGAATCGACGGACACTTGATCGGTAGGGTTGATCTGGCCTACCCCGACGCACGACTGGCGATCGAGCTCGACAGCGTGCGCTACCACTTCAATCACGAGTCGTTCGTTGGCGACCCGCGCCGGAAGAACGCACTACAGCTAGCAGGCTGGACCGTCCTCACCTTTACCTGGTCTGACTACGTCGACTCTCCACAGCAACTGGTCCGCACTGTCCGCTCCATGCTCACAAATTTGAACCGCTAAGTACGCCCGGCGTACCTAACGGCTCAAATTTGTGGGTTAGACCATGGGCCAGGGGTAGCGGCGGCCTGTGGGGTCGGTGGGGAACTCGCCATTTTGGAAGAGGGCCCGAGCCCGAGTCAGCGTTGCATCACGCTCAAATGGCGTCAGAAGCTCGCTGAGGGCCGGATCGAGGCCGTCGTCGAGGAACTCCTCAAGGCTCTCGGATACGTGGGTGGGCAGCTGCTCGCTGGCGAAGTCCCAGACGACGGTGCGCAGCTTGAACTCCTGATGGAAACAGAGCGAATTATCGATGCACCAGAGCTCGTCATTCGACTCGGCCAGCAGAATATGGCCAGCTTTCCGGTCGGTGTTGTTTGCAACGAAGTCGAAGGCACAGATCTCGCGGAAGGCCGGATGGAACTGCTCGTCATCGAGCAACGTGAAGTAGTGCTCTTCGAACTTTGCGGGAATGAACAGCTGTAGCGAACCAATGCCCGCTGGTCCATCGACCTCGATTGTTGGAGGCACATGACCCCACCCGAGCTGCTCAGAAAGTAGATAGGCCGCGATCTCGCGCATGAACAGCGAGCCTGGAAAATCCCACAACGGCTGCTCGCCGCGCTCAGGCTTATAGATCGCCTGCGCTGGGTACTCGCCGTCAACGTTGAGGTCGACAAGGAAAGTCGCGTTTGAGCTGTACGGCATCCGACCAAGCACTTCGATGTCGGCGGTTGCGAGAATCTTGAGGGCCTCGGCTGTTGGCAGGGGAGGGCGAGGTCGGAACGGATTCTCCGCCTCGTCTTCGTCCGGGTCTGAATCGTGACCTGGTGGATGGTCGTCAGTCATCGACGATCAGTTCCAACAAGGGCAGAACCCGTCTTCGCCGTAGTTGAGTGGGCGTGAACACCACTGACATGGTGGTCGGCCTGCTTCGACGACTTCGTGTGCGCGCTCGATGAACGCCAACGTCTGTCCTCGGCCAATGCGGAAGGTCGCCGTTGCAGCTTCTTCAGCCTCAGGGTCTTCGACGATCTCTTCTGCCATGACGACGACATTGTCCGAGGTCGAGTCATACATTGCGCCCATTGCGCCGATCACCCACATGGTTTCGACTGGCTCGACAAGGCTGGGAGCCGAAGTCCATTCGTTGGCATCGACCTCAGGCAGATCTTCGAGGAGTGAGGCGAGGTGCTCGGCCATCGCCATGACCTGCTGCTTCTCAAGCTTGAGTGACACCGTCGTCGCTCCCGAGGTGGCCTGAAGGTAGAAGGTGCGTTGACCCTTGGGCCCGACCGTTCCGGTTGTGAACGAGTCAACGTGTCCGATATCGAAGTCCATTGTCAGCTTGGCACCAGGGTCGAGAGGTCGTCGCCGGTCGAGTTCACGCTGAGCACGATCGGTCCGCTTGTGGTGTACATCACCGCACTTATTGAACAGGGAGAAACCACGATTCGTTGAAACAGATCGAGTGGAGTGCCAGCTGCGTCGGCAATCGCTGCCTTGATCGTGTCGGCGTGGGAGACAGCCACGATTGTCTCACCGGGGTGCTTGGCCACAAGCTCGCCGACCGCACCGGTCATGCGGGTCTGCATTTCAGGAAATGACTCGCCGCCGGGAAAGCGGAATCCGCTCGGGTATCGCTGCACGGTTGTCCACTCGGGAAGCTTGCGGAGTGCCGAAAGGTTTTTGCCCGTCCACTGGCCGAAGTCGGCCTCGATCAGGCCCTTGTGCGTGCGTACGCGAAGTTTGCATGCCTTTGCAATGGGTGCGGCGGTCTCTTGGGTGCGCTCCATTGGGGAGGCGTAGACCGCCGTGGCCTTGCCAAGTGCGGCGATCCGTTCGCCGGCGCGTTCGGCTTGAGCCACGCCAGTTTCGGCCAGATGAAGCCCGGGGGCGCGTCCAGGGAGCTTCTTGCCGGTGGTGGGAGTTTGACCATGTCGGACAAACAACACGACGGTCGGTGCGGGTGGGTTCTTCTTTGCCATTGCAAATCACGCTAGCGCCACTACCTTGCGAGCGATGGACCTGTTGACGCTCAACGACGAAGTTGCATCCTGCCGAGCGTGTCCGCGCCTGATCACGTGGTGTGAGACCGTGGCAGTAGAGAAACGGGCGGCCTATGCCGACGAGACCTATTGGGGTAAGCCGGTGCCCGGATTCGGTGACCCAAATGCACAGATCGCCGTCGTTGGGTTGGCCCCCGCAGCCCATGGGGCAAATCGAACTGGGCGCATGTTTACCGGTGACCGATCTGGTGACTGGCTCTATCGCGGCCTGCACAACGCGGGGTTGGCGAACCAGGCGGAATCGGTATCGATCGACGACGGGCTTGAACTGAACAACGTCTGGGTGACGTCGGCCGTGAAATGTGCGCCGCCGGACAACAAGCCAACAGCCAACGAACAGAACCGCTGTCGCAGCAAGTTCTTCGGCGACGAGCTTGCGGCACTGACGAACCTGCGGGTTCTCGTCGCGCTCGGAGGCATTGGAGCCAGCGCCGTTGCCCGGCATTTCGACATCTCGCCGCGACCGAAGTTCGGGCACGGTGTTGAGGTGCCGATCAGTAATCAACTGACGCTCCTGTGTAGCTATCACGTGTCTCAACAGAACACGTTCACTGGGCGGCTGACCGAGCCGATGCTCGACAAGATATTTGAACGTGCGCAACAGCTGGCCGCCTCGCCGCTAGCGTAAAGGCCGTGATGTTTCGACGTTTCCCACTTCTCCTTGTCGCCCTGGCGCTCTTTACCGCTGCATGCACCAGCGCCGGTGTCCCTTCGTCCTACGCCGACCAAGACGGTCGCGTCGAGAAGCAGTTCGTTGCTGCATGTGAGGGTGCCCTTGAGGGGGAGCAGGAAGAGGGCTTTTGTCAGTGCGCCTTCTACACCTTCGCCTCGGTCAAAACCTTCGAGGACTTTCTCATACTCGACGAGAAGCTCAAGGACGATCCTGGGTCGCTCATTAACGAAGATCGACGTCTGATCGAGAACATCACGTTGCCGTGCGCCAAGGGTCCCGAAGACATCAACAACGGCTAGCCGTATCGACTCAGCCCTGTCGGGGTATCGACTCAGCCCTGTCGGGCTTCCTCGAACTCGAGTTTGTCGCTGCGCTCCAAACGTCGCAGCCCACGGTATCGACTCAGCCCTGTCGGGCTTCCTCGAACTCGAGTTTGTCGCTGCGCTCCAAACGTCGACGGACGTTGAATGTTGGCTGCGAAAATCAGCCGAGCATCGAAAGCCCGCTAGGGCTTGGATTGCGACAGCTGCGAAAATCAGCCGAGCATCGAAAGCCCGCTAGGGCTTGGATTGCGACAGCTGCGAAAATCAGCCGGCGTCGAGGTTTGGTGCTTCGCTGAGGCTCTCTGGGCCTAGTGCCGTAATGATCTGGCGAGCCTGTTCCCGGTGACGGTTGACCAGGGCCCACATCTCGGCGATGCGAGCACGCTCATCATCGAGTGAGCGCTCTTCGGCAGCGAGCCGCTTGCGGACCTCGTCGAGGTGAATGCGTTCGGCTTCGATGCGCTTCTTCTCTTCGGCGTTGTCGGCTCGGAGCGAGTCAAGGCGACCAGTGTCAGCAGCGATCTCGGTTTCCTTGCGGTCGAACTCAAGCTGCTGCTGGTTGATCGTTTCACGCCGCTCGGCCACGATTGCGGCGAGCTTGCGGAGTTCGGCCTCTTCACCCTTCAACGCCTCGCGGCGCATGTTGGTTTCGGCACGGAATTCGTTGAGCTGGGCGGCTTCGGCCTCGGCTCGGCTTTCA
The DNA here is from genome assembly GCA_937922235.1 of uncultured Acidimicrobiales bacterium. Classification (GTDB taxonomy): domain Bacteria; phylum Actinomycetota; class Acidimicrobiia; order Acidimicrobiales; family SHLQ01; genus SHLQ01. The sequence goes on along the minus strand of CAKZVC010000021.1, from coordinate 66,240 downwards.
GCAGCTTCGAAGTCGGTCTGCTGCTTCGCAAAGGATTCAAGCTTGTCATCGAGCACGGTGCGGTCACGCTCGTACTGCTTAGCCCGCTCGTCGAGAATGTCGTCCTCTTCGTCGAGCTGACGACGACGCTCGATCAGCTGGTTCTGCTGGCGAGCAATGAACTCGTTCTGTTCGTTCAGCTGGCGACGCTGTTCGGCAAGCGCCTCACGCTGCTGATCGAGAAGCTCGTGCTCAGCATCGAGATGTTCGCGCTGTTCGGCGACCATGATTCGCTGGTCATCGAGTTCAGCACCCGAACCAGCAAGCTGTGCCCGCTCGTGTTCGATCTGGGCCCGCTGGCGAGACAACAACGCAGCGTCGAGATCGAGCTGTTCGCGTTCGGCCGCAAGCGACGCCATGCGCTCTTGAACTTCGGCGATCTCGACCTTGCCCTCTTCGACAAGCGCCTGCTCGGTCGTGAGAGTCGAGCGACGCTCGCCGAGTTCGGCTTCGAGAGTGTCGAGTGAAGCGGCTTCCTCATCGAGGACAGCCTTACGAGCTTCCGACGCCTTTTCGAGCTCGGCGATTTCGGCTTCACGGGCCTCGATGACCGCAGCGCGTTCTTCGAGCGTGGAGGCCACCGCGCTGAGATCGCTGTCGACCGCAGCGAGTACTTCTTGCTTTGAGTCGAGTTCAGACTGGCGAGCCTCGAGGTCGGCATTCTGTGCTTCGAGTACGCCGAGCTCGTCGAGACGGTCCTTGTTCTCGGTAGTTAGGCGCTCGCGCTCGGCCTCAAAGTCGGCTTCGAGCGCAGAGATTGCCTCGCGGTGGGCTGCGGCAATATCGGCTTCTTTGGCCTCGAGCGCCTTCTTGCGGTCGGCGAAGTCGTCCTCATCAGCCTGGAGTGCAGCGGTGCGGGCCTCAAGTTCCTTGGCCCGCTCGGCCATTTCGGTTTCGCTGAGGACAAGCTTCGTGTACGTCTTTGCGTCGTCTGACTCATCGTCGCCGCGCTCGAGCGCCTTGGCCTCGTCCTGCATACGGGTGCGGGTTTCGGCGAGTTCTTCAGCGGCGGCTTCGACCCGCTTGCGGGCTTCAGTAAGTTCAGCTTCTTCCTCGGCGAGCGCTTCTCGCTCGGTTTCGGCCTCGGCGCGAGCCGCACGCAGTTCTGCGAGGCCCTCGTTTTCGTTGCTCAGCGCCTGATCGAGGTCGTCAAGCTTCTCTTGTTCGGCATCGAGCTCGGCGCGCCGGCGAGCAAGCTCGTCCTTTTGCGTCGTGATCTCGGTTTCGAGCGTGGTGCGCTGCTCTTCAACCTCGGCGAGGAGGCGAGCATGCTCGGACTCGATGGCTGTCCGACGATCGGAGATCTCGGATTCAAGGGCCTCGACATCGAGCGAATCGGTTGCGATCTGCTCGGCACGCGTCTCAAGCGTTGCACGGTCGACCTCGAGCGCCGCACGCATGTCGGAGAGCTCTTGGGTCTCGGCAGCAATGGCCGAACGCTGATCTTCGAGCTCCTTGCGGGCTGCGTCGATCTCGTCTTGCTCGACCTTGACGGCCTCAGCAATAGCGGCACGACGTGCCTCTGCCTCGGCGTCGACGGTCTGCTGACCAATCGTTGCGCTTTCGCGTTCGATGGCGCGACGACGCTCGTTGACTTCGGCTTCAGCCTCGGCAAGCTTCGAGCGGTACTCGTCGACCTCGTTGCGTCGTGACTCGATGTCGACAGCGAGCTGGTTCAGTTGCGTGCGTGCTTCTTCAATACGGGAGAGCTCGGCACGTTGGTCAGCCTGGGTGCGTTCAATTTGGTCACGGAGCTTGGCGAGTTGCTGCTGGCGAGTGAAGAGCAGTTCTTCCTCGGCGTCCAGGGACGCGGCAGAACGATCGATGCGCAGACGCCGGAGGTCAGCAGCCGGATCGGTACCCTCTCCGCCGTCGTTGTCGTCGTATGTCTCGTCAGCCATAAATTTCTCGTGAAGTGTGTCGCCTTGGAGCATAGGTGAAGTGCGACCAAAGAAACGTATCTGGGCGGCACGGTTTTCGCGACAATCTCGCAACCGTGCCAACCTTGGATTGTCGACCGCCTACAGCGAAGATTCGTCTGAGGATGCGCGCCCTGCGTTGTCCGCGTGCTCAGGTTCGGCGAGGTCGGCTTGCTCGCGCAGATCGATGACCGATTCGGGGTGAAGGACGTCGCCGTGTTCGACCAGGCTTTCAGCCAACTTGGCTGCGGTCGTGCGGTGTTCGTCGACGAGCGACCACAGCTGCTCAAGGCGCTCGCGCTCTTGGGACACAGCTGTGCGACGTTCGAGGAGCTCGGTACGTTCTGCGTTGAGTTGCTCGTGGTATTCGATCAGCTCGCGACTCTCCGCTTCCTGCTGGCGACGGCGCTCTGCCATCTCTGCACTCTCGGTATCGAGCTTCTCCCGCTTGTCGTCCATGCGACGTTCTTCTGAATCAAGGTCTTGGTTGCGGGCTCGAAGAGCTTCTGCCCGGGACTGGACGTCCGCGATCGTCTTGACGATCGTTTCGCGTTGACGGCGAGTTTCGATCTGGTCGGTCGCCACGGCCGCTGCATCGGCATCGACATTGGCCTGATCAGTTTCCACCAACATGCGATGTTGGGTCAGCTGTTCGTTCTCGGCGTCGAGGCCATCACGCTCGCGGATGAGCAACTGGCGACGCTCACGAAGGCGAGCGGCGTCAGCTTCGAGCAGGTCGTGCTCTTCGTCGAGCTGTCGCCGGCGTTCCTTGATCGTCGCTTCGGCCTCGTTGAGACGCTCTCGCTGGCCCGCGAGTGAGGATCGCTGAATCGAGACGTCGGAACGCTCGTCGTCGAGTAGTCGGTGCTCGGACTCAAGCTCGCGAGTCGTCATGTCGATTTCGTCGGTCAGCGCCGCGACTCGTGCACGTTCAAGAGCGATGTCCTCGCGGCGCTTGGCCAATACGAGAAGTTCGTTCTCGACATCTTCACGCTCGTTCTCGAGGCGCTGGAGGAGGCGTTCGGCCGCTTCGAGCTGCTCGCGGTCAGCCTCGAGGCTTTCCATCCGTTCAGCGATCTCGCTGCGGCGCGCCTGGTAGCCGCGCTCGCGAGCCTCGAGCGCGTGCTCCTTCTGGCGAAGTTCCTCGACCTGTTGGTTGAGGGCTGCCGCCGTCTCGAGGATCTCGTTGTCGAGCTCTTCGAGTTCGCGCTGGGCGGCGGTCTGTGCCTTCTTACGATCCTGAAGCGCGAGATCGCGTTCGTCGAGGCGAACCGACTCGGCATCGAGCGCGTCGGAGCGAGCCTGAAGCTCGTCGTGGAGCTTCTCGAGCTCCTGCACACGTTCGCTCAGAACAACCTGTTGTTCGTCAAGCGCCATCGCCATGCGTTCGAGCTCGACCTCGCGCGTGTCCAACGACGAGGCGCGACTCTCGAGACCCTCGGCGCGTTCGTTTAGCTGAGCGAGCAAGACATCGAGCTCGTCGCCGCGCAGCGCCACTGCAGCCTCGGCTTCAACAAGACGCTGCTCTTCGAGCTCGATGCGATTCTGCCATTCGCCGTGTTCAGCTACGGCTTGCAGAAGCTCGGCCTCGCGGGCATCGAGCTCGGCTGCAGCGCGCACGAGCTCGGCATCGCGAGCAGAGAGCGCTTCGGTGGTCGCCTCGAGATCGGCGAGTTCACGCTGCGCCTCTTCGGCCTTCGTCATCCGGTCGAAGAGTTCGCGTTCAAGCTCGTCGAGTTCGATGGAACGGGCGGATAGATCAGCAGCCCGTTCATTCGCCTCGTTGACGTCGTGTTGACGGTCCTGGAGTTCTTCTTCGAGCTTGTCGATCGCCTCAGACTGTTCGGCCAGAACCTTGCGTTCGGCTTCGATATCGTCGCGCTCTTGGTCAAGTTCGGCTCGAGCACCTGCGAGTTGGTCTGCCTCGGCGGCTAGCCCGAGGCGACGCTTCTCAAGAAGGTCGGCCTGCTCATCGAGCCGGCTCTGTTCTTCTTCGATGGCGCGGGTTCGGAAGTCGGCGTTGTCGCGTGCTGCGGCAAGCTCGGCAGCGCTCGTTTCCTCGATGTCGGCGATTAGCGCCTCGCGTTCGAGGCGCTCTTCTTCGACTGTTGAACGCTTCTCATCGAGTGCCAGCTGCAATGCAGCAATCTCGGCGGACTCTTCAGCCAGACGGCTGCGGGCCTCGGCGAGCTCCTCCTCTTCACGGTGAAGTTCGGAGCGCTGCGCAACGATTGCGGCTTCGCTCTTGCGGATCTCGGCCGAGCTCAGGTCGAGCTCGACGGCGCGCTGGGCCTGGCTTGCTTGGGTTGTCGCGAGCTCGGCTTCGGTCAGCTGAATCGAGTCGGCGGCTTGTGCCAGGCGTGATGACCGATCGTTGATTTCACTCGTGCGCGATGCGAGCGAGGATTCTTGTTGGGCGAGCTCGGCGTTGAGGTCTTCAAGCTCGTCAGTTCGGCGCTGAATCTCGACGAGGCGACGTTCGAGCTCGGCCTCCTGCTCTTTGAGCGTTGCTTCGCGGAACTCGATTTCGTCGGCGTCCTTGTCGAGCCCTTCTCGGCGCTCTACGAGGGCTTCTTCTTGCTGGTGCAGTTCGGCCCGGTCTTGTGCGATGCGAATTCGCTCGGCCTGCAGCGTTTCGAGTTCGGCGGCGTTCGACGATTGGGTGCTCATCAGTGAGCTTTGCTTTTCTTCGAGCGACGCCAGTGTTTGGGCGTATTCGGCTTCCCGGGCCCGGAGTTGACGTTCGATCGTGTCGAGCTCTTCAAGCTCGATGCTGAGGCTGGTCCGCCGCACGTTGTGGGCGCGGGCAGCATCGTCGAGTTCATGGCGCTGCCGTTCGAGCTCGGTGCGAAATGCCCGAAGCTCGCCGTCGAACTCGGCCAGCGTCTCGCGCTCGGCCGCCAACTGGCTGCGACGCTCGTCTACGCCGAGGGCCTGCCAGCGGTCTGCGCCCGCCGATGTTGCCCTCGAAGCAGTGTCAGAATCACGAGTCGCATCATCGATGTTCTGCGACTTGTCGTCTGTGGTCATTCCTACTCCGGTGTTTGCCCGGGGCCATCAAGCCCCGTGCACCCGAGAGTACGCAGCAACCGAGCGCAACTCCAAAACGGTCGCTGTGTCTGCGGTGTGCACTTTGTCATCGGCGCAACGCGCACGTTGTCATCGGTGCAACGAGAGAAATGTGGTTCGTCACAACGCGTGAAATGAACCGGCGAAATTGCGCCCTCGGCAGGATTCGAACCTGCGCTCACGGCTCCGGAGGCCGATGCTCTATCCCCTGAGCTACGAGGGCTTGCTGCACGACTCTAGCGGGCTTAGCGGTCCTTCGGCCCAGTGGCATCGGAGCGTGCACCAGCGCTTCTAGGATGAACGGATGATTCAGGAACAGTTGCGCAGTGCGCTCGCCGCGGCGGCAACAGCAGAAGGGCTTACCGCGCCCGACGAAATAGGCCTCGAGCAGCCAGCCAACCGCGACCACGGCGACTGGTCGTCGAACCTCGCGCTCGCCACATCGAAGCAGGCCGGGACGAACCCCCGCGAGCTGGCCGGGCGCTTGGTCGCCAACCTTGAATCGCAGAACATCGCCCACGTCGAAGGCATCGATATTGCTGGCCCGGGTTTCATCAACTTTCGGCTCACCAACTCGTGGCTCCATGACGTGCTTACACATGTCGTCGAGACCGGCGTCGAGAACTTCGGCGCGAACACCGCGAATGCCGGCAAGACGATCAATGTCGAGTTTGTGTCAGCGAACCCCACTGGCCCGCTGCACGCAGGTCATGGACGTGGTGCGGTCTTTGGTGATGCGCTTGCCGCGTTGCTGGAGTGGACCGGATACGAGGTCACTCGTGAGTGCTACCTGAACGACCGTGGCGTTCAGATGCAGACCTTCGCCGACTCATTGTCTGCACGAAAGGCCGGGAACGAACCGGCTGACGGCGGCTACATGGGTCAGTACATCATCGACTGGGCCGGCGAAATGCCCGACGATGCCGATCCGCTTGAATGGGGATATGCCCGAGCGCTGCAAGACCAGAAAGACACGCTTGCCGCGCTAGGTATTGAGTTCGACGTCTGGTTCAGCGAACGGAGCCTCGTCGAGAACGGCGCTATCGAGACCGCGCTTGAAACGCTCAAAGAACGTGGCGCGATCTACGACGACGACGGGGCCACCTGGCTGCGCAGCACCGAGTTCGGCGACGACAAAGATCGCGTCCTGGTGAAGGCCGACGGTTCGTACACCTACCTCACGCCCGATATTGCGTATCACCACGACAAGTTCGGGCGTGCTGAAGAGCTCGTCAACGTGTGGGGCGCAGACCACCACGGCTACATACCTCGGATGAAGGCCGCCATGGAGATGCTCGGCAACGACCGAGACAAGCTCGACGTGCAGGTCACGCAGATGGTTCGACTGATGCGTGGCGGTGAAGAGGTCAAGATGGGCAAGCGTGCCGGCAACATCGTTGAGCTCAGCGACCTCACCGAAGAGGTTGGCGCCGATGCCACCCGCTTCACCTATTTGCTGCAGTCCATCGACTCTCAGCAGACGTTCGACTTGGCCCTTGCGGTGTCGCAGGCCAAGGACAATCCGGTCTTCTTCACCCAGTACGCCCACGCCCGCATCCGGGCCGTGCAAAATCGTGCCGCTGAGGCTGGAGCTGAGCGGGTGCCACTCAAGCAGGCCGATCTTTCCCTGCTCACTCATGAGCGCGAGATCGAGCTTCTGCGGGTGCTTTTTGGCGGACCAGAAATGGTCGAGGTCGCAGCCAGGGAACGGGCCCCGCACCGTGTTGTTGGTTGGGTCCGTCAGCTTGCCGCGGCCGTCCACAGCTTCTATCAGCACAAGGACTGCTACGTGATTGGCGACAACGTGTCGCCCGAGCTCACCCAGGCGCGCTTGTGGTTGATCGAAGCTGCGCGGATTGGTCTTGCTGCGACGCTCAACCGCCTTGGCGTGTCGGCTCCCGACTCGATGTGGAGCGACGAAGCCGAAGCCGCAATGAGTGAGGGAGAGTGAGCGGCGAGTACGAGCAGTCCGAACGCGCTGAGTTCGAACCATCCGCACGTCCAATTCCCTTCTCGCTCCTTCCCGACAACTCCACGATTGGCGACAGCGGGCTCGAGATCGGCGGATGCTCGGTTGCCGAACTAGCCGCCGAGTACGGAACGCCGCTGTTCATCTATGACGAAGCGCACCTTCGGGCGCGGGCGCGCGAAGCCGTCGATGCCTTCGGCCCTGGCGTGGCGTACGCAAGCAAGGCCTTCCTCTGTACGGCGATGGCCAAGCTCGTGCATGAAGAAGGCATGGATATCGATGTCTCTACTGCCGGCGAATTTCATATCGCAGCTGCCGCCGGTGTGCCTGCGAAGAACATGATCTTCCACGGCAACAACAAATCGATGGACGAGCTCCGCACGGTCATCACGGCAGGCGTCAACCGGATCATCGTCGACAGCTTCGACGAACTGGACCGGCTCGACGCGCTCCACGCCGAAGGCCTTCCTGTCCCCAACGTGTTGCTGCGCATTACGCCGGGTGTCGAAGCACACACGCATGAATTTATTGCCACCGGACGCGACGATTCGAAGTTCGGCTTCACCGTGTCGACCGGCCTGGCAGCCAAAGCAATCGAACGTGCAGCTGGTTCTGAGTCCGTGAACCTGAAAGGCATCCACGCCCACATTGGTTCGCAGGTCTTCCGCGTCGACTCGTTCGCAAAGTCGGCCGAAGTCATCGCAGCTGTCGGCGAGCCCTACGGCCTCCCCGAAGTATCGGTAGGAGGCGGACTGGGTGTTCCCTACGTCATGGGCGAGGAAAGCTCGACGATCAGCCAATGGGCCAACGTCGTGCATGATGCGCTCGATGCCGCTGGAGTGTCGGCGCATGTAACTGCCGAACCCGGCCGGTCCATCGCTGCAGCCGCCGCCATCACGGTCTACGAAATCGGCACGATCAAACCGCTCGACGGAATCCGCACCTACGTGGCTGTCGATGGTGGCATGTCCGACAACCCACGTCCCGTGCTCTACGGCAGCGGCTACGAGGCATTCCTCCCGGGCCGGCCGGCAGCCGAACGTGACCAACGAGTCCGAATTGTCGGAAAACACTGCGAATCGGGCGATGTTCTCGTCCGGGAGGCCCAGATACCGGGCGACGCACAGGTCGGAGAGCTCTTGGCAACCCCGGTCACTGGTGCGTACGGTCATTCCATGGGTTCCAACTACAACGCCGTGACACGGCCACCCGTCGTCTTCTGTGCCGATGGCAACGCCCGTTTGGTCGTGCGGCGAGAAACACTCGACGACTTACTCTCGCGAGACGTGTGATCATGAGCGAGACCTTTGCCAACAGCCAACGGTTTGAACGGGTGCCTCACGTCGAGCGCAGCCTTGCACGTGGCCGTCGGCTTGTGCAGCCGCTGGTAGCAGACACGCCAACACAACTCGCAGGCTCGGCGCCGATGATCTGGGACTTGCTCGATGCACATCCGTCCGTCGAGGCAATCGTTCCCGAACTGCAATCCCGGTTCACCGACAGCCCCGACGTCATCGCCGGTGGCGTCAGGGCCGCGATCTCGATGTTTATCGACAGTTCGCTCGTCACCAGCCCTGATGATGTCGCGAATGTCGAGGAGGCGTAATGGGTGCTGCTGAGCGCATCGCTGAGCGAATCGCCTCGATTGGGCTGCCCGGGTCCTCACCCGACCTGATCGAGCTCGACGAGGTCGGTAGCGCCATCGTTCCGATGCTCATGAACGAACGCATCCTTGGCGTGGCCGCACGAGGTATCGACCAGGGCGCATTGCTCGGCGACGAAGACGTCATCGGTGACGTCATTGCGGCACACGATGAGGTCATGCGTCAGACGATGCGAATCGAAGTCAAAGCCGTCGAGGTCTCGCAACTGTTCGATGAGGCTGGCATCGATCACCGCATCCTGAAAGGTGCAGCGCTCGCGCACACGATGGCTGTGCGACCAGCCGATCGTTCGTTTCGAGACGTCGACGTGCTCGTCGGCGGCGACGACATCGACCAAGCAGTTCAGGTCCTCACACGCGCTGGTTCCACCCGCCTGCAAGCTGAACTGCGCGCTGGCTATGACGCACGATTCGGTAAGTCGGTCACACTGAAGTCCGGTGACATCGAGGTTGACATTCATCGGGTGCTGAGCCCCGGACCCTTCGGTGTATGGATGAAGCCAAAGGAGTTATTCCTTCTCAGGCAGTCGGTGCAGCTCGGTGGTCGCGGCCTTCCGACGCTCGATCCAACAAGTCATCTCGTGCATGCCTGCTACCACGTTGCGCTCGGCCAGGTCACGCCGGTCCTGTCGAACCTTCGTGACATCGCAATGCTTGCCGCCACTGATGGCATCGACTTCGACCGGTTCGACGAGACGATCACCCGTTGGCGTGGGGGAGCGGTCATCAAGCGAGCCGTGCGTCTTGCTCAAGCTCGCCTCGATGCAGAGCTTCCCGACGAGCTCGTCAGGTACGTTCACGCTGCGGTTCCGGCAAGCGAGCTCGAGATGATCGCCCCGTACCTCACGAACGATTCGAGCGGCAGGTTCGCCGCGCTTGCTCCGTCGACGCTGAAGGCACTTCCGCTCGCCGATCGGCCGGCCTATGCGCTCGCTGTTGGGCTCCAGGACGGATCGGACCCCGTTGGTCGTGTCCGAAACATGCTCGGTCGCTGACTGCGCTGTCTTGCCCAATAGTGCAGAAGCGTCCTAAGCAACCAGCGGGCGCTCACATCCGCCAGCTGTTTGTTCGACGAACAGCGAAGCTCGGCCTGGGTCGAGTTGGCGCACGGTAGACGAGCTGCTCGACTCCCAGCTCTCGAAGGTGAACCACGACCCGGTGGCGGGTCGGTAGACCCCGAGGGTTCGGCTGCCGTTGCAACCCCAGTCGCCAACGGCGGCAAGGTCGCCAGGGATGCCAACGGCGTACGTCACGGAGCCATTTGCTGTCTCACGGACCGCGACCCCGTTACTCCATGTGACCTGTGAGGTAGCGAGCGAATCGGTCGCTGTGCTCTGGGACACGATCGAATCTTCCACGGTTGCGAGTGCATGTTCGGGTGATGGTTCGCCGTCGCGCTCGAAGAGCGTCGAGGCCAATGCGGCGACGGCAAGCAGCGCCACGATGATTGCGATGCTGGTCGGATTCACTGTTCGGGGAGTGTCGACGTCTTCGTCAGCGTCGCCACCGCCACCGGGCCGAGGCCCGAACTCCCGTGTCGTTGGCCCACCAGGTTCGCCGGCTATTCGTCGCCGTTGGCTCGTGATCTCGACATCGGCCGTTGGAGTGCTGGCGAACAGATCGGCGTACTCGACTGGCTCACCGGCATCGCTGCGATCAATGACCGTCATCAAGGTTTGTCGCTGTTTGCGAATGTCGACCGGCACCGTTGCATCGAGCGTCGGGTCGGGGAGTGCCGAGAGCACCGCTGCCGCCAGGCATCGAAAGTCGAGTTCAGGTCGTGCCGTTCGACGAGGCCCTGCCAGCTCGGCGGTACCTTCGGTCAGCGGATCGCCGTTTGACGCTCGGGCAGTTGCGAAGTCGATAAGTGCGAGGGTTCCGTTCGAGCGGATGGCGATGTTGTCCAGTGACACATCGCCGTGAATCCATCCCTCAGCGTGCATGGCGCACAATGCGCTACCGATCTGATGGAGCACGGTCGACGCCTCGTCTGCGCTGAGGGGTTCATCACCGCGGTCAGCCAACGACCCACGTCCGCAGAACTCGAGGATGAGGGCGCCATTGCTCAGTGGCCCGTCGAGCAGCTTGACGATATGTGGATGATCAAAACGCGCAAGGGTCTTCGCCTCGTTCTCCAACGACTGGCCATCAGCGGGTACCTTCACCGCAACATCGGACATGTCTTCGGTGGGTGTCTCGCGATGTTGGGCGCGCACCACGACTCCGTGGCGGCCCGAGCCAACGAGCTCGCCGAGACGCAGTTCTCCGATGTCCTCGGTCCGGTCGTGTCTTGCTTTTAGACCCGCGTCGATCGCGGTTTCCCCAGCAGGAGTGTCATTAGAAGAAGCTTGCATATATGGAAAGATATTGAAATGTAGTGAAAGAGTCAAACGCGACTTGTGTGCCTCACGTTTTCCAAGGCGGCGATAGCGTGGGCGGCTATGAACTCTTCGAATACGGTTCGGTTGGGCGTGCTGGGCTGCGGCACGGTGGGAACGTCGTTTGTGCAGCTCATCACCGAGCAGGCGGACGAGATCGAACGCCGCACAGGAATGCGGCTTGAAATCGCCGCAGTGTCTGTTCGAGACGCTTCGAAAGAACGCGCCGGAGTCGACGCATCGCTGCTGACCACCGACTCCGACGGCATCGTCACCCATCCGGACATCGACGTGATCATCGAAACGATGGGCGGCGTCGATCACACCAAGGCCCTCATGCTCTCGGCATTTGGTTCGGGCAAGCCTGTCGTCACGGCCAACAAGGAACTCTTGGCACTTCATGGCCCTGAACTCTTCGCTGCTGCTGATACCGCCGGGGTCGACCTTGCACTCGAAGCTTCGGTGGCCGCTGGACTGCCATTCATTCGGGCACTGCGCGAGTCGCTCGTCGGCGAAGACGTGAGCCGCGCCATGGGCATCGTCAATGGCACCACGAACTACATCCTGTCGCAGATGACCGAGCACGGCGCGAGCTATGACAACGCGCTCGCCGAAGCGCAACGACTCGGCTTTGCCGAGGCCGACCCGACCGCCGATGTCGGTGGCTTCGACGCCGGTTCCAAGGCCGCCATCATCGCCACCCTCGCGTTCGGTGAAGCTGTTCGAGCCGGCGACGTGCACATCGAAGGCATCGAAACCATCACCGCCGATGACATCTCCAACGCCACCCGGATGGGCTACGTCATCAAGTTGCTCGCTGTCGTCGAACAGTCAGATTCAGGCGCTATCGCGGCACGCGTGCACCCAACAATGCTTCCAAGTAGCCATCCGCTCGCCTCGGTTCGAGACAGCTTCAACGCGGTCTTCGTCGAAGGCGCTGGCATCGACCAGATCATGTTCTACGGCCGCGGCGCTGGCGGTCACCCGACCGCCGCAATGATGGTCGGCGACGCGATCGATGTAGCCCTCAACAAGCGGGCTGGCGTACATCGCAGCGTTGGCGAACTGGGTTCGGCCGCCATCGTGCCGATCGACGACAGCGTGTCGGCGTTCTACGTGAGCATCGATGCGCTCGACCAGCCCGGCGTCCTGGCCGACATCGCCAACGCGTTCGGCTCCGAGGGAGTTTCGATCCGCTCGATGGAGCAAGAGAACAGCACCGACGACGTGGCACGTCTCGTCTTCATCACCCATGACGCCATCGAGAGCGACTTCCGAAAGACCCTTGCTGCTGTGTCCGACCTCGACGCAGTGAAGAACGTCGGCCAAGTCCTCCGAGTTGTCTGCGACTAGTTCGTGATCTCCTACACCAGTACCCGCGGCGGATCACCTGAACTGTCCTTTGCCGACGTTTTGCTCACCGGCCTGGCACCCGACGGCGGGCTGTATGTGCCGGCGGAGTGGCCAACGTCGACGAGTGTCGATTCGTCACTTCCTTACGCAGCGTTCGCTGCTGAGGTCATGTGGCCGTTCGTCGACGGCTCGATCGAGCGCAAAGCCTTCGAGCAGATCTGCGCCGATGCCTACGGCACGTTCTCCGCAGACGACGTCATCCCGGTAACGACCCTCGCCGACGGCATCGAGCTCGTCGAGCTCTTTCACGGGCCGACCCTCGCATTTAAAGATGTTGCGATGCAGCTGCTCGGTCGACTCTTCGACCATGAGCTCGGCAAGCGGGGCACCCGAGTGACGATTGTCGGCGCCACCTCAGGCGACACCGGTTCGGCTGCGATCGAAGCCTTCCGCGACCGCGAAAACGTCGACATCGTGATCCTGCATCCGCACGAACGCACCAGCGAAGTGCAGCGCAGGCAGATGACCACCGTTGCTGCAGCAAATGTCTCGAACGTGGCCGTGGAAGGCACCTTCGACGACTGCCAAGACATCGTCAAGGCCATGTTCGCCGACGTTCAATTCCGAGATGACGTCGGCCTCGCTGCGGTGAACTCGATCAACTGGGCTCGGGTTATGGCACAGGTGGTCTACTACCACTGGGCTGGCGCCAAGGCATCCGACCGGCCGGTGTCGGTCACGGTTCCCACCGGAAACTTCGGCAACGTGTTCGCCGGGAGAGTCGCCAAACGCATGGGGGCGCCGATCGGCGAGTTCGTCGTTGCCTCCAACCGCAATGCCATCCTCACCCAGTTCTTTCAGACGGGTGCCATGACCATCGGCGGCGTCGAACCATCGCTATCTCCGTCCATGGACATTCAGGTCAGCAGCAATCTCGAGCGGTTGATCTTCGAGATCTTGGGCAACGACGGCAAGGCTGTTGACGACCTGATGGCGAAATTCCGCTCTGAGCGGCACGTGTCGTTGCCAGCCGAGCTCATCCCGCGCATGCAAGAGAGCTGGCTGGGGGAGAGCGTCACCGATGCCGAGACGATCGAGACCATGCAGATGGTGCACGAAGAGAGCGGCATGATTCTCGATCCACACACTGCGGTTGGAGTCGCTGCCGCCCGCCGCCGCCCCGATTCGATGCAACGCTTGGTGATGGCAACAGCCCACCCGGCGAAGTTCCCCGATGCCGTCGAGCAGGCAACGGGCTCCCGTCCTCCACTGCCAGCACACCTCGCCGATCTCTACGAACGCGACGAGCACTACACCGTGCTCCCAGACGACCTCGCCACCGTCCAAGCATTCGTCCGCGACGCCCGCACCTAATTTTCTCTGCCTCGTTTCAGACCCCACAGGTCGGTTTTGGGGCAGAAATCTTCAGAAAGTGGCGTGGCGGGGTGGCTCGGCTACGATGAAACGTGCTTGTGAACCTGCAGTCTGCGGGGTGCGGCGGCCAATCGGTCTCGTCGACTCGAGCATCCTGCGAGAGAGACCCACTCCCTCGCCAACATCCTTGAAGAGGTACTCGTGGAAGCCACGGAACTTCGGCGGTCAACGCTCGAACGCAAAGATCGTGACGAACTGGTCACTATCGCAACAGCACTCGGCTCGAAGCCGCCATCGAAGGCTCGCAAGGCCGAGATTGTCGATCTGATCATCAAGACGGCCACGACCGACAGCGCCGATGAAGCCGCACCGGACGAGAAGTCTGACGCGAAGGCCGACGACACAAAGAAGCCACCAGCCAAAAAGGCGGCAAAGGGTCGAGTTAAGGCCGCTGACAAGGACGCCTCCAGCGCCGATAGCGACGATGCCTCCGACGATGGCACCTACCACGCCGGCGATGACGAATTCGACTTTGGCGAGGTCACCACCAAGCGCTCCGGCCGCAACCGCAACAAGGGCGGCGGAAACAACGGCAACTCGGGCGGCAACTCCGGCGGCGAGAACAAGAACGACAGCCACAAGAACGATGGTGACAACGACGATCACACCGAACGCGGCAACCGACGTCGTCGGCGCCGTGGTCGTGGTGGCGACGGTGGCGAACAGGCCGAGGCCGAGCCCGTGCACGTCGAGGGCTACCTCGACCTACGTGACGATGGCTACGGCTTCCTCCGCGTTGGCACGATGCGCTCATCCAAGGAAGACGCGTATGTGTCGGTCAAGCAGGTGCGCCAGTTCGGTCTCCGCAAGGGCGACCACCTGATCGGCACCAGCCGTCCGGCAAACCGCAACGAGAAGAACCCGGCGATGCTCAGCATCGATTCGGTCAACGGCGAAACCCCCGAACAGGCCAAGAGCCGCCCGCACTTCGACGAGCTCACCCCACTCTTCCCCGACGAGAAACTCGTCCAGGAACGCAAGGGGTATCCCGAAGATATGACGGCGCGCATCATCGACCTGATCGCCCCGATCGGCAAGGGCCAGCGTGGTCTGATCGTGTCGCCGCCCAAGGCCGGCAAGACCACGATCATGAAGAACATCGCCCAGGCGATCGAGCGAAACAATCCTGAAGTCACGCTCATCGTGCTGCTGATCGACGAACGTCCTGAAGAAGTCACCGACATGAAGCGGTCGTTGAACGAGGGCGAGGTCGTTGCATCGACCTTCGACCGGCCAGCAGACGAACACACGGCCCTCGCCGAGATCACCATCGAACGGGCGAAGCGTCTGGTCGAGGTAGGACGCGATGTCGTGATCATCGTCGACGGCATCACCCGCTTGGCTCGTGCCTACAACCAGACAGCACCAGCGAACGGTCGCATCATGAGCGGTGGCCTCGATTCTGGTGCGCTCTACCCGCCGAAGCGTTTCTTTGGCGCAGCCCGCAACCTCGAGGAAGGTGGCTCGCTCACGATCCTCGCCACGGCGCTCGTCGACACCGGCTCGAAGATGGACGAAGTCATCTTTGAAGAGTTCAAGGGCACGGGCAACATGGAGCTTCGCCTCGACCGTCGAGCTGCAGAGCGCCGACTCTTTCCTGCTATTGATGTCGAGCAATCGTCGACACGCCAAGAGCAGTTGTTGTTCGAACCAAAGCAGGTCGAGCAGGTCACCAAGCTCCGACGAGTGCTTGCGAACCTCTCGAACGAGTCGGACAACAGCTCTGCTGCCGGCCTCGAGCTGCTCATCGACCGTCTTGGCACGTTCAAAACCAACGCAGACTTTCTCAAAGAAGTTGCCAAATAAGCTCCGCCAGGAGTTTGATCTCTCACCAACTCAAGCGACACTGGAAGAACTATGAAGCCTGAAATCCATCCCGAGTACCGCCCGGTCGTTTTCCAAGACCAGTCCTCGGGCGACAACATCATCGTCGGCTCGACGATGCAGACCAGCGAGACCATCACCGTCGACGGTGTTGAGTACCCTCTCGCCAAGGTCGAGCTTTCGTCCCGCAGCCACCCCTTCTTCACCGGTCAGATGAAGATCGTCGATACGGCTGGCCGTGTCGAGCGCTTCGAGCGTCGCTACGGCGCACGCAAGAAGAAGGCCGGCGCTCCAGCAGAGGACGCCGCTCCAGCTGAAGAAGCAGCAGCACCGGCACCAGCCGAAGCCGCAGCACCCGCTGAGGCTCCTGTTGAAGAAGCAGCACCAGTCGAAGAGGCAGCAGCTCCTGCAGAGGATGCTGCAGCACCAGCTGAAGACAGCTGAACAACGAGCGACTTACTGAGCTCGCCGCAGTAAAGCTGCGCGGGCTTCTCAACGAACATCTCGAAACTGACATCGCCGAGGCATCACGCCTCGGCGGTGGCGCGTCTGCCCTTGTTGATGGCGCTGGCTGGGTGTACTTCCCAACGCTCGCGCCCGGTGTGCTCGGCACCGCTGTCATTTGGGCCGCCGCCAACAACTGCACGTCGACGAACCTCATCGTTGATGAGGGTGCAGGCGAGCTGGCCCACGCAGCGACCGGCTTCGCGCAACCAGCCCCCGTCATCTGGCTCGCGACTGGCCGCACGATCGCGAAGGCCGAACCGATCACCCCAACGGTCGATGCCCCGCCGGCATGTGCGGTCCTCACTGCCGAGCTCTCGACAGCGGGCCTCGACATCGTCGCCGATCACGGCGTATGGCTCGGCGAGATCAACGGGCTTGAAGTGGCCCGCGTCGGAATGCGAGATGGCGAGTGCTCGATCGACATCGGCGTCGGCGCCTACGACCAGTTCGCATCGGCGGCCCTGAGCCCCGACCGCAACGTCGCCGAGTCGCTGGAGACGGTGGTCTCGATGGTCGCCCCTCACCGCCAGGCCAGTTCCACACCGCATGCGTTGGGGCGGATTGTCCGCTCTCGGTGGTTGCGGGCGCAACTCGTCCGGAACCCCGACGTGATCGGCCTTGATTCGCTCAACCCGATTCCGCTCCTGCACGAGCGCCCCGGAATGAACGAAACCCAACCCGCAGCGGCGCTTGGGACATCGGCTGACGACATCATTCTTGTGTGCTGCACCGTCGGGCTCGACCTCGGAATCGCCGAAACGGCAGCCGGCCTTATCGCCTTGCACCAGCCTGATTCGCTCATCGTTGTCCTTCCACCGCGTGATCACCACCCGCGGATTGTTGACGCCGTTGCCTCCCTTGCAGTTCCCTCCCGGGTCGAGACTGTCGAGGGTGAGTGGGTCGACTAGTTCGAAACGTTAGGTTGGACTAGTGCTCAGCCGCCTCGAATCACTCGAACGAGAATTTGCCGATGTAGAAGCTCGCCTTGGTGACCCGCAACTCATTGCGGACCAAGCGAAGTTTCAGGTGGAGGCCCGCCGCCACAAGGAGCTCGATGCCATCGTGAGCATCGGCCGCAAGCTACGCAGCGCGACGGAAGATCACGAAGTCGCTCAGGAGATGTTTAACGACTCCGAAGGCGACGACCGCGAGGTTTGGCGGGCAGAAGTAGCCGAGCTCGAGGCGACGATCGAAGCGTCGACCGCTGAGTTCAGACTTGCGCTCTTGCCAAAGGACCCGAACGACGATCGCAACGCCATCGTCGAAATCCGTGGAGCCGAGGGTGGCGAAGAAGCCAACCTGTTTGCTCGGGACCTGTTTGACATGTTCAAGTCGTTCGCTGGCCGGATGGGCTGGAAGTTCGAGATGATGGACGGCACCGAATCCGACATGGGTGGATTCACCACTGTCACATTTGGGCTGTCCGGCGATGACGTCTGGAGCCGAATGAAGTTCGAGGCCGGCGTGCATCGAGTGCAGCGCGTCCCTAAGACCGAGAGTCAGGGACGAGTGCACACCTCGTCAGCAACGGTTGCGGTGCTCCCGGAGGCCCAAGAGGTCGAAGTCAATATCGACGAGAACGACCTGAAGATCGACTACTACCGCTCGTCAGGTCCTGGTGGGCAGTCGGTCAACACCACCGACTCGGCGTGTCGAATCACGCACATTCCCACCGGCGTGGTTGTTGCTATGCAGGACGAGAAGAGTCAGATTCAGAACAAGGCAAAGGCGTTGCGAGTGCTGCGAAGCCGCATTCTCCAAGCTGAACAAGAGCGCCAGCAGGCCGAGGCCAGCGAAGCCCGCAAGAGCCAGACCGGCAGCGGCGGCCGTTCCGAGAAGATCCGCACCTACAACTTCAAAGAGAACCGCGTCTCTGATCACCGGATCAACCTCACCGTGCACAATCTTGACAAGGTGTTGGCTGGCGAGCTCGACAGCGTAAGCGATGCGCTCGTTCAGGAAGAGCAGCAGCGTCGCCTTGCCGGGGACGATGTCTGAGCAAGATCTCGACGGCACGGTCACCTGGGGTGCGCTCCTAAAGGAGACCGAGGTACTGCTCGAACGGTCCGGGAAGTCGGATAACCCGAAGACTGAGGCGAAGTGGATCCTCGAAGAAGCGAGCGGCGCCACTCGGGCTGAATTTGCTTCTGCAATGGACGAGCTGGCGACGGTCCGAGGCGTCAACCATCTCGACTCGATGGTCGCTCGCCGAACGGCTGGCGAGCCCATCCAATACGTCCTGGGCAACTGGGCATTCCGCACTCTCGACCTGATGGTTGACCAACGAGTGCTGATCCCGCGGCCAGAAACCGAGATGCTGGCTGGCCTTGCGCTCGACGAACTTGACCGCATGCGCCCTGATGGTGGCGGCACCGTTGTCGACCTCGGCACCGGCTCGGGGGCGATTGGTCTGTCGATCGCGGTCGAACGCCCGCAGGTGAGCCGGGTCCTGCTCACCGATGCGAGCCCCGATGCATTGGCAGTGGCTCGAGCCAACCTCAGCGGTCTTGGTTTGCTGGGCCGAAGCGTCGAAATCTCCGAAGGCTCATGGTTCGAGGCAGTGCCCGAGCGCTACCTGGGGGAGTGCGATGTGATCATCTCGAACCCGCCATATGTGCCAACAGCCGAGACGCTTCCAGCATCCGTAGCGGACTGGGAACCCCCATCGGCGCTGCTCGCTGGCAGGGACGGTCTCGACGATCTTCGCCTCATCATGAGCGATGCCTACCGTTGGCTTCGCGCAGATGGAGCGCTTGTCTTGGAGATGGGCGCCGAGCAAACGGCCGGCGTGGCCGCAGAGCTGGATGCCCTGGGATTTACCACGACGATCCATGCCGACCACGCAGGCCTGGATCGAGCGGTCGTCGCGAGGAAAACATGACTGAGGAAACATCAACCACGAGCCCACACGCTGATCAGGTTGAGCAGGTCATCGCAGCCCTGACTCGTGGCGAGGTCGTAGTCATCCCAACCGACACGGTGTACGGGCTTGCCGCCGATCCATCATCGCCAGATGCGATGCGCCGGCTCTTCGAGCTCAAGGAGCGCCCTGAAGGCGTGCCTGTAGCAGTGCTTGTTGCCTCGATCGAGCAAGCTAGCGCCTTGGTTACGGCACCCCCAATGTTTCACGCCCTTGCTGAAGCGCATTGGCCAGGAGCGCTCACGATGGTGGCCCAAGGCAGCGAAGTCGGTGCCCGGCTTCACCTCGGTAAGGTCACGACCGTCGGTGTCCGCGTGCCCGATCACGATCTCATTCGGGCGTGCGCAGAAGCGTTTGGGCCCATCGCTGCAACCAGTGCAAACCGTCACGGTGAGCCAACGATTGTCGATCCTGCCGAGTTGGATGCCGCCTTTGGTAACGACGTGTCGGTGATCATCGATGGAGGCGTCCTCGACGGGACAGCGTCGACCGTTGTCGACCTACTATCAGATCCACCAACTGTGCTTCGCCAGGGTGTGGTCCATCTCGACCACACCAACTGAGTCGAAAGCATCGAGGCACCGCAGCCGAGTTCGTGAAAACATAGAGCTACTGCCGAGTGGGGGCGATCCAGCCCCGATCGGTTCGAGGAGCAGACTTCCATGACAGTAGATCCCGCCGATATCCCAGTGGTCATCCTTGCCGGTGGCAAGGGAACCCGAATTCGCGAGGCTTCTGAATCACTGCCAAAGCCAATGATCGACGTCGGTGGTAAGCCGATCATGTGGCACATCATGAAGACGTACGCGGCATACGGACACACCAAGTTCGTGCTGTTGCTCGGCTACAAGTCGTGGACGGTGAAGGAGTACTTCCTGTCGTACCGCGAGAAGACAAGCGACTTCACCGTCGATCTCAGCAATGCCGAACGCCATTTCCACGGCGACTATGGCACGGAAGATTTCGAAGTCACTATGGCGTATACCGGCCTCGACACCTTGACCGGCGGCCGTTTGTCTCGGGCATCGAAGTACCTCAAGGACGCTCCGGCGTTCATGTTGACGTACGGCGATGGCTTGGCTGATATCGACATTCCTGCACTACGTGAGTTTCACTTTGCGCACGGCAAGATAGGCACCGTCACCGCAGTGCACCCGACCAGCCGTTTCGGTGAGCTCGAGGTCGACGGCGACGCTGTCACCGACTTTGCCGAGAAGCCAGATCTGAATACGGGTGTCGTAAACGGCGGTTACTTCATGTTCAACCGTGAGTTCCTCGACTACACAACCGACGATGACGGCGACATGCTTGAGTCAGACGCATTGCAGCGTTTGACAAAGGATGGCCAACTCTCGTTCCGTCTGCATAAGGGCTTCTGGCGAGGCATGGACACCTACCGGGAGTACGTCGAGCTCAACCGTATGTGGGACACCGGCGAAGCCCCTTGGCGGGTGTGGTAGAGCACCAGCGCTAGCGGCTTGCCGTAGTAGCGGCTAGGCGGCTGCGACGTCGATCGGGCGGGCCCGAAGCACGTCACCCACCTCGCTCGTCTCGAGCGGGTAGTGGAACAAGAATCCTTGGGCGTGATCGCAGCCGAGGGTGCGAAGGACTGCGTACTCTTCGCTCTCTTCGATGCCCTCAGCAACGGTTTTTGCGCCGAGCGCCTGGGCGAGCTTGATCATCGCGTTTACGATCTCGCGCTCGCGCTTGTTTTCGTCGCTGGCCAGTGGAATCACAAAGCTGCGGTCGATCTTGAGTACATCGAACTCGTAGCGACGCAGGTAGCTGAGTGAGGAGTAGCCCGTACCGAAGTCATCGATCGAGAGGCGAAGACCAAGCTCACGCAATGCCCGAATTCGTTCTGCGATGAAGTCGGTGTCATCGATTAGTACGGATTCGGTGATTTCGATGGTGACTCGTGTTGGGTCGACCTTCGTGTCATCCAGGATCCGCTTCACTGTTGCAATGACATTCTCTTCACGGAGCTGATGGCCCGACATATTCACGCTCACCGTGAAGTCGGACAGTCCTTGCTTGCTCCACATGACCATGTCTTGACAGGCCGTACGCAAGGCCCATTCGCCCAACTTCGAGATCAACCCGGTGGATTCAGCAATCGGGATGAACGTGCTTGGACTGATGTCGCCGCGGACGTCGTCGTGCCAGCGCGACAAGGCTTCGAGTGAGACGATCTTGCCGGTCTCCATATTGACGATCGGTTGATACGCAAGTCGTAGACCGTCTTCTTCGATGGCGGTCCGCAGGAGGTTGCGCAGCTCGACGCGTTCGGAGACTTCTTCGCCCATGGCTTCTTCGAATCGCACCAGGCCGCCACGCTGCGTCTGCTTGGCCGCATCGAGCGCAGTGTCAGCATCTTGAAGCATGCGCAGGCCCGTACTCTGGCCCCGCTCGTCGAATACCAGACCTGCGGTTGCGCGGAGTGCGATCATTCGACCGCTTACAGCTACGGGATCGGCCAGCTCGAGGAGCACTCGCTCAACGACCGCTTCGGCCTCGTGTGAGCTGTAGCCGGCTGGCATGAGGATGCCGAACTCGTCGCCATTGAGGCGGGCGACAATATCGTCGATGCGAACAGCCTGGCGAACACGATGTGCGAGCTCGATAAGCAGAGCATCCGCAGTTGCGGTGCCGTAGCCCTCATTGATCAAACGGAAATCGTCGATGTTGATGATTGCGAGAGCGACAGATGTTTCGCTTACCGACGCTCGACGAATCGAGACATCAACCTCACGGATGAACGCTGTTCGGTTCAGTAGCAACGTAAGCGGATCGGTGGTTTCAGCGTCTCTCAGATGGCGCTCGAGCGCGCGCTTCTCGGTGACGTCAGAAATGTTGATGACCACACCATCGACACCATCGATGTCAGACATATCGGTCATGAGGCATTCGAGGAGGCGAATGGATCCGTCACTGTGGAGACCACGAACCTCATGTTTGTAGTGCGACTCGGTCCCGGTGAGCGTGGCCATCATGTACTCGCGAGCGAACTCCCAGTCCATCTCGTGAGTCACCCATTCGAGATCGCGGCCGACGAACTCCTCCGACGGATAGCCAAGTACTCGTTCGCACGCTTCGGAGATGTATGTGACCGCACCATCTGTGAGCGGGTCTATGACGATGACCATGTCACTTGCGTTCTGAACGAGGGCCCTGAACTTTCGCTCATTGGTTGCAATAAGGCGGTTCGCTTCGGTCGCTAGGCGTTGCTTCTCGATCTCTTTTCGGGCGTTAATCGTGCTGGCGATGTGTCCCGCATCGCGGCAGAGGGAATCGAGCAGTCTCTTGTCGTGGTCGTCGGTGAGCGCTGGTTCGATAGTGAGAACCCGACCTTCGGCCTGCAGCGGGGTAGGCAAAGCCAGCTGGGTAATGGAAGAGCCGGCTGAGGAGTTGCTGCCCGAAAGCCGGGCAGAGTGGTCTTCAAGAATTCTCCTGGAAGCCCGAGGAAGAGCGGCCCGGATGTCTTCTACCGAATCGAGGCGTGCAAGTTCTCCTAGCTCCACCCCGAGTCGACGCTCCTTTTGGCGCGCAATGTCTTCGGACCGAAGAAGTCGCCAGACCCGTATCGACACGAGGACTGCGGCCACAATTGAGCCGATTAGTGCCGTTGCCTGAGTAATCCCGCTTGCACCAGCCGCGGCCACGGCCACGATCGCTGGCGCAACCAGGGCGAATAGAACGTACGCGGTCCGGTAATTTGTCGATTCAGTCTCAGCCTTCAAATCGGGTGTGAGCAGGTTGGGGGCGGTTGGATGAGTGGCCGACGCAGCACAAAATCCGTAGACCATCGGAGAGAGAGCGATCGTCACGAAGGCAGTCTGCGACGCTGTCGCTGCCCAAGTCGCATAGATATCGGCAACGAAGAACGCGCTGCATCCGGCGCCGAGAAGGTAATACGATTTCGATCGCGGTCCGGGGGTCACACCGATTCTCAGTACTACTGCGAGCATCCCGAAAATGAGGGCGTTGTAGCTAACATGCAGCCCAACGGTCAGCGCCGGATCTTCGGCGTTGAGCACGAAGTCTCCAAGAAACAGTCCCCAAAGTACTGCCCAGATTGAAAGCGTAAAGGAGATCGAATCGAGCCACGCATCGATGTCTCTGCCCCTAGACCGTGCTCGACGGATCTGAAGAGCGATGAACAGGAACATGAGATATGCCGGAAGGTGCAGTAGGTCGGCGGGCGATGGAAGGGGTTGTTCGACTCCGACGGCATTTCCGTGAATGGATCGGACAACAATTCCCGCAAGCATGATGAAGGCGGCCGCGCCGAGCAGAAGGAATGAACGGGACGCCTCAGTGTTCATGCGACGAGATGCGCGGATGAGCAGAAACGAACAGACACTCGACCAGAGCAGGACGATACCGTCTGACAGCTCGCGCGGTGCTACAAGAGCGAGCGCGGACATGGAGAGTCCAATTGCTACAAGTTTGCCGGAACTACTCAGCGACCCCATCCGTATCCAGATCGGTTCCGGATGGCTTGTATTAAGCGATCTAGGCCTCTAGTTACGCTGAACTTTGCAGGATGTGTGTCCTCCTGCCCAGGTTTGCTAGCTCAGGGACCATGGGGGACCCATTCAGAATGGCAGTAATAGTTGTGCGCGTTTCGTGATCGGCGTTCCTGGACCGACTCATCATCGCGTCGCGAATGTCGCCTACTCGACCGAAACACGCCCGTGCGTTTGACCCGAGGTAGTTCATATCCGCTATGTCCTCAATTCGGCTGTAGGGGACACCAAGCTCATCGAAGATCGGAAGTACTCCGACATCGAGAATCGCAGTCCAGTGCACTGCCTCGGCGTGATCAAGGCCGGAGAACAACGCCCGGTAGAGGGCAATCGACACAAGCGATCGACGCCCACCTGACTGGGATGCTGGAGAAACGGCGACGGTTCCCAGATCCCACGTTGTTTCACGATCGAAGAGCGGATGTTGACCTTTGTCACTGGTGATCAGCCGAGCGGTGCGTAGATCGTCCAGTGTCTTGTTCTTCGATCCTTGAAGTGTGCGAAGGACTCCGGCCACCTCACGTGATGCTTCGTCGAGAACTACGTAAAACTGACTGGCGTCTTCATAGGGTCCGTATTCCGAGGTCATTAGTTCGGGCGTGTGGGGGACGGTGTCGCCAAAGACGCTGTCGAAGATCTGTTGTTCGAGTTCCCGTCCGAGGTCGCTGACCGACTCTGACCCCGCAAGCTCGACTATTCGCAACCCGCCACGCACTTCGGCGGGAACCTGGCGCACTTGGGTGATCAGATCGTTGTGCCGGAGAGTCGAAAGCTTGTACCTGTTCTCAGAAAGATCAAGAATCTGGTCGGCGGGCGTTCTGTTCTTGCTCATAGCGGCTCCGGTGCAATCTGTCCCGCTCTTGGACGATGGTTGCCGCTAAGCCTGTTCCGAAGGCCGAATACCCCAACTGTGGGGTATTCCTGGAGTATGGCGTGATGCTGCTCAGAAGGAGAAGTTGTGCCCGGCTTTTCTCTCAAAGCTATTGAATTTTACTCGTCGCCACTCAGAGAGAGCTATTGCTCTCTGCTCGCTACGGATCGATCGATCGTCCACAGATATCGGCCGCTGACAGCTCCCGGCATGGATTTCGGATCGCGTGAAGATGACGGCGTTGAGCCGCTCGGTTGAGCTTGCCGTTGGTTGTTGCGGCGGCGAGCATCGCCACGTGCGCGGGCAGGATAAGGACGGCCCGTGCACTAGCGCTCTACGGCCACTGCCGTAGCAGCAGTGGCAAGGTTTACATTCCTGGGTTTAGTGCAATCGTGTGAGGAACAGCGTTTGCAACGACCTCTTCTGCTGCGGTGACACCTTCGCCCGTCAGGGTGAAGACGCAACGCCACTGGGTGCCACCTGGGGCTTGTTCCCAGTGCGAAGTCATGAACTCACGTTCTTCAAGCCGGTGAAGGATTCGGTAGAGCGTCGATGCAACAAGTTTGCGATCGTGCTCATCCAAAAACCCATTCAGCCGGTAGCCGTGGTATTGGGTTTCACCATCACGGTGAAGGTGTAGTGCTGCAGAAAGAACGAGTTCTTCGTTCTTTACAAGTGCAGTGCCATCTTTACGTCTCAACAGAATTTCCTCACTTCGCTTCCGATGCGTTGTCGGTTGCAGGTGAATTGCCACGATGTGCGGCTAGTTCGATGTTACCGGTAAGTACCTGATCTGTGCTTAAGAATTGCTGCCCCATTTGAGGGATTTCTTCATCAGGTCGACGGAGTTGGCGACGGTGCCCGACTCACCGACGGCAGGACCCTATCTCGATTAGCAGAAGTGTGCAAAGGTGCGTCAGGCCGCTGCCGGTTCGGTTGCGCTGCTTGCTGCCCGTCGGCGACTCAAGGCCCATCGCATCAGTGCTACAACGGTTGCTGACTCGAGGACGAAGAGAAGAAAGAACACCTTGGAGGCCACTTCGTCGTCAACCCACATTGCGTCGTAGAGGTTGGCGACCGCAATAACCGCAAGACCGAGATTCACGACCACCCATCGTCTCCACGTGATGCTGGTGCGCAGGGCTTGCAACGCATGGGGAAGTAATCCCAGTGCGATTATGAGCGAGCCGACCCCAGTCGCGCTGTCCCCTGGGGATTGTGGCCTTGTTAGGTATCCCACCGCGGTCCACGTCAAGGTCGCAACGACGAGTGCCCAAAGGGATCGAGTAAGTGGGGAACGGTCAGCGCGTCGAGCCTCGGCCAAGACGAGCACTCCACCAATGATGGCGATTACTCCTGAGCTAGCTGCTGGGTCGTGAATCGAATAGGTGGGCGTTGCTGCGAGAAGGATTGCAATCAACCCGAACGAGCCGATCAAGATTCCTGGAGCTGCAGTAGTTGACGGGCCCGACGTGACCCTCCAGAGAACGTGGGACGCAGCCGAGGAGCAGGCTGCCCAGGTGTAGCGTGCCGGACTCACTGATGGATCAGAGGCCATCTCTGCGAAGTGATGGTGGAGGCGGTCTTGGTTGCGCTGCGCGGCTTCGCGATCAGGGGCTCCGAATAGGCTTGCGCTTATGAGGGCGTCAGCCAGGTCTGGTTTGCCCCAATTCTGATACGCCCTCTTCACGGCAGGTAACAATAGTGCGTCGATATGCGCAAGTAATCGTCACCTTCGCTTGTGCCCGGCCAGTCGTTGGTTTAGTCGCCGTTAGGCGAACTCGTTCGTCGGCCTGGAGATGCGCCGACTGAGGGCCCAGCGAATGAGAACAAGACCTGCTGCGCTCTCCATAACGAACAACACAGTCGAAACCCGAATTGCTTGCTCATCTGGGAGTTCGGCCAGGCTGAGAAAGTTGCTTACCCCGACTGTCATGACCCCGATGCCGACAATAAGCCACCGTTTCCAGGTGGTATTCGACTGCACGCGCTTCGCTACTTGAGTTGAGATAGCGAACGCGATCAGAAGGAAGCCGACACTCGCTATGCGATCGCTTGGAACCTTTGGTTGAGTCGCCATGTCAGCCGCTGTGGCAATGAGGCCGAGAGTGCAAGCAGCCCAGAGCATTCGCACAGGCAGCGAACGAGAGGGCCCGCTTCTCGAGTCGTTGATCAATAGTGCCCCGGAGAGGATGGCAAAAACGCCCGATCCCGATGCAGCGCTCACGAGGTCGTAGAAGGGGCTGAGCGCCAGGACGAGGCCGCCGACGCCGCAGACGATGCTCAGTATCCCTGGTCCGACCGTCGTAGGCGGGCCGGCGATTCCGCGCCAAGCCATGTGCGTTGCGAACGAACGAACGACTTCGATCGCCAACTCGAAATTCGTAACAGCAGGATCACGGCTCATTTCGCCGAAATGCTGTTCCAACCTCAGCGTTTGACCTTCGGCAAGAGCGCGATTCGGTTCACCAACCAGCGATGCCCGCACCGTGTATCGAACCCAAGCGGGAGTATCGGGGTCCGTCGCCTCGGAAATCACGACCGGAACCTAGCTCGATTGATACATGCCGGCAATGCAGCAATCACCCGTGGGCAGCTTCGACCTGAACGTCGCTACGGCGACTCAGTGCCCAACGCATGAGCACGAGGCCGGCGGCGAGCTCCATTGCGAATAGCAACGTAGCCACTTGTACGGCGTCGGGGTCGGTGAACTCGCGTGTGCCAAAGAGATTGCTAAGACCGAGTACCACGAAGCCAACTGCCATAAGGGCCCAACGTCGCCACGCTGTACGTCGTCGTTGAATCAGCAGATTGGGAGCGACAGATAGCGTCAGTATTGCGAGCCCGATGCTGGCAATCGCGTCGCTCGGAACGACGGGGTTGAACCAGTAGTCGAGACCCGTAGCCGTCAGGATGAGCACAACCAACGCCCAGAGGATCCGTGTAGGGAGCGAGCGGGGCCGTGTTCGGGCCTCCGCCATTATGAGCAGGCCTGAGATTGTGCTGAACACGCCCCCGGCGGTAGTCGTACTAGTGATTTCGTACGATGGCGAAAACACGAACGCTATGGATATGGATCCGATAAGCGAAACAAGTAGCCCCGGAGCGACGGTCGTTGCTGGGCCAGCGGTGATTCGCCACCAGGCGTGCGAGAGCGCTGAGAGAATCACCTCGACGGTCAGGTCGAGAGTGTTGGTGCTCGAGTCATTGCGCAAGTCACTGAAATGCCCAGCCCATCGCCGTCGATGCTCTGCCGCCTCGACCTCGTCGCGATTCCCAAACAGCGCCGCGTCAATTGTGAGAAGAATCCAACGCGGTAGTTGGTTGTCTTGTCCTCCGCTTCGCACGTCGTGAAGGTATGAGATTTGATAGGACTGCGCCAAGCCCGTCGCGAGCTTTTGGAGTTAGAGATCGGGCCAGCTTGTGTCCTTGTCGCTGACGTGCTCGACGGCTTGGGGCCAAGTGATCTCGAGGCTGGGGTCGTCCCAGCGGATGCCGTGCTCGTTGCCGGCTGCGTACGGTCGGCTGACGTTGTAGAGCAGCACGGTCTCGTCGCTGGTGATCAGAAACCCATTGGCGAATTGCTCGGGGATAAAGAGCATCCGGCGATTGTTCGCAGAGAGCTCGACGCCGAAGTGCTGGCGGTAGGTCGCCGAGTCGGGGCGCATGTCGATGATGCAGTTGTAGACCGAGCCGGCAATGCACCGAACGGTCTTGGCCTCGCCGAAGGGTGGGTCCTGCCAGTGGAAGCCGCGGAACGTGCCGGACCGGAGCGTCTTGCTCATGTTCGTCTGGGCAACTGTCGGGTCGAGTCCGTGCTCGGCGAACTCGTCCTCGGCCCACGCTCGGGCGAAGAACCCGCGGTCATCTTCGATGAGTTCGAGGTCGATGACGAAGGCTCCGGCAAGCGGTGTTTCAGTGAAGATCACGCCTGCAACTGTAGATCGTTGTCGTTAGTGAACTCCGCCGTCCCGTCGAGGTATCGCCCAATCGCCTGGTTCTGGAGAAACCGGGTGAGCGGAGGAAGCACATGATTTGCTACTGCGGCGCCCCGCCACACAGCGGTGACGATCATCTCGAGATCGCCGTTCGGGTGTCGGGTAACGACAAATGACTCTTCGCCGTCCTCGGGGTGATGGGGGAGTGTTGAGTAGGCAAACCCGAATCGGTCGAGCTCGTCGATGAGCTCAACGACTTGGGCTGTGGCGCTCACGCTGATCGGGCCGACGGGAATTGTGAGAGCGAGGGTTTCGCCCAGCTCGAGCGGGGGCATGTCGGGGAAGCGGGCGATTCCTGCGTGGCGATGCCCGGCCCAAGCCCGGATTGCGTTGCTGGCCTGTTTGAAGTCGCCGTGTTCGATGGGGCGTCGCCAGACCTTTGTTTCGAAGCCATCCGGTAGTGGTCGGTAGAGTAGTCCGGCTGGGTTGGTTGGATCGTGTTCGAGCGCTTCGCCCCGGAGCTTCGCAAGGTGCTGTTCACTTGGTCGGCCGAGGTGGATGCACACCCGGTGTTGGTCGGGTGCAGCGACGTCAGGCATGGCGTTCAGCCCGACAAGGCCAAGAAGGGCAAAGCCAAACCCATTGAGCACTCCGTGGGTTGCGACCATGCCATCAAGGTCGAGGTACTCCCACCCATAGTGGGCCGACCACGACCATCCCAAGGCAAGAGCCATGCCGCCGATCAGTGCGAGGCCGGCGATGGTGAGGGCAATGCGTGCTCGGCCCGTCGCCTTCGGTGCGAGCTGGAGAACAGTGCCTGCGGCAGCCAGCCCAGCGAGGGCCATGAACGTTGCGGCGATCCATTCGGTCCGGCCGGCGAACGTAATTCCCATTGCGGTGAACGGAATGCCGATGATGATTGCCGCAGGCACGAGTGGGCCTCGGCCAAGTCGTAGCGAAACCGCTCCAGCGATGATCGGCAGCGCGAAGCCAGCGAAGTGAAAGTGTGATGCGGTGAGCTCGATGATCCGATCGCTAAAGCCGAGTGGTCGCAGTCCAGCTCGGCTGAGGGTGAGAAACGCCGCGCCGACGACGATGAAGATCAGTCCAGCGTCAACACCGATGCCGGGGGTGTTGAGCGTTCGCCGAGACATGAGCCGGGCGATGCCGATGAGCGCAAGCGCGGTGGTGAACCCGAGCCAGGGGAGCGTCATGGTCGCTGCCAGGGGGCCGGTATCGAAACGGAAGCTCATCGCTGAGCTGATTGCGAGCAGCGGGGCCCGAACCGCGAGCTTCCCAAGAAGCAGCGAGCGTGGCCCGGTGTGGCCTCGCGCTGCGATGGCTAGCCCGAGCGGGACGATGACGAATGGGGCGAACATGGTGACGGCCGGTGTTCGGGCAGGCGACAGAACAGCAACCCAGAGAACCCACAGGAGAAGCCCGCCAGCTGCGGCTCGTGTCGGGTGGGTTGAGTGCTTGTCGTTCTCGGTCATAGCCCCACCTTAACGATGTTAGTAAACATTAACAAGGTAAATGTTGGTAAGGTTCTTTCATGAGTGATGCGCCCATCCAGGAATTCACCGTTGACGAGCTCGCCCACGACGCTGGACTGCCCGTGTCGACTATCCGCATGTATCAGCACCGCGGGCTGATCGACCCGCCGGAAAAGCGGGGGAGGGTCGGGTACTACAACGCAGGTCATCGGGAACGCCTTCGCTTGATCGCGCAGCTGCAGGACCGAGGATTTTCACTCGCTGCCATCAAGGAGGCTGTCGATTCGTGGAACAGCGGCGAGTCGCTCGATCAGCTGCTCGGTGTTGATGACTTGGTTCCGTCGACGGCTGCCACGCCACTTCGTCTCACCCCCGCTGACTTTGCCAGCAAGTTCGCCGGGATCGAACTCACCCAAGCCGATATGCGGAAGGCGGCGGCGATCGGGTTGATCGAGGTGGACGGTACCGACGTCATTGTTGCAAACGCAAGCTTTGCCGACGTCGGCCCAGCGATTGCTTCCCAGGGCATTCCAGTGAGTGAAATGCTCGACGAATACGAAGCACTCCAAGTTGCCGTCGACGGGATCGCCGAGCGCTTCAGAAAGGTATTCGAGACGCGCTTGTGGGCCGACTTCGTCGACGCTGGCATGCCCGCGGACGAGATACCCAAACTCTCAACCGCAGCAGATCAACTCGCCCAACTGGCAACCACCTCGGTCACCGCTGAACTCAACGCCCGATTCGCCGCGTTCGTTGAGGAGTACGTCTCCCAAGCAGCGAAGTAGTCGTCGCTAGTCAGCGCCAGTCGCCGCCCTAAGCCAGTCATCGACTTCGTCTCTGTTGGCGTCGATCCATCCGGCAGCGACGGCCCGAACAGCCTCATCGTTGCCGCCGGCTTGCTCGGCCAGCAGTAGTAGCTGCGAGAGCTCATTTGCCGAGAAACTGATCTGCTCGAACAACGCCTCGATGTCAGGGAACTTCGTTAGCCAGGCGCTGTTGGCCGTGATCTCGATACTCGCGGCGTTCCATCCGAGCTGGCACCCGTCTGGACCGTGGAGACAGACGCTGGGGTCGAGACCTTTGAATCCAATAACTCCATCGCAGCGTTGACAATCCCACCCGGGCGGACCCAAGTCGATCTGTAGCGGGTTCGAGTCGTCGACAACGGAATCATCGAGCACCGAGATCCACATGGTGTTCTCTCCGAGCTTCGCTCGTGCGAGATAGTTGGTTGGGGCCCAGGTGTAGATGATGGCCGGCTCGCCCGCCTCGACATGGGTAAGAAACTCGTCGAACATCGAGTCGTAGTCGCGTTTCACCTGTTCGAGGCGATCCCACTGCGCAAAGGTCGACATGGAGCGCATGATGTCGTCGCATGTCCAATCTTCGGGGCAGCCGTAGAACTCGCCCTTCCCATTGCCATCGCTGTCGAGCTGGCGCCAGAGGCTCTCGTCAGCGTTGATCTGATCGATCGTGGTCACACGGTTCGCCTCTGCCCAAGCTTTGGACACCAGCCAGCCTTGCAAGCCTCCGTCGGCGACCATCGGGGTCTCCGGGCGAGTCAAATGGTCTCTGACCTGGCCTGCATTGGCCTGGAGCTCACCATCCCACCAGGAAAGATGTCCCGGATACCACGAGTTAGCCCAGAAGTCGATCTGCCCGGTGGCCATAGATTGATAGGCCTGATCCGGTGCAAATTCCCGCTCGCTGGGAGTGGTCACTGCGTATCCCATCTCCTCCAGGAGGTCGTGGATGATCTGGGGATGTACCCAACCGCTCGACCAGTTTGCTTGGCCCATCACGATCGCCCCAGCGGGACGCTCCGGCGCCGCTACTCGCCCGCCGGGGATCGTGGTCGTGATTTCGATCGGCTCAGAGTCGTCGGCGATGGAAGCCGTGCGTGATTGCCCGGTCGTGGCAGCCTCACCGGCGTCGGTGACCAGTTCGCGCGAGTCCGTTGACGAACAGCCTGAAGCAAGCGTCGCTGCTATAGCGACAGCGCCGATCCACCGTTTTGTTCTCTTCATCGCACTCATGGGCCACCTATGACGACGGTACCTCAGAGAACGGAATCAGTTCCTGCGGTGACTTTTTACGCAGTGTCTTTCTATGCAGTGTCTTTCTATGCAGTGGTGCCGTGCATGTTGCGCCACTCGCGCACGATGGTTCGGGACTCATCGAGCTTCACTGCCGACAATGGGATCGGTTCGTCTTGTGCGACCGGTGCCGTCATCGAGGCGTACTCGACCAACCCAACTGGGAGATACCCGACAGCGTTTTCGGCGGTATCGATGTGTCCGTAGGCGCTGAAGCCGCCGATGCAATCAAGATCTTCGCCGACGGCGAGATCCTTCTTCGCAATCGCAAGAACCTCTGCGACGTGCGGGGCTTCGATCGTGGCGAGCGGCTCGTTGTCAAGCAGTAGTTCGGCGATCGTCAGCGGAATCTCGAGGTGAACAAGATGATACGGACGGAAGAAGAAGTAGTCGGGGCCGTCTCCCATCTTGTAAAAGCCCATGGCTTGCTGATGCAGGTCATGATTCGGGTGGCGAGCAACAATGCCTACGCCAGCGCCAAAGTCTCCACCGAGCGTGAAGTCGACGCGACCGGGTGTGGAAAGGATCGCTGGGATGTCGACCGCAGCGGTGGCGACGGTCGACTCGATGCCGTGCATGCCGCGCTTGTCCGGAATCATCCCGGTGGCGTTCGCTACCAACGCCTGCTCGACCTGCATCTTGGTGCCATCACCGAACGAGGTGGTCATGTGTGCCGACGTCGTGTCGCGGGCGGCATAGCCGGCACCCGTCTCAGGGTTCTGGTGCACGTTGAGGTGGCGCTTGCAGTTCAACGAGGCGGTTACTTCGAAGCCCATTGCCTCAACCTGTTGTTGGAGACGGAACAGCACACCGGGCTGGTCGCCGTCGGCAATCGTGTAGATCACGTCGTTCGCACGAGCTCGCTCATGAAACAGCCAGCCCAGCAACGCATCGCACTCGGCGTTGAACGACACGACGTGCTTGCCGGCATCGAGCATCGCGAGAATGGATTCGGTCCCGTAGTCGAGCGCACCTGTCGCTTCGACAACCACATCGATCGGCAGTTCCGTGATGATCAAGGCGTGCGGTGTCACCGCGGGAATACCCGCGCGAATAGCGTTGGCGAGCTCGTCGACGTTGTCGCTCACGAGAATGTCGTCGGCGGTGACGCCCA
Source organism: uncultured Acidimicrobiales bacterium (assembly GCA_937922235.1). Taxonomy (GTDB): domain Bacteria; phylum Actinomycetota; class Acidimicrobiia; order Acidimicrobiales; family SHLQ01; genus SHLQ01. The sequence goes on along the minus strand of CAKZVC010000021.1, from coordinate 33,124 downwards.
TTTGGGTGAGGGCGGAGATCGCCCGCTCGGTGTTGCGGTTAACGATGAGCGAAGGGCGCATGCCAGGGGACTGCGCAATGGTGTGGACCACACCTGTGCCGACATAGCCAGCGCCGATGACGGCGATCGGCGCGTCGCCAGCGGAGTCCGCTCGCTTCTGCAGTCGTTGCCAGATTCCCATTCGTTGATCCTCTCGTTTCTAGGGGCTGTTCGTCACGTCAGACGTACTCCAGCGTTCCTAGATCCCGTGTGGGGTGTTCCAGTCGTAGGTGAACTCCTCGAGCTCTTTGCCGTCGGCCTCGTCAGGTCGATGCACGATGTTCGACAAGTTGAGGACCAGGCCGCCTTCTTCGCCGCCAGCGAAACCAAACCACGTGCCGGGGTTGATCGTGAGCCGGCCATAGTTGTGGTCGGGGCCGAGGTCGTATTCGGTGGCGCTCGCGTCGGGCTCATCGCCATCGAGCACGACGAAGCGAACGTGGCCAACAGGTACGACGACATTGACGGTCATCTCGTTGTGGCGCTTCCAGCCGCGGACACTTCCCGGGTTGACTCGCGAAAAATACGCTTCGCCAAGACCGTAGAAATCGGCCTCGTCAGCGTGCAGGGCTTTCATCACTTCGCCGCCAGACGTTTCGATTCTGCGGAGTTCGGTGAAGTGCGAGGGCATTAGCTGGCCCAGTTCAGGTCGCGGTCTGCTGCAAGGCCCGTGTAGAAGTCGAGTTGTGCATCGGTGACCGAACGGATGCCGGCGGCGCCGTCCTGGTAGAAGCTGCGGAACCACTCGGCCGAGATCTTCATGGTCTCGTCAAAGTCGAGGACCGGAGTCCACTGCAGGTAGCTGAGGGCCTTGTCGCAGGTGAGCTTCAAGAGTCCGGCTTCGTGGAAGTGGGCTTGGCTCTCGTCGATGGTGAGGTCGAGGCCAGGAAGATGTTCCTTCAGCGCAACGACGACATCGCGGACGGGGTTCACTGCTTCAGCGGGTGGCCCAAAGTTGAACGCTTCGTTGTGGAGTTCGGGACGAACAGCGAGCTCAGCTCCGAGCTGCAGGTACCCGCTGATTGGCTCGAGGACGTGCTGCCACGGGCGGGTTGCCTGTGGGCGGCGGATGGTGACGTTCTCACCGACCGACCAGGCGCGAGCCACATCTGGCACGAGGCGGTCAGCAGCCCAGTCGCCGCCGCCGACGACATTGCCGGCACGCGTGACGCCGATGCGCACGTTGCGCTCGTCATCAGGCTGGCCAAAGAACGAACGGGTGTGGCTCGAGATAATGATCTCGGCGGCAGCCTTCGATGCGGAGTATGGGTCGGCTCCACCGAGACGGTCATCTTCGCGATAGCCGTAGTAGGTCTCGACGTTCTCGTAGCACTTGTCGGATGTGATCATGACAGCGGTGCACTGGTTGTCGATTCGACGCAAACCCTCAAGGACGTTGGCGGACCCGACCATGTTGGTCGTGTAGGTGCCGACCGGGTCGTCGTAGCTGGCCTTCACCAATGCCTGGGCCGCCATGTGGAACACGAAGTCGGGCGCTTCCTCGACAATGGCCGCGGGCACAGCCTCCTCATCGCGAATGTCGAGCCAATGCGTCTTCATGGTGTCTTCGAGGCCCGCAGCGGAGAAGTGTGCCGGGTCGGTCGGGATCTTGTCGGAGATGCCGACAACCTCTGCCCCCATCTGCTGGAGCCAGATCGTCATCCATGTGCCCTTGAAACCGGTGTGACCAGTTACGAGAACCTTCTTGCCATCAAATGCGTTGTTGAACATCGCTGCCTTCGTGTATCCCGGTGTAGCCCGGTGTGTATCCGCAAAACGTGGGTGGTCGCAGGTTGACCATCCTCGCACCCCAATCGGCCTAGAAGGGCGCAACGTTAAGGCAGTTTTGGTCACGTCTTCAGAGAGCAGCAACTCCCGTTCACTCAGTGCGCGAATCAAGCTGCGGGTATCCGATATGCGTCGCATATCGGAATTGATAGGTCTGCTGCCGCCGGAATGGCCCTGGGAAGTCAAAAGCCCGAATTGTGAAATTCGGACTATCCACAGGTGGTGGGTGCAATGTACTCTCGGCGAATGGCCACCGACTTCCGGTGGCGTGGAGGAAGCATGCATTATTTCGCAGATCTCGCCGTTGAGGCGGCAACGCTCGCAGGTAAAGCGCTCGTCGGTAACTTTCGCAAGCACCACGCCAATGTCTACGGCGACCAGGTTCTGTCCGTCGGCAACCGCAGCCTCTCGAAGGAAGTCACCTCATCGAACGACCATGAGGCCGACAAGATCATCATCGATCTGCTTCGCGATCGCTGCCCCGATCACAACCTCTTGACCGAAGAGACGGGCCTGATCGACAACGGCAGCCCGTACACCTGGATCATCGATCCACTCGACGGCAGCAGCAACTTCCTGAACCACAACCCGTTCTTCGCGGTATCGATCTGCTTGGCGTACGAGAACGAACCAATCACTGGCGTTATCTTCTCGCCGTTCATCGAAGAGATGATCGTTGCCCGCAAGGACCAAGGCTGCACCGTGAACGGTCGCCCAGTCCGGGTGTCCGATACCGACGAGATCGGTCGCACCTACGTGGTTGGCTGCCCAGGTGGAGAGAAGAACAACGTTCGCTTTGCCGAGATGGAGTACGCCCTTCATCAGCAGATCAAGGACTTCCGCAAAATCGGTTCCGCCGCAGTCGAGTGCTACATGGTCGCAGCCGGTCGTGTTGATGCATTCACCACGCTCAGCATCTCGTCGTGGGACGTTGCTGCCGGCGTGCTCGCTGTACAAGAAGCTGGCGGTCGGGCCACCGACTTCCACGGAAACCCTTGGACGCTCGATCAGACCGACCTCTTGGTCTCAAACGGTCTCGTCCACGACGCGATCCTCGCAGAGCTCGCGAGCGCTGGCATCCCGAAGGACGCCTCCAACGCATCGGCGTAGCGCTGCATCTAGTCGTTAGTTAAGGCAACACATTCATGACAGAAGAGAACTATCGGGTCCTCGACCGGGACTCGCTCCCTGACTACCTCGCGGGGATCCCCGCTGTGGTTGAGGTCCTCGGAGAAGGCGCCGATCTTGAGATCCTCGAAATCGGTGACGGCAACCTGAACTTCGTCTACCGCGTCAACAACGCCAGCGACGCGAACCGATCGGTCATCGTGAAACAAGCGGTGCCGTACTTGCGGATGGTTGGCGAGGAATGGCCACTCAGTCGAGACCGGATGACCTATGAGATCCGGGCGCTCACGTTGTACAACGAGGTCGTCCCCGATCTTGTCCCAACGATCTTCCACGCCGATGAAGACATGAGCGTGCTGATCATGCAGTGCCTCAGTGATCACATCATTTTGCGACTCGGCATGATCGACGGTGTGGTCTACCCGAAGGTTGCCACCGACATTGGCAACTTCATGGCGGACACACTGTTCAAGACCAGTCACTGGTCGATGGGCAGCCTCGAGCGCCGCGAGCTCATGGATCGTTTCACCATGAACGCCGAGCTCTGCAAGCTGACCGAAGAGTTCATCTTCACGTTCCCGTACATGGAGCACGACTCGAACTACTCCAACCCCGCCACCGACGCGTGGGCCAAGGAGCACGTGCACACCGATACGCAGTACAAGCTCGATGTGTTGGCGTTCAAGGATCTCTTCGTCTCCAAGCCCGACGCGTTGCTGCACGCAGATCTGCACAGCGGCTCGTTGATGGTCAACCAAGACGAGAGCTATGTCATCGACATGGAGTTTGCGTACTTCGGGCCATTCGGCTTTGACGTAGGCAAGGTCATCTCGAACTTCCTGCTTTGCTGCACGTCCCACTTTCACCGTGCTGGTGGAGCTGAGTATCGCGAGTGGCTACTCGAACAGATCCCCGTCATTTGGAACACGTTCGAATCTCGCTTCCTTGAACTGTGGAAGGCAGCTGACGACTCAGCAATGCTCATCGACGGCTTGCTTACCGCCGACGAGGCTGAACGCCTCCGCCAAGAGTTCATGACCAATCTTCTCCGCGAGAGTGCGGGCTTCGCCGCCTGCTCGATGGCGCGCCGTACCCTTGGCATCGCTGGCGTCGCCGACGTCCGTGACATCGAAGACCTCGACGTACGTTCCAAGCTCGAGATCGCAAACCTGAAACTCAGTAAGCGGCTTATGGCCGAACGCAACACCCTCTCGAGCATCGACGACATGCTTGCGATCATTCGGGACTTTTACTCGTCCCCAGTTCTTTAGGAGAACCGTGTCTTCAAAGCTCATCGGAATCATCCCTGCTGCAGGTAGTGGCATCCGTGCTCGCCCGTACACCTACGAGCTGCACAAGGGCATGTTCCTCATCGATGGCAAGCCCAACATCGAGCGTCACATCGACCTGATGCGAGACGAGATGGGCATTGACGAGATCGTTATCGTGCTTGGCTACATGGCCGAGAGCATCGAGTCGTATTTCGGAGATGGCTCCGACCGAGGCGTCCGCATTCACTACGTCGAGAACCAGCACCTCGACAAGGGTTGGGCATGGTCTGTGCTGCTCGCCAAGCCATTCATGGCTGGGCGCAACGGCTGCGTCATGCTCGCTGACGAGTTCTACCTCGATTCGAACATGGGTGACTTCACCAAGTTTGATCTCGAGAAGTTCAGCGTTGTGTGCCCGGTCAAGCCTGTCGAAGACCAAGCGCTCATCAAGCGGAACTTCTCGGTCGAACGCGACGGGCAGCGAGTGATCCGTCTTGTCGAGAATCCGGTTGCCTTCCCGAACGACCTTCTTGGCATGGCGTCGTTCCTTGTACGCCACGACCTGATGGATGCCCTTGAAGCAGCATTCGACACCGGTCGCACCAACCTCGACTTCGTGACCTTCGTCGACGACATGATCCGCGAAGGGCATTCTGTTGGAGCCTTCGATATGGAAGGTGACTACATCAACCTCAACGATGTAGCGAGCATGGAAGCGGCTCAAGACAAGGCGATTCGCAGTCGACTACTCAAAGAGTCCGACTGATTCTCGAAGCAACGGCGGGTGGGAGAAATATGGCAGGTGAGCGAATCCACTATGGAATCGAAGACCTCACAGTCAACATCAATACGGTCGACCGCCCTGAGTACCTCGAGGCGTGTCTCGCCAGTCTGATCAAGACGACGCCTGAGGGCGCGCCCCTGCAGATTCTGTTCAACGCCACTCCTGGTTGGATTCGTGACCGCACGATCGATCAGGCGAAGGCGTGGAGAGGCCCAACGAACTTCATCCACATCGACGACATCGTCCCGGTGGATGAATCGCACAATCGGGCGCTCGAGGCGATCGAAACGCCGCTCGTGAACTTCATGGGCGACGACGATGTCGTGCTCGGGAATCGCTTGCCGCTGATCCTTGAGGCCTTTAACACGGTCGACCCCGAGCCGGCGGTGGTGACCACCTTCGCTAAGCGGATCGCAGGCGATGCATTCGACCCTGCCATCGGTACGAACAAGGATCTTGGCCCCACCTCGGTGAGTGAGTGGCAGGCGTGGCATGACTCTGGTCGAGCGTTCGAGCTGCTGTGGCCGGGGGCGGTGCTCAACACAAGCCATCTTCGCAAGATTGGAGGGTTTGAGAAGCCCTTCAGTCAGAGCTTCGACAACCGGATCTTCTCGCAGATGTCTTTCCAGGGTCCGGTGATTTCACTTCCTGACCGCCAGTTTGGCTTCCGCATCCATCAAGGGTCGATGTCATCGGCGAATTGGAAGAAGCAGAACGAGATCGTCCGCTTCGTTGCCGCGTGTCAGCAAGCTCGCGTCGATGGAGTCGACGAACCAACCTACGACGAGTTCGTTGCCGCCGAAGCAGCGAAGCCCGCAGCAGCTCGGGCCCGGGTTCAGCTGCGAGATCGGTCTCGGATCCACTTCCGCAAGGGCGGTCAGCGGTTCTTGGCGGGTGAACGGTTAGCGGGAGCGGCAAACATCGCCGCAGCAATGGTCTTGTGGCCGCCAGCGTTTGTCGAGAAGGTTCAAGACCAGTTCGGTCAACGAGGCCTGTAGCCACCTGCGTTGCCTAAAACCCAAGCGTCCCGCCGCACGAATGCGACGGGACGACCGCAGGGTTGCGAATGGGGACAGCTAGCCCATCGCAATTGCAGGCTTGGCAGCAGGGGTGTCTGCTTCGAGCTTGGTCGTGAAGACCACGGCGACAACTGCTGCGCCCACGACGCCGTAGAACCAGGCGGCTTCTGTGCTGAAGTTTGCAACGAAGGCGAGCACGACGAACAGGGCGCCGGCGGCGAAGTCGAGCAACAGGTGCACCTTGAACGGGATGGCGGCGAGAGCGCCGGGGCCGTAGTCGGTGAGCAGGCTGTAGACGAAGAGGCCGACACCTGCGGCGAACGAGAGCCAGTGCGCAAACGATGATTCCGCCTGAAAGTCAAGAATGAACGGGGCTGCAATGAGGGTGATCGCCACGAGGTAGTCGAGTGCGCCATGTACGGATTGGGGAAGGAATCGCATCAGAAGTTTCTCCTAGAATTAGTTACCGAACGTTCGGTTGGTAATGAAACTCGAAGGTTGAATTCCGCATTCCCGATTCGGGAAAACGTCTCGGAGCGGCCTCTAGCGGCTCGTCAAGGTTTCGGGTATTCGCTTCATTGCGCGGGCGAAGGGGGTCGTGTCGCCGGTTGCGGAGGCGATAACCAGTGCCCCTTCAATTTGGGCAACAAGATCGACGGCGCGCTCGTTGGCTGCCTTTGGCTTAGTTCCCGAATCGGTTGCGATCTTTGCGAACGCTGACGTCCATGCGTTAATGCAGGGGCTTGCCATCGTCCGCCGTTCATCGTCGTCGAGTGACATCGCAACGATCAGGCACGACTCGGAGCCACCGTCGTAGTACCCGTCGATGCTTTTGGCTAGTGCGTTGGCTCGTGTCGTTGGATCGGCGTCCTCGTAGGCCGGGGCCAGCATCACCTCGAAGCGCTCAGCAGCCCGGTCGAGTGCCGCGTTGAGGATCTCCGCCTTGCCGCCGGGGAATCGGTGATAGAGGCTCGCCCGCTTCAATCCGGCAGCATCGCTGAGCATCTGCAGGCTGGCTCCCTCGAATCCATGGCGGCTGATCACTCGGCTTAAGGCATCGATCAGATCGTTGTCCTCAATGGAAACAGGGCGCATGCCGGTTCATCGTATCGAACGTCCCAGTTGTCGAATTCGGACAACTTCGGCTCAATTTTCTCAGCTGGCTCAGGTACTTGACGAGGATCGCTTGTACTCTTCGATTTCGGTTCTACTACCCCTACACCCCGGGAGGCCCACAATGCCGTGGCCAGGCGATCGTGATACTGAAATCTTTGACCTCATCGACCGGGAGAAGGAGCGGCTCAATACGGGGTTGCAGCTCATTGCGTCTGAGAACTTCACATCACCAGCCGTGATGGAAGCAACCGGCTCGGTGCTGACAAACAAGTACAGCGAGGGCTACCCGGGGAAGCGCTATTACGGCGGTAACCAGGTGGTCGATTCGGTCGAGCAGATTGCCATCGACCGCATCAAAGAGGTCTTTGGCGCTGACCACGCAAACGTCCAGCCGCACGCCGGGGCCAACGCCAACATGGCGGTCTTCCTCACGATGCTCGACCCGGGCGACACCGTTATGGGTATGAGCCTCGATCACGGTGGCCACCTCACGCACGGCTCGCCCGTGAACGCCAGCGGCAAGCTCTACAACTTCGTCAGCTATGAAGTGACCGACTCCGACGAGCGGATCGACATGGACCAGCTCCGTGAGCGTGCACACGAACACAAGCCGAAGATGATCATCGCCGGCGCCACCGCCTACCCCCGCATCATCGAACCAGCTCCGTTCCGCGAGATCGCTGACGAGGTTGGCGCGCTTCTTATGTTCGACGCGGCGCACATTGCGGGCCTTATCGCTGGTGGCGTGCACCCGAACCCCATGCCGTACGTCGACGTGATGACCTTCACCACCCACAAGACACTCCGTGGTCCACGCGGCGGCTGCATCCTCACCACCGAAGAGCACGCCAAGGCAATCGACAAGTCGATCTTCCCTGGCCTTCAGGGCGGTCCGCTCGAGAATCACATCGGCGCAAAGGCTGTGGCCTTCCGAGAAGCGCTCATGCCCGAGTTCAAGGAGTACGCAGCGCAGATCGTAAAGAACGCTGCAGCCCTTGCCGAGGCCCTCGCAACCCGAGGCTTCCGGCTTGTATCCGGTGGCACCGACAACCACCTTCTCCTCGTCGACCTTCGTCCATTCGACGAAGAACTCACCGGCAAGGAAGCGCAGAACGTGCTCGATGAAGCTGGCATTACCCTCAACAAGAACACGATCCCGAACGACCCCCGTTCGCCATTCGTGACCAGCGGCGTTCGCATCGGCACCCCCGCCGTAACCACGCAGGGCATGAAGGAAGCCGAGATGGACACGATCGCCGATCTCATCTCGCGCACCCTCAAGAACCGAAGTGACGAAGCTGCTGTCGCTGCAATCCGCGGTGAAGTCGCCGAGCTCTGCGGTCAGTTCACCCCATACGCCTAGTTGTCCCTCCGGGGGCCGTTCAGGCGGCACGGAGCCTGGGCGCCGGGGGCGGCGAAGGTCGACAGGCCCAGATTGACGCCGCTGTGTGTGCCGCCGGCCTGGCGTGACCGAGCGCGTGGGGCGAACGGGTGTTCGTAGTTTGCGATAGAGTGCTGCAGTGCGTCTTGATGGCAACCTCACCTTTGTCCCGGCAGATCCGCCGCGCGCATCGTGGTTTGCTCTGTGGGACCCGCTCGATCAGGGTGGCCTGTTCGCCGACTCGGCCGGCGGAGCGGACGCGTCCGAGTCAGTTCAGGTGAACTTGGTCGTGCCTGCGAAGCGCGGCACAACCACCGAAACCGTCGGTGCTCGTCGGGTCTCGATGGCAGAGCTAATCGACACCGTTTCGACACTTCCTCGATCCACCAAGGCCAGCCGCTCAACGCATGCCTGGGCGGGTGTTGTCCGAACGGCGCTCACGTTTATCGCCGACGGTCGTGTGCTTCCCTGGGTGAGCCCAGATGGCTTCGATACGTGGCGGCTCGATCCGCTGACCCCAGGTCAGCTCGAGGTTGTGTCGGCATGCGCACGCTCGTTGCCGGCTGAGGCGCACTGCACTCCGGCTGCAACTCATGGTGGTGTTATTGCCGACCCGGAGTTCACCGTTCGGGCCGTCTTCGATGCTGTTGCCGACACGTTCCTGCGAACCGCCGCTGCGCATCGGGTCGGCTCGCTGTCGCTCTTCGCTGATCGTCGGCCCACGAGGGTTCCGCACCTCCGGCCATGGGTGAACGAGCTTGCTACTGCGCATTGTGCGAGCTCTCGTCTTGTGCTCCGTGCGCATCCACCGGTCGAAGACGATGACGGCCATACCGAGCCGTATTGGACGATCCGGTTCCAGCTGCAAAGTCGGATCGATCCGTCGTTGATCATCGACGCAGCCGATTTCTGGAAGACCCCAGCAGCAGTGATGGAACGGCTTGGCCAGCAGGCCGAGATCACGTTGCTCGCCGGGCTGCGACGGACAAGTCAACTCGTGGCGCCACTTGCTCGGGTGCTTGACGAGAACGCTCCGACGCTCGCCGTGCTACACGAAGATGATCTCGATCTGCTGCTCGATCGACTCGATGACCTGGCCGACGCTGACGTCGAGGTGCGGTTCCCTTCGGAGCTGATTGCGCCTCGGATCGAACGGAAGCTGGTCATCGATGCTGAACCCGCACCAACCGGCGCCATGCGCAGCGTGCTCGATCTAGAGAACCTGCTCACCGTCGACTGGGAGTTCCTGATCGAGGGCGTCGCGCTCACCAAACAAGAGCTCGACGTGCTCGGCGACGCGAAGCGCGCCGTTGTCCCACTCCGCGGAAAGTGGGTGCAGCTCGACCGGGCCGGACGTGAGCGCCTGAAGAACCCGCCGCCGAAACTCAGCGCTGGCGATGTGTTGAACGCGGCGATGAAGGGATCGATCGTCACCGGCGAGAACGGCGAAGAGGTCGACGTTCGCTTCCAAGGCGCTGTTGCCGATCTGTCCACCCAACTCGCTTCGCTCACGGAGGAACGCGAGCAGGCCGAACCCGCTGGACTGCACGCTGAACTCCGCCCGTACCAGAAGCGTGGTCTGGCCTGGATGGCCGACCTCGCAGCACTGGGGCTTGGGGGAGTGCTGGCCGACGACATGGGGCTCGGCAAGACAATCCAGCTGCTGGCACTCCACGCAACACGCAGCGGGCCAACGCTTGTCGTGTGTCCGACCTCGCTGCTCAACAACTGGGAGCGAGAGGCCAACCGGTTCCTTCCCAACGTGAAGGTTCACGCGTTCCACGGTTCGCGGCGGTCGCTCAATGACGTTGCCGCTGGCGACCTCGTGCTGACCACCTATGGCGTTGTTCGAACCGATCACGAAACTCTCGCCTCCGTTGCTTGGGACCTCGTCGTTGCCGACGAGGCGCAACACATCAAGAACCCGCGGTCTCGTTCGGCGAAGTCGCTTCGCGAGATTCCAGCCACTTCGCGAATCGCGCTCACGGGTACGCCTGTTGAGAATCGGCTCAGTGAACTGTGGGCGATCATTGACTGGGTCGTCCCCGGTCTGCTCGGCCCGCTCGAGACCTTCAAACGCGAAACCGCCACCCCGATCGAGCGCGACGACAACCGCGAAGCTGCACAGCGCCTCAACGGTCTGGTCAAGCCATTCCTCTTGCGTCGCCGCAAGACCGACCCTGGCATTGCGCCCGAGTTGCCGCCAAAGCTCGAGCGTGACGTCATCGTTCCCCTCACGCCCGAACAGGTCACGCTGTATAAGGCCACCGTGGACGAGTCGCTCGCCGATGTTGCCCAAGCCGAAGGGATCGCTCGGCGCGGCCTTGTGCTCAAACTACTGACGGGGTTGAAGCAGATCGCCAATCACCCGGCGCAGTTCCTCGGCGAACCCGGCCCGCTCGCCGATCGGTCAGGCAAGCTCGAAGCGCTCGGCCTCTTGCTCGACAGTGCGTCTGAGAACGCTGAGGCCACGCTGATCTTCACCCAATACGTGAAGATGGGGGAACTGCTCGTCGAATACCTCCAAGCTCGTGGGCACTCGATCGAGATGCTGCACGGCGGCCTGACAGTCAAGGCCAGGCAGAAGCTCGTCGACCGATTCCAAGCCGGAGAGCTCGACGTCCTCGTCCTGTCACTCAAGGCCGGCGGCACCGGCCTGAACCTAACGGCAGCAACGAACGTGGTTCACTACGACCGCTGGTGGAACCCCGCGGTTGAGGACCAGGCAACCGACCGCGCCTATCGCATTGGTCAGACGCAGACGGTCACGGTGCACCGAATCATCACCGAAGGGACCATCGAAGACCGCGTCGCTGAACTGCTGCGGAATAAGCGGCAGCTGGCCGACCGTGTCGTTGGTGGGGGAGACGCCTGGATCGGCGACCTCTCCAACGACGAGCTCAGTGACCTCGTCACACTGGAACCGGCGTCATGAGGCTGAGCGAGCGATGGACCGACGGGCTGGTTGAACATGCTGGTCTTGACGAGATTCGGCTACATCGCGGGCGAACGCCGTTGAAGAAAAGTCAGGTTGGAGCGATCGAAGTTGAGCCTGGTCTGCTCCGCTCTGTTGTCAGCGCGAGCAGTGAAGCGACGACGGTCGTGGGTGTCAGTCCGCTCGCCGACTCGGCGTGGGAGGCGCTGATGGAGCGGGCCACCTCGCAAGCTGCTCTCTCAGCAGCGCTGCTTGCTGGTGACGTACCCGACGAACTCGCCGAGCTCGTGATTCCGGCCAAGGGACAGGTGTCGTGCGATTGCTCGTGTGCTGATGGCGCCGAGCCGTGTGTACATGCTGCTGCGCTGCTGCACGCTGCGGGGGACCTGTTCGATGTCGAGCCGTTTGCATTGCTGTTGATTCGCGGCCGTGGTCGCAACGACCTGCTGACCGAACTTCGTGCCCGCCGCTCACGGTCGCTCGGGTTCGACGAACCCGACGGTATCGATCACCCGCGTGGGATCGACCCTGGCACGCAGGCCAGCGAGGCGTGGCGCCGCGATCCCGAACCGCTCGAGTCGTGGCCTCGTCTTGCGCGGCAACCAGGTTCACTAGTCACGCTGGCCGCGCCACCGCCGAGCGATTCAGGTATTGATGAAACCGAATTGCGAGCCTTGGTCGAAGATGCAGCGAGCCGAGCTCTCGATGTGCTGTCCGGAACAGGTGGGACGGGTCTTGGCCTGAGCGTGGGGAACGATGTCGTCCGCCGAGCCGCTCGTGGTGACGTCGGAACGATCAGCGACGCGACAAAGGTCCCGATCGACGAACTCACCAGCGCGGCTCAAGCGTGGCAGTTCGGAGGAGTTGCGGGCTTGCGTGTATCTCGCAGATCGTGGGATCCAGATCCAGCTGCGCTTCGCCCCGGTCTCGAGGCGCTTGGTGGTTCGGCCAAGGTCCGAGGAAACAAGGTCAGCCTTCTCCGCTCGCAACTTCGACTCGATGAAGACGGTATGTGGTGGCTCTTCCACGCCGATGATGCGCTCGGTTGGGTGCTTGCCAGCGAAGGCGCTAGCGACCCGAACGACCTGGTATAGCTGCCCCGCAACTCGCGAAAACAACGGCGTTCGGGGGCACTCCCGAGAAAAGACCAACCGTTTTCGCCCTGAATACGGAATACTGTCGGGAATGGCCTCGATGGAAGACTTCCTGATTGTCGGCGCAGTAGCCGCGGTTGTCACCCTCGTGTTGACCCCGCTCTCACGCACATTTGCGTACAGAATTGGCGCCGTCGCTGCCCCGAGCGCTCGAAAGGTTCATGAGCGCCCGACGCCGAGCCTTGGTGGTTTGGCGATGCTCGGTGGTGTCGGAGCGGGCCTGTTGACGGCGTGGACAATGGGGACATTCGACCCGGTGTTCCGCTCGGTTTCTGACATCGTCGGAATTGTTCTGGCTGCACTCATCATCTTTGCGGTAGGCGTTGCCGACGACATCCGCGAAGTGTCGGCTCCTGCGAAAGTTGCGGGAATCGTTCTCGCAGGAACGGTTCTTGCTCTTGCGGGTGTGTCGGTGCTGTGGTTCAGGCTTCCATTCGCCGGGTTTGTGCAGCTCTCACCAGATCTCTCCGTCGTCGTAACCGTTGTCTGGCTCCTGGTGATGTCGAATGCGGTCAACCTGATCGATGGGCTCGACGGCTTGGCCGGTGGCATTGTGGCGATCGCTTCGGGAACCTTCTTCATCTATGCGATGCAACTCGGCGCAGACGATGTCTTGTTCGCCTCGAACCCGGGTGCGCTGCTCGCCGTGATCACGACCGGCGTCTGTCTCGGTTTCCTTCCGCTCAACATGCACCCGGCAAAAACGTTCATGGGCGACGGCGGAGCGTTGCTACTCGGACTCATGCTGGCCGCATCGACCGTGTCGGTTGGCGGTCGACTCGACCAGGCGGTTGACGGTCAGGTCTTCTTCTTCTTTGCCCCGCTCGTGATTCCGCTTCTTCTTCTCGGCGTGCCGCTCGCTGACCTCGTGCTCGCTGTGCTTCGCCGCGCTACTCGCAAGGGAGTGGGTATTGCCGACGCTGACAAAGAGCATTTGCACCATCGACTCATGCGGCTTGGGCATGGTCACCGCAGAACCGTCTTGATCTTGTGGTTGTGGACTGGCCTGCTGTGCGGCGTCGTGCTGTATTCGACGCTCACAGGTTCAGGCGAAGCTGCGCTACCGTTCGCCGGTGGAGCGCTGGCCTTGCTGCTGTACACCGTCTTCCATCCGGGCATTGGGACGTCGACTGCGCAGTCCGAATCACCGCAAGAGGTCGAAGCCTAAGCGTTCTTAACGTGTAGCTCGGGCCCGTTCGCGTTGCGCTCGACGGTTAGGTTCGGGGCGCTCGGGAAAGTAGCCGCCGCCCTGAAGCCGTGCGGTACCGCCACCGCCCGCAGGGGGCGCATCGCATGGGATGGTGACGTCGTCGACCCAGATGCCTTCGAAGTTGTTGAAGTTTGCATCGCCAGTCGCAAAAGAGAACACGATCTGAATCGCCGTGCCCGCAAAGGCGGCAAGGCTGAGCGAGATCGGCTCGAAGAGTCCGTTGGTTCCACCGTCAGCTGACACTGCGTAGAGAACAGTGCCTCCCGGCAAAACGGAGACCGAGAATTCGTCCCACGTGCCGGTCGCGAAGTCCTCGATGTCTCGATACAGGTTGAAGTCAAGGTCTCCGCCAGCCGCTGGCACAACAAATGCCGGGCTCGTGACGGTTCCGGAGTTTGTGCCACCGGTGTCGTAGTCGCCGCCGACTCCTGTGCCGTAGTGAAGGGCGAAGGTTGGACTTGTGGATCGCCCATTGTCGACGTTCCACAATCCGTTGCCATCGCCAGCGGTGTTGTCGATGGTCCAGCCTTCGGTGGTTCCATCATCAAAACAGAACGTGTACGGGCAACCTCCCGATCCGGTTGCAGCTGCAATCGGGTCGCGCAAGCTCATGACTACTGGCGCGGTCCATGCGATTCCCGTCGCAACAAGCGACTTTTGTAGAAAGGCGCGGCGATCGTCTGAGGCAGGCGATCCGCCGGAAGTGGAAGTATTCGACACAGGGTCCAATCGGACGGACTGGTGCTGCATTGAGTCGTAGGCTTCGCATGTGACTGTTTTGTGGCGAAAGCACATCATCGGCCCCGACACCCACGTGAGCCTCGGGTCGAACATTCAGGGGCCGTCGCTGCGACTACGTTTGAGGGATGGAAATCGAGCACCTTCCCCTTCCGTACCGTCCGTGCAACGGTCTTGGTGAATTCCGCCTCACCGGTTGGGAAGACATCGAAGAACTCCTGGAGTTCCGTGACTCCTATCGGGCCGAGAATCCCGGCCGTCAGACCCTCTACGTACTCGACAACGTTCAGCAAGCCAACTACACGAACATGCACACCCTTGATTCGAACGGTTTGCAGCGAGCAACGTCCGACGACATGAGCGCGGCGGCCTGGGAGCTGTATCAGGACAACTACGAGTTGACTCCCGAGCTCTTTGCCAAGGTCGTAGAGCGGAATATTCAGACGTTGGCGGACGAGACCGAACTGCCAACGAACGCGCTGCTGTCACCGAACCTCGAGGAGGTCGAGCTGATCGAGTGCTTCAGGAACCTCGAGCGCGTATTCCCGACCCCTCTTCTTTGTGCCACGATCGCGACGGCTGATCCTTCGATGGCGGTTGCTGCACACGCAAACGGGTACTTCAGCGCTGATCTCAGTCCGATGCAGAACTACCTGCTCGCCGACAAACTGCGAGCGACCTTTGGACTCGAGCTCTTTGGCCTGGGTTCCTATCTCGCCGCTTATGTGCGGGACGAACCGCTCTCCTCGGACGATGCCCAGCACCTCGTCGATTCTCTCAAGTCGTTGTATTGGAAGCCCAACGATGAGGACTTCGACCAGTGGAGAGACGTTGCTGCTGGGAAGCGTTGGTTTCTTCTCAGCTATCGAGGTAGCTGACCGGTCGTCTACGGTCCGAGCCATGATCGTCACCATTGCTTTCACCGCAGCTGCTGGAAAACGAGATGAGCTTGTCGACGCGCTCACGAGCATCCTGCCCGACACTCGGGCATTCGTTGGGTGCAACTCGATCGCCTTCACTGAGGTCGATGACTCGCCTGGGTCCTTGATGTTGATCGAGGACTGGGAATCTCAAGAGCAGTATGAGGCGTACAAGACGTGGAGACGCGAGAGCGGCACGAGCGTTCTCGGAGGAGACCTTGTCGACCTCGACACGTTGACCACGAAGTACTTCAACGTTCTCGACGCCGTCTAGTGGGAGCGCTCGACGGAATCCGGGTCATCGAAATCGCGAATTGGGCTGCGGCTCCAAGTGCTGGTGTGCTGCTCGCCGAGCAGGGTGCCGAGGTCATCAAGATCGAACCTCCGGCTGGCGACTCGATGCGCGGGCTCATGCAGCAAGCACGGGTCGACATCGACCCGCCGATAGACCACGCATTTCAGTTCTCGAACCGAGACAAGCTGTCGGTGGCGATCGCGCTCAACACCGATCGGGGTCGTGAGCTCGCCCACGAACTCATCGCCAGCGCAGACATCGTGCTGATGAACCTCATCCGCGGGAGGAGGGAACGGCTTGGCCTCACTGCGGAGGAGATTCGTGAGAAGAATCCGTCGGTCGTCGTCGGCATCCTCACCGGTTTCGGCGAAGTTGGCCCTGACGCCGAGCGGCCGGGGTATGACCTGACCTCGTTCTTTGCCCGATCGGGGCTGAGCGCATCGGTCGGCGGGTACGACGGACGGCCGCCTCGGTGGCGCGCAGCCCAAGGCGACCATGTCGCAGGCCTGTCGCTCTACGCCGGACTGGTCACTGCACTGCTCCATCGATCAACGACGGGAGAGGGGTCGGTTGTCGAGACGTCACTGCTGCAATCTGCAGCGTGGTCGAACGCTTTTGATCTCACCCGATCGGCAGCCGAAGACCGCCCATCTCGGGCAAAGGACCGCTATGGCTCGGTGAACGTTGCCTCCGAGGCGTTCTTGTGTGCGGACGGAAAGTACGTGCAGCTCTCGCTCGCTGAGCCAACGAAAGGCTGGCGCATCATGTGTGAGGTGCTTGGGTTGGGTGATCTTGAGCACGACGACCGCTACGACTCCACCATGAAGCGCTTCCATCAGATGTCTGAGCTAATCGATCTGTTTGATGTTGAGATGGCCAAGCACGACAGCCGTGAGGTTGTCGACAAGATCACCGAGCTCGGGGGAGTGGCGGCGGTGGTGATGCAGAGTCATGAGGTCGTTGTCGATCCGCAATCGATAGCTGTCGGGATGCTTCGGCCCGTAGACGTTCAGGACACGACGATCGAGGTCGTCAACAGTCCGTTCTCGGTCCGTCAACACGCCGATCAGCTCGCGTCGAGCCCAGCGCAAGGCATTGGTCAGCCGGGCGCCGACACCGACTCGGTTTTGCAATCGATTTTGTCACTTGACGACGCGACCCGCGATGAACTCGTGGCGCAAGGTGTGATCGGTCGTCAACCACCGAGCGCGTGATTGCCGAAAATCCCGCAAAAAAGTGTCGGCCAGCAGCGACGCAGGTGTGACAACGGCTATACATTCGAACGGGGCAAAAGTTGGTGCAAGGGCTAACATCGCCACATACTTTGAGAAATACTTCACAAGCGTTCTAGACGGAGCGTTTGTCCTGGACGGGTAACCGACGTGTACGAGACCGACGCATCGCAGCAAAGCGAGCACAACAATGGGATCAATGATGTGATCCACACCGCCATGTCATATGGCAACGGTGGTGCTGAGTTGGTGCTTGCTCCGGTGATTTTCGGTTTCGCCGGTTTCCTTCTCGAAGGTGCGCTTGGCTTTCGACCGCTGCTCACCATTCTCGGTGTGCTCATCGGTCTTGGCGGGGCGGCGTTCAACCAGTACTTCCGCTACACCAAGCGCATGGCGCAGGTGACCGCCGAACGGAAAGCGGCATTCGTGGCCGAGCATGGCGAAACGACCGGC
This sequence comes from uncultured Acidimicrobiales bacterium, assembly GCA_937922235.1. GTDB lineage: Bacteria > Actinomycetota > Acidimicrobiia > Acidimicrobiales > SHLQ01 > SHLQ01. The sequence goes on along the minus strand of CAKZVC010000021.1, from coordinate 15,661 downwards.
CCCAGCTTTGGAGCGGTCGAACGCGAAGAGCTCCCGAGCTACGTGCTCGAAAGCGACCTCGACTCCATCGACCACCCACTCGACGGTGTGCGTGGGAACGTGAGCGAGAACGCATGACTCCGATGAAGCCAGGCGCAATGAGCCACCGTCTCGAAGGTCCAGCACCGGTTATGGACGTTGCTCGCGACCTCGCTCGCCGTACTGTGCTCATCGCCCCAGCGCTCATCATCCTCGGTGCGGTCTTCTGGCAAACGCCCGGCGCAGCCTCGGTGGCCTACGGCATCGCCATCGTCATCGTGAACTTCTTGCTCGCTGCCTGGCTCCTTGCCTGGGGCGGTCGAATCTCGATCGCTGCTATGGGCGCAGCCGCCATGTTTGGCTTCCTGCTTCGCCTTGGCCTCATCTTCTTGGCCGTTCTTTTGGTCAAAGACGCCGAATGGGTCAATATGCTGCCCCTCGGCCTTACCTTGATCGTTGCGCATCTCGGAATCCTCTTTTGGGAGATGCGCTACATCGGTGGCACCTTGGCCCACCCTGGGCTCAAGCCCAGCGCCAAGATGTCCATCCATCACCCTGCGGATCCGTCCGCGAAATCAACTCACGAAACAACAGGAGCAGCATGACACTTTTGCTTGCAGCCGAAGCAGAGGGTGGCGGTCTCGCCTTCCCATCGTTGTCGCAACTCATCGAGTGGACGCCGATCGTTGAATCGATCGGTCTTGACAAGATCGGCCTGACACACCTGCTGGCCGTCATCATCCCGACGATCATGTTCCTCCTCGCTGGTCGCCAGAAGGGTCTTGTTCCTTCCGGCATCCGCTCGGTTGTTGAGTCGATCATCGAGTTTGTTGAGAAGCAGATCATCATGCCGGCCATGGGGCCAGACGGCTTGCCGTTCCTCCCACTCCTGCTGTCGTTCTTCCTCTTCGTGTTCTTCGGGAACATCACCGAGGTCATCCCGTTCTTCCAGATGCCGGCAATGGCTCGCATGGGCGGCCCGCTCGTCATCGCACTCATTGCCTGGGCCGTATTCATTGCGGTTGGCCTGAAGCACCAGGGCATCAAGTACGTGACCGACTTGGCCTGGCCTCCAGGAGTACCCACCTTCCTTAAGCCACTTGTCGGGTTCATCGAGTTGCTCTCGACATTCGTGCTTCGTCCGTTCAGCCACGCTGTTCGTTTGTTTGCAAACATGCTCGCCGGTCACATTCTTCTTGTGACCTTCGCCGTGCTCAGCATCGCCGTTGTCGGCGGTGTCTGGTCATGGCTCGGCATCTTCACCTTCGGTGGCCTCATCGCCTTTACCGCCTTCGAGATCTTCGTCTCGCTGATTCAGGCATTCGTGTTCACCATCCTCGCCGCTGTATTCATCGGCGGAGCAATGCACCCAGCTCACTAGAGCCACACAAGATCGACAGGGCTTCGGCTCTACCGAAATCCATCACCATCGCAAGTAGATAAATCGACGGGGCTCGTAGCCCCACCGAAACAAGGAAACAAGGAGCAATCCACATGAGCATCGCAGCACAAAGTCTCGCTTTCGCAGAAGAGGCCCTCACAGCTGATGACGTAAAGGCAGCCGCCGCTGCTGAGGGCGCAGGCTTTGCCTACGGCCTCGCCGCAATCGGCCCTGGCATCGGCATTGGTTACCTGGTTGGCCAGGCCGTCCAGGCAATGGCCCGTCAGCCAGAAGCCGCCAGCGACGTCCAGACCACGATGTTCCTCGGTGTGGCATTCACCGAGGCACTCGCCCTCATCGGCTTCGTTGTCTTCATTCTCCTGAAGTTCGCCTGATTCTTCCCGGACGGGAAAATCAGACGACTGAAAAGGAGGACAAGACGTGAACATCCAATCAAGCTTGCTCAGCTTCGCAGCTGAAGCCGAGCCACCACCGAACCCGGTGGTTCCTGAGGTCAATCACATCCTCTGGGCCCTCGGATCGTTCCTCGCCCTGTGGGCGTTGATGAAGTTCGTGCTGCTTCCACCGCTGTTGAAGGCGCGTGAAGAGCGTGAGCAGAAGGTGCTTGACGACCGTGAAGCTGCTGACCGCGCACGAAGTGCTGCGGGACAGGCCCAGGCCGACTACGACGCATCGCTCGCTGCTGCCAAGGCCGAGGCCGATGGCATCATCGATGCTGCCCGCGCCGAAGCCGCCGAGCATCGCTCATCGGTCATGGGTGAGGCGACCAACGAGCTCGCCGAGGCCCGAGCGACCGCCGCTGGCAGTCTCGACTCGAGCCGCGACGCTGCAATCTCATCGATGAAGGGCGACGTTGGCGACATTGCCGTAGCCGCCGCTTCAGCGGTCCTGGGTAAGGACCTCGATCGTGCAGCTCAGCAGAGCGCTATTGACGCCGTACTCAACGGAGGAGATGCCTAATGTGGTCACTACTCGCAGCTGAGGGCCCGAACGGAATGTTCTTGCCCGCAGATGTCAAAGAGTTCTACTGGTCCGCTGCAGCGTTCTTCATCGTGCTTGGGCTCCTCATCTGGAAGGTGCTCCCTCTCGCCAAGAAGGGTCTCGCCGACAGGTCTGAGCGCATTCGTGCTGAGATTGTTGAGGCCGAGCGTGCAAAGACGGAAGCCGAATCTGAGCTGAGCTCGCTCCGCTCCAAGCTCGGAGACGCTGACGCCGAGGCCGCCCGTATCAAGAAGGAAGCTGAAGCGACTGCTGCGTCGCTGAAGGCCGACCTGATTGCACGAGCTGACGCCGACGCCGCAGACGCCAAGAGCAAAGCATCCGTCGAGGCTTCGGCCTCCACCGGTGCTGCTGCTGCCGACATTCAAGCCGCGGTTGCCGCCCAGGCCGCAACCGCTGCCGAGTCGGTCGTTACCGCCAACCTCGATCAGGCCGCACACGCCGACCTCATCGACCGCTACATCGAACAGGTGGCCCAGTCATGAGCCGAGCTGAAAACTATGCAGAAGCCCTGATCGCTATCGGCAACGCCGAAGGTGACATGGCGGCAATCGAATCTGACCTGCATGCGTTCACCAACGCCGTTGCGGGTTCGACCGAACTGCAAAACACCCTGTCCGACTCGTCGATCCCAGCGGCGAACCGCCAGCAGGTCGTCGAAGACGTCCTCGCAGGTAAGGCCGGCAAGGCATCGACCGCCGCCATCTCGATGATCGTGGGCGCTGGTCGCGCCGGCGACCTTCCCGAGATTGCCCGGGCACTGTCCAGCCGTGTTGCAGGCCAGCGAGGTTCGGCTCATGCCGAAGTCCGCTCAGCCGTCGCACTTACCGATGACCAGGTCCAGCGCCTCGAGTCGGCACTGTCAGCCAAGGCCGGACGCCCAGTCAGCGTGCGAGTCACTATCGACCCATCGGTTGTAGGTGGCCTTGTCACCCAGATCGACGACACCGTTATTGATGGCAGCGTCCGCCGCCGTCTTACCCAGATGCGCGAGACCCTCGCCTAGCGGCGGGCCAACGAACGAACAAGAAGAGAAGAAACTATGTCTGATCTCACCATCAACACCGAAGACATCACAGCAGCCCTCAAGAAGAACATTGCGGGCCTCGACACCACGATCACCGCCACGCAGGTTGGCCGTGTTCTTGAGGTCGGCGACGGAATCGCCCGTGTATCGGGCCTTCCAGAAGCTGCGGTGAACGAGATGCTCGAGTTCGAGAACGGCGCCGTTGGCCTCGCTCTCAACCTCGACGAGGAATCGATCGGTGCCGTGCTCCTCGGCTCGACCGACGGCATTGAAGAGGGCCAGCCGGTCCGCTCGACCGGAAACATCCTCTCCGTACCCGTCGGCGACGGCGTCCTCGGGCGTGTTGTCAACTCCCTCGGTGAACCAATCGATGGCAAGGGTCCCCTCACCGGAACCGAAAGCCGCCGTATGGAGGTTCAGGCACCGGGCATTATCGGTCGCCAGCCAGTCGACACCCCAATGCAGACCGGCATCAAGGCCATCGACACGTTGATCCCGATCGGCCGGGGCCAGCGAGAGCTGATCATTGGCGACCGCAAGACCGGCAAGACCACCATTGGCATCGACACGATCCTGAACCAAAAGGGTCTCGATGTGAAGTGCATCTACGTAGCGATCGGCCAGAAGGCCTCGACCGTTGCGCAGATCGTGGCCGAGCTCGAAGCGAACGGCGCCATGGACTACACCGTGGTTGTTGTTGCTCCAGCATCTGACCCAGCACCGTTCAAGTACATTGCCCCATACGCAGGCTGCGCCATGGGTCAGCACTGGATGGACAACGGCGAGCACGCCCTTGTTGTGTACGACGATCTTTCCAAGCAGGCTGAGGCCTACCGTCAGATGTCGCTTCTCCTTCGCCGCCCGCCGGGCCGTGAGGCATACCCGGGCGACGTCTTCTACTTGCACAGCCGTCTTCTTGAGCGTTCGGCAAACCTCTCCGACGAACTCGGCGCTGGCTCGCTTACCGCTCTGCCAATCATCGAGACCAAGGCCGGTGACGTTTCGGCGTACATTCCGACCAACGTGATTTCGATCACCGACGGCCAGATCTTCCTCCAGGACGATCTCTTCAAGTCCGGTACTCGTCCCGCAGTGGACGTAGGCATCTCGGTATCTCGTGTGGGTTCTGCGGCACAAATCAAGGCCATGAAGTCGGCCGTAGGTACCTTGAAGTCTGACCTTCAGCAGTTCCGTGAGCTCGAAGCATTCGCTTCGTTCGGTTCTGACCTCGACCCCGTGTCGCAGGCGCAGCTCGACCGTGGCTACCGCCTCACCGAGCTCCTCAAGCAGGGCATCTCGTCGCCCATGCCAGTTCAAGAGCAGGTTGTTTCGCTCATGGCCGGCACCCGCGGCTACCTCGACAACATTCCTGTTGCCGACGTCCTTCGCTTCGAGTCTGAACTGCTCGAGCACTTCAAGAGCCGTCACGCTGGCCTTCTCGACGACATTGTTGCCTCTGGCAAGATCGCCGACGAGGACGCCTTCGAAGGCCACATCAAGGCATTCGCTGACGGATTCACGACCTCTGATGGTTCGACTGGTCCAGCACCCGATGCTGGCGACCCAGGCGACGCGAGCTCGGCGATTGTTGACGCCGACAACACGTTGCCTGAAGAAGAAATCACGGCAGAAGACGCCTAGAACGGATTCGCTGAATGCCCGGAGCAAAAGAAAGAGAACTGCGCCGCCGAATCGGCAGTGTGCAGTCGACGAAGAAGATCACTCGAGCCATGGAGCTCATTGCTGCGACCCGCGTGGTCAAGGCAATGCAGCGTGCCAACGAGGCCAAGCCATACGCCACCCAGGTGACCGGGGTTATTGAAAACCTCGCCGCTGGCGGTGCTCGTGTGTCTCACCCGTTGCTCCGTGAGGCCGAAGACGTCAAGCGCGTTGGCATCATCGCCATCACGTCTGACCGTGGTCTTGCCGGTTCGTACAACGCCGCGGTCATCAAGGCCGCTGAGCGTCAACTCGACGCTGCTCGTACCGCTGGTGCTGACTACTCGCTGATCCTCATTGGCAAGAAGGCCATCGACTACTTCTCGTTCCGGAACTACAAGATCGACGCCCAGTACACCGGCATGTCTGACACGCCGACGTACGAGAATGCCCGCGAGGTCGCTCAGAAGGTTGTCGACATGTTCGAGGCTGGCGAGCTCGACCGGGTCGAATTGGCGTACACCGAGTTCATCACGATGGGAACCCAGAAGGTCACCGTCCGTCGGTACCTCCCGCTTGAGACAGCCGAGAAGATGGCTGACGCAGGCGGCGGTTCGTCCACCGCTCTCGCGCAGTTCGAGTTCGAACCATCACCCGGTGGCGTTCTCGAATCGCTCTTGCCTCGGTACATGGAGTCTCGCCTCTACTCTGCACTGCTCGAAGCTGCGGCTTCCGAGCACGCAAACCGTCAGCGGGCCATGAAGGCCGCAACTGACAACGCAGAAGACCTCATCATCAAATTGTCTCGTGAAATGAACCAGGCCCGTCAGGCCTCGATCACCACAGAAATTATGGAAATCGTCTCGGGTGCGGAAGCACTCGGCGGCGACGACGCACAAGCAACAATCAAAACCATTCTCGAAAACACGGAAGGTACATCGGCATGACCGTCACCGAACCAGAACTGAAGACAGGCCGCGTGGTCGGTATTGCAGGACCAGTTGTCGACGTTGAGTTCCCTCCGGGAGCTCTTCCAGAGATCAACATGCAGCTGCAGCTCGACATTGCGCTCGGCGACGAGACCGTCGTTGTACCGCTCGAGGTTGCACAGCAGATCGGTGACAACCGTGTGCGTGCAATCGCGATGAAGCCAACCGATGGCCTCACCCGAGGCGCTGAGGTTCGCAACACCGGTCACGGCATGCAGATGCCAGTCGGCGATGCGACCCTCGGTCACGTATGGAACGTTATGGGCGAGCCGCTCGACGTGCCAGCGTCCGAGATCAACATCGAAACCTACTGGGACATCCACCGTCCGTCGCCAGACTTCGACAAGCTCGAGCCGTCGACGAAGATGTTCGAGACCGGTATCAAGGTTATCGACCTTCTCACTCCATACAAGGAGGGCGGCAAGATCGGCCTCTTCGGTGGTGCTGGTGTGGGCAAGACCGTTCTCATTCAGGAAATGATCACCCGTGTGGCGTCGAACCACGGTGGTGTATCGGTATTTGCTGGTGTGGGCGAACGCACCCGTGAAGGAACCGACCTCTTCATCGAGATGGGCGAAGCCAAGATGGGTGCGGGCGAAGACGCCGACACCGTGCTTTCCAAGGCTGCGCTCGTGTTCGGTCAGATGGATGAGCCGCCAGGCGTGCGCCTTCGTGTTGCACTCGGTGGTGTAACCATGGCCGAGTACTTCCGTGATGTACAGAACCAGGATGTGTTGCTCTTCATCGACAACATCTTCCGCTTCGTACAGGCCGGCTCTGAGGTATCAACTCTTCTTGGTCGTATGCCATCAGCTGTGGGTTACCAGCCAACACTTGCCGACGAGATGGGCACCCTTCAGGAGCGCATCACCTCGACGCAGGGTAAGTCGATTACCTCGCTGCAGGCTGTGTACGTGCCTGCGGACGATTACACCGACCCTGCGCCTTTCACCTCGTTCACCCACTTCGATGGAACGACCGAGCTTTCCCGTGACATCGCTGCTCTCGGTATCTACCCAGCTGTGGATCCGCTCGCTTCGACGTCGACGATTCTTCAGCCAGAAGTTGTTGGCGATCGCCACTACAACATTGCTCGTCAGGTGCAGGAAGTTCTCCAGCGCTACAAGGAGCTCCAGGACATCATCGCGATTCTTGGTCTCGACGAGCTCACCGAAGAAGACCGCATCACGGTTGACCGTGCTCGTAAGGTTCAGAAGTTCCTCTCCCAGCCAATGTTCGTGGCTGAGGTCTTCACCGGCCAGCCGGGCGTGTTCACCTCACTTGAAGAGACCATCGACTCGTTCGAAGCTCTCCTCACCGGCGAGCTCGATCACCTCCCAGAGCAGGCCTTCTACATGGTTGGTGGCGCCGAGGAAGCAATCCGCAAGGCTGCAGAGCTTGAGGCTGACGCATAATGCAGGTCGAGCTCGTCTCTCCTGAGCGCATCACCTTTTCGGGTGAGGCAGACAAGGTCGTTGTTCGCACCGTTGGTGGTGGCGACATCGAATTCTTGCCCCGCCACGTCCCGTTCATTGGTGTGCTACAGGTGTCTGCCGCCACGGTCTTCTCCGGAAGCGACATGCAGGTCTTCGCAATCCATCAGGGCTTCGTCCAGATGTCTGGCGACAAGGTGACGATCCTTTCTGACGTGTCAGAAGCCAAGGAAGACATCGATGTTGCTCGCGCTGAGGCAGCGAAGTCGAACGCAGAGTCCGCAATCTCGGCTGATGCCGAGGATGCTGAGGCTGCAGGTGCACTCAAGCGTGCCGAGGTTCGCCTCGGTGTTGCCAGTGGTGCGCTCCCAGGATTCGGCGGCGGCCACTAGCTGCTAGTACCTAGTTCGTACGTAACGCCCTGGGCTTCGGCTCGGGGCGTTTCGTCGTTTTTGTTGCATTTCGGGTTAGCCGCTAGATCATCGATGCCACGAGACGGCGTTCGTCGTGCAGGCCAGCGGCATCGAGTACTGACTCGATACGAACCGCATGCCCAAGCGCGTGAGGGGTGTCGCGATCGAGCAGGTTTGTGGTGAGCTGCGCGATATATCCGTTTCGGGCGGCCCAGACGATTCCCTGCTCAGAGGCGGGATGATTCGCCTCGTCCATGATCGCCTGAGCGAGGCCGTCGATCGCGAGCTCACCAGCTTCGAGAGCCATAACGGCCTGAAGCGTCGCGCTCGCCGTTGAGACACTGCCAAGTGCTTGTTCGGCGAGATCTGGACGGCCGTCAGTGAGCTCGCGCCAGACAGAGAGCTCCTCGACGAGTACTTGTACTTTCTTCGATGTCCGTTTGGCGTTGGAGATCTGGGCAAGGTGCCGGTCGACGTCATGAGTTCGTTCGTCTACGAGCGCCGCGAAGCTGTTTTGGACATGCTGTTGCTTCGACACGGTTTGAGGGACGAGGTCGTCTTCCCACATCCGTTTTGTTCCGTTGGCACTGTCGAGGCCGGGCCACAACTGATACGGCTTCTTCGTCTTGATGACTTGCAACCCGAACAAGTTCATCACGATGAAGAAGAGGAAGAGGAAGATGCCAAAGCGCAAACCGTAGTTCCAGCACACGAGTACTGCTACGGCGCCCGTTGCGATCGAAATCTTGTGCACTAGGCGCATTCGATTGTGCCCTGATCGAATGATGAAGACCTGCTCGAGAACTTTGCCACCGTCCATTGGCCACACCGGAGCAAGGTTGACGAGTGCCCACGTCACGTTGATCCAGATGAGCCAGGTCAGCGTCAGGTACGCCCACGACCCATATGCGGGATCCCACACGCTGCGAATGAGCATGGCAGGGAACCCGAGAACCAGCATTTCGATCGTCGAGCCAGCGAGGGAGATGACGATCTGCTGCTTGGGCGTGATGTGATCGGTTTCGGTGCCATAGGTCAGGCCACCGAAACCGGTCATCGCAATGCGAGCCTTCGCCCCGTAGTGACGATACGCAATGGCGTGACCGAGCTCATGGAGCAAGACCGAGACCGTGGCCAGAGCAATCCAGAGCGCTGCGTATCCCCAGTGCTGTTCACCAAGTCGGATTGCAATAAAGAGTGTGGTCAGCCAGAAGAAGAGTTCGAAGCGAACTTCGAAGCCAAAGACCGTGAGGTGAGGGGACTGGGACTTCACGATGAGGCCCCGGTGAAGAAGTGAGTGAACCGCCGATGCATCTCCTGGTCATCGGATCACTATGTGCAAGTATTAAGCAGATTCTCCTGCAAGCGCTTCGATGACTTCGATGGCGGCGTCGCTCTTGTCGTGGGGGACAAGGATGTGGTCATGGTGAAAGCCAGCGATCACATTGCACGGAATGCCTGCCCGCCCAAGCTGGCGGGAGAACGCTGCCGTCAAGCCAACGGCTTCGAGTGCACTATGTACATCGATGGTGAGCCAAGCCGCTACGAAGTCGTGCGGCCAACCCTCGTGGGCCGCACGCTTGATCGTCGAGATGACCGTGGGCCCTTCATGTTCGTCAATGACCGCAGCGACACCGTTTCCGAGCGTCGGCACGTCGTCAGTGGGGGAGAGCGCTACTACGACATAGTCATCGGGTCGCTTGGTCACGGAGATGGACTGCAGCATCTTGGCCAGGTCGGTTTCACCGCTCATCCCGACAACCTACAACAAGATTCCTGCCCGAAAACCGACCTGTCAGGTCTGAAACGGGGCAGAAATCCCTGGATTCGTGGGGAATGGGTAGTGTCGCCGCATGGATGAGATTTTGGCCGAGGCCGCTGCCCGTGGAATCACCTACTTGCGGGAGCGTGGCGATAGCCCTGTGTTTCCGAGCAATGCAGCCATCGAGCAGCTCAGCGGGTTTGTCGAGCCGCTGCCCCGAGGCGCGACCGAGCCAACCCAGGTGCTCGCGATGCTTGACGAGGTCGGAAGCCCGGGAACCGTTGCATCGAGCGGCGGCCGGTACTTTGGCTTCGTGACCGGTGCGGCCTATCCGGTTGCCGTTGGGGCGTCGTGGCTCTCAGCGACGTGGGATCAGAACGCTGCGATTGGCGTGATGTCGCCAGTTGCTGGCGTGCTTGACACGGTTGTCGGCGGATGGTTGACCGCCCTTCTGGGTCTGCCCGCTGGCTCCCAGCACCAGTTCGTTTCAGGAACCTCGGCCGCCAACGCTGCGTGCCTGGCTGTTGCTCGAGATGCGCTCCTTGCTGAGGCCGGTTGGGATTCGGTGGAGCGCGGCCTGTTTGGGGCGCCCGAGATTCGCGTTGTTGTGAGCGCTGCGGCGCATTCAAGCGTGACTAAGGCGCTTGGCTACGTCGGTCTCGGTCGTGATCGTGTGATCACGGTGCCGGCAGACAGCGAAGGGCGGCTGATCGCAAGCGAACTGCCCGAGCCAGGAGAGCCAACACTCGTGGTCTTGCAGGCTGGAAATGTGAACTCGGGGGCAATGGACCCCTTTGCTGCGGTCGCCGACCACTTCGCCGACAGCCCGCATTGGATTCATGTCGATGGTGCATTCGGGCTGTGGGCGAGTTCGTCGCCGTCCCAAGCCCCGCTGATGAACGGCGTCGATCGAGCCCACTCGTGGGCTACCGACATGCACAAGTGGCTGAACACCACCTATGACTCGGCGATTGCGGTCGTGCGCGACCGAGGGGACATGGCGCGAACGTTCCACGTAGGTGCTGAGTACATTCCTGAGTCCGCCCGGATCGAACCGGTCAGCCGTGGCATCGACATGTCGCAGCGAGCTCGATCGATCGAAGCGTGGGCCGTGATCAAGTCGCTCGGAGCTGACGGCGTAGCCGCACACACCGACCGGCTCTGTGCGCTTGCCTCAGGCCTGGCCGAGGTCCTTAGCGACGGCGGGCTTGACGTCGTCAACGATGTCGTGCTCAACCAAGTGCTCGTTCGTGCTGCCACCGATGAGGCCACCGATGAACTGCTGATCGCGATTCAACAAAGCGACGTCCTCTGGTGCAGCGGATCGGTGTGGGAGGGGCGTCCAATCATTCGGATCAGCGTGTGCAGCTGGGCCACCTCTACCGAGGACATCGCGATTGCCGCCTCGACGATCTTGGGTCTTGCGACCTGACAGTCTCCTCTATCGCATGCCGGAAATGAACGGCTTGGGAACTGGTTGAGAACGACTTCTGAACAGATCAGCTTTCGGGATTCTCGGGCGCACAAACGCGCTTTCCTTTCACATCACAACGAACTCGTACACACACAACAGCGAGATTCAGAGACTGAAAAGGAACACCCCCCAATGGCTATCTCAAAGAAACAAAACACACGGACGAAAATGGCAGCACTGCTATTTTCGACCGCTCTCGTCGCTGCCGCATGTGGCTCTGACGCCGCAAGCTCGGTAGATGCGGTCACCGCAGGAACCTCCGACGCCACAGAGCAGGTCGAAGAAGCTATGGAAGACGAAGAAGCCATGGAAGATGAAGAGGCTATGGAAGAGGAAGCCATGGCTGATGACGAAGCCATGGAAGAAGAAGCAATGGCCGACGACGAGGACGCCATGGAAGAGGACGCCATGGAGGAAGATGCGATGGAAGAGGGCGACGCAATGGCCCTCGCTGACGCTCAGCAAGTCGCTCTCGAGTTCGACGGCCTTGAGCCACTCGGAGACGGATTCGTCTACGAAGGTTGGGTCATCGTCGACGGCAACCCGTACAGCACCGGCCGCTTCAGCGTTGAGGCTGATGGCAGCAAGGTGTACCACACCGGATCAGACTGGGATGACCTCTCCACCGGCACCGCCTTTGTCCTGACGATCGAGCCAGCCGAGGGCGACGACCCAGCTCCAGCTGACGCCCACGTGCTCGCTGGCGACCTCGTCGACGGCGTCGCTGAGCTCACTGTTGGACACCCGGCAGCACTCGGCAACGACTTCTCCGAAGCCGGTGGCCAGTTCGTCCTCGCTACGCCAACCACAACGGTTGAAGACGACGAGCTCTCCGGCGTTTGGTTCATCGACATCGTCGATGGCGCAGCAGTTCAGGGTCTCGACATTCCCGAGCTCCCTGCAGGTTGGGTCTATGAAGGTTGGGCAGTCATCGACGGCCAGCCAGTGAGCACCGGACGCTTCGTCGACCCAGGCGCAGCTGACGACTTCAACGGCTTCTCCGGAACCGACGCAACCGGCCCGAACTACCCAGGTGAGGACTTCATCCAGAACGCACCTGACGGTCTTGAGTTCCCAACCGACCTCACCGGTTCGACCATCGTGATCAGCATCGAGCCTGAAGATGACGACAGCCCAGCTCCGTTCGCATTCAAGCCACTCGCTGCAGGCGTCCCTGACGGAACCGCTGACCATGTTGGAATCGACCTCGGAGCAGGACCCGACTTCCCAAGTGGAACCGCAACGCTGAACTAAGCGTGAGCCAAGTGTCGGGGCCCGGCGTCTTCTCCGCCGTCGCCGCCGGGCCCCGATATCCAATCCCCCCAACCCGTAATCCCCTCCGGTTGCGGAAGCTCTCCTCGTAGGGAAGAAGAGCAGTCTTGTACCTGGCACCAGCCGCTCCTCTGGTGCCAGGTACGATTCGTTTTATGGAGCGCACGCAGGCCGAGATCACCCAGATAGACACCGTGGTTGCACAACTGGGGGAGTGCCCAGTGTGGAACGCTGACGATCAGTCGTTGTACTGGGAGGACATCGACGGCCGGGCGATCCATCGGTACGACCCGGCAACCGGAGAGACCGAGTCAACGTCGCTTCCCGGACGGCCAGGTTCGTTCGTCTTCACGCAAACTCCCGGCCGGCTGCTGGTCGCGACGGAGACGTCGTTCGAGTGGCTCGATTGGGCCTCGGGTGAGCTGACCCACTTCGCTGCTGCCGAAGATCCCTCGACCGGCAACCGACTCAACGATGGCCGATGTGACGCTGCTGGCCGGTTCATTGCGGGAACCATGCACCCTGTCACCAACGAAGGGCTCTCGTCCGGTTCGCTGTACTCCCTCGATCACATGGGCAAGATCGACACGCTCGAGACCGACGTGGGCATCCCGAACGGCTTGGTCTTCGACCCTCAGCGTGAGCGGATGTACTGGGCCGACACGTTCACGGCAACGATCTGGGTCTGGGACTACGACCTTTCGACAGGCATGCGCTCGAACAAGCGGGTGTTCTTCGACTACAGCGCGACCGCAGAGATTCGTGGGGTTCCCGACGGTGCCTGCCTCGATGCCGAGGGCTGCTATTGGTCGGCATCGGTGACCGGATGGGCACTCACCCGTATTGCCCCAGATGGCAACGTGCTGGCAGTCATCGATCTTCCCGTCTCGATGCCAACGATGCTTGCGTTCGGAGGGGCCGATTTGACGACGATGTATGTGACGAGTCTTCAAGGTGGGCCGGTCGACGAGAAGCGCAGCGCGGGCGTTCCCGCGGGAGCTCTTTTGTCTCTAGACCTTGGGGTCGCCGGCGTCCCCGAACCGAAGTTCGCGAGCTAACGAATTTCTCTGCCCCAAAACCGACCTGAGGGGTCTGAAACGGGGCAGAAATCTCTACTCGATGACGAGGCCGTTGAGTTCGGGGTTTGGTGGGAACGTGTCGGACGCGATCTTCTCGAGCGTGTCGACCAAGATTTGGCTGATCACGATGTTGCGGTACCACTTGCGGTTCGCTGGCACGATGTACCACGGTGCGTCAGGGGTTGACGTTTCGGTCAACATGTCAGCAAAGGCAGCCTGATAGTCATCCCAGAGCTTGCGTTCTTCGAGGTCGCCCATTTCGAACTTCCAGTGCTTGGCCGGCTCGTCAACGCGTGCCTGCAAACGCTCGCGCTGTTCGTCTTTGGAGATGTGCAGGAAGATCTTGACGATGGTTGTGCCCTCGTCTGCCAGAAGCTGTTCGAAGTTGCGGATGTGCTCGTAGCGCTTGCGCCATACGGCCTCTGGGACCAGATCGCGTACTCGCACGATCAGTACGTCTTCGTAGTGGCTGCGGTTGAAGATGGTGATGTCACCCTTGGCCGGGGTGTGTTTGTGGATTCGCCACAGATAGTCGTGAGCGAGTTCTTCGCTCGTTGGCTTTTTGAACGACGCAACGTGCACGCCTTGCGGGTTCGTCTTGTCGAAGACAGCGCGGATAGTGCCGTCCTTACCGCCAGTGTCAGTCGCCTGCAATACGAACAGGAGCCGCTCTTTGCCATGGGCATACAAGTTCTCCTGGAGCTCCTCGACTCGGGCGTTGAGCGCCTTCATGATCGGCTTCGCCGTGGCTTTGTCGTATCCGCCGTTGGCGTTCGGGTCAAAGGCGCTGAGTCCAGCAAAGCTTGCCGGGTCGACCCGATAGTGATCGACGGGCACGGGATTGGTGTTCGACATGGTGGTCCTCCTACGGCACGTCTTGAGCGTATGGATCTCAGGGTCATCTCCGGGGGATCCCTTATGGTCCATCGTCGCCGGGTACGTCATCGTGAGGGTATGGCGACCTCAACCACTCTCGCAGACAGACGGCAGACCGCTCCTGTACCACCACCGCCGGCTCCGAACGCCACCCCGACGTCCGACAGCCCCGAGCCACCGCGGGTTCGCCGACGCCGGTGGTGGTTCCGGCTCTTTGCTGTTGCAGTGGTTGGCGGTTCGCTCGCGTTTGATCAGTCACCGATTGTCCTCGTCGCCTTGTTGTTCGTGCTCATCGTCCCGTTCGAACGTATCTTTCCGCGACATGATCAGCCTTTGAGACGACGTCACTTGAGCCTCGACATCGCCTACGCCCTTAGCCAGCCCGCCTTAGGTGTCGTCACCTTGGCTGTCGGCGTCGTGATCGGGGTTGCGAGCATGGTGTGGCTGCCTGCGCTGTTGCTTCGCCCGCTCGTCGCCGGGTTGTCACCCTTGGCCCAAACGTTGATCGGCTTCGCGCTCTTCGATCTCATCATCTACTGGGTGCATCGATGGAGTCACGAAGTGCCGTTCCTGTGGCGCTTCCACTCGATCCACCACTCGATCGAGACAATGGACTGGATCTCGGCGTTTCGAAACCATCCAATCGATGGCTTTATCCTCGCCCCGCCGATCGTGTTCTTGTTGAGCGCTGGTTTCAGCCTCGAGCTGACGGGAGCTCTTGCGGCCATCCAGATCGTCATTGGCTTGTTCCTGCATGCCAACGTCCGTTGGCGTTGGCGCCCGATCCAGCGACTGTTGATCACGCCGGACTTTCACCACTGGCATCATGCAAATGAAGCCGATGCGATCAATTCGAACTACTCGGTGTTCTTGCCTGCATGGGACATGGCGTTCGGAACGTGGTTTATGCCGCCAGATCGTCGCCCGTCGATCTACGGGGTTGACGAGGTCGTGCCTACGTCGATGGCTGCACAGATGGCGTACCCGTTTCGAGGTCTTCGCCCGGTGCCCATCGTGGCGAAGGCGTGGTTGCGTCATCCGATTCGGTCGGTGCGAGAGCTCGCCCACAGCATGGGCCGAGGTCTGTCGCAGATGCGCCTTTCTGCGAAAAGGCCACGCCGGCCGTTTCGAACACCGCCATCAGCACCACCACCGGCTCCAAACAATCCACAACCCGTCCAAAGAAATGTGACGATTTCGCACTGCAGCTCGCCTCAAGAAGTAACCAGCGAGTAACTTCAAAGGTATGCAGTTTGCT
>CAKZVC010000020.1 GCA_937922235.1 uncultured Acidimicrobiales bacterium | reverse complement strand
CTTCACCTGAAGAGATGTGGGACGAGCTTCGCACCGTGTCGCCAATGCACGCTGGCATGAGCTGGGAACGGCTCGAGGAACACGGTGGCTTGCAATGGCCATGCCCAACGCTCGATCACCCGGGAACGCTCTACCTTCACGGCTGGCTGTGGGAAGACGATCTCGGCGGCCGGGAGCCTGCACCGTTCACCGTGAATGAGTGGCGTCCACACGTCGACGAGCTCAACGCCGACTTCCCGTTGTTGATGACAACTGGTCGTGTGCTCGATAGCTACAACACCGGCGTCCAGTCCGATGGCTACAACTCACCGATTCGTTCAGGTGAAGCCCTCGACATGAACCCGACCGATGCTGAGCGTCTTGGCCTCTCGACCGGAGACCGCGCCGAGGTGTCGTCACGACGCGCCACCATCGAGATGGAGATCCGGGTGCAGCCCGACCTTCCGGTTGGCTTGTGTTTCACGACGTACCACTTCGCCGACACGACCGACACGAACCAGCTGACCATCGAGGCGTGGGACAAGAAGTCCGGAACCGCTGAGTTCAAAGCAACCGCAATCAACGTGAAGCCGCTCGTCGCGGCATAACGACAACGCACTAGGAATGAAATGCCTGAAATAGCGGTCACTGACGCCGTTGCCACCGAAGCCGAGCGCAACGCGGTTGCCGATTCGATCATGCTCCAAGACCCGGGGCAGATCAGCTTTGAGGCCGCCGGCCCCGCGCTCACCTTCGACGGTGATCGCGTGGCTCGCAGCGGCTCCGAGCGGATCTTTAACCGCCGCCACCTGCTGTTGCCCGTGCTCCACGACGTTCGTGATGCCATTGGTTGGCTTAGCGAAGGCGGCATGAACGAGATCGCTACGGCGCTGCAGGTGCCACCGGCCGAGGTCTACGGTGTGGCCAGCTTCTACGAGCTCTTCACCTTCGAAGCACCATCGGCTCCTGATGCCGTCCACGTGTGCGATGACACGGCATGCCGGATCAAGGGCGCCAACGAGCTCAAGGGTGAATTGTCGGCCGAAGGCCACAACGTGCACGGCAGCCCGTGCCTCGGCCTGTGCGAGCAAGCTCCAGCGGTGTTTGTGCAGCGCACCGGAGAAGCACACGTGAGCGTTCGTTCTGCGACCAAGGAAACCGTTGTTGCAGCGCTCGGTGGAGCGATGACTAACCCGGTTGCTCCCGTTCCCCAACCAACCGAAGACCTCACGTTGTTGCGCAGAGTGCACAATGCGGCTGCGGTCGACTTCGACGGCTACATCACCACCGGTGGCTACGGGGCGCTCGCTAAAGCAGTGTCGATGACCCCGGCCGAAGTTGTGAGCCACGTCGGCGATGCCGGGCTGACGGGCCGTGGCGGCGCCGCATTCCCAACTGGATTCAAGTGGTCGGCAGTCGCAGCAGAACCAGGGCCACGCCATCTGGTCGTCAACGCTGATGAGTCCGAACCCGGAACCTTCAAAGACCGCGTCATCATGGAGCACGACCCGTACTCACTGATTGAAGCAATGACCATCGGCGGCTACGCCATGGGCGCCGAGCAGGGGTGGATCTACATCCGTGGCGAATATCCCGAAGCCACCCGACAGCTGAAGTCAGCAATCGCCGAAGCGCGCAGCAAGGGCATGCTTGGAGATAACGTCGGCGGCCACAACTTCCGATTCGACATCGAACTTCGACTCGGAGCCGGGGCCTACATCTGCGGCGAAGAAACAGCGCTCCTCAACTCGATCGAGGGCTACCGAGGCGAACCTCGCAACAAGCCACCGTTCCCAACTACCCACGGCCTCTTTGGTCAGCCGACGGCCATCAACAACGTCGAGACCATGGTCAACGTCAACCAGATCATGATGCTCGGCGGCGAGGGGTACGCCGCTGTTGGAACCGAGAAGTCGACCGGCACGAAGCTGTTCTGCCTCTCGGGCCACGTCGCCCACCCCGGCGTCTACGAGGTCACCTACGGTGCCACCCTTCGCGAAGTCATCGACCTCGCTGGAGGGCCAACGGGCAACCTGAGGTCGATCCTCATGGGCGGAGCTGCGGGCTCGTTCATTGGCACCGACATGATGGATGTCCCACTCACCATCGAAGACAGCCGCGCAAGCGGGTTCTCGCTTGGCTCGGGTGTCGTGATGCTGCTCAACGACACCGTCGACTTCGACGACTTCGTTGCTCGCATCGCCCAGTTTTTCCGTGACGAAAGCTGCGGCCAGTGCGTCCCGTGTCGTGTTGGCACTGTCCGCCAAGGCGAGTCGCTTCTGCGCATCCGTGAGAAGGGCTCGCCGATTGAAACCGAACGCAAAATGCTCGACGACTTCGCGATGGTCATGAAGGACTCATCTATTTGCGGCCTCGGCCACACGGCCTCGGGCGCAATTCTCTCCGCAATCGACCTCGGCCTCATTGGGGGACACTCATGACATTCGTAGACATTCCGGTAGAGATCCGGAGCAAGGTCACCATCTCCGTCGACGGTGAGTCGGTCGACGTGCTCGAGGGCGACACGATCCTCGATGCCTGCACCAAGGCCGGCAAGATCACCCCGACCGTCTGTTACGGGCCGACCGTCACGCCGGTAAATGCTTGCCGCGTCTGTGTTGTTGAGCTTGAGGGCTCGCGCACGTTGGTGCCGTCGTGTTCGCGTCCTGCCGAAGAAGGCATGGTCGTCAAGACAGACACCGATCGAGTCACCGACAACCGCAAGATGGTGCTCGAGTTCTTGGCCACGTCAAGCGATGTCAGCCAATCCGACGACATCCAGGGCTGGCTCGGCGACTACAAGGCTGACCTCGACCGGTACGACCCCGAAACCACCGAGCGGATGACCGACGAGGTCAAGATCGAAGACGACCTCTACATCCGTGCGTACGACCGTTGCGTGCTTTGCTACAAGTGCGTCGAGGCGTGCGGCGAAGACGCCCAGTGGACGTTCGCCATTGCGATGAGCGGACGCGGTTTTAACAACCGCATCAGTACCGAGTTCGACGTCACGCTTCCTGACTCGGCATGCGTCTACTGTGGCAACTGTGTCGCTGTGTGCCCGACCAACGCCTTGCAGTTCAAGACCGAGTTCGACCTTCGCAAGATGGGGGACTGGCGCCCAGAAGACCAGACCGTGACTCGCACCGTCTGTTCATACTGTGGCGTTGGCTGCAACCTCGACCTGCACGTCCAAGACAACCAGATCGTCAAGGTCGACTCGCCAATGGATCACTCGATCACCAGCGGCAACCTTTGCGTAAAGGGCCGGTTCGGTTACCAATACGTCCAAAACCGCCCGTCCTAGGTGTGTGCAAACCTGATTGGCCAGTAGTTGCCTCCTGAACCACAAGGAGCGACGCGGCCAGTGGGGTGGGGGCGCAATGTAGCCACATTCAGTGGCTGAACTTGCCTTTTGATGTCCAGTTCACCACTCGTAGCGAATATTCAGCTACCGTCTGCAAATGGTTGCGGGACCGAACACACAGGCGCCGGGTTGGTCGTACCCGGAAATTGGCGTAGCAATAGCACTCGTTCTGAGCGGTGTTGTCTGGCTGCTCGGCGTGGCTGGCTCTGAGATCTATCCCGCCGCGAACCTGCCGTCGTTCGGCGGGATTCCTGAAGCAAGCAATGGTGAACCAACCTCGTGGCAAGTGACGCTGACAAGCAAGTCTGGCGACGAAATCAAGGTCGCACACGAGCTGCTCTTTCCCGGGGTGCCCGACTCTCAGTGGCCTCACTTGTTCTCGTCCGTGTTGGAACACGGCAACGCCGTCAGCGTGCAGAGCTGGCTCGTATCTCAGGCCGAATCGACGTCCGGGCTCGAATGCAGCACGTCCGTAGCGGTCGAGCAGTTCGGCCCAGCACCCGAGAGGAGGACGTTCGATGGTTCATGCGAGTAGATGGCTACTGCAACGCTACCGATGGGTGATGTCCGAGGGCTATGGCTCTTCACCTGAAGCACTCGGAGTTACTCGATTTCTTCTTTGCACATACCTGTTGTTCTGGGGCGTCGTACCACTGCGCTTTCTGAGCGGCCTTCCGAGTGAGTTCTTCAAACCACCCACGGGTCCTGCCCAACTCGCAGGTGGATTCCCGTCTGTGACAATTGCGGTCATCCTCGATGTTGTCGGTGTGGCGTTGCTTTTGGCCGTCGCCGTTGGCTGGAAAACGAGGCGCAATTCGTACTTGCTGTTCGCCTGGGCACTGGTCTCGTCAGGGTTACTCTTCTCGCTGGGCAAGATCGACCACTCATTCATTACGTGGCTGATCGTTCCGCTTCTGGCAACTGCCGGCTGGGGCGACGCGTACTCGATCGACTCCCTTCGACGCGAAGGCAACCGGCCTGTCCGTCCAGAGTGGCCCCTGCCTGCCCTGGCCTTCGCGATTGCGTTCGGATTCATGACCGCAGCTCTGCCAAAGCTCGGCCGCGGCTGGCTCGACCCATCTTCGCAGGCTGCAGAGGGCTACTTCCGTGAGTTCTACGTCTCCTACGGTCGTACCGACCTGCTGGCAGGCGTCGTTCATCGACTCGAGTCGACACTCCTTTGGGAACTGCTCGACTGGTGGACGGTTGGGTTCGAGCTCGCAGTGGCCGTCACGGTGCTTTGGCCGCGGGTATTTCGCCGAGTCTTGCTCACCGCGATCGTGTTCCACGTTTCTGTTGCGTTCATCATGAACATTTCCTTCGCCGCAATGATGCACGTGTATTTGCCATTCATTGCGACCCGAGAGCTTCGCGGTTGGCTGAGCGAGCGTCCCACAAACAGGTCGATGCACTGGACGTACGTCATGGCCGCGCTGCCTTTTAGCTTTGCGACGTTGGCGTTGGCGGGTACTTCAGGCCGTGGTGTTGTCGAACACTACGTTGGACTGAGCGAGATTGCGATCGGTGCGATGGTGTGCGTGGGTGTGGCGGTGGTGGCGTTCTCAATCAGCCGCGACGCTCATGACCTGATCGCCTACGCGAAGTCAGTAAAGGAACGGCCCCACACGTTGGCCCGCCGCGTCGCAGGTCGACCAACGGCGTCTACGCAAACTAGCAACACCTAACGCAAGAGCCAGAACAGTCCCATCCCAACCGCCAGCATGAGCGGCAAGTTCTTCTTCCACACGACGACAGCCGCTGCTGCGCCCGCAGCGACTAGTCGTGGGACGTCGTCGCCAAAGCCCTCGAATCCGTCTCCGCCAAGTACAAGTGGGATCGAGATAGCCGCGAAGGCTGCGGGCGCGACGTATTTCAGTGACCGCTCGGCAGAGGCAGGCAAGGCCAACGTGTCACCGAACACGATGAACGACGCTCGGGTCAGGTAGGTGACGATGCCTGACGCAATAATGATCAACCAGAGCCTCATGTTCGATCCTCCAGGCGGGTCTCAGCGACCCCGCCAGCAAGCACGCCGAGGACGATCGCAAGAAGCAATCCCGAGCCTTGCGGAAAGTTGCGTCCAATGATCGCGACCGTTGCGCCGACGATGGCCGCAACAACTCCCGGACGATCCTTGAGCGACATCATGAGCAGGCCGAGGAACAGCAGCGGCACAGCGAAGTTGAGACCCCAGGCCGGGTCGACCACGCCGCCTAAGACGACGCCAAGCGCAGTAGTTACCTGCCACATGACCCACAGCACGGTGCCGCCGCCAAAGAAATGCCACAAGCGATAGCGATCGGATGGAGCCTCGAGCTCGGGGGCAGTTTCAACCACTGCGAACTGCTGGTCGATCAACACGTACGTGAGGATGAATCGAGTGATGAGCGGGTAGTGGCCGTACCGGTCGCGAAGCGCTGCGGAGTACATGGCGTGGCGAGAGTTGATGAGAAAGACCGTGGAGATCACGACCATCGCCGATGCGCTATCGGCGAGCAGTGTTAGCGCAGCGAGCTGGGACGATCCAGCGAAGATGATGCTCGACGACATCCACGAGGTGAACGACGGCAAGAGCTCCTCCTCGGCAATGAGGACTCCGATCACAAACCCGAACGGCACACCCGGAACGGCCAACGGGAAGATCCGCCGAATCCCGTCAAGGTAGGCGTCGCGTTGGAAGGACAGGTCTGTCATTAACCCAAGGCTATGAGCGCCGTGCCAGCAATCGCGCCGACGATCCCTAGGCCTTGCCACCACCGAATCTCATCGTCGTCGAACAGGGTGGTCAAGATCACAATGACTGCGGGGTACGTCGCAGCAACGACGGAAACGGTTCCCAAGTCGCCCTGCTGACTGCCAACGGCAAAGGACGCCATACCAATCGCGCCTGCGATGCCTGACAGCACGCCAAACGTTCGCAGTGACGCCGGGAGGAACAGCGGCACTGCGCCACGTGCAGCCAGGGGAATCATCGAGAGAAAGGCCACGGCTCGCTGAATGAGGGCCGGCCAGACGCCGGCCCCGTCGGAGGTGTCGCCAAGAAAGATGATAGTTGCTCCAAAGAAGACGCCGCCGATGACTGCCTTGCCGAGTCCGCTGCGAATGGTGTCTTTCCCCAGTGAAGGGCTGTAGCTGACAACCGCAAGTGCGGCGATCGCCACTGCACAGCCAATCCCGGTGAGGACGCTCAGCGACGCTCCGCGAAATCCGACGTCGAACAGGAGCGGGAGCACGGCAGCGATGACGCCTGCAGTCGGCGCTGCGATGGCCGACGATGAGTCCGCCATTGCCTTGTAGACAATCGACAGGCCGACACCGACGCAGGCGCCGGAGAGGGCTCCCATAATGGCGTCGCTTGTGCGCAACGTACTCTCGAAGACCCAGAGCAACGGAATCGAAACGAAGATCCCGACGAACATCTGCGTCGAGACGTGGCTAATCGAACTGCCGCGCTTCGAACTCGCTCGCCCAAAGGAGTCGCTGATCCCGATGCACAGTGCAGCGATGGCTCCAAGGACGAGTGGTGGCATCGGGGCAGGCTACGACGTGAGCCGGGAAATGCGGTTCACGTCGACATCTCGGTGCCGCCAAGCCGCTCGGCGTGAGGGCGTGACGCAGAAACCAAGCCCACGTGCACGTATCCGTGGTGCCCGTCATCGCCTGGTGAGGCCGCCCACGCAACACCGGGCTCGGCTTCGATCCCGTCGACCGCAGCGATTGCGCCAGCTCCGCCACGAGACAGAACCCACGTGGCCCCACCCGAGCATTGGCCGTTCAACGAAACCAGATCTCGATGCCACGGAATGACATACGACGCGAGCGTGCGCGGCGAGCCAGGCAGTCTCGCGGCCAGGCTGGTGTGCTCGTTGCCAGCGAGCACGAGCGTGAACGCTCGTGGACGGAGGTCCACAGCATCGAGGAGTCGCGTGGCCATGGCCTGATCGCGGTCGACTTCGAGTTGACCGAGGAGCTCCATTGGAACGGGAGACCCAGGAGCTACCCAGGGCCCGTCCATCGCAATGACAGCGACGTCTGCTCCGTGTAACCGGTGAGCTGCCAGCGAAGCTACGAGATCTGCCATGGCGCTACTGCTGCGGCCATCGCGAAACTCAGGAGCTCGTCCCCACCACGGCCCATCGATCTGGCAGGCGGGAGTGTTCAGGGCGCTATCGATTTGATCCTGCTCCGAGCAGGGGATCTCGAGCCCAATGGTGACAGCAAGTCCCTTTGCGACGGCGGCATCAACGATGGCGGAAGTGAGTTCTGGAAACTCTCGACTGCCGTGAAATTCGCCAATGAGGAGCACGCGGCGAGACGCTATGAGCTCGTCGAGTTCGCCGACGATGCGATCCATCAGCTGGTGATGGCGAAGAGAGGAGAGCTGAGGTCATCCCAGATGGGCTCGACCCCAAGGCCTGGTTCGGTGCTGACCGACATATGCCCGTCGGCAACGACCGGGCCACCGGTTGCGATCGGGCGGCTGTGGTAGTCGTGAAAGGCACTCGATTGGAAGTGGAAGCCATCGGGAGTCGATGCCGCAAGGTGGGCGATTGCTGCCGTGGCAATCTCACCGCCCCAGGTGTCTTCGATGGTCATTGCAATGCCGAGGTCGACGCACAGATCGCGGGCTCGTCGTGCACCGCTAAGGCCAGCGAACCGGCTGATCTTCAGATTGATGATGTCCATGGCCCCGTCGTGCGCTCCACGGCGAATGGCGTGGCGGGAGTCCATGACCTCATCGAGAATGAGCGGGCGCATGAGATGGGGTCGCACGGCGAGGCACTCTTCATACGTTAGGCACGGCTGCTCGATGTACAGCGGGCGATCGGCCATGGCAGCGGCGACACGCATAGCTTCGTGCTGGCGCCAGCCGGTGTTCGCGTCGGCGGCGAGCGTTTCGGTATCCACGATCGCATCCGTTACGGCGTTCATGCGGTCGAGGTCAATATCGAGGCGTTCTCCCACCTTCATCTGGTATTGAACAAATCCCTCTGCTCGGTACTCGAGCAGCCGTTCGACCATGGCTTCTGGTGAATCGCGGCTGATCACGCGAAAGAGCTTTACCTGGTCGCGGTGTCGACCGCCGAGCAACGTCGACACCGGAACTCCTGCGGCTTTCGAAGCAAGGTCCCATACGGCGATATCGAGTCCTGACTTTGCGTAGGGGTGCCCCTTCAACGCTGCGTCCATCCGACTCGCGACCACGTCGACCTCGCGTGGGTCGAGCCCGATGAGTTCAGGAGCGATCGCCTGCATGCCTGCGCGTGCACCCTCAGCAAACGAAGGCATGTAGCCGGGGCCAAGCGGGCAGATTTCGCCGAACCCCTGTAGGCCTTCGTCGGTGTCGATGACCACGACGGTCGAGTCAAACGACGGGAACGACTGCGTGCCCCAGCTGTAGGCGCCTTCTTTCAGCTCGAGGGAGGTCGCGTAGGCGGAGATGCTGGTGATCTTCATTCTTCTTTTCCTGCGATCAGTCGGCGGGCCCGTGCATTGATGCGCACGCCGAGGTCCTGGAACGGAAGGTTACGATTCGGTCGACCTTTGGCCTGCATTTGCCGCAGGAGTTCGGAGTCTTCGCCCAAAATCATCTCGGCGAGCAGCTTTCCGCTGATCGTGCCGCGGGCGATGCCGACGCCGTTGTGGACGACCGTGCCGTAGACGTTCGGGCGAAGCTCGCCAAAGACTGGTTCGCCGTTACGACTGAGGCTGAGAGCACCACCCCAGCTGTGTTCGAAGGGGACGTCGGTCAGTTCGGGCCAGCGGTTGTCAAAGGCATTGCGGTGCGACTTCGCTGCCCAGCTGACTCGGCTGGTGAAGTCGGATCGCTTACTGAAGCTGAAGATGTTGCGGACGAGGATTCGATTGTTCGGCGTGGAAACGCGTCGGACTGACGTTCCTGCAGGATGCGCCGCGATGATGCCGTAACTCTCGTGTCCACCAAGGCGATCGGACTCGGCATCGGTGAGTTCTCGGGTCATCGACCCCCACGTGATCAGCGGAATGAGACTCTTCTGCAGGAAACCGAAGCCCTCCGTGAACCCGTTGGTGGCGAGCACGAGAATCGGAGCGGTAGCTGACCCACGATTGGTAGTAACGGTGTGCGGCTCGCCATAGTTGACCGAGCGAACCATCGAGTCCTCGTAGATCGAGACGTTTTCAGGCATGGTCTCGGCGAGTCCCCGAACCATGGCTGCGGGCTGTACGAGGTAGCTATGCGGGGCATGGAGTGCCTTGGTGTAGTAGGCCGTTCCGAAGATTTCCCGGCACTCCGATGCGCCGAGCATCGTGTAGTCCTCATCGATGGCATCAAGGCTCTCGGCGAACTGGTCGAGCATCCCATCTCCCCGGTTTGTCGCGGCGGCGTGATACTTACCTTCCTTGACCCACTGGCAGTCGATGTTGTGGGTGGTGATGGTCTGGTCGAGGTAGTCGAGTCCAGCACGGTTCATGGTGACGCCGGCGATTGCGGCGGCTTTCGCGTCGGCGAAACTCTTGGCCCGCAGGTTGTGTGCGTGGTCGATAGCGAAGCCCGATGAACGCCCGGCGGCATTGTTGCCGATTCGGTCGCCCTCGATAAGAACGACGGAAGCGGCGGGGTCGAGTTCGGCGAGTCGGCGCGTCACGGCCAGGCCCGAGTAGCCCGCTCCGATGACGAGGTAGTCGCAGGTCAGGTCGCCGGTGAGCACCGTGGCTTCAGCGGGTGACGGGAGGATCTCGTGCCACCCATTGTTGTTGTCGTAGTCGGGAGTGAGTGAGATCTTCATCGTCCGGTCTCGGCGGATCTCGATCGGCAGTATCGACGACGTGGCTGGCGGAGCGAAGCTCGCGTAGCGACCATGTCGGTTTCCGCGCATCTCGATCGGCAGTATCGACGACGTGGCTGGCGGAGCGAAGCTCGCGTAGCGACCATGTCGGTCTCCGCGCATCTCGATCGGCAGTATCGACGACGTGGCTGGGGGAGCGAAGCTCGCGTAGCGACCATGTCGGTCTCCGCGGATCTCGATCGGCAGTATCGAC
>CAKZVC010000019.1 GCA_937922235.1 uncultured Acidimicrobiales bacterium | reverse complement strand
CATCCGTCGCACCGACCCCGAGTCTCGAACCATCGGCCAGTACTTCAACGACAACATCGCCGAACCGCTCGGCCTCGACTTCTGGATTGGGCTGCCCGACTCGATTCCCGAAAGCCGTAACGCCCGAGTTCAGGCCGACTGGTACCGAGTGAAGATGGTGGCGAACATCATGAAGATGCCGACCGAATGGGTCAAGGGCTTCCTGAACCCGCGGTCGCTCACGGCACGAACATTCAGCAACCCGATCGTGCTCGGCAAGCCCGCTCGATACAACGAGCCCGAGATGCGACGCCTCGAGCTCCCCGCAGCAAACGGTCACGGAACCGCTCGAGCAATCGCCCAGGCCTACGGTGAATTCGCTGCTGGCGGAGAACGACTGGGCATTACCGCGGACGTGCTCGCTGACGTGACGGGTTCGGCCGACGATCCAACTGGCGGCCGCGCCGACCTCGTGCTGTTCGACGAGTCCCGGTTCTCGCTCGGCTACTGCAAACCATGGGACCGCTTCTCGTTCGGATCACCCTCCGCCTTCGGCACACCCGGCGCTGGCGGCTCACTCGGATTCGCCGACCCAGAACGAAAGCTCGGCTTTGCCTATGTGATGAACCGGCTCGACTACTACATGTTCGACGACCCTCGCGAGGACGCAATGCGCCGAGCCGTAAGCAACTGTCTGTAGTCCGCTAGACAAAAGGGATCCTGCGACTGTCCGAGAGGATGCAATGACGGAGAACGCCATGACCGAAAACACTGCCGTACTGACCGAGCGACGAGATCGGGTTCTGCTCGTCACGTTGAACCGGCCCGATGCAATGAACGCCATCAACGGCGATTTGTCGCACGGCATGGTCGCGGCAATGACCGAGCTCGACGAAGACCCAGCGCTCACAGCAGGCGTCCTCACTGGAACTGGCCGCGGGTTCTGCGCAGGCATGGACCTCAAGGCCTTCGCTGCCGGCGAAGACATCGGCCCGATGATGGACTTCATCAAGAACGGGTCAAAGAAGCCGTTGATCGGAGCCCTCGAAGGGTTCGCCCTCGCCGGTGGACTCGAGCTCGCACTCACGTGCGACCTGCTGGTCGCGGCCAAGGGCATCAAGATGGGGATCCCCGAAGTTGGGGTTGGCCTGTTCGCCGCGGGCGGCGGATTGCAGCGTCTTCCGAGCCGAGTGGGTTACGCCCGGGCGATGGAGATGGCCATCACCGCCGACCCGATCTCGTCCGAAGAGGCCCTCGAAGTTGGCCTTGTCTCACAGCTCGTCGAGCCCGGCACGGCCGTCGACGCTGCGCTCGAGCTCGCTGCTCGCGTCACCAAGAACGCCCCGCTCGCCGTCAGCGCATCGAAGCAGCTCATCAAGGCGGCGGTCGACATGAACGAAACCGACTTCTGGGAGTTCCAGAACTCGTTCTTCGGCAGCGTGTTCGGCTCGAACGACGCCAAGGAGGGCCCAAGGGCATTTGCCGAGAAGCGTCCACCTGAGTGGACCGGCACCTGATTCTCCAGAATTTCGTGGTTTGAACACACGAGAGGTGTTCGGACCACGAAATTTCTGTTCAGCAGTCCGGAAATATGACAGTTGTGTAACGAATTCGCTCCGGTGTCCCCCGAGGACAAGTAGCTATTCGTGTCACCACCGTGCAAGCTTTCGCAGTCACTATGGCACCGAGTCCAACGCCCCCAAGCCCCCAAGAGGTCGTTGTCGCGCCCCGGGCGATCGAGTCGTTCGATGATTACTACCGCCGCGACTATCGATCGCTCGTTGGCCTTGCCTTTGTGATCACGGGCGATCACGGCACTGCCGAAGACCTGGTGCAAGACGCCCTCACCACCGCTCATCGCAACTGGTCGAAGGTCTCCCACTACGACAAGCCTGAAGCCTGGGTCCGCCGCGTGCTCGTCAACCGAAGCACGTCCCGATTTCGCCGGCTCGCAAGCGAAGCAAAGGCCACCCTCAAACTCCGCCAAGAACCGGAAAAGATCGTCGAACCCAGCGACCCAAATCTCGAAGTGTGGAACGCCGTACGATCTCTGCCGAAGCGACAATCCCAAGTCATTGCGCTGCACTACTGGGACGACCAGTCCTTGGCCCAAATTGCTGACATTCTCGAGTGTGGAACGGAAACCGTGAAAACCCACCTAAAGCGAGGCCGTCAGGCTCTCGCTGAAGCGCTTGGCGAAAACTACTTGAAAGACAACGACGAAGGAGCCGACCAGTGATCCCTGGAGACCCGCTCGACTCCCGTCTTGACACTGCGGCTGGCGAGCTTCGTTCGCAGCTGGGCGAAGCGCCAATCCCCGACTTTGAGCCGAACAAGCGCGTCGCTGCCCCAGTTGCGGCGGTCGTCGCCATCCTCATTGGCATCGGCGTGTTCTTGTCGGCCCCGTTCTCGAACAACGCGTCACAGGTCGACGTTGCCGACGACACCAGCATCGACGCACCCGATATCGATGGCGACTCTGGTCCGGTCGTACCCGAACCAGCAGCTGACTCCGAGGTCGACAGCTCGGACCCGTCACGCCGCACAACGACCGAGCTCGAAACAGCTGCGAGCGACGTCGAGCTCACGTTCGGCCAAGACGCAACCCAGCCCTCGTCCGACCGGGTGCGGCCAGATCTTGGCCAACTGCGCAACGACCCTGCGTACGGGTCGGTCATCACGCGACTTACCGATGCAGGTGGACGATTTAGCCGATTCGACTCGAACAGGCGAGTAATGACCAACAGTGACAACACGCTGCTGATCACCCACGTCGATGACGGCACAAGCGAGAACATGTCCATCATCGACCTCGAATCGCTCGAGCAGGTCGCTGTTGTCGATCGTGACGAAGAGAGCGAACTGACCTGGCACCCGACCGATCCGGCACGCATCCGCCACTTGAGTGGCGGTGACGCCAACAACGGCTCCCTTCGCCTGCTCGAAACTGATGTGACTACCGGCGAAACTTCTGTCTTGGCCGACCTCACTGACCGAATCCAGCAGATCTTCCCCACCGGAACCCACATGCTCTCTGCACACGGTCGTCCCGGGGACAACGGCAACTTCTGGGCCTGGGTCGTCCGCGACGAAACCGGTGCTCCGATCGGTGCGGTCAGCTACGACCTGGCCGCTGACAGCATCATCGGCAGCCTGTCGGAACTTGACCCGACAGCAAGCGGCCAGGAGCTTCCCGCGATTGTCGACGAGGGACTAGTGAACGGCCCCGGAGACATCGAATCCATCTTGGTCACGTCCGACGCCAAGTACGTCGTGATCGAGTACGCGTTCGTCACCATCGTGCACGACGCAGACTTCTCGGCCTTCCGGGCAATCGAAAACACCGGAGACAACGCTGACGTCGTGGCCACTCCCGATGGCACCGACGCGTATGTGTTTGTCAACTTCAACACCCCAAGCCAGAACTACGGCTTCCTCACCGCCGTTGACCTCGACACCCTCGAACAAACCCCGCTGATCAACCTCTTCGACAACGCCAACACATCGATGTCCGTTTCGGGCACAGCTACCGGCAAACCCGGATGGGTCGCGCTGTCTACCTTTAGCTGCAAGAACGAAGTCGGCGCGGACGAGGCGTGGACCTGCAACAAGATCATGCTGATGGAGCTCGGCGGAGAGAACCGGATCGTGCCTCTGGCGCACACCTATCGCTGCAGCAACGACGAAGATGCCAGCTGGTTCACCATCCCGAACGGATGGACAAACCGCGACCTGACCCGCGTGTACTTCACGAGCGATAGCGGCCGCTGTACCGAGGGCGGCGAGATCTACGAGGTCATCGTTCCGGGCCAGTTCGCAGAACTCAACTAGGGAAGCAGCCTCGATGACCTAGGGTTTCGAGTGCATGGAGACCCAACTGATTCTCGTACGCCACGGTGAAACCGAATGGAGCCGCACCGGCAAGCACACCGGGCGCACCGACATCGGCCTCACCGATCGCGGGCGCGAAGAGGCCGCCATGGTCGGGCCGACGCTCACCGGGTGGGAGTTTGCCCACCGCTTCTCATCTCCGCTGTCACGCGCCCTCGACACCGCCAACCTTGCGGGGATCGAAGGCGAGATCACCATCGACGACAACCTCGTCGAATGGGACTACGGCATCTACGAGGGCCGGAAGAACAGCGAGATCCAAGCCGATGAACCCGGATGGTCGAAGTGGGTTGGCCACCTCGAGGGTGGCGAGAGCGCGGCCGAGGTCGGTGCCCGAGCCGACCTCGCGATCGAGCGACTGCTCGAAGCCTCCAAGGACGGCCCGACGATCGTCTTTGCCCACGGCCACTTCCTCGCAATCCTCGTTGCTCGCTGGCTCGGGTTCGACGCCACTGCCGGCAAGCGGTTCATCATGCAGACGGCCACTGCGTCCGAGCTGGGTACGAAACGCGGCGATCATGTGCTCAAGGTGCTCAACCATCGATGCGGCCAAGCCCTCCCTCGACACGCGCACTAAATCTTCGTCGTTCGTGTCACATTTCTGATCGCTCGCCCGTCGACCTGATATGAGTGACGCTGATATGAGTGACAACGTTCGTGACAACTTGTACGGGGCAGTGTGAACCTTCCCTCCGATCCCGATGTCGTCGTTGTTGGCGGCGGACTCGCTGGCCTCGCCGCTGCAGCCAGAGTTGCCAACGCCGGCAAACAGGTCATTGTCTACGAGAAGCGGTCCGATGTCGGCGGGCAAGCACGCAGCACCGTGAACGACGGCTTCACGCTCAATCAAGGCCCTCATGCGCTGTACCGACGTGGCCCTGGTGAGCGGACGCTCGCCAAGCTGGGCGTTCGCATTCGCGGTGGTCGGCCGGCGGTCAAGGGCCGAATCGTCATGGGCGGCGAAGCCCATCTCGCTCCCGCAGGCACGATCACGCTTCTTGGAACATCGGCCCTGAGCCCACGGGACAAGATCGAAGTCGCATCCGTGCTCGCGATCCTTGCCAGGTTCACCGCATCAGCACACGCCTCGCAGACGGTCGACGAGTGGATCAACCGTTCGGTGAAACGGGAGCGGCCATCGCAGATGCTCCACGCTCTCGTCCGCCTCAGCACGTACGTCAACCAGCCAGATCAGCTGAGCGCTGAGGTTGCCATCGGACAGCTCCAGATGGCGCTCGCCAGTGGTGTCTACTACCTGCATGACGGCTGGCAGAGCCTCGTCGACCAGCTGCTCAATCGCCCGAACATGCACATCGTGTCGGGGGAAGGCATCGAGGAGCTGCCCGATGCGCGCACCGTCATCGTCGCTACCGGCGGTCCGGGTGCTGCGGCAAGGCTGCTCGATCGCACCTTCGACGTCGGGCCCGCCGCAGTCGCGAGCTGTATCGACTTCGGCGTAACAACTGCCCCTGAGCACAACTTCGTCTTGGGCGGCGACACGCCGTTCTACTGCTCGAACCATTCAGCGGTCGCCAAACTGGCACCCGAGTCGAGCCACTTGGTCTCGGCCATGCAGTACTTAGCCGACGGAGACGAACCCGACCCCGATGCAATCAGCGACTTCGTCCGCCGCGCTGGCGTGACGCCAGAGGACGCGGTGCTCACCCGCCGACTCCATCGAATGACGGCCGTAACGTCGATGGCGACGGCGAGCCGCGGAGGCCTCGCTGGCCGACCCGCTGTCACAGACAGCGGACATGACAACGTGTTCATTGCCGGCGATTGGGTTGGCGATGTTGGGCACTTGGCCGACGCGAGCCTGGCCAGCGGTGCTGCGGCAGGCGGCGCCGCACTCGAGCACCTTGCCGGCAGAAAGACGTGGTCTGCGACATGACTTCTGCCGAACTCTTCGAGGCCGAGCGACCACGTCTCCGAGCCATCGCCTACCGAATCGTCGGGACACCCGACGATGCTGACGACGCGGTTCAAGATGCGTGGCTGAGGTTCGATTCGGTCGATCTCGGCACCATCGACAACCCGGCAGCGTGGCTTACTACCGTGACCACCCGACTGGCCATCGACCGTCTTCGCGCCTCCGAACGTCGCCGCGAGACCTACGTTGGGCCATGGCTGTCCGAACCGATCGACGACGAACCGTCGCCCGATGTCAGCCCTGAACACGCCGTGATGCTGGCCGAGTCACTGTCGCTCGGGTTCATGGCGGTGCTTGAACGAGCCTCGCCGCTCGAACGCGCCGTCTTCATCCTGCACGATGTCTTTGCTTACCCGCTGGCCGACGTCGCCGGGATCATCGAACGGTCGCCGGCGGCTACGCGACAGCTTGCCAAAAGGGCTCGCGACCACGTCCATGAGGGCCGACCACGATTCGCGCCAGAACCTGAGGACATCGAGACGCTCACCCAGCTCGTCATGGCTGCCACCTTCGAGGGCGATGTCGAAACGCTGGAGTCGTACCTCGCCGAAGACGTCGTCCACATCTCCGATGGGGGTCCGCACTATCGGGCGGCACGCGCTCCGATCGTCGGCCCACATCGAGTGGGGCGCTTCTTCCTCGGTCTCGCCAAGAAGTTCGAACCCGGAATGGAGTTCCACGTCGTGCGGGCGAATGGCCAGCCAGCGATCTACCTCACCGTCAACGGCGATCCGTTCATGTTGATGGTGACCAACTGGCACGAAGGCCAAATCAGCAGCTCGTTCGCCGTGCGCAACGCCGAGAAGCTTGCCGCCTTCCACCGGGCATGGGCGGCCTCAACATGATCGACGACCTCGAGTTCGACACGATCCTCCCGAACGCACCATTTCGAGAGCTTCACACCAAACAGATCGACCACGCTGTCGACCATGTCTGGGACAGCCTGCTGGCGACGACGGCGGCAGACATCAGACTCCTCGAACCGCTCTTCAGGCTCCGTGGCCTTCCGGCAAAGGTTCTGGGCAAACAACCGCCGGCACCGCTTGGAGATCGGCCGGCGCTCGAGCTCTTTTCTGAAGAAGGGTTTGTGATGTTGCGCCAGGACAAAACGCCACACGACGGTAGAGCGACGCTCATCTTCGGCGCGGCGGGAAAATTCTGGTCACCGACGAAGAACACGCCAAAGAGGTTCGAGTCGCCGGAGGCATTCCTCGCCTTCGATGACCCTGGGTATGTGAAGACAGTCGCTCGGTTCGAAGCGTTCTCCGACAACCTGGGGACTCGTGTCGAGACCGAAACCGTCGTTGCCGGAACCGATGCGGCGGGTGCTCGGAAGTTTCGCCCCTACTGGGTGCTCATCCGAGGTCCGTCAGGCTTGCTCCGACGAAGCTGGCTATCTGCAATCGATCGACGAGCCTCGTCCTGTTGATCTGACCAATTCACTTCAGGTCGACGAGTTCGCCGTCAGGGAAGTGATTCTCGAAGTCCTTGGCGAACGAGGAGAACGATGGGATGCGGTCGAGCGGGGCTTGCCCATCGATCGACGAGCCGAGCGCAGGACTCCAGCGATACCCGGACGCCGGGTCGAAGACCACGCCATCGCGAAGTTCGAGAGCCCGCTCGTCGCCATCGATTACGCGGGAATACACGGCCCACTGGTCGACGTCCTGATCGGCGACGAACAGCACGGGCTCGCCAGCGATCACGGTCGAGTACGCACCAGCGTCTCGGAGGTCTCGAAACGGCACAGCCACCGCTTCACCATTCACCGACGCGGCCACAACGAGCTGGCCGAGTCGGACGCCACTGCTCACGGTCATCACGTCCAAGGCGATCGTGTCGGGGTGTTGGGCTTTCCAGTCGGCCCACGTCGACAGCGTGCTCGGCAAGAGCTCAAGCGACTCCCCCGTTCGTTCGCCGAGGATCGCTTCAGCGGTTGGCTGCGTCCAGATGCTTCCAGTCTCGTGATCGAACAGGGTCATGGCGTTGCGCCACAGGTCTCCCTGATTGCCAAAAACGATCGCTTGGCCGTTTACTTCTCGGCGATGGACCATCGCCGTTCCGCACAACGGTCACCACGTCACCATCGTGGGAATACCCCGGTGAACGTCGTTCACAATCTCTCGAAAGACCAGAAAGCCAACCGGATATGCGCGTGCTTCTCCCTCGAGATCAACGCCGATGACGAGGTTCTCCTCGGGCCATGTCACCTCGCTGGCGGCGACAAACGATGGGTCGTACACCGGGGCGATCGCGTCTCGAGGAAAGGACTCGCGGTAACCGTCAGGCAGCGGTTCACCAGCTTCGGTGGGGTCGAAGAGCGCAGGGTCATATTCCAACGACTGATCGCCCGCTGGAACATCATTTCCACAAGCCGTCGTTACAACTGCCAGGAGCACCGCAAATAGGGCTAGTCTGCGCCATGGGTTTCGAGGCAACGTTCGGTATCGGATGAGCATCGTGGCTGTAACCCAAAAAGGGACGAAGTTAGTCCCGAGCCGCCAATTTCAGCTGATATGGCCTAGCGTGCAAGCTCGTACGTCTGTGCCGTGCCAAAGGAATCCATGAACGGAAACGCCAACTTCACATTCGACGACGTGGCGATTCTGTCCATCGAAGCCGTCGACGCACCCGAGGTCGTGACCTCGGCTGACATCGACGAGCGACTTGCGCCGTTCTATGAGCGCACCGAGACCCGACCTGGTCTCCTCGAGTCACTTGCTGGCATTACCCAGCGGCGCCAGTGGCCAGCCGACATGTCGTTTACCGACGCTGCTGCGCTCGCAGGTGAGAAGGCCATCGAAGCTGCTGGCATCGATCGCAACAAGATCGGCCTGATGATCGACACGAGCGTGTGCCGTGCTCGCCTCGAGCCATCGAGCGCCGTCAGCGTGCACGACGAACTCAACCTGCCGTCGAGCTGCATGAACTTCGACTTGTCGAACGCGTGCCTTGGTTTCATGAACGGCATGCACCTCGCCGGTTCAATGCTCGAAGCCGGCCAGCTCGACTACGTCTTGCTCGTCGATGGTGAAGGCACACGCGAGATCCACGACAACACGATCAACCGGCTCCTCGACGAGTCGTCCAACGCCGACGATCTCTTCTCGAATTTCGCCACGCTCACCCTCGGGTCGGGCGCAGCTGCGATGGTCCTCGGCCGTCACTCCGAAAACGAAGGTTCGCACCGGGTGGTTGGCGGGTTCTTCCGCGCTGACACCGTGCACCAAGACCTCTGCGTTGGCTCCCTCGAGAACATGCGAACCGACACTCGAGGCCTGCTCGAAGCTGGCACCGAACTCGTCAAGCGATCGTGGGACGAGATCACCAACAAGGACCGCTGGTACGACATGAAGGCCTATGTCCTTCACCAGGTGTCGCAGGTCCACACCCAAGCGGTAATCGACACGCTCGGCATCGATAGCGAGCGGGTACCGCGTACCTTCCCGATGTACGGAAACATCGGCCCTGCCGCTGTTCCGGTCACGCTGGCAGCGATCCAGCAGTCGCTGTTCGCCGGCGATGGCGTTCTGCTTGCCGGCATCGGCTCAGGTCTTAACTCGGCCTTTATCGAACTGCAGTGGTAGCCGTCGGGCCGACCGACCCGGCCCGACTTCCTCCAGCGGGTATCGACGGACTCGACCCTGCGTGGTCGCGCCTGGTTGAGGTTCCACTCGATGGCACGACGCGCACATTCCACATTCTGGACACCCACGCCGAGCGCACCGAGTCTGCTCAGCTCACGGTGCTGTGTGTGCACGGCAACCCGTCCTGGTCGTTCCTGTGGCGCAACACGCTCGCCCAGCTTCCCGACGGCGTCCGGGGCGTCGCGGTCGATCATCTCAACATGGGGTTCTCCGACCGGACTGGCACCGTGCGGCGATTGGCCGATCGCATCGACGATCTCTGCGCACTAACGGACGAGCTCGGCATTACCGGACCGGTCGTGACGATCGCCCACGATTGGGGCGGCCCAATTTCGCTTGGCTGGGCTCAACGTCATGTGCCGCAGCTTCGAGGCGTCATCCTTACGAATACGTCCGTACATCAGCCCGAAGACGCATCAGCACCAAAGATCATCCGAGCGACACGAAGCCGTGCGGCTCTTCGTCGAGCAACGGTCGACACCACCGCGTTCATCACCGGGGCGTTCGAGATGTCGCATCCTCGGCTGCCCAAGGATATTCGGAAGGGCTTCTTGGCCCCGTACGAAACTGCAGATCGCCGTGAAGCGATTCAGACGTTCGTCGAAGACATCCCACTCGAAGATGACCATCCCACAGCACCGACCCTCGACGGCGTGGCTGCTGGGTGCGCACTGCTCGGCCGCATTCCTACATTGTTGCTGTGGGGATCACGGGATCTGGTGTTCTCCGATCTCTACCTTCACGATCTCGAAGCTCGCTTCCCGCATGCCGATGTGCACCGCTGGGGCCACGCCGGCCACTTCGTTGGCGAAGACGCCGATGTCGCGTCAGCCGCGGTTGACTGGATCCGTCAGCTCGACGTCGGAACGCCGCCCGAGCCAACGGAAACCAGCGGCATCACCACGTTGCTCGATCCGCTCCGCAACGAGGCGATCGCCGACAAGGTCGCAATCGTCGAGATGGCCGACGCCGAGCCGTCGATCACGTTCGGCTATCTGAACAGTCACATCGAAACGACCGCTGCGGGCCTGGCCCATGCGGGTATCGAACCGGGTGACCGAGTAGCGCTGATGATTCCGCCGGGCATCGACATGATCGCCACACTGTTCGCCATCTGGCGTGTCGGGGCCGTTGCGGTGTTGGTCGACGGCGCGCTCAAGCCAAAGCAGATGACTGCAGCGCTGAACGCGGCCTACCCGAAACACCTCATCGGCATCACCAAAGCACTGGCAGCGGGGCGCGCCCTTCGCTGGCCCGGGCGACGCATTTCGGCCACCCCGCTCTCGGCAATCCAAAAGCGCGTCCTGGGAGCCGAGCACAGTCTTGTCGAGCTTCGTGAAACCGCTCTCCCGCTCGACCAGCCGCTCCCACCTGCCGACGACGAAGCCGCAATCGTCTTCACCTCAGGCTCGACCGGCCCATCGAAGGGTGTTCGCTACTGCCACACTCGGCTCGCTTTGCAGCGCGACCTGATCGCCTCGCTCTACGGCATCACCAGCGACGATTCACTAGTTGCGGCCTTTGCACCCTTCGCTCTCTACGGGCCGCTCCTCGGCATCACCTCGACCGTGCCAGACATGGACGTGTCTCAGCCCGGGAGCATCGAGACCATCAACCTCGCCGAGGCAGTCTCCGCCGTGAACGCCACGATGGTGTTCGCATCTCCAGCTGCACTCGAACGGCTCGTCGATACCGCGGCCGATGCTCGCGATTATGCCAACGCCTTGGCAAACGTCCGCACGTTGTTGTCGGCAGGAGCTCCGGTCCGAGCGTCGTTGCTCGAAGACACGAAGGCGTTGTTCCCGAACGCCGTGGCCCACACGCCCTATGGCATGACCGAAGCGCTTCCGGTCGCGAGTATCAGCCTGCCCGAGCTCATCGACGCCGGCACAGGTCCGGGCGTCTGCGTTGGTCGTCCGGCACCTGGTGTCGAAGTCCAAATCGACCCGATCGACAGTCGTTTGCCCGGCTTTGGTGAAATCGTGGTGCGCGCCCCCCATCAACGCCTGAGCTACGACCGCCTCTGGCACACCACGCACAAGGCGTCCCAGCCCGCCGGATGGCACCGCACGGGCGATGTCGGGCGGTTCGATGACGACGGTCGCCTGTGGGTCGGAGGCCGCTTAGGTCACGTCGTGTGGACAGCTACCGGACCTGTCGGGCCTGTCGCGCTCGAGAAAGCCGTAGAAGATCTCGACGACATCTACATGGCAGCAGTCGTCGGCGTCGGCCCGGTTGGAAATCAACAGCTCGTCGTTGTGGTCGAACGAATGCTCCCGACGCAGAAACCAGCCTTAGCAAGCCTCGAGCTGATCGACGCAGTTCGTGGCGTCTCCGACCACGACGTTGTTGCGGTCTTCGACGTTTCAAAGCTTCCGGTCGACCGCCGCCACAATTCCAAGATCGATCGCACTGCGGTCGCCGCGTGGGCCGAAAGCGTGCTCGCTGGCGGACCACTTCGCGGCCTGGCAAAGGAAGCCTGATGCGAGTTCTCGTTACGGGGGCCACCAGCATGATCGGCCGCATGGTCGCCGAGCGTCTGTTGGCTCGCGGCGACGAGGTCACTGTCCTGCAGCGCTCGACCACCGAGATGACCGGCGTGCAGCAGTTCAACGGGTCAGTCACCGACGCTGGGATCGTGAGCCAAGCCGTCGCCGGACAGGACGCCGTCATTCATCTGGCGGCGAAGGTCGATATCACTGGCGAGTGGGACGACTTCGTCTCCGTCAACGTCGAGGGCACAAGCACCTTGCTCGCGGCGGCAAAGACTGCCGGTGTCTCTCGATTCGTCTACATCTCTTCACCGTCGGTAGCGCACGGTGGCGAGTCGTTGATCGGCGTCGGCGCCGAACCTGCCGACCCAGACAGCACGAGCGGCCACTACGCAACGAGCAAAGCGATGGCCGAGCAACTGGCCCTGGCCGCCAGCACAGCTGACATGCCGGTTGTAGCTATTCGCCCGCACCTGGTTATTGGCGTCGGCGACACCCAGCTCGTCGAGCGGATCCTCGACCGGGCCCGCCAAGGTCGCTTGCCGCTGATCGGGTCGGGGCTTGCGCTCATCGACACGACCTGGGTCGACAATGCCGCCGACGCGATGGTTGCGGCACTCGACGAATGCCCTGATCTCGGTGGCGAAGCGTTCGTCATCTCCAACGGCGAACCCCGGACCGTGCACGAACTGATCGCCCGGATCACCAATGCCGCGGGTGTCGAGTGGTCGCCCCGCTCGGTTCCTCGCAAAGTCGCCATCGCCGGCGGCTCGGTTATCGAGACGGTCTGGGATCGAACCTCACGCGATGACGAACCTCCGATGACCTCGTTCGGCGCCGAGCAGCTGTCGACTGCGCATTGGTTCGATCAGCAGCGCACCCGTGAGGCGCTCGGCTGGACGCCGAAGGTTAGCTTGGCCGAGGGCTTCGAGCGCCTCTCCGAGCACTATCGCAACAGCTAGCCCTGTCTTGCGAGGTTTCGGGCCTTACTTCTTCATCGCCGCAGCAATATGGTTTCGGTTCACCCGATAGTTGGCGTCGATCTCCTGCACTTCGAGCGACCACGCAATGACGAGCGGACTGACCTCGGTGGCGAGCTGTGCTTCGCCAGCGTCGAGCAAGGTTTCGATGAGGCGAGCTTTGGTGGCATCGTCGCGACCGGGACCGAGCCGGGCGACCATTGCGATGTAGGCATGGTTCTCATCAGAGCTGTCGGCAATGCGATACTCATCGGCCCGTATGGCGCGAATGCGAACACCCGCAACCGGCGCTACCTCAAGACCGAGCGTTGCCCTCTGCAATGCCCCCAACAGGGCGTCGATGTCGTGGTGCTCGGCAACATTGCCCGAGTATTCGATGATCATGTGCGGCATAACAAGCTCCAGTAGTAAGCGTCTCTCGATGTTTCGAGCCCCCAGGCGAGAAACTCGGTTAGTGAGCGCAGCGAACGGCGGCCTCAACAACTAACAAGTTCAGACAGCAGCTCGGTCAGTAGCAGCCTGCGCAGCCATTTTTTGGGAGACCTCGTCACGGAACTGCGCCATCGTTCCCGCGTATGACTTCCGGTCGAGAACGGCGAACGCTGCCGCCTCCTCAATGGCCCGCGGGATGACATCGTCAAGCTCGACAGCGATGTCGAGGAAGCCTGCGTCGATCGCATCTTCAGCTGAGGTAACTCGTGCGGTAGCGACCGCTCGCTGAAGGTGACGCTTGCTCAGCCGCTCGCGGCAGATCGTCATGGCCCAGTCGGGTAGCACCATGCCAATAGCAACCTCGTTGACCCCGATTTTGTAGTCACCGAGAGCTCCGACGCGAAGATCACAACCGAGCAAGAGAAGGGCACCCGCCGCCAGAGCGTGACCGGTGCAGGCGGCCACAACGGGCAGGCCGCCGCGGTACACGTGGCGGACCATGTCGCCACCGTCGGCAACGAGGTTGACCATCGCAGCAAAGTCGCCCGACCGCATGACGTTGAGGTCAAAACCGGCAGAGAATTTGCCTTCACGACCTGCAATAACTGCAGCAACCACCGACTCGTCAGCCTCGGCCTCATCGAGTGCCGCGACAATGTCGGCAATGGCCTGGGCAGACAGCGCATTGGCTTTGCCGTCATCCATGGTGATCAAGGCAACAGTGCCGTCAGCGACTCGTTCGGAGGTGATGGTGCTCATGCAACGAGTCTGTCAGATCGCGAGTACTTGTTAGTTGTTTCGCTTCGCTCACTAACCGAGTTTCTCGCCTGGAGGCTCGAAACATCGAGGTGCACAGCGATAGCGGCCTGTGGGTCTCTAAACATCCACGCCGCACTAGGACACGGGTCTCTATCCTGTGGGAAGCTGTCGGCGTTGAACGATCGTCCAAGGAGACTTCATGGCCGTAACTGACATGCCCGAGTTCATCAGGGCTGATGGCCCCGACAAGGTGACGGGCACTGGGCGATACACCGCCGACATGACCCTCACTGGTCAGCTCGTGGCGAAGTTCAAATACGCCGAGGTCACCCACGCCATCATCACCAAGCTCGACGTCGAAGCTGCTCGGGCAATCCCCGGCGTGTTTGCTGTACTCACCGCAGCCGACGTCCCCGACATTCGCTTCACCTATGGCATTGCCGACCGAACCCTATTCGCAACCGACCGAGTGCGATTTGAAGGCGAAATCGTCGCTGCGGTCGCAGCGATCAGCGACGACGTTGCCCAACAAGCCCTCGATGCAATCGTGTTCGAATACGACGAACTGCCACCCATCGTCGACCTCGAAGCTGCCATCGCTGACGGCGCAGCACTCGTCCATCCCGACGTCGACAGCTACGTCGTCACCGGAGACACCCCGCACTCGGGCAACGTCGCCACCCACTCGTCGATCGCCATGGGCAATGCCGAAGAGGCCATGTCCAACGCAGCCACCGTCGTCACGAGCCGATACGTTGCCGACGCTAGCCATGCCACGCCGATCGAGCCACGCGCCGTCGTTGCCCAGTGGGAAGGCGAACGGGTCACGGTCTACACCAGCACCCAGGTTCCCTTCGATGCCCGCAACCTCGTCTGCGAAGCACTCGAACTGCCGGCCAACCGGGTCCGCATCATTGCACCACACCTTGGCGGCGGTTTCGGCGGAAAGTGCGGCGGCCACTTCGAACCGCACATCGCTGCCCTGGCCCGAGCAGCGAAGCGTCCGGTCAAGCTCGTGTTCTCTCGGTGGGAAGAGTTCATCGCCCCCGATCGTCGCCGCGAAGGCATGATCATCGACATCACGACCGGCGTCGACGCCGACGGCAAGATCGTGGCCCGCACCGGCAACATTCTGCTCGACAACGGCGCGTACCTCGCCGACTCGGCGTTCTTCCCACAAGCGGCGGCTATGCACGTTGCCGGCCCCTATGTCATCCCGAACGTCTTCATCGATAGCCGCCTCGTCTACACCAACCACCAGCCCTCAGGTTCGGTCCGAGCACCAACCGCACCGCAAGGATGCTGGGCCGTCGAGTCACACACCGACGAGATCGCCGCTGCAATCGGCATGGATCCCCTCGACTTCCGACGAAAGAACATCGTCACTACCGGCAGCGTCGGCGCGGTCGGCCAGACCTACGACGAGATCGGCCTCGATCAATGCCTCGAGCTCGCCGCCGAATCAGCTGGCTGGGGCAACGACCTTCCCGACGACGAAGCCCTCGGCATCTCGGTCGGCTGGTGGCCCAGCTTCCACTCCCCCGCTGGCGCCTACGCCAAGATGCATGGCGACGGCAGTATTCAAGTCATTACCGGAGCAAGCGAGTGCGGAACCGGTTCAGTGATGACGCTGCGCATGCTCGCCGCAGACGAGCTCGGGGTTGATCAAACCGACATCGAGCTCGTCTACCAAGACACCGGCGCAGCCCCCGCAGGCCCCGGATCGTCAGGCTCGATGACGCTGTTCAACCATGGCCGTGCAGTTGAGCGAGCCGCCCGCCAGATCGCCGACCAGATCAAAGAGCTTGCCGCCACGGAACTCGAGGCCAACGCGGCCGACATCGTCCTCGCCGACGGCAAGGCCTCGGTCGCTGGCACTCCCACCGTGTCGGTCCCGATCGTCGAGCTCGCCGGATCGAGCCCTGACGGCGAGATTCTCGGTAGCGCCACGACCGAAGATATCGAATGGCCCGAGATCAAGGGCTCGACCTGCCTTGGCGATCAAGGGTTCTCGTCGTGGATGGCACCGCAGTTCTCGTGCCATGTGGTTCGAGTCAAGGTCGACAAAGACACCGGCGTCAGCCGGGTGCTCGAGGTGCACGCGGCACACGACTCGGGAACGATCATCAACCCCATCGCCGCCCACGGCCAGATCGAAGGCGGCGTCACGATGGGTATTGGTCAGGCCTTGACCGAGGGCACCCAGTACGACGACGCTGGCCGCCAGCGCAACGCCGGTCTCCTTGAGTACAAGCTGCAGACCATCGCTGACGCTCCGAAAATCACGACGCAATTTGTCGAGATCTACACCCCGAATGCAGGCCCACGTGGAGCGAAGGGCCTCGCCGAAGCGCCAAACGTCGCAACGTGCGGCGCCGTGAACAATGCGATTTCGGCGGCGATCGGCAAACGCATCTACCAACTCCCCATGACTGCCGAACGGGTGTGGGCTGCCATGAACGACATCTCACTCGAGGAGGCATAAGTGACGCTCACCATCGCAACATCACTCGACGACATCTTGGCCGGGCTGGCCCAAGGTGCACGTCCGATCGCTGGCGGCACCGACCTAGTAGTCGGCTCTCGCCAAGGCAAGGGATCGCTCCCTGACACGCTCATCGCCATCGACCGTGTCGCCGAACTCAACACGATCGACGTCGGCGCGGATGCAACTCGAATCGGCTCTGGCGTAACCCACGCCCGCCTCATGACCGACACGACGGTCGTCGAGCAGTTCACCTCGATCGCCGATGCCTCGGCCTTGGTTGGTTCGCCGGCCACCCGCAACGTCGGAACACTGGGCGGCAACGTCATGAACGGCTCGCCCGCCATGGACACCGGCGCCCCGTTGGTTGTGCTCGGCGCCAAAGCCGAGCTGGCCTCCACGTCGGGCACCCGAACCATCGGTCTCGACGAGCTCTGGACCGGGCCCGGCCAGACGAGCGCTAATGAGGACGAGCTGTGTGTTGCCCTTGTGATTCCGAACCGTCCAACAGCGAGCGGAAGCGCCTACGTGCGCCTCGAATACCGCCGCGCAATGGAGATCGCCATCGTGGGCGCAGCAGCATCGGTAGAGTTTGACGGTGATGCTATTGGCGCCGTCAACGTCGCTCTGACTGCCGTGGCCCCGACGATCCTCGAGGTCACCGGCCTCAACGGCATTGTTGGATCAGCCCTCGACGATGCAACGCTGGCACAGGTTGCCGAGATCGCATCCGAACAAGCTGCACCGATCAGCGATCTCCGTGCGTCAGACAAGTACCGCCGCCACACCATCGGCGTGATGGCGCGACGTGCCGTCGACGCAGCCGCCCGCCGAGCAGCTGGCGAACAGATAGCCGTCCCCGTCAACCGTGCCCTCGGTGTAGGAGCAGTCCAATGAGCACCCCATCAAACCGCACGCTGAACGCCGTCGAACTCCAGGTCAACGGCGTGGCCTACCCGGTCGCCATCGAGACAAGCCGCAACCTTTCGGGCGTTCTCCGTGACGAGGTCGGCCTCACCGGCACCAAAGAAGGCTGCGACGATTGCGAGTGTGGCGCATGCATGGTGCTGCTCGACGGTCAGCCGATCAACTCGTGTTCGTACCTTGCAGTGCAGGCACAGGGCCGCGAGATCACGACCATCGAAGGCCTTGCTGACGGCGACGACCTTCATCCGCTTCAGCGAAACATCCTGGCCATGGGTGGAGTGCAGTGCGGGTTCTGCACGCCCGGCATGTTGATGTCGGCAACCGCCCTGCTCGAACGAAACCCGACGCCGACCGAAGACGAGATCAAGATCGGGCTAAGCGGCAACCTCTGCCGCTGCACGGGTTACGCCAAGATCCTCGACTCGGTCGCAGCCACTGCGGTGGAGATCTCCTAGCGCCAACACCTCGACTGGCAATCGGTCACACTCGCCCCGCAAGCGCTGTGCTCTCCGTACCTTGGAGCGGGTGACACAGACGAGCGTTGCCCCAGGAACAGCTGGCGATGCTCTACGCGTCCCGATGTTCCGCAACTTCTTTCTTGCATCGTTCATCTCGAACTGTGGCCGGTGGCTGCAGTTCGCCGCTCTCGGCATCCTCGGGTGGGAGCTCACCGAATCGAACTC
>CAKZVC010000018.1 GCA_937922235.1 uncultured Acidimicrobiales bacterium | reverse complement strand
ATTTCCTATCCTGCGCCCCCCGCTGGGGCACCGGGGTCTTCCCCCTATATGCAAGTAATTCGGTCGATTTCGAGGTCGGCTTAAGCACTAAAGCCGCAGGAAATGGCTTCACCGAGCTCGGGTCCAAAGAGCTCGGCATTGGTTCGGGCGACCTCGACGAACCTGGTACCAAAACGCAAAAAGGTACCAGGTTCCTTTTTGACGAAAGGAGCCTGGTACCTCTGATTGCAGGTCTATACGGGCCGGATGTGCTCGTCGCCGTACTTGTTCCAGCCGCTGTTTCCAGGAGTCAAGGTGATGATGAGCAACCAGATGCCACCGATGAAGGGAATCAGGCCCAAGAGAATCGCCCACCCTGATCGTCCGGTGTCATGGAGGCGACGTACGTATACCGCCCAGTAGGGAATCATCGAAATCAGGCTGAAGATCAGCATCGCTCCAAAGAGCGCCATACCGATCGGGGTGACCTCCGAGGGGGGTTCGCCAAGACCAGGGTTCTCGACAGTCTTGATGCCCAATACGGCACCAGCGAAAAGTAGACCCCAA
Organism: uncultured Acidimicrobiales bacterium; assembly: GCA_937922235.1. Classification (GTDB taxonomy): domain Bacteria; phylum Actinomycetota; class Acidimicrobiia; order Acidimicrobiales; family SHLQ01; genus SHLQ01. The sequence goes on along the minus strand of CAKZVC010000018.1, from coordinate 114,007 downwards.
CTCACAACGACGTTCATGAGCGCAAACCACCAGAACTCTGCACGGCAGGAACGCCCCTTGAAGTTCGCGAAGTGCTTGTACGGAAGGAACATCCATGCGAGCGGGCTGACGTTTTCCGATGCTCCACCTTCGATGGTGGTGGTCGCAGGAGTCAGGTGCGAGGTATCGCCATCAGCGCCTTCGCCAGGCTCCTGGTCCCAGGCAGATGGGTCAGAGAACTGTGCCGCCGGGTCAACCTTCTCTTCCATGTTGTCCCAGTAGCTTGCAAGATCTGCGGCCAGCTGCGAGCCAACTGCTGCGGCAGGTTCTGCTGCTGGCGCGGCTACCTGAGCCGCGACGGGCTGCACCACCTGCTGTGCCTGTGGCTCACCAGTCCATTGCACACCGTCCCACCAGCGCTGCGTGTTGGGCGGATCGCCCTGCATGTAATACCAGCCGGCTGGTGTCTGTGTTTCGGTCATGCCGCCTTACTGTCCTTTACTCACCCCGTTGCGAACGGGGAGGAGAGCCCCCTCTCCTACAAAGAACGTCGGTCGCAGAACCGTGACGCTTGATACAGCTAGTCGCAAATAGGTCTGACTACCTACGTCGGCTACGCAAGGCCAAACCGCTACTCACAACGATTTCGCGGGGTTATGGAATACCGCAGGTGAAAAATCAGTAGTTCCAACCATGGGGATGTGGATCGACGATGGGCAACCCGGCATACGCTGGCTTGAAAACGAGGACGATGCGGCGTGCCTGACGCGCTACCTCCGCAAGGATCAGCGACTCGGACGACCCCAGTGGTGGATCGTCAACGTACGTTCGATGTCACCAGGCGCGAGGAACGCACTGCTCGACCAGCTCGTGATACCAGGGCAAACTATCCAGCGATTCCGTTGGAGGGACGCACGCGCACTGTCTCGCAGGTCAACGCCAACCCAGATCACCAGGCGTGCCAAGAAGAGCCAAGCGTTGGGCGCTGCACTCTGGATGTTGCTCATGCTGCCGTGGATGCTTGTCGTGGGCGCTATCTCGACTCTTGGGCGGCTCATTGGGCGCGGCCCACGCCGATACCTGCTACACGCACCGGCAAAACCACCGCCGATGAACCCTCCGTATGGCGGCGTTCGCGAACCGCTAACCCCGCTGCCGACCTCAGGCCCAAGCGCGCTGATGGCCGAGGACCCAGCCCTCGGCCACTAGCGAAGGCGTGTTTACAACCACGGGCGGAGCTGAACCTTTGCATCGACCATGCGGCCGGGAAGCTCGATCTGCCAGGTGCCTTCGTTGATCCAGGCTGGTGTCGCCATCTCGCCGGCGTCCACCTCGGCGGTCGGACGGTAGGCCCATGCCATTCCGACGGCGGCGTCAACCGTGTGACCCCACATGCCGTCGGTGACGTACCCGACTCGAACACCGTCGCGGTATAGCGGCTCGTTGTGATGCAACAAGACCGACTCGTCATGGACGGCGACCTGCACGAGGCGGCGCGTGTTGCCCGCCGCCTTCTGCGCAGCGAGGGCTTCTTTGCCGCGGAAGTCCTTGTCCCAGTCGACAGCGAAGTTGAGTCCGGACTGAACCGGCGTGTCGTCGGGGGTCACTTCGTGACCCCAATGGCGATAGCCCTTTTCGAAACGGAGCGAGTTGAGGGTGTGGTATCCCGCAAGCTCCATGCCGTGCAGCTTGCCCGCTTCCATCAACTCATCGAACACGTGCACAGCGAATTCGGTTGGCACGTAGAGCTCCCAGCCGAGCTCGCCGACGTAGCTCATGCGGTTAGCGCGCACATAACAGCTGCCGATGTCGATCTGCTGGTTGGTTGCGAACGGGAATGCCTCTTCGCTCATGTCGGCTTGGGTCAGGCTCTGCACGATGTCGCGCGATGCTGGGCCCATGACAGCGAGCACGGCGAAGGCCGACGTGATGTCGGTAACCGTTGCGTTCGCCTCGCCCCCTGGGTGGTTCAGGATGGCTTGCTCGATCGCGAACAGATCCCGGCTACGGGTGCCAGCTCCGCCGATAACCCAGAACTCGCGCTCGGAGATGCGGCTGATGGTCAGGTCGGCTTCGATGCCGCCCTTGTCGTTGAGCCACTGCGTGTAGACCGATCCGCCCACGTCGCCGGCAACCGGGCCTGACGACATGTAGCTGAGGACATCAGCAGCGTCCTTGCCCTTGACGGCGAACTTGGCGAATGAGGTGAGGTCGAACAGGCCGGCCTTTTCGCGGACCGCGGTGTGCTCGATTTTGTTGGCCTCGTGCCAGTTCTGGCGGCCCCAGCTGTATTCGTATTCGTTCTTAATGCCGAGCTCGGGGCGGGCGAAGAAGTTGGCCCGTTCCCAACCCATGACCGATCCCCACGCCGCGCCGTGCTCCTCGAGACGGTTATGCAGTGGCGAGCGGCGAATGTCGCGGCCAGTCTCGTACTGACGATGTGGCCAGTGCGGTGCGTAGAGAAGACCAAGGCCTTCGACCGTGCGGTCGCGGAGGAACTTCTCGGTGCCATGGAACGGCTCGAAGCGACGGATGTCGACGTCGGCCAAATCGATATGCGGCTCGCCTTCGGTCATCCAGTGCGCGAGGGCCATGCCCGCGCCACCCGCCGACTGAATGCCGATCGAGTTGAAGCCAGCAGCGATCCACATGCCAGGAACGCTCGGGGCTTCGCCGAGGATGTAGCTGTCGTCTGGGGTGAAGCTCTCGGGTCCGTCAAAGATCAGACGAAGGCCGGTCTCATGAACGATTGGCACACGATCAAACGTTGGAGGCAGGTATTCAGCCAGGTGATCAGAGTCAGGGTCGAGGCTGATGAACGACTTGTCGGTCGGCGGCGGGCCGGCTGATGGCCACGGGTTCGCAACCGGCTCGAAGAGGCCGACGAGCATTGCGCCGCCAGCTTCAGGCTTGAGATATGCGAAGCGGTCGGGATCGCGAAGGATTGGCCAGTCCTGGTCGAGGCCGTCGATTGGCTCGGTGACCACGTAGTAGTGGTGCGCGGCGTGAAGCGGAACCTGCACGTCGTGCTTGGCTGCGAGGTGACGCGTCCACAGACCACACGCCAGAACAACCTGGTCAGCTTCGATGCGCTCGCCGTTGTCGGTGATCACACCGACGCAACGGCCGTTCTCGACAATGAGATCGTCGACGCCGGTGCCTTCGAACAGCTTTGCGCCACCCATGCGGGCGCCCTTCATCAGCGACTGGGTGACATCGGACGGACCAACGGCTCCGTCTTCTGGCAACCAGATACCGCCGACGATGTCATCGACGTGGCACATCGGGAACTTGTCGAGGATCTCCTTGGTGGAGATCTCCTCAGCTTCCACACCGAGGTAACGAGCCATGGCCGCGGTGCGGCGAAGCTCTTCCCAACGGGTCTCGGTGCTCGCCAGCGAGATCGCACCTGGCGCACGGAATCCCGTGGCCTGACCGGTCTCCTCTTCGAGGTTCTTGTAGAGCTCGAGGCTGTATTGCGCGAGACGGGTGAGGTTCTCGGTGGCGCGCAGCTGGGCTACCAGGCCCGCAGCGTGCCATGTGGTTCCGCCCGTGAGCTCGTGACGTTCGAGGACGATGACGTCGCTGCGACCAAGCTTGGTCAGGTGGTACGCAATCGACGCCCCAACAATGCCGCCACCAACAACGATGACTTCAGCGCGGGTAGGAAGATCTGCTGCCATTATCCGCGGAGCTCCTCGTTCTTCGGGTCGTAGACAGGGCCGTCGAGGACGGTCGCCTTCTTCATCTCGTCGAGGATGAGCACGCCGAGCTCGGTGCCGGGTGCAGCGTGATCGGCAGTCACGTAGGCGAACGCCAAGCTCTTGTCGACGGTGAAGCCGTAGCCACCGGAGGTGGTGAGGCCCACCGCTGCAGCGTCGGCTGCGGGAGACGCAAACACACCCTCGCCGCCAACGCAGTCAGCTGCGCCTTCAACATCGAGGCCGTCGACCTCGACGTCGAGGTAGACGAGCTTCCATGGGTTACCCGATGGCGGCTTGTCGAGAGCGTCCATGCCCACGAACTCACCCTTGTCACGCTTGACGAAGAACTCGACGCCAGCCTGAATCGGGCCGATGTCGTGGGTGAGCTCGTTGCGGGTGAGGTACATCTTCTCGATCCGCAGCGAGTTGAGTGCGTGACCGCCGAAGTCGGCAATGCCGTGGGCTTCACCAGCTGCCCAAAGGGCGTCGTAGACGGCTTCCATCTGGTCGACGTCCATGTGCAGTTCCCAGCCGCGAGCGCCGGTGAAGCCAACGCGCAATGCGTAGACATCGATGCTGTCGTCGGGACTTCCGCCCGACATCCCCACTTCACCGTCATGGTCGCTCGCCTTCGGCTCACTCCCCCCGAGCGTCTTGATCGAGATCGGCTTGGCGCTCAGAAATGGGAACGCCTCGTTCGAGACATCGGCGTCGGTGCAGGCTGCGAGGGTCTCGCGAGCGTGCGGGCCGACCAGGACGAGCACGCCGCGCTTGGTCGAGTAGTCGTCAATGCTGACGTCTTCGCCTTCGACAACCGAATGGCGGAGCCAATCGAGGTCGCGCTGCTCACCCATGGCACCAGAGATGGCGTAGAACGAGTTGTCGCCCACCTTTGTGATGGTCATCTCGGTCTCGATACGAGCCTGGTCGTTGAGCAAGTAGTTCAGCGAGATGCGGCCAACCTTGGGGATGCGGCCGGTGGTGATGCGGTTGAGGAACGACTCAGCGTCGGGGCCGGTGATCTCGTACTTGCTGAACGCGGTGAGGTCCATCATGGCCACACGCTCGCGCACGGCCTTGCACTCCTCCGCAACGGCGGGGTACCACTCGGGGCGGCGCCAACCGTGGGCGTCTTCGAGTGGCTGGTCTTCAGGGACGAACCACTTGGGCTGTTCCCATCCGTAGAACTCGGTGAACATTGCCCGCTTGCCCTTGAGCTTTTCGTAGAGGCTCGACACGCGGACCGGACGGTTCGCAAGGCGCTCTTCGCCTGGTGGGTGCACCCGAAACATCCACTCGTAATCCTCGACCGCCTTTGGATCGATGTAGTCGTGGTCAGCCCAGCCGAAGCGGCGTGGGTCGTAGTGACGGAGGCTGAGCTCGGTCTCGCCGTGCACCATCCAGCGGGCGAGTTCGCGGCCAGCACCTGGGCCCCAAGCAAGCCCGATCGACGAGCCGGTGTTGAGCCAGTAGTTCTTCAAACCTGGCGCCGGGCCGAGCAGCATGTGACCATCGGTCGTGTGCGTTATCGCACCGTGGACCCAACGCTTAATGCCAACCTCGCCCATCGCCGGCGCACGGTGGAAGGCCTCGCCCAACCACGGGGCGATCTTGTCGATGTCTTCAGGGAACAGCGGGTTCTCGGCCTCCCACGGGACACCGTCCTTCCAGCACTGTTCGGCGCCGCTGTGCTCGTAGATACCGATGAGGCCAGCGGTCTGTTCTTGGCGGATGTAGCCAGCTGCCCGGTTGTCTCGCATGACCGGCATTTCCCAGTCGAGGTTCGCAGCCATCTCTGGCAGCTCTTCGGTAACGAGGTAGTGGTGCAGCACGTTGGCCTGCGGAACAATGAAGCCGCTCATCGCCGCAACCTGATCGCCGTAGCAACCGGCAGCATCGACAACGTGCTCGCAGGTGATCGTGCCCTTCTCGGTCACGACCTGCCATTCGCCGTTCGGCTGCTGGGTCACTTCCAGCACGCGGTTGCGTTTGCTGATCTCGGCACCCTTCGCTCGAGCGCCGTTCGCGAATGCCATGGTCACGCCGGACGGGTCGACGTGGCCTTCGCCCTCGGTCCAGATGCCGGCAATGACGTCATCGAAGTTGTAGAGCGGGTTGAGCTTCTGGAGCTCGCCAGGACCGAGCAGCTCGATCGGGTAACCGATGTAGCGACCAACCCCGAGGTGGGTCTTGAGCTGATCCATCTCGAGATCGTTGTACGCCACACGGATGCCGCCGGGCGTGTGAAGCGAGATCTCCTGGCCGGTGTCAGCTGGCAGATGGTCATAGAGCTCGAGGGCATAGTGGTGAAACGCCGCTGTTGTGTAGTCACCCACCGAGCGCGTGATCTGGCCGGCAGCGTGCCAGGTCGAGCCCGACGTCAGCTCGGCCTTCTCCACAAGGATGGTGTCGGTCCATCCCTCGAGGGCCAAGTGGTACAAGAGCGATGCTCCGTGTACTCCGCCGCCGATGATGACAACCCTTGCGTTCTCGCGCACTGTAAATCCTTGGGTTTAGGCCTGATTAAGGGCTCTAGCAGTTTGGTTAGAGGTTCTCACTTTTTCGATCGCTCAACAACCTCTGCTACGAGAAATTGTGTCCATGGTCACGACCCTGGAATCGGTTTCATGAGCACACCTTCTCCGATCCTTAGGAAAATCACAGGAAGCGTCAGCAATGATGAGCACATGTTCTCCGCACGCCCGTCTGCCCGCGCCCTCACCATCGTCACCGCCCTAGGTCTGATGGCCGCAGCATGCACGTCAGACCCTGCACCCAACACCGCTACCGACACGGCCACAACCACAACCGTCGTGGAGGCAACGACAACGACGACCGAGGCGCCAGCCGAGCCAGAACCCACCGATTCCGAGGCTGATCCGTCGGCGATCGAGAACGCCGGCGCCGCAACGCTCAACGACCCATACGTCGGCAGCTTTGGCAACGGGGGCTACGACGTGCAGGCATACGACCTCGACATCACCTGGGACCAAGCAGCCACACAACTCGATGGCATCACCACGATCACGGCAACAGCCACCCAAACGCTGGGCTCATTCAATCTCGACCTGTACAAGCTCGATGTGACAGCGGCGACCGTCAACGGTGAAGCGGCCGAATTCGGTCGAGATGGCAACGAACTCACGATCATTCCGTCCGAGGAGATTGCGGACGGCGCCGACTTCACCGCGGTCATCACCTATGGCGGTACACCACAGATGGAACCCGGACGGTTGGGCAGCTCAGCCCCGTCGGGGTGGCACACACTGGCCGACTCGGCCTACGTGCTTGGAGAACCGATCGCCGCATCAACCTTTCACCCGGCGAACGACCACCCGAGTGACAAGGCCAACTTTACGTATCGACTCACCGCCAGCGACGGTCAGGTTGCGATTGCCGGAGGCACCCCAATCTCCGAAACAGACAATGGTGACGGCACGACGACGTGGGTGTACGAACACGACGAACCACTCGCCACGTATTTGACAACGATGATGTTCGGCGACTTCGAAGTTCGTGAAGATGGCACGAGCGCAAGTGGAATCCCAATTCGAAATGTCTTCTACGCCCCGCTCGCCGACCAGGCGGAACCGATCTTCAAGAACCAGCCAGCGATGATGGATGCCTTTGAGGAGATGTTCGGACCATACCCATTCGACCTCTACGGATCAGCCGTCGTCAACGACGTCATCGGTGGAGCGCTCGAAACGCAGACCTTGTCGGTGTATGGCAACGATGTTCTGCGCTTCGGACCATTCGCTGAGCGCATTGTTGCCCATGAGCTCGCACACCAATGGTTTGGCAACTCGGTCTCGGTGCAGAACTGGGAAGACCTGTGGTTGAACGAGGGCTTCGCCAGCTACGCCGAAGCGCTGTGGCTTGAGCGATCCGACCCAACCTTCAACATGGACAACTGGTTGGCCGAGGCTGCTGCCCAAGGTCCGTTGCTACGAGAATTGGTTCACCGCCCACCACAAGACGAGCTATTCGGGGCCCAGGTGTACACCCGCGGCGCAGTCACGTTGCATGCCCTTCGACTCGAAGTCGGCGACGACCTCTTCTTCGAGATCCTCCGCACCTGGACCGATCGATTCCGGAACGAGAACGCGACGACGGCCGACTTTGAGGCCCTCGTCGAAGAACTCGCGAACAAGGACTTGTCCGCGTTCTTCGACGCCTGGTTGCGCACCGAAGAGCCGCCGACGATCGATGGGTTTGATACCAGCAAAGCCGATTCTGGCGACTTCCTTACACTCGACGAGGTGCGCGATCTGCTCCGAGAGTACGACACGTGCCTCGAGGGCGAAGGTTCCGACCTTGGTACTGATCCAGCCACGGCCGACCCGAACGATCTGATCGATGCAATCGAGACGGTCGTCGTCGAGAGCCCTGCCGCCCATGCCGCCTGCGAGGCACTGATCGCCCCGCTCGCCGGCTGAATCACCGCTCGCATCAAGCTGCACCATCACGCAAAATCTTCGGTTAGTCGGACGGCTCAGCGCACGTCGAAGAGATGACGATCAGGCAGGAGTGATGGACGAAACCCATCGATGCGCAAAGCCTTCAACCTCATCGAAGATCGGCTGCAGGTCGAGCCCCATCGCAGTCAACTGATACACGCCAGTTCGATCCGATGGCGACTTCTCAACAAGTCCTGCCGATGACAGTTCGTTGAGCCGCTGTGTGAGCAGGCGATCGGAGAGACTCGGGATCTCTTCACGAATCGCCCCATACGGCCGTGGTGCGTCGAAGAGCACCTTCAGGATCGCGCCGTTCCAACGACGCCCGATCAACTCAATGACGCTGTGGAAGACTGGGCAGTACACAACGCTGTGTTCGGTGTTGCTCGTGGGGTCTGCCGACATGCCCACAGTGTAGAGCGACGAAACCGGACCCCAAGTGAGCGCGATTCAACCCGCTTCGGCAACCTTCTTCAGGTTGGCAAGCGACCCGGCGATGTTCTCGAGAAGCAGCGCGTGGCGATCAATCTTCAACGGGCCGCTTGTTCGGTGACCTTGTACGGTGAGATCGTGCGAGCGCTTCTTGGTCCGTGGTTGTTGGTTGCGTGGACGCTTTTCGTTTGGGGCACTCGCATCCGCAACATCATCGAGGACGATGAGCTCGCCGGCTTCGAACAAATCTGGCGAACTGGCCTTGCTGTCGGGTTGACGGTCTTGGCGCTCGGTGGGCTAGCCGCGCTCGTCTCTCACAAGGCGGTTCGCCCGGCCATTACCGCGCTCGCCGGCGTCACCGTGGTGGCATGGGTAGTCCGGGGTATCAGCATTGCCTTCGCCGATCACAGCGCTGCGTTTATTGCCATCCACCTGGTGCTGGCCATTGTTTCAATCGGGCTTTCTGTCTGGTCCTGGCGAACAATTCAGCAACAGGCTCACTCAGCGTGACATCGCTGGCCTTCCTCACTAGGGTGCCTACGGCGCTGGTGGTGGAAGGTCGTGAACATGAGAACGAACGAGTGCCACCGTTCGATCGCGCTGGCACTCGTCGCAGCAACTGCGCTTCTGATGAGCGTCGTGCTCGTTGCACCAGCCAGCGCACAACAGTCAACTCGTTCTGTAGACGTTTCGATCTTCGCCAGGGGAGCCACCGGCGCCGAGAAGATCGAGCTTCGCATCGATAACCGCACCGTTGCCTCTTTCACCTTGGGCACCAAGCTCCGCGAGTACACCTACAGATCGACGGCAGCCATCAACAATCGATCGCTGAGCGTCCACTTCGTCAACGACGCTCCGGTCGGGAGCGCCGACCGAGCAGCGACGATCGACCGGGTGCACGTCAACGACGTGCAGTTTCAAACCGAAGCTCCATCGGTCGAAATTTCTGGAGCATGGGTTGGCGGGTCGTGCGCGAAGGCCGGGAGACACCAGGCTGAGAGCCTCCGCTGCAACGGCTACGCCAAATACTCGATCGGCACTACCGGGCAACTTCGGGTGGCACCTGCGCCTGTTTCTGCACCAAAGCATCCCCGTGCCGCCTTCCCCAAGGCAGGCAACAACGGCAAGCACGGATGCATCGCCCCGTGTCGCACTGTTGGATTCCAAGACCTCGACGGCCAAACAAACTTCGTGCTCGAGAACGTCATCATCACGAACCCGGGCGGCCCCTGCCTGTCCGTTCGCGAAGCAACCAACGTGACCATCCGCAACGTGACCCTTCGCAACTGCGGCACGAACCCCGACGGAACCATCAACCAGCGCAAGATCATCAACATCATTGGGTCGAAGAACATCGTTCTTGCGAACTCGCTTCTCACAAACAATGCGTCGGCCGCCCACACCAACCACGACCTGATCCACATTCGGAACTCGACCGACGTCAAGCTCTACAACAACGAGATCCGAAATGTCGCAAGCCGAGCAAACGGCAGCCGCAACGACGGTGGCAACCGAGCCATCCTTATCACCGGCAACCTGACGAAGAACCTCATCATCGATCGCAACGACTTCTTCAGCCCTGGTCGCAATGCCGTCCAGATCAGCAACGCCCGACGCATCGAGGGCATCCGCATCACCCGCAACCGCATCGAAGGTCGAGCATCGCGGGACAGCGACTTCGAAGACATGATCAACTTCTTCTCGACGACCGGCACCAAGGCCAGTCCGATCCTCGTTCGAGGCAACTACCTACGCAACGGGGGCCCAAGCGGTAGCGGCACGGCCATCATCCTCGGAGACGGCCGCGGGAAGCTCGGCACTGGGTACATCACGGTGGCCAAAAACGTGATCGTCGACCCAGGCCATGTCGGCATCAATGTTGCCGGCGGCTTCAACTTCGTCGTCAAGAACAACACGATCTACGGGGGCGCTGATGTCGGTCGATGGACAGCCACCGGCATGACGATTAACCATTTCCGCTACACCCCGGCATGCCGCGACCATGCCATCTATGGCAACCGCGTCTACTTCAAGAACCAGTTTCCACAGCACCGGTCGCCCGGCAACGAGGGCACGAACCATCTGTGGAACCCAAAGACCTGCACAAATAACGTCCGCATCCACAGCAACACGTTTGGCGACCGTTCGCTTAGCTACAAGGTCTGGGACCTACCGAACTAGTTGACGTCCTCACCATACATATGGCCGAGCGGGTCGGAGATGAGCTCGACTCGTTCACCATCTGGGCCACGCAGGTAGATCGACGTCAGGTGTTCAAATTCGATTGGGATGCCGTGTTGTTCGAGCGACGCACGAGCGGTTGCATGCTCTTGGGCGGTCATCGAAATCGCGATGTGGTGAATGCCACCGAGCACCTCGGCGTACTGCCCCAGATCGAGCCCGGGGAAATCGAAGAAGGCGAGCAGGTTGCCGTTGCCGATGTCGAAGAAGAAATGGGTCGAATCGGTGTAGTCGCGGTTCTCGAAGAGCTCGGTCAGCGGGAACCCGAGCACCCCTTGGTAGAAGTCGATCGTTGCTGCGACGTCGGTTGAGATCATCGCCATGTGATGCAAACCACGGGCTGTCGACGGCGCTCGCTCACCCGCCGGCCTCAGGTAGCGCTCGCGCAACTCGGCCCATTCGTCGTGACGGGTGCTGTCAAGCTGGGAGTTATCGCTCATACCTCGACCGTACCAATCTCGCGTTCGTCTTCACGGTTGCGTAGCTGGCCGGCTCTACCGTCCCAGTTTGATGATGTGCTCTCCCTTGGAGAGCACCGCCGTAGTTCCATCATCCTGAAGGTCGACTACCACGGACCCAGACGCAGGATTCAGAAACTCAAGCAAGTCGTCGCCAGGGCACTCTGCGGCTTCAACCCCAAATACGACGACCTGGTCATCATCATCTATGGAGAGCTCTTCGAACACGAAACCATCATCGTCCCAGTCAATTCCAGCACCGCCAGCGAAATTGCATGAATCGGCTAGACCAATAGTGTGGGTCTCGGCGTCGTTTGAGTATCGGAATGTGACGCTTCCGACTGTGGCAGGTCCGGCAAAGCCCTCACGTGAAACGATCGCCCAATCTCCTGCCATCCTGTCGCCTAACGGAACTGCGGGGTCAGAAATGAGGCTGCAAGATCCTAGGGTAAAAGCAAGAGCAGTAACCACAAGAAACTGGCAGCCTCTTCGGGTTCTACTGAGGGCTTCGAATGATCGATACACCAAGGCCCTGTTCGGCGTTGCGAATCTTTGTTCCGAAGACAAACACGTCAAAGTTCGATCCACTCTCTACTATTGTAACCCTTGAGATGATTCCAAAAGCCGTCCGATAGTTGTGAAGCGGCCCACCACTGGAGCCTTGTAGCGGACGGTTTGAAGCTGTTGGGTACTTCCAGGCGAACTGGTCGACAAGCCTTGGTTTTCCGGGAGGATCTGAAATAACGGACCCGGACTGGATCTTGCCGCAGCGGTGATAGATGAGCCTGGCCGAGGCGCATACTCGAGCGAATGTTGGGTATGAACTAGCCGAAGCCGACCACTTCTTCGACGTAATGGCGTAGGCCTTGTCGGCTGCGCTTCCGTCAATGATGCCGCAATCTGGCCAACTTCGTTGCTTAACTCAGCAAAAGAGTAGTCGACGTTTTTGAACTTAAGGGGTGCCGACGATTTCACCATCGCCCTGATCTGCACCCTGAGCTCTTTGCTTGCTGGAGTGCCCTTCACAAGATGCACGACAAGCCCAGCTCCAAGGTGTTCGCCCAGATAGAGACCTCCATAGGCCTCGTGTGAGCTGAATCGATCCATAATCGCGGCCGCCTCTTCAGTGAGATCGTCGCGTATTTCCATCTTGCGTTGCTCGGCTCCAGTCAGCGGGAATGAATAGAGTTCGATCGTTTGCTGGCCAATCTTTCGTTCTGCAATCTTTCTAACGTACGCCGCATCAGAGCGAAGTCCGTAGTCGAATCGTGACAGCTGTCAGTACGCAACCTCTTCGTCTTGATCCAGTTCCACGGGATCCTCAATCGACTTGGAAGTCGCGCTTGCATGAGTTTGATTTGGCGCGGCGAGGCTAACCGCCACGAGACACGCCGCCAAAAAGGAACACAGAACTAATTGCCGCATGATTTCTCTTTCTATGGTCTTTTGCGAACGTAGCAGACCGACCGACCACCAGTAATCTAAAGCGCTACCAATTTCGGATCCAGTACCGATCAACTTGCGAACTCCACATTTGATGATCTGCATGTGATACGGGTGCGCAGAACTTGTGGACGCCTTTTCAGAGGACCGTGCCTGGAATCTAGGCGTGGTTGAGTACGTCTGAATTACTCCCAGCGTTCCTTGATTCCGTAGTCGTTACGTCGAGTCGGACACCGAGTCATCTCGAGCCGGCGGAGGCGGAATAAGACGACGTCGACGAGGGCGACGCTTCGGGATCATGTCGCGCATCTCCTCAAGGCTGCCGAAACACAGCAGCTGATCGTTCACTTCGAGCACAAGCGAAGGGCGCGGGTTTGGGATGACCTCGGTACCGCGTTGCACGGTGAGGACCGTGATATCGCGCTCGTCCAGGCCTGCATCGCCGAGGGTGCGCCCGACAAAAGCGCCGTCGCCGCGCACCATGAGCTCGGCCACGCCGTACCCACGCGAAACCGACAGTCGCTGGCGCACGTCGAGCTCGGGAAACGCCACCTGGTTGTCCACGTAGTCGACGATGGTGCGAGCAATATCTTGCCCGGTCGCCCGCTCGATGCCCTGCAATCCGGGCGACGAGTTGACCTCCATCACCAGCGGACCACGGTCGCTTTCGAGCATGTCGACACCGGCCACGCGCAAGCCCATGATCTGTGCCGAACGAACGGCAGCGGTCTCGTACGCAGCGTCGAGAGTCAGATTCTCCGATGTGCCACCGCGATGCAGGTTTGACCGGAAGTCATCGCCGCCTGACGACCGGCGCATCGCCCCGACGACTTGGTCGCCAACAACAAACGCTCGAACATCGGAGCCCGAGCTCTCAGATACGAACTCCTGAACCAGGACGTTCTGTCGAGTTGACAGCAACGTCTCGATCATGGCCTGGGCGACTGTCTCGTCGGGAGCCAACATCACCCCGATTCCTTGCGTTCCTTCGAGGAGCTTTACGACAACTGGGGCGCCGCCGACCCGCTCGATCGCCGGGAGTATGTCGGTGCGGTCCCGCACGAACGAAGTGGCTGGCATTCCAATGTGATGGCGAGCGAGGATCTGATGCGCGTGCAGCTTGTCGCGACTGTTTCGAATACCGGCCGAGGTGTTCGGCGTATACACATCCATCTGTTCGAACTGGCGCACAACGGCCGTGCCGAAGTAGGTCACCGACGAACCAATGCGGGGCAGCACGGCGTCGTAGTCGGACAACTGGTTACCCGAATAGTGCAGGTCGGGCTCGTCTCCGCTGAGGTCGATAGCGAATCGAAACGTGTCGAGAATACGGACCTGATGGCCCGCTTCGATAGCCGCTGTCTTCAACCGTTGGGTCGAATAGCTGCGTGGTTCTCGGGAAAGAATCGCGAGCCTCACTACACTCCTGCTGTTCGACGGCATCGTTTGATGTCCTGATGAATGTAGCCCACCACAACTGAGGAGCGAAATATCGTGGCCGTACGAGCCCCGTTTCAAATCGGAACTCACGAGATCAAGGCAGGGCGACGCGCACACGTGGAGCTTCCCGTCTCTCGCCTCATCACTGGCGAACAGATGTCGATGCCGGTGACCGTGTTTCACGGCAAGGAAGATGGCCCAACCGTTTGGATCAACGCCGCGATTCACGGCGATGAGCTCAACGGTGTCGAAATCGTGAACCAGGTCATGGCTGCGCTCGATCCCAAAGCAATGCATGGAACGCTTCTCGCGGTGCCGGTCGTCAATATCCATGGCTTCATCACCGGCGATCGCTACTTGCCCGATCGCCGCGATCTGAACCGCTCATTTCCGGGAAGTGCCAAGGGCTCGCTCGCAAGCCGCCTCGCGAACCTCTTCATGACCGAGGTTGTGAGCAAGTGCGAAGTTGGCATCGATCTGCACACCGCTGGGAACAACCGGACGAACCTGCCGCAGATCCGCGCCAACCTCGATGACGCGCGCACGCGCGAACTGAGCGAAGTCTTCGGTGCCCGGCTGATACTGCACGCAAAGAATCGCTCGGGCACCTTACGGTCATCGGGAACCAAGGCTGGCGCTGCAGTCCTGCTCTATGAGGCAGGTGAACCCATGCGGTTCAACAACTATGCGATCGACGCCGGCGTCGCCGGTGTTGGCCGGGTGCTTGCCCATCTTGGCATGGCCGACTTTGACGGGCCGCCTCCCGATGTGGTGCCTTCGTCTCGAAGTTCGCGTTGGGTCAGAGCATCTCGAAGCGGGGTCATCCGCCTCGATGTTGAGATCGGTGACATGGTCGAGGCCAAGCAGGAGATGGGCACGATCATCGACGCGTTTGGCAAGCGACTCAGCACGATTCGTGCGAGTCGGTCCGGTCTTGTCATTGGCCGGACGATGTATCCGCTTAGTAACCAAGGCGATGCGTTGGTGCATATTGCGACACTCGAAGATCCGACAAAAGTTACCGACGGGTAGGTCGTTCGACTGACTAACTAGGCCGTTCAACCCACTTTTTCGCTCAAGGTCTGACCCGAACATGTCGTCGTAATGGGGCATGACGGACATCGCAGAAGTTACCCGATCCAGCAATGCGGTAGCCCAACCGCATACCACGACCATGCCTCCACCTCCTCGGAGCTGGACACCCGCCATGCCCCCGCCGCCGATCATCTCCGACCCGGTCGAGTCGCGTTCGTGGAAGACGTCGCCACAGCCAGGCGCCCCGGTTGTTACGGCCCCACTGCCAGACATGCCGCCTCCCCCCGTAATCACTCCAACCCCGGAAATCCAGGTCGAAGCCGAAGCCGAACGAAGCACCCCGAAGACGTTCGCCGCGTTCGAGCAGGCCAACTCGTGCATCAACAAGATCGAGGTCCTGAGCAACCGGGTGGTGCCAGGCACCGATGGGGCGATCGAGCACGTCATCTTGGCGAATCACCAGGTCACCATCGTCCGTTCAACTCCGTTGAAGGGACGGGTGCGCATTGCTCGAGACAACGCGTACGTTGGCGGAGTCAGTTGCAAGGTGCTGCTCACCGGCCTCCAAGCCCGGGTAGATACCGTCCGCCACCTCGTCGGCGGAGATGCCCTGGTGTACGGCGCACTGTTCCTCTCCAAGCAGCGCCAGACCCCGTTGAAGAAGCTCGGCACCGTCACGATCGGCTCGCCTCGCACGGTGATCGAATCGATCATCGAAGCGCACTGTGCCACCCCGCCTTCACCGCGACTCGCACCGCTTGCAGCCGAGCTCGACGGCATGTTCCTGCCGATCGCGAAGCTCAACGGTTACCAGGAATCGAGAAACAGCTGGGAGCAGGGTGAGTGGTCGTAGACCACAATTGATACCCCTTCCGAAGTAGCACCAGCGAGGTCGCGGCGAGAGCTACGCTCGCCGGATGGAATCCAACGACGACCAGGTATTCGAGCTTCTCACGTAGATTCGCGACCTCTTGAAAGAAGCTGTCCGACCTGACCGTCGTCAACGAATCGATGCGGCTGACGTCCTTGGTCAACTTGGGTCAGCACCGCTCATCAAGCCGCTACGTCACTACTACGCCTGGAACGACCGGTGGACCAAGCTTCTCGAGGAGCGCAACCGTCGCGCCGCCGTGCAGACCTATGACTTCATCGAGTCGGAGATGCACGAAGCGTTCTTCACGATGGACCAGTTCAGTGTCATCGACAGCCTCGCCGACGAGATCAACGGCCTTGGTGGCCAGCTCCTCGATCTCGGTGTCTACAAAGGTGCGTCAACTCGACGCCTAGCCAAGACGTTCCCCGACGCCGTCATCCACGGATTTGATTCGTTTGAGGGGCTCCCCGAAGACTGGGCTCACGTGCCCCGTGGAACGTTCGGCGACATGGCAGGCACGCTGCCCGACATGCCCGACAACGTGCAGCTCTACAAAGGGTGGTTCTCTGAGACCTTGCCGGTTTGGCGCCAGGAGTACCCCGAGCCGCATATCTCAATGCTGCGGGTCGACTGCGACATCTACTCATCCACCGTCGACATCTTCGATGCCGTTGGCGACATGTTGCACCCGAATTGCATCATCGTGTTCGACGAGCTGATTGGCTACTACGGCTGGCAACTTCACGAACACAAGGCGTTCATGGAGTTCGTCAACGCCCGCGGCCTCAACTTCGAGTACGTCGCCTACGGCCTGACCTACACGATCGCCCGCCTCATCCCGGCCTAACCAGTTTTTGTAACGATTTTCCGACCGTAGTGGTCGGAAAGTCTGTACAAATCTCTAGGGGGCGAGGACGTTCATGGCTTCGAGTGCCCGCTTGTGGCACGTCGGCCACTGGGTGTTCGGCCTGGTGGCTTCCCACCAGACTTTCGTGACCTGATCCTGGACGTTTGCCGGCACGAGGTGTGGGAGCACGCCGTCGTACTGCGGGAAGCCGGCGAGCTTGGTCGCTGCATTCCAGGTGTTTGGAAGCCACTGCACGCCGCCGTAGAAGCCGTTGCCGGTGTTGATGGCGTGGTTCGTTGTCGACTCGCAGTTGAGCATCGCAGCCAAACCAGCGTCGGTGAGAAGCGGCCAACCGAACTTGTTGACGCCTTGCGGAGCCTGGGCTGCGGGCACCGGGTTTCCTGCAGGCGGAGGCGTCTGGTCAGGCTTGACCGTGGTTGTTGGTGGCGTCGGCGCCGGTTCTGGTGTAGGCGTCGGTGCAGTGGGGTTGACCGCATTGTTCGTGAAGTCGACGTCGCAGAAGGTGAGATCGTCACCATCGTCGATGTCGCAGCGGTCGCGGCCGGTGCCTGCGTTCAGGATGTCCTTGCCGGCGTCGCCGTCGAGTGCATCGCGGCCAGGGCCGCCGAAGAGGCGGTCGGAGCCATCGTCGCCCGACAGAATGTCGTCGCCTTCGCCACCTTCGAGGCGATCGTCGCCGGGCCCGCCAGCGATCTTGTCTTTGCCACGGAGGCCACGGATGAGGTCTTTGCCTTCGCCGCCGAACAGGGTGTCGGCACCGGCGTTACCAAGAATGAAGTCGTTGCCGCTCTCGCCAGAAATACGATCGTTGCCGCCTTGACCAAGCAGTCGGTCGTTGCCTGAGCCACCAATGATGCGGTCTGGGCCCCAGCCGCCTCGGGCTCGGTCGTTTCCAGCGCCCAGTGAGATTTCGTCAGCGCCAGGTCCGCCAGCGACACGGTCGTTGCCGTCGCCGGCGTTGATGATGTCGTCGCCAGGTCCGCCACAGATGACGTCTCCTGCGCCCGCACCGGTCAGCACGTCATCTCCGCCGAAGCCGAGGATGAAGTCTCGAGTGGTGTTGCCGCCGATGAGGACGTCGACGCCGTCGGTTCCGGTCTGGACACGGAAGCCTTGTGCTTCGGCGGTTTCGATCGTCAGTCCGAGACAGAAGGTATCCCGAGACTGGGCTGCGGCTGATGCGCCGGTTGCCGTAAGTGCCGAAACGAGCAGGAACGCCGCCCCGATTCCTGCGATCCGAGTTCTTTTGGTTGCCATAGGAAGATCTTCGAGTGCTTTCTGCTCGACGCCCTCGTGTGACGCCCCGCCGCTACTAGTAGGTCTCTTGTGCATTGGCATTGCCATGCCGACCTATCGACCGTAACAGTTCGTAACTAAATCGCAATACTCGGGCGATCCCCAGTGGCATTTCGACTAGTAGGCCGTTTGGCCTATGAATTCAACGAAAAGCGCTGACCTAAATCGAATCTACAAATTCCAAGATTGATGTCCGCTGACCGTCATCAAACCCATAAATGAGCGCACTGCTCTGGGTCAGGTCGGGGGTGAGGACCATCATCTGGGAGTTGGCTTGAACGCCAAGGGCCTGCCATGTGGCGAACGTTGGATCCCACAACATCGTTGGGGTTTCAAGACCACCACCGTCGACGAAGCGGGTCGCAAACTCGAAATCGTCTTGCGTTCCGAGGCCGATGACTTGGACTTTGTCGTTGTTCTCGCGAGCAAACTGCTCGACATCTGGCGCCTCACGGCGACACGTCGGTCAATGCGGAGAGAAGAACCAGAGCAGCACCGGTCGGTCGCCGTCAACGACATCACGAAGCGTCTGAATAGACCCGTCAGCGACAGCGAGTGTTTCGATATCGAGAACGTTGTTCGCTGACGCAAGATTCGGCTGGTTGACCTCGGCGTTCGCAATCGCTTCGTCAGCGCTGAGCCGCTGAATGGTGTTGCTCGATGCTGGGGCTGCGCTCGAGGAGGCCGTTGACTCAGCGGCTTCGCCAGCGTCATCGGTAGAGCTCTCTGCGACCTCGGATTCAACTGCTGGCGCTGAAGTCGTCGCGTCTTCAACGACTTCTGCCGGAGCCGAGGGAGCTTCGGAAGCCACGTCGCTGGCACCTCCACCGCAGGCCGCTAGGGCGAGGGCGAATGCGGGCGCGGCAAGAAGCGCGTTCTTGCGGATATCACGTTTGATCCACTGCATACACCCACCTAACCCGCCGGAAAGCCTCGGTATTCGCTTCTCGCCAAAGAATTTTCGACTCGTTTAGATCATCTGCGCACATCCGATAGAACACGCACGTCAACAACGCGGGCCGACATATGCCGAACACCAGGAAAACAGCGATGCTCGCCGTTGTTACCTGCGCGTTCTTGCTAGCTGTTTCGGGCTGTCGGACCCCCGAAGCCTCCGACGCCATCGAGCCCACGAGCAAGACGGTTGCACCGACCCCCATCGCCAACGTCGCCGCGACTTCTCCGCCTCCTACTCCCCCATCGATTGCACCACCGCCGACGATCGCACTTCCTGACAACACCCCAGATTCAGCAACGGCGCTCGCATCCGCGATGAATCTCCCCGCTCGCTACTTTGCCTCGGCATATGACCTGCAAGAGGTCGAGGGCAGCCACCAGTTCTGTGTAAACGTCGATGCCCCCGACGTTGCCCATCCGCCAGCTGGTTCGTCGAAGCGCCAAGCGCTCGGCCGTCATGCGGTATCGACATCGACATACGTGTACGCCGACTACACCACCGCTATCGACATGGTCGAGTACGCCCGGACCATGTTCGACCGCTGCCATGGCGCCTACGTCATCGACGCAACCGACCAACATCTGTTGAGCTATCACCGAGTCGTCGAATCATCCGACCGACCAACCAACGTCGACGAACTGGTGAGCGTTGACAGCTCCTTTGCATCGGCCACAGAGACTCGCTTTGTCTACACCGATGTGGGCCGAACCGGCCCGGTTGTGTTCATCGCCTCGACCACCGACCCGGTGCTGCTCCCCGAGCTGAGCCAGCGAATCACCGATCGAGTCAGCGGGCTCGTGGGCGAAGGATCGATCCTCGTGCCTCGAGGAGTGCCCGACATCGGCCCAGGCCTCACCGACGCCATCTACTGGGCGTGGGACGACGGACCACCCGCACTCCGAGCCGCCAGGTTCGAATCGACCGAAGCGACCGCGTTCGTCGACGTTGCGGACGACGTGCGCCTCGATCAGCTCGCCGGTAGCGCATGCGCTGCGATGTGGAACATCGAGCCGAGCACCGACATGTCGAACCTGCTCATCGGACTGTTCAGCGAGAGCGAACTCGACGAATACGGCGGCGACATATCCGAAGTCGCAGCAACCGCACTGGCGATCTACTGCCCAGGCTTCCACGAGGCCTACGTCGTAGCATCGGGGTCCTAGGCGGGCCGAAGCATGCCGAGGCCAGCGACGCTTGCTAGCTGCGGAAGTCGACGAATTCGCTGAGGTCGGCGCGTTCAGTTCGCAGTTCGTTGATTGTGGCTGAGGTGTCTTCGAAGCCGAGCGCCATGCCAACGATGACGCGCTGATCGGCCGGCACGTCGAGGTGCGTGTGGATCACCGACTCGAACTCTCGCCACGCCGCCTGCGGGCAGGTGTGCAAGCCGTGCTCGCGGGCGAGCGTCATGATGTTGGCCATGTACAGGCCAAGGTCCATCCAGCCGCCGTAGTTCATCGTCTCGTGCATCGTGAAGATCAGGCCCACCGGAGCGCCGAAGAACTCGTAGTTCTGCCGAGCTTGTGCAGCCATCTTTTCGTAGTCGCCCTTCTCGATGCCGATGAGGCCGTACATGTCCCAGCCGATCTTTCGCCGGCGCGCCTTGTAGGGCTCGACGAATTCGCTCGGGTAGTACTTCTCGTCCTTCTCGGTGGCGCCCGCATCGAACGCTGCCTGAACCGCATCGACCAGATCGTTCTTCGCTTGGCCTTGAAGGACAGTGACGTGCCACGGCTGAATGTTGGTGCCTGATGCCGCTCGGGACGCGTCGCTCAGAATCGTTCGCAGTACATCGTCGGGCACTTCTTCGTCGGTAAAGGCCCGGATGGAGCGGCGGCTGGTTACGGCTTCGGTTGCACTCATCGACATGGGCAGAACTTAGCCGGTCAGTTCGGCTAGTTCTCACCCCAGGCGAGCGTCATCCAACCCGAAAGCGACTCGCCCGGCTGCAGTACGTGCGGTGCGCGGTTCACGTCGTTCGGCGCGCCCGATTGCGGCTCGATCGCGACGGCGTGCTCGGGTTCGGTGAACACGACCCAGTGGTCGAAGTTCGAGGTGAGCGCCAACGTCAACGCATCGCGCCAGCGGAGGATCGGCGTCTGGGTCACACCGATGAAGGTCTCGTCCCACGGTCCGTTGGGTACGGGGATGAGCTCGCCGGATGGGATCTGCTCGTCGTCGGTGGCGTAGATCTGCTCGGCGGCGAACTCGAGCTCAAGCGGCGCGCCTCGGTCGAGCTCCCGTCGATACCACGGGTGCCATCCCATCTGAGCGGGCATCGCAACGTCGCCAGCGGTAACTGTCATGTGCACGGTGAACGAGGCGTCGGTGACGTCGAAGCGTTGGGTCACCTTTCCGCCGAAGGTCCAGTGCTCGCCGAGGCCACTTTCGATCTCGTTGTCGCCCGTCTGCGTCCAGGTTTGGTGCATGGCGGTGCCATGGTTGGCGTGCACTCCCGAGGTTGGTGGGAACTGATAGTCCACACCGTCGAAGGTGAGCAGTCCGTGATCGAGACGTCCGCACCACGGAACCATCGGGAACGAACCCCATCGGGTCGGCTTGATCCCCTCGGTTACGAGCAGCTCCAGGTCATCGACGATGAGCGACCCGAGCCGCCCGGCAAGCAGGTCGATGCGGGCGGTCGCACGAGAAGACGTCAGTTCGAAAGAGGCCATGCCGCGAAGCTACGGGATGGCTAGGGTTCGGTCATGACACGAACTCCTGATTCTTCTCTCATGAACCCGGTCTTCAGTGATCGTTGGTCGCCACGTGCATTTAGCGACGAGCCGGTCAGTGAAGAGCAGCTGGCCGCGCTTTTCGAAGCGGCGCGTTGGGCCCCGAGCTGGATGAACAATCAGCCGTGGGTGTTCCTGTACGAGACAGACGGCCCCGATCGTGCTGGTTTCGAAGAGATCATCAGCGAGTTCAACAAGCCGTGGTCGACCAACGCTCCGGTCATTGGCCTGATCGTGTCGCGTCCGGGCCTCGAAGGCTTCATGGCACGCACTGCCGAGTTCGATACCGGCGCCGCAATGATGAGCTTCACCCACCAGGCCACGATGCTCGGCCTCCACGTGCATCTCATGGGTGGCATCGAGCTCGACCTTGCGTACGAGACGACGGGCCTCAACAAAGACGAGGCGAACATCTTGTGCGCCTTCTCGCTCGGCCACATGGGCGACCCTGCCGACCTGCCCGAGAAGCTGCAAGGCCGAGAGGCCCCAAGCGACCGCATGCCAGCATCAGCGTTTGCGTTCAAGTCGCTCACCGCCCAACCGCGCCCGACGGACGACTAGCAACGGCATATACAACACGCGCTGGGCGATAGTCCGTGGCGGCGAACCCGTAGGCGATTCGACGTGCAGGCGAAGGCCGACTTACGGAGCGAGCGAAGCGATGCGGAGGCTAAGGCCTCGCTGTGCGACGACATCGCCGAGAGGGTTCGACGCCACGGACGGGCGGACAGACTGGACAGCGCTACTTGCGGGACTCCATGAGCGGAATGATCTTTTCGCCGAACTCTTTGGTGGCGACTGGGTAGTCGTCGAAGACACACATGACGCCCTTGACGCCGGGGATCTCCGACACTTCGTCGAGCCGTGCCGCGATGGTTGCGTGACTGCCGACAACTGCGCCGATGTTTAGGTTGAATGCCTGCTGCATCTCGGCGATCTTGTCGGCGGTGGCGCCGGCGGTGTCCATCTCGGCGGCACCGATCAGGAACTTGATCGCCTCGAGGTCGGCACCGTCTTGATAGTGCTGCCACTTCGCTTCGGCTTCTTCGTCGGTGTCGCCCATGGTGATGTGGAACAGCACGTAGACGCCGACGTCACGGCCGGTCTTCTCGGCGGCGGAAACCAGGCGGGCTGCATCGGCACGTACGACATCGAGATCTTGGGTGCCGATGATGAACTGGTAGTCGCCGTAGGTGGCGCAGAACTCCATGCCACGGTCGCTCTGGCCGGCGCACACGAGTGGCACCTTGCCTGCAGCCGGTGGCGGTGACAGGCGGCAGTCGTCCATCTGGAAGTACTCACCCTTGAGATCGGACACCCCGTCCGACCAGAGGTCCTGCATGATCTTCACGTACTCAGTGGCGTAGTCATAGCGCTTCTCGTAGTACCAGTCGCCAGGCCATACACCCATCTGGCTGTACTCGATCTGGTTCCAACCCGACACGATGTTGATGCCAAACCGACCGCCGGAAATGTCGTCGATGGTCGAGGCCATCCGTGCGACCATGGCGGGCTCCATCGTTGGGAGAGCCACAGAGGCGAACAGGTTGATCTTCTCGGTAGCAGCAGCCAGACCGGCCATCAGGGTGAACGACTCGAGGTTGTGATCCCAGAACTCGGTGTCGCCACCGAACCCTCTGAGTTTGACCATACTCAGCAGGAATTCGAAGCCTGCCTCTTCGGCTCGTTCAGCCGTAGTGCGGTTGAGTTCGAAGCTCGGCATGTATTGCGGCGAGGTCTTCGACATCATCCATCCGTTGTTACCGATCGGGATAAAGATTCCAAGGTCCATGGTCTTTACTAGCACCACGCCAACAACGCGCGTCGAGCAAAACGACAATCACCTGACATCTGGGGTCAGCTAAGGAACCCGATCGCGTCGGTGAGCGGGATGACGTCGGCGTACTTGGCGTTGAGGTCGAAGAGGTTTGCCTCGTGGACCGCGGGTGTTCGGTCGCCAACGGCTTCGCGCACCACGAACGGAACAAACCCGTGCGCTGACGCGTCGGTCGCGGTGGCTCGAACACAGCCGCTCGTCGATACTCCGCACACCAGCACCGTGTCGACACTGCGAGCTCGGAGTGCTTGGTCGAGGTCGGTGCCAAAGAAACCAGACGCGTGTTGTTTCGTGACGACAGTTTCGCCGTCGTTCGGCGTCAGGCCGGGGATCCACTCGGCCAGGCGGTTCCCCGCGTCGAAGCTCGACAGCACCGGGACCTTCTCGTACCAGACCGACCCGTCGCCGCCCTGCGGGTACTCGACCCGCGTCCACAGCACCGGAACTCCGTGCGCTCGAGCAGAGGCGACGAGCTCACGAACAGCATCGATAACGGCCGGTTGATCGAGGTTCAACGGCGACTCGTCATCGAAGTACGCCACACACATGTCGACAACAACCACGGCGAATTGCGATCCGTGAGCCGACGACTTCCCGAATCCGGCGTCGTCGTAGCTCGCGGTTGTCTGGTCGTCCATGACGTCAACCTAGGGCAACCGAACCTCGCCCAAACAACGGAATGAAATCGCCGAGGTCGTGCCAGACTGCCGTATGGCCGATCTTCTTCGTTCCCGCCCCAACGGACCCGCAGCGTTTCGCGAGCTTCTCTCCCAACCCGGCCCGGTGCTCCTCCCCGGTTGCTACGACGCGCTCGGTGCTCGCCTCATTGAGCAGGCCGGTTTCGATGTCGTCTACATGACCGGCTTCGGCACAACTGCGTCGCTCATTGGCCGCCCCGATGTCGGGCTGCTCGGGATGAGCGAGATGGTCGACAATGCCCGTCGCATCGTGGCTGCTACCGACCTGCCGGTTATCGCCGACGCCGACACGGGGTACGGAAACCAAATCAACGCCATCCGTTCGATCCAGGCGTACGAGCAAGCAGGCGTCGCTGGCATTCACATCGAAGACCAGGTGCTTCCCAAGAAGTGCGGACACATGGAGGGCAAGGTCGTGGTTGGTCGTGACGAGTTTGTCGGCAAGGTCAGCGCGGCAGTCGCTGCCCGCCGCGACCCGAACTTCACGATCATTGCCCGCACCGATGCTCGGGCACCGCACGGCGTGGACGAGGCCGTGGACCGGGCACGCGCCGCACACGATGCGGGTGCCGACGTGTTGTTTGTCGAGGCACTCCAGAACGACGAAGAGCTCGAACATGTCGCGTCAGAGCTGTCCGACATCCCGCTCGTGTTCAACTGGGCCGAGGGCGGCAAGACCCCGCCGGTCACGATCGACCGCATCAACGAGCTCGGATTCAAGCTGGTCATCATGCCGATCTCGACGTTGCTCGCAGCGACCCGAGCCATGCAGGAAGCGCTCGCCCAGATCAAGATCGACGGCACCCCGGTCAACGCGGTGAAGAACATGCCCGCGTTCGATGAATTCACCGACGCCATTGGCCTGCCTGAGATCATCGAGCTCGAGGCACGGTTCTCCTAGGAGCGACACATGACCATCGGCTTTTCACTGTTGCTCGCTGTCGTGTTTGGCGCTCTCGCCGTTGGCGGCCAACGAGAGCTCGTACCACCAAAGGCGTTCTACGGCATGCGCACCGAAGCAACAATGCGTTCCGATGATGCGTGGATGGCGGCGCATCGTGAGGCGGCTCCGGCGAATTTCGTCGCGGCGGCGTGCTTTGCCGCAACCGCTCTTGGTGCCGGACTGTTCGCAAGCTCGGCGCGCAGCGAATCGCTCATCGCCGTCATTGGTTGGGTTGCTGGCCTCGCAGCGGTCGGGGTTGCTGTCTACTTGGGTCAGCGAGCGGCCGGAACATTCGAAGCCGAAGCGAGCGACGACTAACGCTCGTCGACCTGATCGAGCGTTCCGAGGTGGCTGTGCTCGTCGATGGGCGCAGCGTCCGGCCAGTTCGTTCGCCACACTTCAAGCGACCATGGACCGACCTCTACGCCATCGCTTCGAGAGAAACCCGGTGCGAGCGGCGCCAGCGGTTCGATGACTTCGTCATGGCTCGGGACGAGGAACCACGGAAACGCATAGCGCTCCTTCCCCGTCGTATTGACGACCTTGTGCGGCGTAGAGACGAAGCGACCACCCGACCACACCTCCATCATGTCGCCGATGTTGATGAGCAGAGCGTCGGGAGGACAGACGGCTTCGATCCACTCGCCCTGTCGAGTGCGGACGAACAGCCCGCCGACCGGGTCGGGATAGAGGACCGTGAGAACGTTGGTGTCCTTGTGCGGATGGATGCCATGCACGTCCTCGTCCGGAGTCGACGGCGGGTAGTGCAGCAAGGTCATGTTCGTGACGGGGTGGTCGAAGCGTCTAGCGAGATCGCCCGCAGGCAGTCCGAGCGCTGTTTCGAATGCCGCCAACAACACCGCAGCGAGCGAGTCGCACGCAGACCAATACTCGAGCACGACCTTCGCCATGTCGACGGGATGTTCCGCCCATCGATTCGGTCCGTAGATCGCCGACTCGGCACACACTGGGTCGCCGGCGTCGACCTCCCAATGCAACTTGAACCCTTCATAGCGATCAGGTGCGGGAGCATTCGCGTCATCACGGTTGGGCGTGAAGAAACCAAGTGGAATGAAGCCCCGATAGTTGTCACGATCGATCGCCTGACGTTCCTTCGCCGCATCATCGACACTGAAGAGCTCGACGACCATCGAACGCATTCGAGTGATCAGGTCGAGATCAACACCATGACCGGTAACGGCGAAGAAGCCAATCTCTTCAGCAGCAGTGGCAAGAGCATCAACAACCTCAAGTGGCGAATGAGGGACAGTCCCTAATTCGCCACTCACGGATATGTCGCTGACATCGATGAGTGGAATCGTCACGACGGCCATCTTCACCCCAATCGTTTCGCCGGGCAATTACCTCCCGAGTTAGGACAGCTAGCCGAAGCTTTGCTCGCAGCCCTAGGGTCAGGCCATGACTGCATATTTGATAATCTCCTACGACGTGTCCGACGCCGAGCGCTTTGCCGACTACAACCCGGGCAAGGGTCCAGAGATCCGCGCCACCGTGGAGAAGCACGGAGGCAAGGTCCTTGTTGCCGGACCAGCCAAGGCGACCGTTGGCGAGGCGCCGTCAGTCGGTGTGCTCCTGTCGTTCCCCGATGCTGATGCGGCGAAGGCCTGGCAGGACGACGAGGAGTACGCGCCACTCAAGGCCATCCGCTACGAGGCGACCACCAACATCAGCGAAGTCCTACTCGGGCGCTAACCAAGATGCTGCAACCACGGCGGAAAGCGACCTGGGCTCTGTTCCCCATTTTGCTGATGACGCTGGTTGTGGCATGTGGTGGCGGCGATGAAGCTGCGACGTTCACGGTCGAGGGAACGCAAGCGGAGATGAGCGGAGTTATCGGAAGCAGCACGCCCGACGACGTGCGCAACCTGATCGACGACCATCCCGAGGTCACCACGATCGTGTTGGTCGACGTTCCGGGCTCCGAGGATGACGAGTCCAACCTGCAGGCCTCTCGGCTCGTTCGCGAAGCCGGGCTCGCAACGCATGTGCCATCAGACGGCGTCATCGCGTCCGGCGGTGTCGACTTCTTCCTCGCTGGAGAATCCCGCTCTTGGGACCCAGGAGCGACATTTGGCGTCCACTCCTGGGCCAGTGGCGACATCGAAGGAAAGGATGTGCCTCGTGACGATCCCGACCACGACCTGTTCCTCCGTTACTACGACGAGATCGGCATCAGTGCAGACTTCTACTGGTTCACCCTCGAGGCTGCGCCAGCCGACTCGATTCACAACATGACCGAAGCCGAACTGGCCACGTACGAATTCGCTCGCTAGTACTCGACGGTGACGAAGTCGATCATTTGCTCGACGGCGCCGACCATCGGGATCTCGAGGTCACGGAACGTGCTTACTCGACCGAGCAGGCGTTTCCAGAAGAGGCCGGGCTCCCCGGTTGCGCCAAAGTGCTCCATGACTCCGGTCTTCCAATCGGTACGCATCGGGATGGTTGGCCACGCGTCGATGCCCGCAACCTCGGGGCGGATGGTCTGCCAGACGTCGACGTACGGGTGACCGACGATCAGCACGTCGGGGTTCGAGATCTTCTCGGCGATGCGAGACTCTTTCGACCCGTCGACCAGGTGGTCAAGAAGGACCGCCACACGGCGTCCCGAGCGCGGTCCAAAGCGGGAGATGCGCTCGACGAGATCGTCAGCACCTTCCATCTGTTCGACGACGATCCCTTCAAGCCGCAAGTCTTCGCCCCAGACCTTTTCGATGAGCTCAGCATCATGAATGCCTTCGACCCAGATTCGGCTCGCTCGTGCCATCCGGGCTGGCGTTGAACCAACGTCGACCGAACCAGACGCGGTGAAGACGACCTCGGGTTCCTTCTCGTGCACCGTTGGTTGGCGCAGCGTGATCGGCTTGCCATCGATCATGAAGGCGCCGGGCCGTGGCGTGATCGTGTGGTCTCGCCCGAAGCGATCGCGGATGACGACCTGCTGGGGTTTGAACGACAGGATCGCGCCGACCGTCCCCGTGGCTCGGTGTTCGATGACCACGCCCATCTTCGCCGCAACAGGCGTATAGCTGGGCTTGGTATGCCGGGGGCCGTCGAGATCTAGGTCAGAGAGAATGCCGTCGCTCACACCCGAACACTACGACGGACGAACGCCCGCGTCGGGGCAACCATGCAGCAGAACTATCCGAAGCCGCTTCGCCCGACGTCTTCAGGGTTCGCGATGCCGACAGGCGATGGTTCGAGGTGAACAGCTAGCCTCCGAAGCGTGATTGGCAGAGTATTAGGCACCGACGACGCAACGCCCCTGCAGTTCTGGGTGGCGGTTGCCGAGGGCGGGGTATTGCAGCTCGACGATGTTGTTGCGCTCGATCGGGTGTTGCCGACCGGCGAGCAGATTTCGATCTATGGCATCGTCAACCAAGTGCGCGCTCGCCATGAGGGAGCCACGTTCGACAGCGACGTCTTCCTCATCGCCGACGGAGTTCTGCCAGCCGAGGTCGCCGAGGCCGCGCTCGTGCAGGTGACGCGGGTCATGCCGGAGGTGTTTATCCCTCCCCTTCCCGGCACGCCGGTTCGGATTGCTGAGGACGATGAGCGCGACAAGGCGCTCGATTTCGACAGTGTGACCCGACGCCTTCCTGCTGGGCTCAGCCGCGAGAACGAGCCGATCTTCCTCGACCTCGACTTCGTCGACGGCACGAAGGGAGCGCACGTCAACATCTCAGGCATCAGCGGTGTTGCGACGAAGACGAGTTACGCCACCTTCCTGCTGTTTTCGCTGTTCAACAGCGGCGTCCTGGGCAAAGAGGCCGCGAACACGAAGGGCCTCATCTTCAACGTCAAGGGCGAGGACCTGTTGTTCCTCGATTCCCCGAACGCACACCTCGACGCCGAGCAAGCGTCTCGCTACCAGCATCTCAACCTCGACCCGGCACCGTTCGGCAGCGTCGGCATCGTCGCTCCGCCACGCCGTGGAGATTCGGCAGCCACGCCAGCGGTCGGGTCGCGCACGACCGGAGTCAGCCCGTTTTTCTGGACGCTCGACACCTTCTGTCGAGAGAACCTGCTGCCGTTCCTGTTTGCCGATGCCGAAGACGAGCGTCAGCAGTACACGATCGTCGTGCAGTCGGTGACTGCGCAGCTTGCGGCCGCGGTGAAGAACGAATCGTCACCTGATGGCGCCGTCCGCATCGAGGGCACCACCATTCGCACCTTCGGACACCTGGTCGACTTCATCGAGCGCAAGCTCATCCCGGATGACCCCGACGACAAGCCCGACCAACGCTGGACCGGCCGTGCAGTAAGCGGCAGCAGCATCAACGCCTTCGTCCGCCGGTTGGCCTCATCGAACCGTCACGTCGCCCACCTCATTCGTGCCGATATCGACAACGCTCCTGACTACGCGCTCAATCTCGACCGCAACCAGCTGACGGTGGTCGACATTCACCAGCTGCACGACCGAGCCAAGCGCTTCGTCGTCGGCGTCGTTCTGCGTCAGGCGTTCGATGCCAAGGAAGCGTCAGGTGTCGCCAAGCCTCTGCAGTTCATCGTGCTCGACGAGCTCAACAAGTACGCACCGCGCGACTCGTCAAGCCCCATCAAAGAGATCCTTCTCGACGTGGCCGAGCGCGGTCGCTCGCTCGGCATCATCCTCATCGGCGCTCAGCAGACCGCAAGCGAAGTCGAACGACGGATCGTGGCGAACAGCGCCATCCGCGTCGTCGGCCGGCTCGACACGGCCGAAGCTGGCCGCGACCAATATGGCTTCCTTCCTGGAGTGCAGCGTCAACGGGCAACGATCTTGAAGCCAGGCTCGATGTACTTGAGCCAACCACGATTGCCAATTCCGCTGCTGATCGAGTTTCCGTTTCCGGCATGGGCTACTCGAAGTGCCGAAGCCCAGCGACCTAGCAGTGGACCGGACGATCCGTTCGAAGGTCTGTAGATGGGGACGGTCCGCGTTCTCCATACGTCCGACTGGCACATCGGCAAGACGATCCGCGGGCTCAGTCGCGCCGACGAACATCGCGCCGCGCTGGCTGAGGTTGCCGAGATCGCTCGCGACCAACAGGTCGACGTTGTGCTCGTCGCGGGCGACCTGTTCGAAACCGCCGCACCCACTGCCGAGTCCGAGACCATCGCGTGGCAAGCGTTGCTTGAGCTCGCTGAGTCTGCGGGCCATGTGGTCGCCATTGCCGGCAACCATGACAACCCGCGCCGACTCGAAGCACTTCGCGATCTTGCTCGGCTCGGCAACATCCACATCGTGGCCGAGCCCCGCCGCCCCGACGACGGTGGGGTCATCTCGCTGACGATCGGCGACCAGCTCGTCAACATCGCAGCGCTGCCGTTCGTTTCGAAGCGGGGCATCGTCCGTGCCGATCAGCTGATGCACGACGAAGCGTACGAACACGCTGGCTTGTATGCCGAGCGGGTTCAGTCGATTCTCACTGCACTTGATGACGCATGTGATGACGACGCGCTTCGCATCGTGATGGCCCACGGGTTCGTACTCGGCGGCGGCACCGGTGGCGGCGAACGACCGGCGCACCTCACCGACGAGTACGCGATCCCGGCCCAAGTGTTTCCGCTCGGGGCGAACTATGTGGCACTCGGTCATCTACACAAAGCACAAAAAGTGCCGGGCCCTACCGCGATCCACTACAGCGGGTCACTCCTGCAACTCGACTTTGGTGACAGCGACGCGAAGAAGTCAGTGTCGATCGTCGAGCTCACCCCGAACGCCCCGGCCAACGTGACCGAGGTTCCGCTGGATGCCGGTCGCCGCCTCCGCACGATCGTTGGCACCCTCGACGAGCTTCGGACCCGAGACATTGGTGACGAATGGCTTCGAGTCCGGGTCCGCGAGGCGCGGCGAGCCGACCTCGCGAACGACGTGCGCACGCTGTTTGGCGAACAGTGCATCGACGTCTTTGTCGAAAGCCCGGCCGTCGACGAGGGTGGCGAGCGGACGCGAGAGCTCATTGCCAACCGCACGCCGAATGAGCTGTTCCGCGACTACCTGGCTGGCCTGGGCGTCAACGACCCGGCGGTCGAGGAGCTCTTCGATGAGATTCTTGAGGAAGTCATGACCGGCGAACCAGAGGATCGGCGATAGTGCGCCCGCTTCTGCTCGAGCTGCACGGCTTCGGACCGTTCCGCGAGCCAACGACGATCGACTTCCGTGACCACGACCTGATCGCGTTCACTGGTCCAACCGGTGCAGGCAAGTCGACGATCATCGATGGCATTGCGTTTGCGCTCTACGGTTCGGTCGCTCGATACGAGAATGAGAAGCTCGTCGCACCGATCATCAACGCAGTATCGACCGAAGCTCGAGTTCGACTGGACTTCGCGGTCGGTGAATCGACGTACACCGCTGTTCGCGTGGTGCGCCGAGCAGGCACCGGAGCGAGCACGAAAGAAGCTCGACTCGAGTCGGGCAATGAGGTGCTCGCCAGCAACGCCCAGGAGGTCACCTCACAGGTCGAGGGGATCGTTGGGCTGTCGTTCTCGCAATTCACCAAGACGATCGTGCTTCCTCAAGGCGACTTCGCCCAATTCTTGAACGTGAAGCCCAGCGTTCGCCAAGGCCTTCTGCGGCGCATGCTCGGCCTCGACCTGTATGCAAACGTCGGCAAGACCGCCCGACTCCGGTCACGCGACATCAAGACCCAGATGGCTGCCTTTGAGCAAACGATGGACGACCAATCGTCGATCTCGGAACGCAAGCTCGAACAGCTCCGAACGTCGCTCGTGAAGCTGGAAGACGAGCTCGAAAAGGTCGAGGCGGCGACGGAGGACCATCAAACTGCGATCGATCAACTCGACGAGCTCACCGCGTCTGTCAACACACTAGACGAACAGATCGTCTCGCTAGAAGCGTTGGAGATCCCAGCTGACACGAAGTCGTTTGCGTCACGGGTCGACAGGGCACGTGCGGCGATGACCTCTGCCGAGTCCAAGATGTCTGCAGCAGCCGAGAAGCACGACGCCTTGACCGAGGCTCGAGCCGATCTACCAACCGAGGACGAACTGTTCGACCTCATCGAACAACACGAAGCCCACGCCGAACTCACCGCCCAGATCGCAGAGCTCACGGCGGCTCAGAAGTCGGCAGCATCAGCTCTTGCCAAGGCCGCCGCCTCGGCCGAACAAGCCCGCACGGCCTTGGGCGACGCCGAGACGACGCTCGAGCATGCCCGCACCCTTGCCGGAGCTGAAGGAATCGCCGCGACACTGCATGTCGGCGATGACTGTCCGGTCTGCGCACAGCTCATCGAGAGCCTTCCAACCGGTTCGTCTTCGGGCAAGCAGGCTGCTGCGTTGGCAAAGGCCGAGGCCGCTCGAGATGCTGCACGATCCCAAGCCCAAGAGGTCGTGCACGTCGTGCAGGCGGCCACCGCAGCCGAGGCTGAGGCGACCACCCGGCTCGAAGCAGCCGAAGGCGATGCAGCATCGATCGTTGCTGACCTCGCAGATCAACCAACACTGAAGCAGACCCTCGCGCTACAGAAGAAGGCGGACGCAGCCAACGCCAAAATCGAAGCAGCGAACGACAAACTGCTCTCTGCCACCGCGTTGTTCGATGAGGCAACGGC
Source organism: uncultured Acidimicrobiales bacterium (assembly GCA_937922235.1). Lineage (GTDB taxonomy): Bacteria > Actinomycetota > Acidimicrobiia > Acidimicrobiales > SHLQ01 > SHLQ01. The sequence continues at coordinate 81,026 of CAKZVC010000018.1, read as the reverse complement.
GGCCTTCGAGGAATCGAGCACCAGCGAATCGGCCATGCGGCGCGAGTTCACCGCAGCTCGCGATTCGGTTTCGGAGCTTCAGCCCCCGACACCTTCAGAGGAAGCGGTTCACGACGACTGGTTGGCGTTGACATCGTGGGGCAACGAAAGGGCGAAGGAGCTCCGAACGAAAGTACGCGGGCTCCGCAAAGAGCAGACCGCAGCAGAGAAGGCAAAGGCCAAGGCGGAGAAGTCCCTCTCGCGTATCGCCATGCCTTACTTCCCGCCCAACGCAGCTGTCGACCCGCTTCGTGCAGGACCGATGGTCCGTAACGCCCACGCCGATGCCCGATTGGCCTTCGCCAATGCTGAGGACCGATGGATGCGTCAGAAGGCGATCAAGGAACAGCTCAGCGACCTCGAAAACCAGCGGGCGTTATCTGAGGAGCTCGGCAAGCATCTGATGTCGGGCATGTTCGAACGCTGGATCTTGACCGACGTAATGGAAGACCTCGCCGAGCGGGCGTCGCTTCGCCTGCTCGCCTTGTCGGACGGGGCGTTCTCGCTCATGACCGACGGTCGAGACTTCCAGATTCGTGATCATCGCAACGCCGACGAGATCCGTAGTTCCCGAACTCTTTCTGGTGGCGAGACGTTCTTGACCTCGCTGTCCCTTGCTCTCGCGCTCGCCGACAGCATCACCGATCTGGCAGCCACGAGCACCCCGCCGCTCGGGTCGATGTTCCTCGATGAGGGGTTCGGCACGCTCGACGCCGAGACACTCGATGTGGTCGCTACGGCGATCGAAGACCTTGGAGCGTCGGGTCGCCTGATTGGCATCGTCACCCACATTCCTGATCTTGCTGAGCGCATCCCGGCTCGAGTTGAGGTGCAGCCAACCCCGACTGGCTCGATCGTGGTGACGCCGTAGTGCAGTTCGCAGTTGAAGCGTGGGACCCGGACTACGGGACTGGTGGAGACGTCGACGCCCTCGATGCCTCTACCGATGTCGTTGACGCATCGGTAGAGCTCGAGGTTGGCAAATGGCAGCCGATCACACCCAAGACCGGACCAGCCACCGGCGTCATCTATTTCGTCGACGGCGTTCGCCGCATCGACGCCCGCATCTGGGTGACCGACAACGGGCGGGTCCTACCGGGATCCTGCGCAACCGTTGCAGCCGGAGCGGTTGCCTGCACGCCAACCGAGGCGTTCGTCAGCGAGGTCCAAGTGCAGCGAGCGGTATTCACACCACCGGCCGAATCAGCGAGCTCGATCCAGACCGACGTTGGCGAGTTTGTCCACGTGCCGATCAACACCGGCTCGCCCGAAGACCTGTACCTCGGCATCCATGAGACGATGACCGACCTGGAAACTCGAACCGTCCCCGAGGCTGGCCCCGACGATCTGATCATCTTCGATGGCCCCCTGCGTGGCCGTTCCGTTGCTCGATCGGTGGGGCTAATCAAGACACAACACGTGCAGTATCTCGAGATCGAGGAGCAGCAAGTCGTCTCCCAACTCGAGGCCGGCGACCGGTCGCCGATGTTCACCATCGGCGCTGGCGGCTTTGCACGCTGGAGCTGGTACCTGCGCCTTCCCGGGCCGCGTACCCACGGCTGGGCCGGCATCGTCCGATGCGAGATGGCCACCGGCAAAGCCCAACCGATCGACCAACTCGATGCTGCAGCTGAACTTGCCGACCTGGTGTCCGCGTCGCTGCCCCGCTTTGCGAGTGAACCGCACAAAGAGAACCGCGCGCCGCAGAACCTCTACCCGATCAAGGGACTTGAACACGCGCTTCGCCGCCGCCTCGGCGACCAGCGACTCGTCCAACGAGCACTGCGCCGGGCAGCGGACTAGCGAAGCGTTAGATGCGAATGCACTCGATGATCGCGACCGAGTTGCCAGTGCGGGCCCTCACTTCGTAGGTGCCGCTGGTTACGTTGTTGTGCTTCCACCACGTACGTGTCGTGGTTGCGAGGAACTGTCCGTTCCGGAAGACGTCGTATTCGAAGCCGTCACCCTGTGATGGCCACGTGACAACAAAGCTGCCGCTCTCAAGACGCAGTCCACACCTGCCTTTTGCCGCGATGGTCGTGGCTGTCGCAGGCGCCGCTTCCTGCTCCGGGGCCGGTGTTGGAGTGGCTGCTTGAGCGGTCGCAGTCACTCGATCACACGTCACCCTGGTGACGTTGCCGCGATGCCGGGCAACGACGGTGTAGTTGCCGCTCGTGGCTTTGGTGTTCGTGTAGGAGGTCTTCGCTCCAACGTTCGCAAGCCACTTGCCGTTGCGACGAAGGTTGTAGCCGAAGCCGCTTCCAAGCGACTCCCACGAAATCCTGTCGGCTCCGTTGATTGCCTGAACCGTGCAGCCATCGGCGGGTGCTGCTGGCGCAGGTGCTGGCGTCGGGGCTGGTGCCGGAGTGGGTGCAGCAACTGGGGTCGGGGCAGGTGCCGCAGCACCGGAGAAGAACGGGTCACGGGCGATGCGACCGGCAGCGGCCATCGACGACTCGCTCGAGTCGAGCAGCCAATTGCAACGTGGCGCGTTCGGATCAATGTCGTGGAAATAGATGATCGCAGCGAAGCGCTCGGCGTTCTCCGGCTTCTTCATGAAGGTACGAACCTCATCGAGCCAGGCGCCCTTCTTTCCTCCGCCAACTTCGTGCGAGCCAAACTCAGGCAGCACGAGCTTTTTGGTCGGGTGCTTCTTCGCGAACTCAATGAACGGCGTAATGACCCGCTCGAGCGAGAAGAATTTCTCACCTTCGTTTCCGCGGCACTGAGCAAAGTTGTACGGGTCAGCACCGAGGTAGTCGACGAACGAGTCGCCCGGATACCACTTGCCGGCCGAGCGGCGATCGCTCGTGTTCACTTCGAAGCTCCACGACGTCATGGTCCAGACCCACGTCACGTCAGCACCTTGCTGACGGAAGACCGTGTGGAACTTTCGCCAGGCAGCCTTGAAGTCGGCATCGGTTCCGTAGCTGGTGCGAGTCTTAGCCTCGGGCTCGTGGTGGAACGTCATCCACACTTCCCCGTCCAACGCTTTTGCACCCCGGGCGAGAGCGACCATCTCGTTATGAATCCGAGACCCTGGCTGGGCGTCGGCGATTGAGCGCCAGCTGACGGCTTGACCGTTGCTTCGCTGCGGCTTGACCGAAAGCATGAGGCGGCGGTCGCCATCGACGACCCAGTTGTTAAACCGGTTGTTGAGGTTGCTGTCCCAGCGGTCGAAGCCCCGAACGAGCGGGAGCTTTGCCCCAAGGTTCCGCTCGAGCGCTTGGACTGCGGTGATGTTGGTCTCGTTGCCACGTGGCGAGGCAAAGGCGCCGAACAGTACGCCGTTGGAGTCTGCGCCAAGTGCACCTGAGCCTCCAATAGCAACACTGCTCAAGAAGAGCACGAGAGTAAGAAGAATGCCTCGCACAACATGCGGGCGGCGAACGGAGAAGCGATCACCCTGCGTGATTTCTGGTGCAGGTTTTTCAACGTTGGTTGGTTCCATGAGGGCAACGTATCACTATTAGATGACTTTCGTAACACAAATGTCACATCTGTGGAAAAGATTCGCCACACGATCGACTTGTGGGCGGACGATTGGTCGAATGCCACTTCATTGACCGCAAACAAGCCAACCCCGCTAGCGTGGATAGGTGGTCCGCTCCCCTTTCCCCCCAGGGTCGCTCCATCTCACCTGGCTCGGCGAAGCCTTTGGTTTATGGATCGATCACCCGGATGCAACAGCACGAGACATCTCCGCGGTCGCGGTTGGCATGTTTGGCCCCGACGCCCGCGCCATGTTGCCCGAGCACACCGAACAACACGAGCTTGCAAGCACTCCAGCCGATCGCCCGGAGCCACCGACCCACGCCATCGACGCGCTCACGATCAGCCCGCGCAACCTCACCGAGCTCCTGATCAGCCGAGGCGTAGGCAATGGCTGGTCGCCATCGATCTCGTGGGCCCATCATGCAGCTCGCACCGCGGTCGAACTTGCTGCATCAGGACGAGCACTCCCAGCAGTTCGAGCGGCTGGTCTTCGCTGGCGCGCTGACTGGCTTCCAACCCGAGACGACGTCCTCGCCGATGTCACCGCCGACCTGGCGGCAATTGCTCCGCCAGTCGTTCTCGCGACGGCCGACAAACCTGCGGTCTCCCAGACTCGCGTGATCGTCGACCACCTGGTCGACGCTGTCTGCCGGTTCGCCCTCACCGAAACCGACTGGCGACCGCCGCTCCCCCGCACGAGGTCGGCAACGGTGGTTGCACTGCGTCGGGTCACGACCGCCCTGTCTGGGCCAGATGCGGTCTTCCTCGGCGACTCGGTAGCGCACGAGTCGGCCTTTGCCGAATGGTCGACGCAGCTCAGCACCTACGCAAGCATGCTCGTCGGTGCACCTGACGTCAGCTTGCAAGGCCGTCTCGAGCCGGCGACCGACACGAGCGAACCGTGGACCCTCTTCCTCGAAGTGGTGCGCTCCGATGGCACCACCGTGGGCTTCGACGATGTCTGGGCAAACACGCCCGCGGCACAAGAGCTCGCTGAAGACGACACCGAGCTCGAACCCTTGCGCACCCGCATGAGCGATCTTGTCGATCGTCTCGCTGCACAGCTCGCAGTGTTTGCTCCACTGGCTGACGAAGTCGACCCCGCAGTTGTTCACCTACACGTCGACGAGGTGTCCGACCTGCTCACCGACGGCCTTGATGCCTGCCGCCTTGCTGGTCTCCCGATCGTCACCCCGACCGGACTGCTCACTCGCTCGGCCCGGCTCACCGCCAACGCGTCGACCTCTTCGACGTCGGGCCTATCGCGTGGCTTGGGCGCATCGTTGGTCGAAGTCGACTGGGGCATGGCGCTCGGTGACATCTCACTCACCCAAGAAGAGATCGAAGAGCTCGCGCGGTCGAACGCCGACCTGGTGGCGCTGCGCGGCAACTGGGTACAGATCGACCATCGCCAGATGCGAGCTGCGCTCCGTCGTCTCGAAACAAAGCGTCGTGACGCGAGCGAACTCAGCCCAGCCGAGCTCCTGCGCGAGACCATCACCGAGCTCGAGCACACCGACGACGATCTCACCGCAGACGGCTGGTTCGCCGAGCTGTTGAAGGGCCTCCCGGACGATCAGCTCGAAGAAGCAACCGAACCTGCAGGGTTCACGGGCGAACTCCGCCCCTACCAACGACGCGCCCTGGGGTGGCTGCAATTCTTGGGTCGTCTTGGCCTCGGCGGTTGTCTCGCCGACGACATGGGCCTTGGCAAGACGCCGACAGCACTGGCCTACCTGTTGCAGCGCAGCCTCGATCGGGTGCATCACGCTCAGCCCGCTCGGCCACATCTGGTCATCTGTCCGCTCTCCGTCGTAACCAACTGGGATTCCGAAGCCGCACGCTTCACCCCAGAACTCTCGGTGTTCATTGCCCACGGGCCCGACCGTCCTCGAGGCCGCAAGCTCCGCGAAATCGCGGAGGCACACGACGTCGTCATCACGACCTACGGCACCGCGAGTCGCATCTCCAAGGAGCTTGCACCAATCGAATGGGATGCGGTCGTATGCGATGAAGCCCAAGCGATCAAGAACCATCGCACGAACGCCGCCATTACGATTAGGGCACTGCAATCGAACCAGCGCATTGCCCTTACCGGTACCCCTGTCGAAAACCGTCTGACCGAACTGTGGGCGATCCTCGATGCGCTCAACCCTGGAATGCTCGGTGGCATCACCTGGTTCCGCGAGAACTACGCCAACCCGATCGAGGGTGGCGACGACCCGGACGCCCTCGAAGCGCTTCGTCGCCTGACGGCCCCGTTCGTGCTGCGTCGCACGAAGCTCGACCGGTCGCTCGTCCCCGATCTTCCGGACAAGATCGAACAGGTTGCATGGGCTCCGCTTACCCCGGAACAGGCGGGCCTTTATCAAGCCGTCGTCGACGACTTTGTATCGAGCGCAGCTGCCGCCACTGGCATGGAGCGACGCGGGCTTGTGCTCGCCACGCTGACCAAGCTCAAGCAGGTCTGCAACCATCCGGCGCACTTCCTTCGTGAGCCCGAGGTTGGCGATGCAAATCGTTCGGGCAAGCTCGACCGATTCGACGAACTCGTCGAGGCAATCCTCGATTCCGAAGAGCGCGCGTTGGTGTTCACGCAGTACCGAGAGATGGGCATGTTGTTGTCAGCGCATATCGAAGAGCGCTTTGGCCACAAGACACCATTCCTCCACGGCGGCAGCACCCGCAACCAGCGCACCGACATGGTCGACACCTTCCAGTCGCCTGATGGTCCACCGATTCAGCTGATCTCACTGCGTGCTGGCGGCACCGGCCTCAACCTCACGGCGGCGAGTCGGGTCATTCACTACGACCGTTGGTGGAACCCGGCAGTCGAAGACCAAGCAACCGACCGCACCTGGCGTATCGGCCAAGACAAGACCGTGTTTGTGCACAAGCTTGTCTGTCGTGGCACCCTCGAAGAACGTATCGACGGGCTGCTTACCGAGAAGCGGGCGCTGGCTGATTCGGTCGTCGGCACCGATGAGTCGTGGCTCACGGAGCTGTCGACCGACGAGCTTCGCGACCTGCTCAGCCTGGATGCGTCAGCCACGGCCGTCGATGCCAGCGATTCGGAGACTCCATGAGACGTCCACTTCGTTCCGACGAGGCCCGCGCTGTCGCCAACCTCGCCATCGACCTTGGCGATCCGGGTCGGATGGCCAAGGCTCGGCGACTTCACCGGTCAAACTCGGTCAGCGCGATCGACTTCGAGTCGGGGGAAGCGCATGCCACCGTTACCGATTCCGACGGCGAACTGCACGACGTGACTATCAAGGTGGTCGCTCCTCCCGCACAACAGCTCCCAGCAGCGAGCGACGTGCTCACCGAGTGCTCGTGTGACGACGCAGGTGACTCGTGCCGCCATGCGCTCGCTGCGGTGTTGGGTATTGCCGAAGAGGTTGAGGTTGATGCCCGCGTGATCGATCGCTGGACCGGAGCAGAGGCACCCGCCGTAGTCGCAACATACGAGTCACCAGGCGTCGGAACCGAAGCGTTCTTCAGCGGGGCCTGGACCCCCAATCCAGCAACCCCAACCGTCCCCCGACTGTCAAGCGCCTCAACAGCGGCCTCACTCGTTGTCGACGGCATCGACGCACTCCCAGTCATCGAAGACGCCACCACAGCCATAGCCGATGGCGTAGCCCACCTCCGCCGCTAGTTTTTGTGAAGGATTTGGACCCTGTCAGGTACTTTTTCCTGCACAAATCTTTAGGGCAGGTTGAGTTCGGCTTGGACGGCGGTGACGGTGTCGGCGTCGCTTGATCGGTAGATCAGGATCGTTTGACCGTCTTCGGTTACCACTTCTGAGCGGACACCTCGCAGCAGCAAACGGTCACGCATCCGGACCGCATCTGCAGCGTTACCAAAAGGACGGCTTTCGCCATCCGACGAGCTCTGCAACTCTTGGGCACGAGCGATCCGATTCGCCTCCGCGGTCTCTCGAGAGTTGGTATTGATCCGGCGATGGATCGTTGGTGCGATCAAGAGCACGACAAATCCCGCCACGATGAGACCGGTGATGACCATCCACGGGGCCATGATGCCTCCTCGACGTTACGGCGCGATGCTACGGAGCCGAAGTGTGATCGTCGGCTCGCACCATCTTTGCGGCGTCATTCGCCTGCCACAACGCGCTGCGCAGGATCTCGCGATCGCGGAGCTGCTCGTCGGTGATGAAGATGCGAATCGCTTCAGGACCGATGCGCTCTTCGTGCTCGACGTAGATGGAGTGAAGCAGTGCACGCTGATCGGACGATAGGAGATGGACCGGAATCCGCAGACCAGCAAGACCGGCGGTCTCGGGATACGCGCACAGATCGACAAGCACATCGCGGGCCAGCGTTCCCGATGGATGGATTGGATCGTTTGCCAGATGGGCTAAGAGATCGAGCGTGCGGGGCAATGCCATGCCGCGGCTCTTGTCCTCACTGGCGAGACGACCAGGAGCGGTCGGACGAACCGCTGCGTCGAGTGCTGCGACGACCTTGAACTCATAGGCGAGCGCAACGATGTCGCGCTCAGAATCGACAGCGGAGAACATCGCTTGGTGTGTTTCGTAACCGCTGCGGCATAGCTCTACCAACTCAATCTTCGCGATCTCGTCGTTCTCGAGCAGGCGAGAACGGAACATACGCACGGTGTGAACAAGGTTGTGGCCGTCAGCTTGTTGTTCGAGGATCCAGCGCAGCTGGTTGTCGAGTCGCTGCGGCAGAACCCGGTCGGAGAAGAGCGACAATTCGCACACCTCGTTGGCGACTTGTACGCAGTAGTCCACAAGTCCAACGATGTCGTCACGAGGGTCTTCGTCGATCAAGTAGTCGTAGAACACATCGGTGAGCTCAGTCGTGAACTGATCCGGCGTAAGGGTGTGTTGGCGACAGCGTTCGCGAATGGCGTCGACTGCTTCAATTGTTTCGACATACCGCGGCGATCCCATTGCGTTCATTCTTGTCGTCGCCGCGCGTCGAGGCGTGGACCTCCGCGATGGATTCGTCACAGTCGAGCAGCCGGCGTCCCGATCGCTGCATTTGGGGCACGCGCCCCTGCGTAAACACGCGCTTCCTGCCGCACCTGCGGGCCGCGAATCGGTTCATCGGCCCAGTAATTTTTCTACTCCAGATCAGTCCCTGCAAGAACGGGCAAAGTTCGGACCGCTAAACCCGACATCGAAAATCTAGGTGTGTTATCTTTGGCTCATCACGTCGCCGCCCATGGGAAACCATGGCGGCGATTTCTCGTTTTGCACTCGCTACTCGTCGAGGCGTGCGCAACATCCCCACGATTTCGACATGTCACCGGGGAAATTTTCTTTCAACTCCGCAAGAGCAAGATCAAGCAAGGCAATAGGTACGTGCGATACGTTCTGGGATGTGAGCCCTGACGAGTTTTATGCCGTAATCGACGATGAGATCGTTGGCCTTGAACAGCACTTCGAATTGCCTGATGAGTTCCTTCGTTCGGTCCCGCGACAACTCGATGTCGTCCTCGAGACCTCCACTCTCGCTATCGGCGGATGGGACAACTCCTCCGATGGCCCGCTCGTGCTCGCTCTTGGGTCAACCGGTCAAATCGTTTCGGTTGTAGCCGTGAACCCCGGGCAGCTCCCTGCACTCGGAGACACGCTCGCATCGATCGAATATTGGCTGTCGTCGATGACCCTGCCGAATCTCAGTGAGCTCTCGGGAAACTCGATCGAGTTCTACGAAGGGCTACTCGACCTCAGCCCGCAATCCTCCATTGTGCTGTCGCCACGGCGCCGGTTCGTCTTACTTACTGGTGTGCAAGACCTCGACCTCGCTGAAGTCCAGGCACGAGTGCCCGAGGCCGACATCGACGTCGTCTATCTCGACGTACTCCGCGCTCCCGGCGGTCCTGCAATCATCCGCCGCCGAAGTGGCTCTGCCGTCGTTGCGCCAGCCACCCAAGTAGCCCCACTCAGAGCCGAGCCGGCAACCGTCGCACCGATGACTCCTCCCCCAGTCGTTGAGCCAGGCGTTGAGGTTGTGGTCGACGCCCCGCCACCCCCAACAATGGCCGTCCATTCACCAGCCATTCCCGACTTCGCCGAGATCCCAGAAGTCGATGTGGCTCCCATGCTCGATCCTGACGTGTCTCCGCTCGAACCTGTGGCCAGCGAATATGACTTCCCGGTCGACGTCAGCATCCCGGCTGTTCCGGACGTCATGATCGACGAGTCAGACGATGCCACCGACGTACGGGCGAGCCAATTCACCGTTGCTCCGGAGGCGCCTGAGCTCATCGATCTGACGGAGACACCGCCAACGATCGACCTAAGCGACACGGTCAACCCGCCCACGCCAACCGGAGTCCCGGTCGTTCCACACATCGAACCTGGCCACACCTACGACCTCGATGTGCTCCCGCTGCTCTTTGATGCAACCGGATCGACACTCGAGTCGATCAGCAGCGAGCTCTTCGCGGTCAACGACGCGATTGTTATTGTCGCGGCGCTGCCCGAGCGCCGCCGCGACACTCCGTTCGAAGATCGCCACCGGTTCCGGTGGGATACCTCGCTCGAACGCATCCAACTGCTCAACGAGCACGGCTTCACCCTCGATGGCACACGTCGCGCGGTTCATCTCTTTGTTGAGTCAGAGCGCCAGCCTAACTACGCCGTGTACATCGGCGAGCTCAGTCGCACAGCGTTCCAGACGCAAACACAGGCCGATGGCGAGACCGCTTGGTTCTCGATTGCGCCGAGCCTTGACTCCGATCTGTATCGGATGCTTCGCAAGGGCCGCCTACCTCAGCACGAGCAAGGCCGCGCCGCCGACATCACATCGTCCTAACAGACTAACTACCCGCTTGTGCGGCTGTTTTAGGACCGTCCGAAGAAGCTGTCGAAGCCGTGCACAATCGGGTGCGGCGACGATGCTGGCAGCTGTGCTGCCTGGGGGACGAACATCGCGGTTGACATATTCAGCGATCGCGCCATATCGAGGTCATCGATCTGATCGTCGATCAGGAGGCTGTCGGAGTACTCGACTCCGGTCATTCGCCGGAGCGCTTCAAAGAACGCAGCATCTGGCTTACGACAACCAATCTCGCCCGACACGACCCAGGTGTCGATCCGCTCGTCGAGGTCGAAGCGGCGCCGGATGGCCGATGACCATGCCATTGGATTGTTCGTGATGACCGCAACCCGCAGTCCGCGGTCGTGCAGGCGGTCGATGAAATCGAGCACGCCAGCGCGGAGTCGAAATTGTTCGGTGTATGCCGCATCAAGCTCGTGGGCGTCTGCCTCAAGGCCGAGCTCGGCCCAGAGTTCGTTCGTTGCGAGCCGCCCGAGACTGGCTGCCCGGAAGGCGTCGTTGATCTCCTGGAGGGACGCCTTGCTGCCTCGTTCCCGGACGAACGGCACCAAACGGGCTCCGATGTCGTTTGCCTCGTCGTAGAGCACGCCACGGGCATCCAAGACGACGAGCTCGAGCCGAGGCGGACGTTCGCGTGGTGCTGTTGCGGGCGTGACGTCGTTTTGTGACTTGTCGGGGCGGCGCATCTGCACGACCTCTTCGCCACGTTCATCTGGACGTCGACCACCAAATCGGGCGAGCACACGAAACACCAGGAGGGTGCCTAGCAGCGCAAGTGCGACGAGCGCGATTGCTGCCCAGATTCGTGGAAGGCGGTCTTCGATACTCGTACTGATCTCGATGTCGGTCGGGAGCGGATCGCGTTGGCTCAGCTGCCATCGGGCAACCCTGCCGTCAACGTCGGTGGTGTTGGCCTGAACCGTGTCAGGAAGGGTGATCGAGAAGACCAGGCTGACGGTTTCCTCGAGCGGACCTTCGGCCGCGGCTTCCAGCTCCGCAATGGAGAGTCCGAGTGGGTTGCCGACGAGGCCGGTAATGCCCTCGTCGCCAAAGGCTGTGAGGCTGATTCGTGGGTCGATCTGGCCGGTGACGTTGTAGGTCGTGCGGGCGAACGAGCGAGAGCGTTCAACTTCGAACTCAGAGAACAGCGTGTTCGGTCCGGCGATCTCGTCGAGAACTCCGGCGAGGTCCTCTGGCGAGGCGAACTCCTTGGTGGCGGAGACGACGACAGCGCTTCCCGATTCGCTGCGCTGGGGCCCTTCGACCACCCATCCAGCGGGTATCAGATCGTTGGTGCGAAGATTCTCTTCGAGCTCGGGAACGGCCTCGACAATGTCCTCGTCGAATGCGGTCGTAAGGGTGACTGTTCCTGAGCCGTCTTCGGTCACGGTGACATCAACAACGGCATCGACCTGGCACGCGGTCAAGATGACCGCGAGGAAGAAAAGAACGAGCAAACGAAGGGACTTCACGGCGCCCCAACCTAGGCGTTCCAACGCAAAACAGGAAAACGGGGTCGACGAGAAAACACCCACCCAGAACAAGTTCCAAGTGGGTGTTTCCTAGATAGTTAACGCCGCCTCTGGCGTACAGACTGCGATGCGCTAAACCGACGTTTCGACGCAGTCGAAACTCGAGTTGAGCCGAGGCGCTAGCCGAGGATCAAACGTTTGCCTTTTCGCTGTCTTCAAGTTCTTCGACAGGTGGAGGCTCGAAGCCTTCGATTGCACGGAACACGATGACCTGTTCGCCGGCATCTTCTGGATCTTCCTCGACATCGACGATGACGATTTCGCCGGAACGGAACTCCTTGTACAGGAGCTTCTCCGAGAGCGGATCTTCGACGAGACGCTGAAGCGCACGACGCAAAGGACGAGCACCAAGTGTTGGGTCGTACCCCTTGACCGATACGTAGTCCTTGGCAGCATCGGTGAGCTCGAGGCCCATGCCGAGACCGGCCATCTGCTTGCCGACACGCTTGATCATGAGATCGATGATCTGACGGACCTCAGGCTGGCTGAGTTCGTGGAACACGATGGTGTCGTCGATGCGGTTGAGAAACTCGGGGCGGAAGTGCTCCTTGAGCGCTTCGTGTGCCTTTTCCTTCATCCGGTCATAGCTGATTGCTGAGTCGACCTTGGTGAAGCCGAGGTTCGCCTTGCGGAGATCTCGGGTACCGAGGTTCGATGTCATGATCAGCACGGTGTTGCGGAAGTCGACCGAACGACCTTGGCTGTCGGTGAGACGACCCTCTTCCAGGATCTGGAGGAGCGTGTTGAACACGTCTGGGTGGCCCTTTTCGATCTCGTCGAAGAGGACTACAGAGAATGGCTTGCGGCGGACAGCTTCAGTGAGCTGGCCACCTTCGTCGTACCCGACGTACCCAGGAGGCGAACCTACGAGACGGCTCACCGTGTGCTTCTCCATGTACTCGGACATGTCGAGGCTGATGAGCGACTCTTCCTCACCGAACAAGAACTCGGCGAGGGTCTTGGCGAGCTCGGTCTTACCAACGCCCGATGGGCCGAGGAAGATGAACGAGCCCGATGGACGCTTGGGGTCCTTGAGGCCGGCACGGGTGCGGCGGATGGCCTTGGAGACTGCCTTGATGGCGAGCTCCTGACCAATAACACGCTTGTGCAGCTCGTCTTCCATGTTGAGGAGCTTTTCGGTCTCCTCTTCGGTGAGCTTGTAGACCGGAATGCCGGTCCACAGCGAGAGCACCTCGGCAACGGCTTCTTCGTCGACCTCGTCGAACAGGTCGGTGCCAGATGCTTTGATCTCGGCTTCGACTTCTTCGCGCTTTGTGAGCAGTTCCTTCTCGCGGTCGCGGAGGCGACCGGCTTCTTCGAACTGCTGCTCTTCGACGGCGATCTTCTTTTCGCGGACAACGTCGGCGATTTCGGCTTCGATTTCCTTGTACTCCGGCGGAGTGTTCATCCGCTTGATACGCAGACGAGAACCGGCCTCGTCGATGAGGTCGATGGCCTTATCAGGCAGGAATCGATCGGAGATGTAGCGATCGGCGAGGTTGGCAGCTGCGACGAGCGCCTGGTCGGTGATCGTGACTCGGTGATGCTCTTCGTAGCGCTCACGGAGACCCTTGAGAATCTCGATGGTGTGCGCAACCGATGGTTCTTCGACCTTGACCGGCTGGAAACGACGCTCGAGGGCGGCGTCCTTCTCGAGGTGCTTGCGGTACTCATCAAGCGTGGTAGCGCCGATGGTCTGCAGCTCGCCACGAGCCAGCATTGGCTTGAGGATCGATGCCGCATCGATGGCACCTTCGGCGGCGCCGGCGCCAACGAGGGTGTGGATCTCATCGATGAAGAGAATGATGTCGCCGCGGGTCTTGATTTCTTTCAAGACCTTCTTGAGGCGTTCCTCGAAGTCACCGCGGTACCGGGAACCTGCGACGAGCGCGCCGAGGTCGAGGGTGTAGAGCTGCTTGTTGCGGATCGTGTCCGGAACGTTGTCGGAAGCGATCGCTTGCGCGAGGCCTTCGACGATTGCGGTCTTACCAACGCCGGGCTCACCAATGAGCACAGGGTTGTTCTTGGAGCGACGTGACAGCACCTGCATGACACGCTCGGTTTCCTTCGAGCGGCCAACGACGGGGTCGAGGCCCTTCTCGCGAGCGACCTGGGTGAGGTTGCGGCCGAACTGGTCGAGCACAAGCGAACCGTTTGCGGTGTCGCCGCCACTGCCACCTGCAGTTGCGCCGGCCTTCTCGCCGCTGCCACCGGACGAGCTGGACGAACCAGAGCCGCCACCTGGGCCTGAGTAGCCGGACAGAAGCTGGATGACCTGCTGGCGTACACGGGAGAGGTCGGCGCCAAGCTTGACGAGAACCTGTGCAGCGACGCCTTCGCCCTCACGGATGAGGCCGAGGAGGATGTGCTCGGTGCCGATGTAGTTGTGGCCAAGCTGGAGTGCTTCGCGCAATGACAGCTCGAGCACCTTCTTCGCACGTGGGGTGAATGGAATGTGACCACTCGGTGATGAACCACCCTGTCCAATGATCTCCTCGACTTGGCTGCGAACAGCCTCGAGCGAGATGCCGAGCGATTCGAGCGCCTTCGCAGCGACTCCTTCACCCTCGTGGATCAGCCCGAGCAGGATGTGCTCGGTACCGATGTAGTTGTGGTTGAGCAGCCGAGCTTCTTCCTGGGCCAATACCACAACCCGGCGAGCTCGATCAGTGAATCTCTCGAACAACGGTTTCTCCTCTGCGACCTAGTACTGCCGAGTCTATCGACCAGCTCCGACAGCACACGTTCGTGCGGACGTTACCTGTCTAACCACTCTTGGGGCTAAAGCCTTCCCTAGCCTCTTCGGCAGCTTCTGCCATGCAGTGAGCGTCTGTCGAATCGAATTCATTCCCAATTTGAGAAATCCCTACAAATGGTGGCCAATCGAACGCCCGCAGCGACATATCTGGGAGGTTTCGGAGAGGTTTCCTCGCGATCGCTCGCGAAAACGTTCGAAGAAGTTGTGCCCGCTAGGTAGCGCGCGATCCGCGACAAGTACCTACGATTGGGGTGTGTCCACTGCGAGTCCGCTCGAACAAGTCCCAACGCTCTCGGCCGATCTTTCTCGCGTCGAGGATCAACTGCTGGTCGCCGTCGATACGGACAATGCGCTTTTGAAGGACATTGCATCGCATCTGATCAGCGCTGGTGGCAAACGGGTACGCCCCGGGTTCTGCATCACATCTGCTGCTGCGGCGTCTGCAGATTTCGCTCCCGCTGAGCACGACGTCATCCTTGGCGCAGTCGCCGTCGAGCTTGTGCATCAAGGTTCGCTCTACCACGACGACGTAATGGACTCGGCGACAACTCGCCGAACCGTCGAGTCGGTCAACTCCAAGTGGGGCAACCATCAGGCGATCCTCGCTGGCGACTTCTTGCTCGGTCGAGCATCCGAAATCGCCGCATCACTCGGCGTCGAAGTGGCTGGACTGCTCGCGAGCACGATCAGCCAACTCTGCGATGGGCAGATCCGCGAGCTCGAATTTACGTACCGGGTCGACCGCACCGAAGAGAGCTACCTCAGGTCGATCGATGGCAAGACCGCATCGCTACTGGCCGCAGCGTGTCGCATCGGTGGCATTGTCGGTGGCCTCGATCGCGACCGCATCGAGCATCTCACCACCTTTGGCCGGGCCTATGGCATGGCATTCCAGGTCGTCGATGACATTCTCGATCTCACCGCCACCGACGAAGAGCTCGGCAAGCCAGCCGGAAACGACATGATCGAAGGCGTGTACACGCTTCCTGTCATCCGGGCGATGGCACACGGCGAGGTTGGCAACGATCTTCGTCAGCTCCTCGGCCGCCCGATCGACACAACCGCCCGCGACGAAGCCCGCGAGCTCGTCAAGCAAAGCGGCGCCCTGAAGAGCGCCCACGCTGATGCCCGCCGCTATGCCAACGAGGCAAATGACTCGCTACGTAGCTTCGCTGACACCGCCGGTGGCACCGCACTCAAGGCTGCGGCCGACCACTTGGTCAACAAGGTCGAGAACCTCATCGTCTAACGGTCACCCGGTCTCCGGCGAGCGTTAGACGCACGCGGTGTCGGTGGTGATTCCTGCCATATTGGAACGGACCTCGTAGGTATCACCAGGGGTGTGATCGGTGACCGTTGCCGTCAGAACATTGCCTGGTGTAGAAATCCAACCGCCGTTTCGACGAAGCACGTAGTTGTTCTCCCCGGGGATCGCAGTCCAATTCAGGGTGGCGATGTTTCCATTGAACGTTGCGGTGCAGCTCTGGTTGACGGGTGGTCCGTTCGAGCAGGTGGTGTCGGTCGTGACACCAGCCTGGTTACTCCGGATCACATACGTGACCGCTCCAGGTTCTGGCGTATCGGTATAGGTCAACACATTGCCAGCAGTTGCCAGCCAACTGTTGTTTCGGCGAACGATGTAGTTGTTCTCCCCCGGAATGGCATCCCAGGTCAACGTGATCGTGCCGTCACCGTTGTCTGCCGCTTCGCAGGTTTGGGCGACTCCACCGTTCGTGACCGTGATTGTGGGGTTGCACGTCGTATTCGTGGTAAATCCATTCGCTCGCGACCGAATTACATACGTGAACACGCCAACTCCGGGTGTTTCGTCGAAGGTTAGCGAGTTCCCGACGTCGGCTACATATGAGCCGTTGCGGCGAACGATGTAGGTCTGCTGACCGGCGATCTCGTCCCAGCTAAGCGAAATCGAATCATCAGCGTTCTTGGTAGCCGTACACGTCTGCGGCGAAACATCGACCGTCACCGACGGCTCACACTCGGTATCCCATTCCACCCCATCGAGCACAGTGCGAATGAAGTACGTGTGAGTTCCCGAAGGCGGAGCGTCGGTGTAGCTCGTGACGTTTCCTGGTGACGCCACCCATTTGGTGTTGCGTCGAACTACGTAGCTTGTGACACCATCCACCGAGTCCCAGACGACGTCAACTGTTGCTCCGTTGACCGAAGCTGTGCATGTCTGCTCTGCCCGGGGGTCGTCATCAGCACCGAAATCGAAGAACGCGGTGGTTCCCGTGCGAATGTTGTCGCTGCGCTCACCATCAAATCCGACGAGCAACCCGCGGTTGACCACCGTGACGGCTCGCCCGCCAACGAAGGCGTCGATTCCCGGGTTCCAGGTGATAGGTGTGCCCGTATTGGCGTCGAGTGCGGCGAGCTGAGTTCGCCAGACGCCGCCGGCGAAGTTGCGGCTGCCCGTGCACTCATCAGGTCCAGAGTTCGGGGCCATGGTCGCTGTCGCACCTGGGCCGCCGTCGATCTTGCAGAAGTGACCCGAGACGTAAACGATGTCGTTCGTGGCGGCCACTCCAAAGCTGGAGTCGCGCATGAACTTCTGCCAGATTTCCGACACAAAGTCTTCGGTTGTCGGCAAGGCCGTGACGTAGTCAGAAATCGTGGCTGTGCCCTGAGCGATGACGATGGTCGAGAAGTCGGGCGAGATCGTTCCATCTTGGATGTCGAAGTAGTTGTCGTACGGCTTTCCTGCACCGTCGCCAGTGCCAATGCTCGGCGACATCTCATGGTCGGTGAGGGTGATGTCGCCCGGGTCGCTGATGTCGAAAATCGCCGACCCGCGCATGTCGTCCCCCATGATGCGCGTGGCGCGGTGCACAATCGCCAGGCGAGATCCGTCCGGTGATGCCTCCATCGCAACAACCGCACGGCTTAGAGCGTTCTCAAAGTTTGGATCGAAGTCCGTGTTGAGCGCGGCGGCGTCGTGCGAGACCTCAGCAATGTGGTCGATCGAGGTGCCCGCGACGTTGGTGAAGTCGCCGCCGATGAAGAGGCGGTTGCCGGTAACGGCCAACTCGGTGACCTTGCCGTTGAGGGCGGAGACGATCCAGGTCTTGTCGACCGAGCAAGTGTCGAGGTCGACGAGTGCCACCTTGTTCCGTGTTCGTTCAACTCCGTCGGATCCGGTGACCTTGTCAAAACGGCCGCCGATGATCGCGGTGTTGGCTTGTGGACCAGGCGCAATGGCGAGCACCTCGTTGTCTACGTCGAGGTCGGTGCAGACCAATCCTTTTGTGCGACTGTCGAAGACCGCAAGATACGGCTGGTTGACGACGCCGCCGTTGTTCGGCAACTCGATGTTCAAGAAGTTTCCGCCCGACACGATGTACGGCCCGACCATGTCGATGGCCAGCGTCTTTCGAGGTGCCTCGCAGCCCTGCGGGCAGTTGTTGTTAACGCCAAAGATGGTCGGCGTCTTGAGGATGATCGGGTAGCCGCCCTCAGGAGAGTCAGGAACGAGACCGGGATGATCAACCCAGCCGCCGTCTCCCGCTGCAGCCGAAGCCTGGGTTGCTGGACCAGTCACCACGAGGGTGACTGCGAGTAGAGCAATCGCAAGTGCAATTGCAGATGGCGCCATTTTGAGAGACATAGGGATCCGACCGATTGATGGGGAGTCCCCAACTGTAGAATAATGTCACTCTCCGTGCACTATTTTGATTGAATCATCACCCTATGAGTCTTCAGGCCCGTAGAACCGCATCTACCAGGGCTTTTGCTTGGTCCTGGACCTGTGCCAAATGATCTGGACCTTGGAAGCTCTCGGCGTAGATCTTGTAGACGTCTTCGGTGCCCGATGGGCGGGCAGCGAACCACGCGCTCTCGGTCTGAACTTTGAGACCGCCAATGGCAGCACCGTTGCCAGGAGCTTCGGTGTGGGTCGCAACGATTGGTTCGCCAGCGATCTCGGTTGCGGTGACATCGGACGGTTGCAACGCCTTCAGCGTGGCCTTTTGCGACCGGGTAGCTGGTGCATCGACCCTGGCATAGGCCGGAGCACCGTGCTGCTCAGTGAGCTCGGCGTAGCGTTCGCTTGGGCTCTTGCCCGTGACCGCCTGAATCTCGGCGGCGAGCAAGCACAGGATGAGGCCGTCCTTGTCGGTACTCCAGACACTTCCGTCTTTGCGGAGGAACGACGCCCCTGCCGACTCCTCGCCCCCAAATCCAACCGAACCGTCGACAAGGCCGGGCACGAACCATTTGAACCCGACCGGAACCTCGATCAGCGTGCGCCCCAAGTCGGCGGCGACCCGATCGATCATCGATGACGACACGAGCGTCTTGCCAATTGCGGTCGACGCTCCCCACTCGGGCCGGTTCGCGAAGAGATAGTCGATGGCGACGGCCAAGAAATGGTTCGGGTTCATGAGGCCTGTATCGGGAGTGACGATGCCGTGTCGGTCGGCGTCGGCGTCGTTTCCGGTCGAGATGTCGAAACGGTCTCGGCCTGCCACGAGCGAAGCCATTGCGTTCGGCGATGAGCAGTCCATTCGGATCTTGCCGTCCCAGTCGAGCGTCATAAAACGCCACGTTGGGTCGACCTCGGGGTTGATGACAGTGAGGTCGAGATTGTGGGTCTCGGCGATCGCACCCCAGTAGTCGACAGCTGCGCCACCGAGCGGATCAGCGCCGATCCGTACGCCTGCTGTTCGAATCGCATCGAGGTTGAGGACGCTCCCGAGGTCGGAAACGTACTTGCCCATGTAGTCGTGCGCGTGCGTAGTGTCGGCACCCCGAGCAGCAGCCTCACCGATTCGCTTAACACCAACGTTGCCGGCTTCGAGCAGTTCGTTGGCTCGATTCGCTATCCACGACGTGGCATCGGAATCGGCCGGACCGCCATGCGGCGGGTTGTATTTGAAGCCCCCGTCACGAGGTGGGTTGTGCGATGGAGTGACGACGATGCCGTCCGCCTGCGCTCCCCCGCGTCGGTTGTGGTGCAAGATCGAATGACTTACGGCCGGGGTTGGAGTGAACCGACCAGCCGAGTCGACCATGACCGTGACGTCGTTAGCTGCAAGGACCTCGAGGGCGGTGACCCAAGCCGGGTCGCTCAGCGCGTGGGTGTCCTTGGCGAGGAAGAGCGGACCACTGATGCCCTGACCAGCTCGGTACTCAACGATCGCCTGTGTGGTCGCAGCGATGTGATCGTCGTTGAACGACCCGTCGAATGCTGATCCGCGGTGACCCGAGGTTCCGAACTCGACCCGCTGATCGACATTTGTCGGGTCAGGGGTGATGTCGTGGTACGCCGACAGCAGCGCATCGACATCGATGAGGTCGTCAGGTTGAGCAAGCGTTCCGGCGCGTTCGTGCATCTGGCAAGTCTCCTCGATCAGGTCTTCGGGTTGGCGCACCCGGTCGATCTATCGGCTGACTATCGACCTGCTTGATCGCTTGTTGTATGAACGACGGCCGAGGGAGCGTCATCGGTGAGGATGATTTGGGTCCGCGGTTCACTGCCATTTTGGATCATGAAGATCACGTACTCGGCATAGCGCTCCCGCACCTGATCGTGACCGCGCACAGCCCCTTGAAGGACAGCCCCTTCGGTAACGGCAAGCAGCATTGCGGCCTGCTCCTCAACGGTGAGGCCCGGCTTGAGCTCGCGGTCGGCCGATTCGAGTACCGCGGTGATGCCGAGCGCAATGCGTTCCTGCATGGAGTCGTAGAGCCCGCTCAGGTCTTGGCGTAGTGACTCACGATTCGACGATGCTGTCCACGCCAAGATCTGGACCTTGAACCCATCGTCGTTTGCGAGATTGTTGTAGAACGCCCGGGCGAACTCGCGTGAGACGACCTCGTACGGTTCGCCTGCGACGATCACTTCGGCCGCAGTTTCGAGAGTGCCAGCCAGATCGCCCCGTTCAGGAGTGCTCGCTCGACGAAGCACCTCGGCGACCAGGTCGCTAGCCGATCCGTACTGTCGAGCAACCTTGCTGCGTGCCCCCTTCGACCATCCTTCGAACCGACTCGGGTTTAGTCCCTTCGCAAGCACCTCGAACGGTTCGTGCACAAGACGGCGCACGGCGAAGGCAAGCAACTCCTCGAGGTCTTCGTTGCGTCGCGACAATACCGATCGCTCATCGTTGACGTTGTCGATCGCGTTCGATAGTTCCATTGCAGCGAGCTTCCGCATCTCGTTCGGGGGCAATTACCGGACCCCGCCGAGGGTGTCTTTCGGCAACTCAAGAGCCGAGAGTAGCGCAGGCCGGGCTGCGCAGAAAGCCCAAAAGGGCTCATCGAGCTCGCCTCCGATGACGGTCTAAAACTCGGATCACCGGGTGCAAGGACCCAAATAATCAGATCCAAGGCACCCGGCGAATCGGAGGGAATCCACCGTCTCCACCCACATGGTGCCAGGCCGAAAAACAAACCAGAACAGCGAACGGCGAACAAACTGCGCGCTCGTGCACCTCTATCGACAAATACCCCAACATGGGGGTACCAGGCGGTAACAACTGGGAGTTACCGGGCCCCTTTTTGGCGAAGCACCGCTGGGACCGTCTTGGCCAGAATGCCAAGGTCCTCACCGAGCGACCAGTTATCGACGTACCAGCGATCGAGCTCGTCGAGTTCGCCAAAGTCGGTGTCGGAGCGGCCAGATACCTGCCAATGGCCAGTCATTCCCGGTGTGACAGCCTCTCGCTGTCGGAAGCTCGCCGGTGCAGCATCGACTTCGCTTTCAACAAACGGTCGCGGACCAACCAGGCTCATATCGCCGCGAAGCACGTTGATCAGCTGCGGAAGTTCATCGATCGAGGTCTTGCGCAGAACCGCGCCGAGCTTGGTGATGCGCGGGTCGGTTTCCATCTTGAAGACGGGTCCGTCGAGCTCGTTGGTGAGATCGATCTTCAGTTCCTCAGCGTCAGCCACCATTGTTTGGAACTTATAGATCGTGAACAGGTCGCCGCCCTTACCAACGCGCTTTTGGCGGAAGATCGGGCTGACACCGTCAACGAAGCGAATCGCTAGTGCCACTGCGCCCATGAGCGGGGAAAGGGCGACAAGAGCGAGCAACGAGATGACGATGTCGACGCCGCGCTTCACCGCAATGCGCCAGCCCGAGATGATCGACGGGCTGATGGCGATGACCGGGTGCCCCTCAACGTGACTGATCCCAACACGGCGTGGCGCGATGTCACCGAGGCCGGTGAGCGACACCTCGATGCCTTGCCGGTTGAGCATTCGAGCAAGGGGTGCGAACTTGCCGCCGGTTAGACCGTCCATGCAGAACATGACCTGGTCGACATCGTGGAGCTCGACGAGGGCGGGAAGTTCTTCGAGCGCACCGAGCGATTCGCGTGACGCTCGGTCGGGCAAGCGTGCGATCGACTCGTCGACGACGAAGCCAACGACTTGGTAGGCGCGTCGACGGTCGCGGCGGAGTGCGTCACGCATGGCGATGGCTTGGCGCGGGCTACCAGCCACGATGACCCGGCTGCGGTTCAGCTGTAACGCTGCCCGAAGGCCGTGGTGAACGGCCAAGAAGACGTACCAGAGAGCTGCGACGAGCACGAGCCAA
Source organism: uncultured Acidimicrobiales bacterium (assembly GCA_937922235.1). Classification (GTDB taxonomy): domain Bacteria; phylum Actinomycetota; class Acidimicrobiia; order Acidimicrobiales; family SHLQ01; genus SHLQ01. The sequence goes on along the minus strand of CAKZVC010000018.1, from coordinate 58,808 downwards.
CGACGAGCTCCACCACCGACTGCGACGACGAAGCCAGCAAGCGAGAAGCCAGCCGCGCCAGTAATTACCGCTCGTGTAACTTCGCCGACCGCTGCGGGCCAGCGCCGGGCCTCAGCCTGGTCGTACAGACCAACCCATAGGAGGTAACCGAGCACCCCGATGGCCACCGGGACCCCAAGTCGAACCGAGCCGGAGGTGAGGAGATGGCCAGGGCCCCACAAGCGTGAGGTCACGAAGGCCATAACCATGAACAGGATCAGCACATCGAGAACGATGTGGAAAAGGGTGCGAGTGCGTGAGGAGCGTGCGTGCATTTCAGCCTCCTATCGGGCGCCGCGTGCCAGAAGCACAGCAGGAACAGTTCGGGCAAGGATCTCAAGGTCCTGAGTAAGGGACCAGTTGTCGACGTACCAGCGGTCGAGCTCATCGAGCTCGTCGAAACCGGTGTCGGATCGGCCAGATACCTGCCATCTGCCAGTGAGGCCAGGCTTCACAGCATGGCGGTCGAGGAAGCTCGCCGGGGCGGCCTCCACTTCGTGAACGGGGAGCGGACGAGGCCCCACCAGGCTCATCTCCCCACGAAGAATATTGAAGAGCTGCGGAAGCTCGTCCATCGATGTTTTGCGCAAGAGGTTGCCGACCTTCGTGATGCGTGGGTCGTTCGTCATCTTGAAGACTGGGCCATCGTGATCGTTCGTCAGATCGAGCTGCATCTTCTCGGCGTTGTTCACCATCGTTCGGAACTTGTAGATCGTGAACGGGAACCCACCCTTGCCTACCCTGGTCTGCGTGAACAGCGGGCTGCCGCCGTCCTCGATCCGGATTGCGAGCGCTGACATGATCATGATGGGCGCAGTGGCAACGATCAAGGCTGCGGCACCGGCGATATCGAGCGCGCGCTTGGTGGCGATATGCCAGCCGCTGACCGGCGCTGGGGTAACTCGGACAAGTGGGCGGCCGGAGACCTGCCCGAGGCTGACGCGTCGAAGTGCCACGTTGGAAAGGCCGGTGCTCAGTGCAACATCAACACCGAGCACATTCAGATGGCGCACCATCGGGGCGAAGCGTTCGGCATCGATAGCACCAAGGCACACGACGACGAGTTCGGCGCCAGTCTTCTTCACGACGTGTGGCAGGTGATCGATCGAGCCAAGCGCGAGCTGAGACACCGTGTCAGGAACGTTGTCGTCGAGCCGATCCATTACGAAACCCTGAACCTCATAGGAGGTACGGCGATCGGCTCGTAGTGCCAGCCGAGTCGCAAGTGCATCGCCAGTGTTGCCGGCCACGATCACCTTGACCGGCTGCGATGCATCTTCGCGACGCCGAGAGAAGACGATTCGCGCAATCCCCATCGACGCCGCCCATAGGGCCAGCACGAGAAGCTGCCACAAGCGTTCAGGCTCGAGCTTGAGCAGCCACGCAAACGCGATCATGGCGACGCCGACACCGACAATCGAGCTCATCAAGAGCGAGAGGTTTCCATCCCAGTGGATTGAGCGACTGACCACGTATGCGTTTCGCCACCAAAGGGTCAAACAGATTCCAATAGCGCCCAGAAGTCCGAGGACAAATGGTGAAGGTGTGGTGAAGCCTGACGGACCGTAGAGCATTCCGGTAGCTAGGACGACGGAAAGTAGTGACGCTGCGGCATCGACAGCGGCGAGAGGCGTGTGCGTTGTCGAACGAGGGACGTCAGATGTAGCTGAGGCCTGCGGGCCCTCGTGTTCTTTTGCGCGTTCTTCACTGCTTGCATGCAGTGGTGAGTATGTCAGTGGGTTTTTCATCGCGGTGGGTTCCTCCGGCCGCCTCGCCGGTATAGCTAAAGCCCAAAATTGACTGCAGAACGCAGCAACCGCCCCTACTCGAAGGATCAGACTACCCGTCTTTCGGCTCAGCGTCAGATTGCCGGTGCGATTTTTGTCACGGTCGGTGACAACGCCATCGACGAAACTGCTGGCTTTTTGCGGAACAAGGCAGAAACGGTGTGCCTAGTTTCGGAGGGCGTTGATCACCGCTTCGGTGTACTCCGGGCGACAGATCAGCAAGCTTTCTGCAACTGGCCGACTCTTGTTGAATACGAGAGGGTTTCCGCTGGTGTCACAGCAATCGAGTCCAGCAGCGAGTGCAACCGCAACGGGTGCACAAACGTCCCATTCATACAGCGGACCGTCGTGGACGTAGACGTCCGCCTGACCTTCGATGACCAGCATTGCTTTCACACCAGCAGAGCTACAGGCGGCCAACTCGGCACCAAGCGCCTCGGCTACAACCACGCCGTCGAGGTGCGCTCGTGTTCGGCCAGTGACAACGATTGGGCCGCGGTCGCTAGCGTCGGGAAGTGTTGACGGCTCCGCTGTCGAAGCGATCAGCCCCATGCCCGGGACAGCAACGGCACCGACCTCTGGCTTGCCGTTCACCGATAACGCAATGTGGACAGCCCATTCGGCGTTGCCCACACCAAAGCCGCTCGACCCGTCGAGGGGATCGACGATCCACGCTCGGTCAAATGCGGTGCGTGATCCATCGTCGGCACCTTCTTCGGACAGCAGACCGTCATCGGGGCGAGCTTCGATGATTGCGTCGGTGATGAAATCATGCGCAGCAACATCGCCGATCTGTTCGAGCTCCCAGCGCTGGGCGCCCTGAGCCAGGCCCTCTTGCTGAAGGCCAACGAGCATCGACGCCGCGTCGGCAGCAAGCCGATGCGCCAGCCGATCGTCGGTCACGTCTGGGAGCCTGGTGCGGTGTCTCCCGAATCGTCCGCTCCCAGTTGCGAAGCAACTGGCGAGATATCGCCTTGCTCGGGACGCAGGGTTGGGAAGAGGACGACGTCGCGGATGGTGGTGCTGCCGGTGAGCAACATGACAAGGCGATCCATACCGATGCCCAGGCCACCCGTTGGTGGCAGGCCGTACTCGAGCGCACGGATGTAGTCGAGATCCATGCCCATCGCCTCGGCATCGCCAGCTTCACGGTCGGCCTCTTGGCCTTGGAAGCGAGCGAGCTGCTCGTCGGGGTCGGTGAGTTCAGAGAACGCGTTGCACAGCTCGCGCCCAGCAACGATCGCTTCGAACCGCTCGGTCAGGCCGGGCTCGCTGCGGTGATCGCGCGACAGCGGCGAGACTTCCTTCGGATAGTCGGTCACGAAGACCGGCCCCCAAATCTGTGCCTCGGTTGTCTTCTCGTAGATCTCGAGGATGAGCTTGCCGGTGCCGTAGTGGTTCTTCACGTCGACACCCTGCTCCTCAGCAATGGCGGCGAGTTCGTCGCGATCCATGTCGACGCTGAGCTCGAGGCCGGTGTGCTCGGCGATGAGGTCGGTCATCGTGGCGCGCTTCCACGGAGCGGCGAGGTTGAGCTCGCGCTCATCGTAGGTGATCGTCGTCGTGCCGAGGATCTCCATGGCGAGGTACGACACGAGCTGTTCGACAAGCTCCATGACGTCGTTGTAGTCGGCGTACGCCCAATAGAGCTCGAGCATCGTGAACTCGGGGTTGTGGCGAGTGCTGATGCCTTCGTTGCGGAACACGCGACCGATCTCGAAGACCTTCTCGAATCCGCCAACAGTGAGGCGCTTCAGGTAGAGCTCGGGAGCAATGCGCAAGAAGAGGTCCATGTCGAGCGCGTTGTGGTGCGTGGTGAATGGGCGGGCCATCGCACCGGAGGCAATGCCATGGAAGATCGGCGTCTCGACCTCCATGAACTCGCGGTCTTCGAGCCAACGGCGGGTGAGCGACATGATGCGGCTGCGGTTGCGAAGCGCCGCGTTCGATTCTTCCGATACCCACATGTCGACGTAGCGCTGGCGGTAGCGCGTGTCAGGGTCGGAGATCCCGTGCCACTTGTCAGGGAACGCGCGGCGCGTTGCTGCCAGCACCGTCCACTCGTTGGGACGAATCGAAAGCTCACCGCGACGGGTCTTGATGACCTCGCCGGTCACGCCAATCCAGTCGCCGAGCATGAGCTTTGAGAAGCCTTCGAAGTCGGGCGTCGTCTTGGCCTGCGCGAAGATCTGTACCCGGCCGCCGCCGTCTTGGAGAACGCCGAAGACAATCTTGCCTTGGCCACGCTTGAGCATAAGGCGGCCAGCAACCGAGACGATGTCGCCGGTCTCGGCGCCATCTTCGAGGTCGCCGTACTTGGCGTGCAAGTCGTTCGACTTGGCCGTGACCTCAAAGCGGTACGGGATGTCGAAGTCGCGTGGGGCGATCATGCCCGACGAGTTGCCCTCGTCGGCTGCATCTTCGTCGGCCGCGGCCTCAGGTGACGCGGTCTCGTGTGATTGTTCGTTCTCGGACATTGACTACCGATCGGTGTTGCGTGAGTGGACGATCCGCAGACCGTGAAGGGTCAGGAACGGCTCGACATGTTCGATAGATGACGCTACCGGCGCAATGACCGGGGCCAGCCCTCCAGTGGCAACCACAACAGCATCTCCACCGAGCTCGTCTTGGAAGCGAGCGACCATGCCATCGACGGACGCAGCGAAGCCGTACACGGCACCCGACTGAAGTGACTCGACTGTCGACTTTCCAATGACGCTTCGCGGCTCGATGAGTTCGATCGAGCTGAGGGCCGACGCTCGGCCAACGAGTGCGTCCATCGAGACTTCAATTCCCGGAGCGATGGCGCCTCCAAGAAACTCGCCCGACTCGGAAACAATGTCGAAGTTGTTGCCGGTGCCAAAGTCGACGATGATCGCCGGCCCGCCGAAGAGCTCGAAGGTGGCGATGGCGTTCGCAATGCGGTCGGCACCAACTTCGCGAGGGTTGTCGTACTTGATCGGCATGCCGGTCTTGATGCCTGGGCCGATAACGATCGGTTCGTAGTCGAGGTACCGCTCGGCGAGAGACTTGAGCATTGCCTGCACCCGAGGAACGCCCGAGCACAAGGCGACGCCGGCGATCTCGCTGAAACGGACCCCACTGAAGTTCAAGAAGCCACCGAGCATCGCGGCGAACTCGTCGCTGGTGCGGTCGTGATCGGTCGACACACGCCAGTGCTCGATAAGGCCGTCTTCAGCGCTTACGCCTGGAGCGTTGTGGTCGTAGAGACCAATGACGGTTTGGGTGTTACCAACGTCGATGGTGAGGAGGTGTTCAGGCATCAGTTTGTGACACTCATCAATTGGCGACTCATGGGTTAGCAACGATGTCGAGGCCGATATCGAGCGTGGGTGCTCCAAAGCTGAGCTTCGAGGTCGAGATCATGTCGACGCCGGTGTGACTTACCGGACCGATCGTGGTTAGGTCGATGCCTCCACTCGCTTCGAGAATGGGGCGGCGTCCGTCGCCGACGAGTGAGTCGACCAGCGCAACTGCTTCTCGAAGAACGTCCGGGCCCATGTTGTCGAGCAGGATCGCATCGGCCTGCGCCGTAACCGCAGCTTCGATCTGGTCGATGCGGTCGACCTCGACATGCACGGTTCGGGCCGGCCACCGGCGCTTGGCTCGGGCCACGCCTTCGGCGATAGACAATCCCATGAGGTGGTTGTCCTTCAGCATGATCCAGTCGCTGAGGTTGCCACGGTGGTTTCGCGCTCCCCCGGCCCGTACAGCAGCCTTCTCGAGCGAACGAAGGCCGGGGGTGGTCTTGCGAGTGTCCCAGACCTGAGCGTCACCGTCGGCTGCATCGACGTAGGCCCGGGTGTTCGTCGCAATACCCGACAGGTACATCAAGAAGTTCAGTGCGGTTCGTTCGGCGATGAGAATCGACTCGAGCGATCCGGTGATCGTGCCAAGCGTTTGCCGTGCTTCGACGATGTCGCCGTCGGACACCATCCAGTCGAGGTTCAGCGAGGGGTCGACTTGGCGAATCGTCTCTTCGACGCACGTGCTGCCCGCGATGACTCCGCCCGGGCGGACGTTGAATGTGGCTGTGGCCGTGGTGCCGTCCGGGAGGAGCGATGCCGTGAGGTCACCAAGTGGTGTGAGGTCCTCGGTGAGTGCTCGACGAACGGTGTCGATGACGTCGTGGTGAGGTGGATGCAAGTATCTGGACACGTTGCGAGAGTAGCCGCCGACGGACGGTTGGCGATGCCTGCCGCCAAGAAGCCCATCACCATGGTGAAGCCCATATGGAAGATCGGGTTTCGCCCCTCGGCGACTCCCCAGACGAATCCCATGAAGAGGAACACAGCGATGACCACTGCCGCCCGCCGCCGTGCGTTGTCTCGAATCGGCGCTCGGCGGGCTGCGGCGATCACGTCCTTGCCGTACCACTCGCCCAGGTGTCGACTCGACACGACGGCAACCAACATCATGATGCCGATGAGCGATCCAACCGTGTGGCCGAGGTACTGCAGGAACTTCGCTGCTGACACCGGGCCTTCGGGTCCAACGAACACAGTGCGTTCGAGGCCAAGGAGGTTCGATCCAATGCGATACGAGTGGGTGAAGCTGTCCCAGACGACATGGCTCATCACCCCGATGAACGCCGACAGTGTCGTGACCAGTAGCCGGGGGCGACCCTGCTTGAGGACGCGGTAGCTGCGGGCTTTCAGCGGACCGAAGTCCGGCAGCGAGCCGAACAGTCCATCGACGGCGTAGCGGCGGAGAAGGACCGAGTAGATGATCGTGAACGGCACTGCCAGCGCAACCCCGTCCCAATGATGTGAGTCGAGGGTGTCGATGAAGCCGAAGGCGTTGAACAGATCAGGAGCTCCGGATCCGACGACGAGCGCGGTTCCATCGAACCAACGAGGTCGCCAGAGCTTTAACGGAAGGACAGCCGCCTGGTGGGCGGGAAACGTAAGTGGCACGAGCTCGACGATCGCACCACCGCGCGAAAGCCGAACGAAAGACAAGTGGCGGATTAGGGACAGTCCCTAATCCGCCACTTGGTCATGACCAGGAGATCGTGAACTGCTCCTCGATCACGTCGCCGGCTTCCATGATGATCGGGTCGGAGTTGACGTTGTTGGGTGGGCCGAGTTGTGGCTCGACACAGATGCCATCAGGGTGTTCGTTGAACACGGTCCATTGCTGAAGGCCAGAGCTCAGCGTCAGTTCGATATCGCCCCACGACACCTTCGGGTTCGTGTTGACGCCATCGAAGCAGTCGTCCCAGGGCCCAAGCGGCGGCGTGATCAGCTCGCCGGTCGGGATGCCGTCGTCCCCACGCACGAACATGGCTTCGGCTTCGAACTCGAGCGCCACGTTCTCGCCGACGCCGATGTCGCGACGGAACCAGGGGTGCCAGCCGATTTGCATTGGCTGCCGGTCGACCGCTTCGACGCGGAGCACGCACGTCAGCGAGTCGTCGGCCAGTTCGAAGCGTTGCACGGCTCGGCCGGCGAACGGCCATGGCTCACCAAACTCGAACTCGATCGAGGATTCGTCGATTGGCGTCCACTCACGGATGAACCCGTAGCCATGGATGGCGTGGGGCCCGTTGTTTGCGGGCAACTGTGTGATGTCATCGTCGAACCGGAGCAGACCGTTCTGCACCCGACCCGCAAACGGAACCATCGGGTACAACCCCCAGTCGAGCGGGCTCACTGCCGAGCGGATAAGCAGCTCACGATCGTCGAGCACGAGTGACGACAGGCGACCGCCGTATACGCAGTCGACCGTGATCGATGCGTTACCAGACGGGCTGCTGAGGGTAAGCGAGGAAGGCACTGCTTGACCGTACTAGGCGGTGATGACCACGAGGTCGGTGGGTTCGGTGGTTTCGGCCATGGGAAGCGGTTCGACCGAACGGCGCTTGCCCACGATCTGGATAAGCATCAGCTCACCGGTTTCGATCTGCACGATGCCTTTGGCTCGGACGGTGTTCTTGGGAAGGCCGTCAAGCAGTTCGTCGAGCTCGTGGCGTCGGATCGTCCCATCGATCGGAATGATCGAGGTCTGGAACTGGTCGAACAAGCTGGCGCCTTGGCCCACCTCGAGAATTGGGCGCCGCACACCGAGACCAACAAGACCGGCGGTGGAGTGCGCAGAATCCGCCATCAGCACTCGGGTGTGCGGAGCAAGCTCGGTCAAGCGAGCGGTCACGACGTCGACGCGCTCCTGGTCGACAAGGTCGCGCTTGCTCAAAAGCAAGACGTCGGCGGCGCGGACCTGAGCGCGAACGGCGTCGGCAACCACCGACGATTCGTCTTCGAACGTGAGGAACTGATCGAGATCGACGAGGACCACGATGCTGTCGAGAACGAATCCCGGCGTCGACGCCATGCCGGCAGCAGCTGATGGGTTGGCGATGCCGCTGAGCTCGACGACGACGAGCTCGGGGGGCGTCGGCCGTTCACGCAGTTGGTCGAAGGCCTCGAGGAATCCGTTCTTCAGGCTGCAGCACACGCAGCCGCCGCTGAGGTCCAGCGTGTCTCCGTCTTGACGCTCGATGAGCTTGGCATCGATGTTGATGTCGCCAACATCGTTCACCATGACAGCGATTGGCCGGTCGGCCCGGGCCAACATTTCGTTGATGACGGTCGTCTTGCCAGCACCGAGGTAGCCACCGAGCAGCGTGACTGGCACGCGACGTCCATCCCAGGGGGCAAAGACAGGCTCGACGATGGTGATGTCCTCTTCTTCTTCGTTCATTGCTGTTCAGTCAACCGTGAGCGCGGCGTTAGTCAACAGTGACACCGACGTTGTCGATCAATCGCACGTCGCCGAACTTCACCGCGGTGAGCAACCGGATCTCGCCTTCGAGCACCTTGGGGGTGCGAAGCGAAGCCGCATCGACGACGGCGATGTAGTCAGGCTTGTCAGCGGCAGGTGCGGTTGCCAGAACAGCGCGCACCACAGCTTCAACCGCCGCCGGATCCCGTTCGCCTGAGTTGATGGCCGAAACGCCTGCTTGCAGTGCCTTCTGCACGGTCGGGGCTTGTGCTCGGTGCTCGGGGGTGAGTCGAAGGTTCCGGCTCGACATTGCGAGGCCATCTTCTTCTCGGACGGTGGGCATGCCCTTCACGTCGACTGGGAAATTCAAGTCAGTGGTCATGCGGCGCAGCATGGCGAGTTGTTGAAAGTCCTTCTGCCCAAAGAATGCAGTGCAAGGGCCAACGATGTTGAAGAGCTTGCTGACGACCGTAGCCACACCCGCAAAGTGGGTCGGCCGACTGTCGCCTTCCCACGGCTCGGTGACGACTCGAAGCGACACCGTGGTCCAGTTCTCCTCGGGATACATCTCGCGCACCGACGGCACGAACAAGTAGTCGATCCCGGCGGCCTCGGCTTTGGCCGCATCTTCGTCGAGCATCCGAGGGTAGCTGTCGAGGTCTTCGTCGGGGGCGAACTGCAGCGGGTTGACGAATATCGATGCCACTCCGACTTCGCACATGGTTGAGGCGGCGACCATGAGGCTTTCGTGACCGTGGTGCAGGGCGCCCATGGTCGGGGCGAAACCGATCGACTTTCCGGCGGCACGTTCGGCATCGAGGGCGGTACGAAGCTCAGAAATGGTGTGGATGATCAGCATGAGGGGTCCATTCTGCCTGCAAGTCGTCGTGCCAGTTCGACGACAGCGTCATAGCCGGCCAGCTCGTCCGGGAGGTTTGCAACAAGCGCAGTGCGATGGGCGTGAATTGTTCCTTCGTCGCCGCGGGCCGCAGGCCCGGTAAGGGCATCGGCGGGGCTTTCGTTCCACGTGTTTGCGATGCTCGCGTCGACGATCGGGCGGAAGGCCTCGAACGGCACGCCAATCGACTCTGCCAGCCGCTCGACCTGACCGAGCAGCGCCACCGTGTGATTCGACGCAATGACCGCGGCGCAGTGGTAGATCGCTCGATCCATATCGGCAATCTCGAACCACTTTCCGCTGAGCGCCTCGGCGATCTCTTGTGCGATTGGGTCGCCGGCGACCGCGAAGTAGCAGTCACGGAGAGATGCGGCGCCGGCAACAGGGTTCGGCAGTGACTGGAGTGGGTGAAGACCAGCAACTCGGCCATGACTATCCAGGACCGCAAGCGACGTCGCACCAGACAAATGCATAACAACAGCGTTAGTCGGCTCGATTGCGCCAGCCACTGTCGCTATCTGTGCGTCTGCCGTCGCAATCACGCACACATCGACATCAGCTGCGGCCCGCTCACTCTCGTCATCACGGCCAAAGACTGCAGCGCACTCCCACCCAAGATCGATCAGTGCTGCGTGCAGCGACATACCTGCGCGGCCGGGCCCGACAAGGGAAAACCGGCGCACTGACACTAGATCGCTTCAGCCATCAGTCGGCTCCGCCCGGGACATACGGCCACACTTCGTCGAGCGGTGGATCGACAAAGTCATCTGGGATGAGATCGGGTGCGAGCTCACGAAGCGGGATCAGCACGAACGCACGCTCGAACATCCGCGGATGCGGCACAACCAAGTCGTGGTCGTCGATCTTCTCTCCATCAACCCACAGCACATCGACGTCAAGCGTGCGCGGGCCCCAGCGTTCCTTGCGGACTCGGTCTGCCTCTTCCTCACGCTCGCGGCACACGGTCAGCAGCTGACGGGCGGTTCGATCGGTCGAGAGCTGCACGACAACGTTTAGGTAGTTGTCCTGCTCGGGTCCGCCAACGGGCTCGGTCTCCCAGATCGACGAGATCTTGACGACGTCGGGAATGCGCCCGACGGCGTGATTGAGGTGGGCTTCACGATCTCCAAGGTTGGAGCCGAGCCCAAGAAAGGCTCGGCGTGTCACGAACGCTCCCGCCGAACCGTCACACCGGAGCTCGCGAGGTCTTGCGGAACCGGCGGACGAAGCTTGCGAACGGTGACTCTCGTGGCTGTTGCGTTGTCGTGGCTGAGGACTTCGGCCGCAATCTCTGACGCGAAGCGTTCGAGCAGGCCGTAGCGAACATCGTCGGCCAAAGCTTGGATCTGCGCAACGAGTCCGCCGTAATCGATGGTATTGCTGAGGTCGTCGGAGACGCCCGCAGCACTCAGGTCGAGATCGACATCTACGTCGATCTCAAACGGCTGGCGGCGCTCAACTTCCTCGGGGAGGATTCCGCAGAACGCAAGGACGCGAAGGCCGCGCAGCTCGATCGTGTCAGTCACGTAGGTCGATCTCGGGTTCAGCTTCGGTTTCCTTGGCCGGCTTGTGCACCGATTCGCGATCGATGCGGCCTGCAACGGCGACAATCTCGCGCCCAACAGGGCCGATCGGACGCTGGAGGAGCTGCTCGACAGCCACGATGGCCTTCGGCTGGTCAGGAACCATCTCGGTCCACACCAGGTAGCCAGCAATGAGGCCGGTCACGTGATCGCCGAGCTCTTCGCGATGCACGAGGATCTTGAATCCCTGCGTGGTGAGCATGTTGATGTCGGAGTAGAGGTGGTTGAGGAACTTCTCGCCGTCCTCCGGACCCCGGAACGGGCGATGAACCCATGCCATATCTTCTTCGTCATAGTTGTGCAGGTTCGACGTGTTTGGGATGAGTGACAGGATGCGATCAAATCCGTTGACCTTCGTCCAAATGATCTCTTCTTGACGGCGCACGCGGCGATGGGCGTCGCCATACCCGCCGAGACGTTCGCATACGGCGAACTGTCCTCGGAGGACCCACATGAAGTGGCGTGGCTGAATTCCAAGGGCCCACTTGCCCTTGAGCTTTTGGCTACTTGCCATGAATAGTTTCCGTTTCGACTGGGGGTTGTCAGCAGGATTGGGACGTAGGTCGAAAGGTGGCGAGAAGCCGTGCTGCGGCCGCAGTGGCGCGCACGTCGTGAACACGAACAATGTGTGCGCCTTCCCACCAGGACCACACAGCCATGAACACTGAACCCTCGAGCCGATCGTCCGCGCCAACCGTTTCTCCGGTTGACATGCGGTCACTCAGCGCGTGAATCTCCCCGACGAATCTCTTCCTACTGACTCCAATGACTAACTCTGCGCCGACATTAGTCATGTTTTTCAGGTCGCGGAGCAGGTTCAGGTTGTGAAATGTGGTCTTTCCGAAGCCAATTCCCGGATCTACCCACATTTGGGCAACACCAGCGCGATTTCCCCTCTCTGAGTAGTCACTTAGTGACGCTGCGATGTCGGAAACGACGTCGTCATAGGAGGGATTTTCTTGCATTGTTCGCGGTTCGCCCTGCATATGCATCGCAATCCAGCCAGCCGCATGTGATCCGGCCACCTCTTCGAGAGACGCCGTGATGTCGTTCACGATGTGCGCTCCCGCCCGAAGCGCAGCATCAGCAACCTCAGGTTTGGCCGTATCGATCGACATCACACATCGGCCAGCCAATCGTTCGATGACCGGAATCACCCGATCGAGCTCTTCGGTCTGTGACACGGCGTCGGCTCCCGGCCGGCTCGATTCACCTCCGATGTCGATGATGTGGGCCCCGTCCGCCAGCATCTGCTCGGCGTGCGCCACCGCTCGATCGACCGTGCCCCAACTGCCTCCATCGCTGAACGAGTCGGGCGTCGTGTTCAAGATGCCCATGACCAGGGGTCCGGATTGGTCGAGGGCGGCCAAACCGCCGCCCTGATCGAAGCCGTTTGACATCACGCCGTGTTAGCGGCCGCTGATGAACCGCATTGCTTCAGCGCGTGTTGCTGCACTGTCGCGGAACATGCCGTGCACTGCGGAGGTGACCGTTGATGAACCAGGTTTACGGACGCCGCGCATCGACATGCACATGTGCTCGGCCTCAACAACAACAAGAACGCCTGCGGGATCGAGAACGTTCTGCACCGCGTCAGCAACCTGACGGGTCAGGCGCTCTTGCACCTGCGGGCGACGGGCGTAGCCATCAACCATCCGGGCGATCTTCGACAAGCCGGTGATCTTGCCGCCCGGCTTTGGGATGTACGCCACGTGTGCAGTTCCGTAGAACGGCAACAGGTGGTGTTCGCACATCGAGTAGATCGGAATGTCGCGGACCATGATCATCTCATCGTGATCAACGTCGAAGACCTTGCGGAGGTGCTCTTCTGGCTCTTCCTTCAGACCACCGCTGATCTCGGCATACATGCGGGCAACCCGCGCTGGAGTATCCAGCAAACCGTCACGGTTTGGGTCTTCGCCAATGGCTTCGAGAATGACGCGAACGGCGTCCTCGATCTTGGCCTGGTCGACCGTGTTTGCTCGTGGTTCGAGACGGTCGTCGTGGTCGGTCATCGTGGGTCCGGTCCTTCTGCCCGCATCTGAGGTGCAGGCTGTGGGGGTGTCAGGTTGGGAGACGTTTGCACGCTTCCCGGTGAGTCAGCAATGGTGCTACCCACCCCAGCCAAGATCTCTTCTAGTTCATCGCCGTCAAGGGTTTCATGTTCAATGAGGCTTTCCGCAAGCTGATCGAGCACGTTGCGGTGAATCGTGAGGATCTCACGGGCTTCTGCGTGGGCAGCATCGACGAGCTCTTGCACCTCACGGTCGATCTGTGCCGCGACGTCGTCGGAGTAGTTGGCCTCGTGACCCTGATCTTTGCCAAGGAAGACCTCACCGGACTTCCGGCCGAGGCGATGTGGGCCGAGCGTGTCACTCATGCCGTACTCGGTCACCATCGAACGGGCGATGCTTGCAACCCGATCGATATCGTCGCTGGCACCTGTGGTGGGTTCGCCGAAGATCAACTCCTCTGCGGTACGCCCGCCGAGCAACATCGCCATCTGATCGGTCAGTTCGCTGCGGGTTTGCAGGTACTTGTCCTCGGTCGGCAGCGACAGCGTCCAGCCAAGCGCCCGGCCACGGGCGATGATCGAGATCTTGTGGATCGGGTCGGTGTGCGGCAGGGCGTGACCAACAAGTGCGTGCCCAGCCTCGTGGTAGGCAATGACCTTTTTCTCGTGCTCGGACATTGCCCGGCTCTTGCGCTCTGGGCCGGCGATCACCCGGTCGATGGCATCTTCGATTTCGAGCTGGCCGATCAGCCGCTTGTCTCGACGCGCTGTCAGCAGCGCAGCTTCGTTGAGCAGGTTCGCCAAGTCGGCACCGGTGAAGCCCGGAGTGCGACGGGCGATGACATCGGTGTCGACGTCGGGAGCGAGGGGCTTTCCCTTGGCGTGTACGGCAGCGATCGCTCGACGACCGACAAGGTCGGGTCGGTCGACGGTGATCTGACGGTCGAAACGCCCCGGACGCAGCAGCGCCGGGTCGAGAATGTCGGGGCGGTTGGTGGCAGCGATGAGGATCACGCCGGTGGCGACATCGAAGCCGTCCATTTCGACAAGCAGCTGGTTGAGGGTCTGTTCACGTTCGTCGTGCCCGCCACCCATGCCAGCGCCACGATGGCGCCCTACGGCGTCGATCTCGTCGACGAAGATGATCGCAGGCGCTTCATCCTTGGCCTGCTGGAAGAGGTCGCGGACACGGCTTGCGCCGACTCCGACGAACATCTCGACGAAGTCCGAACCCGAGATCGTAAAGAACGGAACTCCTGCTTCGCCCGCTACCGCCCGGGCAAGCAGCGTCTTGCCGGTTCCGGGAGGACCGAACAGCAGCACGCCCTTGGGGATCTTGGCCCCGAGGTTCTGAAAGCGTTCGGGGTCGGCAAGAAAGTCTCGAATCTCGGTGAGCTCTTCAACGGCTTCGTCAGCACCAGCGACATCGTCGAAGGTGACCTGCGGCTGGTCCTTCGACATCTTTCGGGTCTTGGCCTTGCCAAAGCCCATGACGCCGCCGCGGCCCATCGAGCTGATGAGGAAGTAGAAGATGCCAACGAGCAACAAGATCGGCAGCATCTGCTGGAGCAGCTGCGCCCAAAGGCTGGTCGCTTCGCTGTCGGTGTCGAGATCGATCGGCGGTTCGGCTTCGCGGAGTTCGGTGAAGATCTCGTCGGTGGACTCCCTCGGAAAGCTGGCAATGAACGCCTCGTCATCCTCGATGAGCACGCCCCGAACCTGATGCGATCGATCGAGCACCGTCGCCTCAGCAATAGCACCGTCGGCGATCGCCGCTTCGAACTCGGAGAATGTGAGCTCCGTCGGAGGCGGGTCTTGCGTAGCGACCGTGTAGCCAATCGTGGCCACAGCAGCCAGAGCACAGACGAACAACCAGGAACGTACGGACACCTTTTTCACGATCGCTTCAACCTACCGAGCGACAGCGCCAACAGCTCAGCGAGAAGTCACGGCGAATCTCAAACGGAACACTGTCAAACGGCAGTCTTCAGGATCGAACCCAGCATCTGATCAAGGAGTTCACCCAGATTTGAGGCAGCGACCTCTACGTCTGCGCCGAGTGCAAGCGATTCGGGCTCAACCGGAAGTTGGTAGAGGCGAAGACCGTGAGAGCCATGCAACAGGCTCTCCCCTTCGAAGTCGACATGGATCGTTTTGGCGACCTCATCGAACTTCATGTTGATATCCCAGCAGCGTGAACGGTCTTCTTCGGCCCGCCATAGTTCGATTGGTTCGACACCGGTCTCGTCCAAGAAGTCGCTAGCGACGAGCCCCGTGCACCACAGCAAGTCGACCCCTTTCGGGAATTCGCTGTAGCCACTCGACAGTGCGTACTTAGCTGCGACCACCGTCAGCGGAGCTTGCAGCGCGTCCAGGAACAGTGGTTTCTCGGCTGAGTCCTCCCGACCGCCAAGATCACGATTGTCTACGAGATACCACACAAGGTGAGACTACCCGCGAGGTACGTGTTACTCCGGTGGAGCGAGGTACTCCGCAATGTACGGCAAGTTACGGAAGTGGCCCGACGCATCGAGGCCGTAGCCAACAACGAAGTCCGGCGGCAGCTCGAAACCGACGTACTCGATCTCGTCGTCGGTCTTTTGCCGTCCTTCTCGAACGAGGAGTGCGCAGACCTCAACTGATGCTGCAGCACGGTTCTCGAGGTTGCGGCGCAGGTAGCTGAGCGTGAGGCCCGAGTCGATGATGTCTTCGACGACGATGACATGTCGCCCCTCGAGGTCTTCGTCGAGGTCTTTGAGAATGCGAACAACGCCTGACGATGCTGTCTGGTTGCCATAGGACGACACGGCCATGAAGTCGATCTCGACCGGCAGATCGATCTCGCGTGAGAGGTCGGCCATGAACATATACGCGCCACGAAGCACGGCGACGAGCAGCGGCTTCTTACCCGCGTACTTCTCGGTGATCTCCGCACCAAGCTCATGAACCCGTTGGTTGATCTCGGCCTCGGTCACCAGAATTCGGCCAACGGATGATTCCGGTGCTCGACCCGTCATTGGGGTGCCATCAAAACGTGCGTCTGTGCCCATGCAGAGCCGAACGTTAGTGCCTGCCGCGTGGGAGTGGGCAACCGCGTGCCGCGATATTGCGCGCTCAGCCTCAAGCGCCGTAGAGCTGCGCAAACTCACCCGTGAAGTCAGGTAACGTCGCCTCACGTGACAACTATTTGCATATCCTCTATTCGCACACCTCTTGTTCGCGTAGTGATCGCTGCCCTGATTCTTGCGGCATGCTCGGGTAGCTCGACATCTGAAGAGTCGGCGGCGGACGATTCTCCGACTACGAGCGCTGCCACAACATCGACCGCATCAAGTGTTGCGCCAACGTCGACGACCTCAACTACATCAACGACGTCGACGACCACGACAACGGTCGCACCCACCTTGGGCACGCCCATCGAGTTGCCCGAAGACCCGTCCGAACTCGCAGCTACCGTCGCGCTTCGCGACGACGATGTCGTGGCGGACGGCTATGTCTTTGAGGAATCGGGGGCGTCGACCGAGCTGTGTCTCGGTGTCGAATCGATCACGAAGGCCCATCCGCCGATCGGGCGGATCGACCGTGCGGCATTCGGAGACCACCTCCTGTACACCGGAGTTTTCGTCTACGACACCGCTCAAGAAGCAGGCAATGCCCTCGACTACCTTCGCGGAGCGCTGCCGGAGTGCTCAGGCCAATTCAAGGTAGACGAAATCGGGGCGGAAACGATTGGCTACTTTGAGCTGTTCAAACCGCCGACGATCGAGACCGCCAGCAATCAGCTCGGGTACGAATCAGTTCTGGTCACCAACGAAAACACCACGGCCACTGAGGTGGAAGGCGCAACGGTGTCGAACATGGTGCTGCTCGTTGCCTCCTCGGATACCGCAGCCACCAACACCGCGCTTCAGATCATGGTCGCCCGAGCCGCTGGGTTCGAAAGCGACCTCACTGTCGCTCCGGTCGGAAGCCAAGAGATCGGCCCCGGGTTCCGCGACCCACAGTATTGGTGGTGGCCCGAAGGGGTCGACCTTCTGCGCGAGGAAACCCCAGATTCCCCATGGCTCGCGGCACAAGACGATGAGACCGCAAACGCCTTCGCCGCGTCGACTTGTGCCATTGGTTGGACCGTGGGTGACTCGGCGAGTCTTGGTGCATTCGACGCTGGGATCTCCTCACTCACCGACGGAGCACCAGAATCCGAGAGCATAGGCACCACAGCGCTACGCCTCTATTGCCCGTACGTGCACGACTACGTGGAAGACATCCGCTCGGAACTGCCCGGCGGATAGCTGGCCCTAGTCGCAGATGTCGCCGTCGATGGACTCGCGGATCAGATCGGCGTGGCCGCAGTGACGGGCGTACTCCTCGATCATGTGAATCATGATCCAACGAAGGTTCCAGTGTTCGCCATCGTTGTTGGGCTTTGCCGAGAGATCATCGAGCGACGCCGCGGCAGCAACGTGTGCCCGGGAATCAGCGACCGATTCGGTGAAGACGGCCACGATCTCGTCGACGGTGAGCGTCGTCGCCAGTGCCATTTCGGCATCGCGATCGGCGTCCCAATCGAGCGACGTGAACATCTCGTGCTGTTCGCCACCAGCGAATCGTGATCGATACCAGTTGTACTCAACCATCGCCATGTGCGTCAGCAGACCGCCGATCGTCAACGTTGATGGCTCGAGCCGGACGGCCAGCTGGCCTGCATCGAGACCCCACGCCCGATCGAGCAGCGCCGCTCGGTAGTAGTCGAGGAAGGCATTCAGCATGGTGAGCTCATCGGCGACGAACGGAATGTCGGGGGCAGGAGGTCGGGTCATGTCTCGACCTTAGGCGCGCCCGCCTCTCGCGCTGCTTCGATCCGTTCGGTGGTGAGGATTCGCACGGCGAATATCAGCAGCACGATGTGCAGTGCGGAGCTGACGAAGAACGGCACGCGCAATGCCATCTCGCGAGTTAGCGGGCCTTCGGCGAAGAACACGATCACCCCGGCAAAGGCACCACCGATCGGGATCGCTCCCCAAGCAAAGAACCGGTACACGCTGTTCACCCGGCCGAGCAGATGATCGGGGATGATCGTCTGGCGCAGGCTGACGGTGATGACGTTCCACAACATTGCCGACCACGTGAAGAACAACTGCATGAGCCACACCAGCTGCCACGACGTGGCCACGCCCATGATTGCAAGCACGATCACGCCCGTTCCGATCGTCACCCACAGCGATGGCCCGGCGCCGATCCTCTTGCCGATCCACGAAGCACTCCAGCCGCCGATGACACCGCCAAACGCACCACCGGTCGACATGAGGGCAAGCTGCGTTGCCGAGATGCCAAGCGCGTCCTGGGCGAACAGCACCATGATCGCCCACGGCATCGTCCCCAACGCATTGAGGATGCCGAGGATGATCGCTAGCGGATAGAGCAGTTCGTGCGAGCGAAGCCAGGAGAAGCCTTCACGCATCTCGTCTTGCCAGCGCCTGTCTTCGGTCGGTTCGGCTTCCTTGGGCGGCCGACTCTTCGCGATCAGCAGAATCAGCGCTGCCGACACGAAGAACGTGACCGAGTCGATCGCAAACGGCAAGGCAAATGCGACAGCCAACAAGAAGGCGCCGAGGGGCGGGCCGACAAAGGTGTTGGCCACCATCTCCGAGCTCCACATTCGCCCGTTCGCCTTCTCCAACAGGTCTGACTCGACGATCGATGGGATCGACGTTTGCGAAGCGTTGTCGTAGAGCACCTCGCCCATACCGAGGAGGAAGGTTGCGGCGAGCACGACGACGTAGATGAACAGGTTGCTTTCGAGCCCATCACCGAGCTCGGTGACCTCGTCGGGAGACGGAAGCGTGGACTGCTGGGTGTAGACGGCTACGGCAACTCCAGCGGTGAGGACAGCGCGCAGCACATTGGCTCGGACCATGAGCGTGAAGCGGTCGACACGATCAGTTATCACTCCGGCAGGAAGGCTGAAGAGGAGCCACGGTAAACGCTGCACAACGAGCACGAGGGCGATGAGGATCGGGTTTCGGGTGACTGCCGATGCCAGCCATGGGTAGGCGATCGTGCCGATGCCATCACCCAAATTGGAGACGATCGAAGCGCCGAGCAGACGGAAGTAATTCGTGCCGAGCTTGCCACTTCGCTGCCCCGCCTTGCTCGTCATGGGCCGACGATACTTCGTCCGACTGAGAGACGTTGTTGCGAGCGGGACACCCGCCAGCCGCCGGTCACCTCAGCGGCGATGGCGGCGCCTCGGGCAACGTCGAGCACTCTGGCGATCGACGCTGCGTCGATGGGATGCTCATCGCCTGTCTCGGAGCGCACCCATTGTTGGATCGCCATCGACGCGATCGGAACGGGTGCGGCTGCAAGCGCCTTGGCGTTGGTCGGGTCGAGAGCGTCGGCCTGATTCGCGAGAAGTTCGGCGGCATCACGGGCGTGGGCCGAAGAACGCACGAGCAGCGGAACGACATCTCGATCGGCAACATCATTCAGCAATGGAACGATCTCATGACGAACCCGGTTGCGCTGGAATCGGGCGTCGGTATTCGACGGATCTTCGAACGACTCCCAGCCGAGCAATGCGCAGATGGCTTCGGTGTCAGAGCGTCGCAGCGAAAGGATCGGTCGGCGAGGGCCGGGCTGCATTGCCCCGAGGCCGACGAGTCCGGCGCCGCGCATCAAGTTGATAATCATTGTCTCGGCTTGATCATCGGCGGTGTGGCCGGTTGCCGCATCGGGGCCGAGCACGCCGTAGCGAGCTGCCCGCATTCGGGCTTCGAGGTTTGCGCCGGACTCAACGTTGACGGTGGCCGCCTCGAACGCGGCGCCGATCGATTCGGCGTACGTCCGAACACGAGCAGCTTCGTCAGCCGCCCCGGGACGTTGGCCGTGGTCGACGTGTACTGCGGTGACTTGGCACCCTGACGCTACGGCTAACGCCATCAGCGCGAGCGAATCAGCCCCTCCAGACACACCGCACCGGACCGCACCATCAGGAAAGGTGCACTTCGGGAGCCATGCCTCGAGGGCACGGCCGAGCTCCATGGGCTCAGGCAACCTGCGCTGGGGCTGCTCGGTCGATCCACACGTCGGGGTCGCGAATCTCGGCGAGGAGGGGAAGCATCGTTGGACCTTCCCACACACGGTCCATGAGGTCGCGGCCGCCGTGATCTTCGACTGCTTCGATGAAGGCTTCACCCTGGGCGTACTGCTTCATCTTTGCTTCGAGGCCAGACAATCGTTGGATCAACGACACGAACGACGAGGCGTTCTGACGGCGCTGGCGAAGTACCCGACCAAACCGTTCGGCGTTCTGTACGTAGCCAACTCCGGCACGATCCATGGTGACATCGCCATGACCTTCGAGCAGGCTCATCAACCCGCCGATGTGATCGAGGGTCTCACGCTGCTTTTCCGAGGCAAAGACACCAGCGAGCCCGCCATCTTCCAGCGGGTCATTGCCGGCCTTCTTGACTTCGAGCGCACGCTTCAACCCGTCGATAAATCGCTGCGGATCGGGATCGGCCTCTTCCATCGTGGTCGCGACCAAACCGAGGAAATGCTCACGCATCCATGGCACGCCGGTGAACTGCGCTCGGTGAGTGACCTCATGAAGAGCGAGCCACAACCGGAAGTCGCGTTCGGGGAAGGCAAAGCGCTTTTCGAGCGCTGCCACGTTTGACCCGACGTAGTAGACCATGTCTTGATCTTCGGGGTTCTCGTCTTCGATGACGAGCAGGTCGTATTGGCCAAGCACCCGGGTGCTCATCCAGCCGAGCAACATACCGAGTTCGGCGCCCGCGACCTTGGGACCAACAGCGCTGAACACGCCGCTCGTCATTTCGTCTTCCATCTTCGACAGCATGGGGCGAAGCAGGCGCTGGAAGGATCGGATGTTGGCGTCGACCCAGTCGGCCCGATCGGCAACTCGGCCGCGGGCGTTCCCATCGAGCGAACGGAGCCCCGTTTCGTTAGCGACGAGTTCTTCGGCGAGCGCGGTGAACTCTTCGAAATCGTCGTTCATTCGCTTGCGCTCGTCCCCGACGATTTCGGGTTCGTTCCGGTTGACCTTCGCCGCGATCGTGCGAGCGAGATCCCAATCGATCGTTGCGGATTCGCTCATGATCGAACCGCTATTGCTTCATCTGCTTGCGCTGCTTGCGGCTGGGGTACTGCTTGGAGGTCACGAAGAAGAGGTAGCCACCAATGATCGACACGAGCGCACCGATGGTGCCAATGATGAGAGCCGGTGCAATCCAGAAATGCCAAACAACTGCGAACATAGGTGAAAGCTTACCTCTCTCGACCGGGGAACGGCTTACTCGAACCCGAGTGCTCGGGTAATGCGCTTACGAACATCTTCGGGCATTGGATCAAGCGCTTTAGCGGCAACGGTGGTGCGCAACTGCATTTGGAAGGCTTGGGCGCTCTGGCATGCACCGCAGGTTCCGAGGTGCTGGGAAACCGCGTTGGCTTGTGGGATGGCCAATTCGCCATCGAGGTAGACCGACAGACTGCGATGGACATCGAGACACGAGGCTTCGACCGGGCATCCCTGTTGCAACGGCGATGACAATGCCATTGGGCCAGCGGGGTTGAAACCGTCGATGCCAAGAAATGGTTGATCGGCCGATGCGAACGGCTCGGAATGGGCAAAAACATCGGATTGGTTTACCGGTGCGGATACTTCGTGGTTCTCACTCATGGCATCATCGTTCATGTCGTCGCGACCTCCCCGTCGGTTGCCATTGCTTCGGACTCTTCACGTGCGTCGTCCACAACAGAGGTATCTGCTTCTTCATTCCCGGTTTCGGAATCTGGTAGCAAATTTCTTTCGCTTGCAAAGTCGTGAAGCTGCTTCTCGAGGGCTTTACGGCCGCGGTGGATACGGCTCATGACCGTGCCGATCGGGACGTCGAGGATCTCGGCGATCTCCTTGTAGGCGAAGCCCTCAACGTCGGCCAGGAGCACGGCAATGCGGAAGTTCTCGGGGATGGCCTCGATGGCGGCCTTCACCGCATCATCGGTGACCGAGTTCAAGAACGACTCTTCGGCGCTGGTGCCCATGTCGGAGTGTTCGCCACCCAAGCGGCGGTACAGGTACATATCTTCGACGTCGGCAATGTCGCTCTCGTCGGGGCGGCGTTGCTTTGCTCGATAGCGGTTGATGTAGCTGTTCGTGAGGATTCGGTACATCCACGCTTTGAGGTTTGTTCCCTCGTTAAAGCGCTCGTACCCCCGGTACGCCTTCATATATGTCTCTTGGACAAGGTCTTCGGCGTCAGCGGCGTTGCGGGTCATGCGGAGCGCGGCCGAGTAGAGCTGATCCATCAGCGGCATTGCTGCTTCGGCGAATGAGGCTTGGTCTGCCATTTCGCGAGCCTAACGGTTGATCTGCCGTTGCGCCCAAGCACACTGGAGGCATGGGTCTCGCAAAGAAGTACATCGAGAAACAGGCAACGCAACGAGTACCTGCACCAGTTCTCGACGCGGCGGGCAAGGCACTGATCGAAGGAATCGACCGTGCGGTCGTCGCACGCTGGGATCGCGCCCAAGAAGTGGCGCGAACTACGGCACCTAATGCGACACCGTCGGTCAAGGCCCGAGCAATCGCCTCGCCGATCCGCAAGAAGATGACTGCCCTCGGCGCAGCCGCCGGCGCCACCGCAGCGGCACCCGGTGTTGGCACGTCGATCGCTGTGGGAACGCTGGCCGCCGAGCTCGGCGTCGTTGCGTTGCGCACGACCGACATGGTGATGTCGATCGGCGCTGCGTACGGCCATCTCGAAGCCTCACCAGAAGAACGACGCGCCTGGGTGCTTGCGGTCCTTGCGTTCGGCGACGACGCGGCAGAAGAGTTCTCAAGTCTCGCTCGCGACATGGGGATGAAGCTGTCGGATGGTCACGCGATCGAAGTCGCCGGCGAGGCCATCGGTGGCGGAGCTGGCCAGGTAGCCACGATCGATGCACTTCGCCGGATCAACACCACCCTTGTTGCCCAGGTGTTAAAGAAGTGGGGCACCCGTCGGGGCGCAGCAACCGTTGGCAAGCTGCTGCCGTTCGGTGTGGGCGCAGCGGTCGGTGGGAGTGCTAACTACCTCATGATGCGCGAGTTTGCGAAGCAGGCCAACACGTTCTTCAGCCGCTACGACCGCAACACCGTTCTCGGCTTCGGGGTGCAGGATTCGGTGATTCACGACGCCATCGACGTCGATGCCCGACCGGTGATGAACCAACCACCTCCCCCTCCACCCAACGCCTCCCCCAACAGCTAGACGGTCTGACCCCAAAACTGTTTGAGAGGGTCATGTCTTGGCGTGGGAAGCCGAAGGTTCTTCTATGAAGTGGGAGAACGGAAACGCGAGTGAGACGACAACGCGCACTGCGGCGCGCTATGACTTTGCTGTTCCGCTAACCATCGAGCTGTCGAACGGGTTGTTCCGGACGGCTGACCGCGTGGACGCATTGCTGGTCGAACTGTCTGATGGTGGTGGCGCAGTTATTGCGCCGCAGGACCGTCGCTATCGGCTACGTAAGCGGTACCGGGTGTACATCGACGATCACGCAGCGATTGTGGAGCTCCGCAATCTCGTGTCTGATGACAACGGTCAGGCTCGCCTTGGTGTGTCGTTCCTGCGGATGGATCTTGAGCTTCAAGAGCTGATTGTCGATTCGCTCGACAACGCTCGTTTTGAGTCCTCGCGCCTCGCCTAGTCCACGAGCAGTTCGGCGTCGTCACAACTACAGCGGATCGGTGAAGCGCTCACCGTGCTCTTTGACGTACTCGGTCCAGCGATGCCCGTCCCAGTAACGAAGCTCGTGGCGCCCGACTGGATCTTCGAAGAACCCTGGTGTCCGGGCGGCAAACCCTTGCGGCGGGGTGCCCATCTCGATGGCAACGTCGGATGCGCCAGCGTGAGCGAACGCACGGTTCGGGGCGTGCGCTGGCATGCGCTTTGGTTCGACAGCGCTGACAATCCGCTGCTTGCGACCGGCGTTGTTGTCCGGGACTGGACGGCCGCGAAGTTTTGCAGCGCGTGCCGCAACCGACTCTTCGGCCGAGGATGGCTCGACAAGCAAGGTGTGGCGTCCGCCATGACCTGATTCCGACGTTGCACCAGCGAACTCGGGCTGTGGGGCGCGTGCGGCGACCGAAGGTGCCGGGATATCGACAACGGGTGCTGACGCCCGTACGGACGACATGACCACTGCCTCTCCAGATGGTGGTGGAGGCGTTGTCGACACCGCGTGGGCTGGACGGTGGCTGGCCTTTGCAGGCCGGTTCTTCGCAGTGGCGTAGGCAACAATTGCAGCTGCTGCGGCGGCAGCGAGAAGCACGGCGGCGAACACCAGGGCGATCCAATCGATGAGTGCAAGGTCGGAGAGCATGGCGCAAGCCTTGTCACGGATCAGCATTCCCGCAATATCGCTTGGAGTGGTGTTCTGGCTTCAGATCCCACATAAGCAGGCAACCTTGAGACCTTCTTCTTCGTCAACCGCTTTGGGTGGCTATCCAACTCCTAACGACTGCACGGTGAAGTAACACACTGGGTGTTTAGGCACGGAAAATTCCGAAAAAGTTGAAACTGCGAACTCCTCATGGTCGTCGCCTTTGCGCCGACAATCCGAGTAGGCATCACCACTAATTTTAATGAGGGTCGCATGGACCAAGATAAGCGGACGACATCGGGAGAAATGGCATGGCCAGAGCTCTCGGCTGATCTCAACCTCGCTCGCGCCAACGCGCGCACCGTTACGCTCGACACGCATCGAGCAAGTGAGGATGGCCGCATCCTCGAAGTAACCGCGCAGCTGGATCTTTTGCGAACGCGATTGGCGTCACTCGAGCGACACATCTTCGACGCACCAATGAACTCGGTCCCCGACGATCTACTCGATCGCTTCAATCGGATGGACAACGAGCTGGCGAGCACCACCTCACGCTTCGCCGAACTCGCCAGCCGCGTCTCTGCAACAGAAGACACCGCCGCCGCGTCGCTTCTCAGTTCTGTCGATGGCTTTGATGCCCGCCTCGTCAAAGTTGAAGACGCCCGCATCGCTCGCACCAAGGAGCTCAACGAACTCAACTCGTTCGTCGAAGAAGCGTTCAGCCAGATCGTTTCGCTCACCGAACTCATCCAAGAAGAGCGCGGCACAAACACTGCCGCCCGTGCCGAGACCTTCAACCACCTCTCCGACACCGAAGCCAAGATCAGCGAGCAACAGACTGGCCTTACCTCGTCGGTCGCCGAACTCAACGAAGTTGTTTCGGATCTCAGCAAGCGCGTCGACGCTGCCACCGAATCTGTCGACGCTGCAAACAACGAAATGTTGTCGTCGCTCACCAACCGCATTGGCGGGCTTGAGGAGCGAAGTGCTGCGACCGAAGCCAAGGTGAGCTACGAGCTCGACGAAGTTTCCACCAGCATCCAGTTCCTTACGTCTCGCTCGGAAGCGATCGAAGCAGCACAGATCAACACCGCGAGTCAGCTCGCCGAGGACATCCAAAGTGTCAACGCCCGAGTCGACACGACCGATGTGCGCCTCGACTCGAGCAAGCTGCACCTCGACAGCACCAACTCGCGTCTCGACGAAGTCAACGAGAGCATCGCTACTACCGAACAGCGCCTCAGCGAAACCGACGATCGCATCGACCTCGCAACCAAGCGGATGGATCTCGGCGATGGCCGCATGGACGATGCGAACGCTCGCATTGCCGAGACGAGCAGTCGCCTCGACGACACGGTCGACCACCTCCGCGCAACCACCGAGCACCTCAACGTCACAACTGGTCGTCTCGAAACGACCGACAACCGGCTCAACGCAGCCGAGACCCGTCTCGACGCTGCCCGTATCCGCCTCGACTCTTCGGAATCTCGCCTTGACTCGTCCGAGGAGCGAATCGACGAGCTCGAAGCAAAGGTGGACGCTCCGACTGTCGAAGCGCCCCAGACGACCCAGCGCTTTTTGTCGATCGACGCCGACCTCGATGTTGTCAAGAACGTCATCGATGCTCAAGCGAACATCACCGCCGAGCACACCTCACGCCTTGCTGACCATCAGTCGAAGCTTGCTGATGCTGAAGACAACGCGTCGGCCCAAGCCGAGTCGCTCGCTCAGCTCAACGAGAACCTGACTGGAGTTGGCCACGCGGTTGACGACGTGAACGCACGTCTTCAGACCCAAGCGGACAACACCTCCACAAACACCACAAAGATCAAGAAGGTTGCGAGCAAGGTAGACACGCTTACCGACGTGTTCTCGAGCAACTCAGCCAAGCTCGACGAGACCTCAGCCGAAGTTACCGCAACCGCTCAAGCAGTCGACGCTGCGACCGGCGCCATCGAGATGGCCGCCGAGTCACTCGCCACCACGTCTGAGGCCGTCGAAGCAGTAACCAACGACATCGAAGCTATGGGTGCCGAGATCGACACGCTCACCAGCGACGTCGAGACTCTCGATAGCGACATCTCCAAGACTGATCAAGCGGTTGAGGCCGTACAGACGCAGATCACCGACCACGAAACGGTTCTTGAGGTTCACTCCGAGATCCTGGACGCGGCCACGGAGCTGCTGTCCGAGCATGCGACGGAGATTTCCCGCACCGACGTTGCACTCACGGCCTACGCCAACCGGATGGCCGACCACGACCGTCTCGTTAACGAGGCGCTCGAGTCTGCAGCCGAAGCGAACCAGGCCGCCAGCGAAGCCGCCGATCGCATCGTGTCGGCGAACGACACAGCCGATCTGATGTCTCAGCGAATCGATCTCATCGATTCGACCACCGAAGATCTCCGGGCACGTGTCGATGAAGGCATTGCAACCGCAGGCAACGCGGTAGAGCAGGCTTCGGCCAACGAAGACCACATCCAGCAGTTCGAGGAGCGAATCGGCAATGCCGAAGCGACGCTCGATGCAACCCAGACTCGTATCGACACCGCACGCACCCGCATCGATACCACGAATGCCCGGATCGATGAGCTCGAAGAGCAGGGCCTCGTCACGGCTGAGGAATTTGAAGTCGCAACCGAGCGTTTCGCCACTAGCGAAGAACTTCAGAGCCTCGCCACAACCGAGGACCTCGACACCCATCGCGCGGAAACCGACGAAGCGATCGAACGGACTCGCAGCGAGCTCAAGGGTCGCATCGAGAACGCCTTCGACCAGATCGACAACAAGATCGATGAGCTTGGAAACCACACGCTCGCAGTTGCAGCCGCTGCCGCACCGGTCGACCACGAAGTCACCAGCAAGCTCGACCAGGCAGCCGGCCGTATCGATGATGTCGACGGTCGTGTTGATGAAGTTCATGGCCGCGTAGACGAGGTTCATGGCCGCGTTGACGAAGTGCACGGACGTGTCGCCGACACCCTTCGCAGCGTCGACGAAACAAACGAACGCGTCGACGGCACCGAGTCGCGAATCTCCGATGTGGCTATCGAAGTCGAGCGAGCAGACGGCCGGATCAGCAAGGTCACCATCGACGTCGAGAATGTCGAAGGAAAGCTCGAGACGCTGTCCAGCGAGCTTCAGAACACCGAAGCAAGCATCGCCGAGGCAACCGAGCGCGCGGAGGAAGCACAGCGAACTGCAGACGACGCAACTGCTACCGCAGACTCGATTCGCGAAACCGCCGAAGAGGCGCACCAGACCGCATCGAGCGCGCACACAAAGATCACCGAAGTCCAGGGCCGTATCGACGAAGCGCAATCCCGTGTCGACGCAACCCATGGCCGGATCGACGAGGCGTTCGGACGCGTCGATGACGTTGCTGGCTCCCTGGATGAAGTCACCGGTCGCGTCGACGATGTCGCCGGCCACCTGCAGGATGTCACCGGACGTGTTGACGATGTCGCGGGGGACCTTCAAGACGTCACCGGACGACTCGACTCGATCGAAGCTGCCGAGAACCGCCGCGCTGAAGATGCACAGACGAACGCCGTGGCGTCACTTGCCGTCGACGACCTCGCCGAACTCGAAGCCCGCCTCGATGAAACTGCGGGCGATGTCGAACACGCCAACGAGCGGATTGCCTCTTCGCAATCTGAGTTGAACGAACGCATCAGCTCGACCGAGTCGAACCTGAACGAGCGCATCAGCTCAACCGAATCGACCCTGAACGACCGCATCGACTCGACCGAGTCACACCTCAACTCACTCAGCGAGGTAACCAACGGACTCGAGTCGCTCGAAAGCCGTATCGAAGGCGTCGAGTCGCATGCTGCCGAACAGAACGAACACGTTCGTGGATCGGTCAACGAGCGCATCGACGGTGTGGAAGCTCGTCTCGACGAGCGCATTGCTGAAGTCGAACGTGCAAGCAACCCCGAAGAGCGCCTCGCACAACTGCAAGAGAATGTTGCCCAGGCAGCACACAATGCCGAGCAGGCCCAGGAACTCTCCGAGAACCTTCGTGTCCTCCAAGCCGAGATCGTCCACACAATCCAAGGAGAGCTCTTCACTCAGTCGAGCCAGCTCCAAGCGCACAGCGCGGCTCTCGCCGAGCTCACCGAGAAGGGCGAATTCGCAACGATCGAGCAGATCGCCGCGATCGAAGCAGATGTCGATGCACTGAAGGCGAGCGACGAGTACGCAACCGCCCAGC
Source organism: uncultured Acidimicrobiales bacterium (assembly GCA_937922235.1). GTDB lineage: Bacteria > Actinomycetota > Acidimicrobiia > Acidimicrobiales > SHLQ01 > SHLQ01. Next base: position 30,139 of record CAKZVC010000018.1, on the reverse strand, counting down.
AGGTCACCGCACTCGAAGCACAGATCACCGAACTGACTTCAGATGACTCGCACACCACCAAGATCGCCGAGCTCGAAAACAAGATCACCGAGCTCCACACCGACAAGCAGTACGCAACTGCCGCGGAGCTCGCCGACCTGGAGACCAAGATCACTGGCCTCGAAACGGGCGACGAGTACGCAACCGCCGACCGTGTCCATGGTCTCGAGAGCAAGATTGTTGAAGCTCTGCAGACCATCTCGCAGCTCACGCAGCTGCAGCGTCGCAATACTGCGGTCGAGTCTCAGCTGACCGACACGCTGACAGCGACCAACGAGACGGTGGACAACAGCCAGCGCCACATCATTGCGTTGCGCAACGAGCTCGAAGCAGCCCTCGCTCGCATCAGCCATCTCGAAGCGCACGCCCGCGGCGCTCAGGGCACACAACCAGCACCACAAGCACCGGTTGTTGCAGCAGCATTCCCTACGGTTCCGACCCCTGCACCAGCCGGGCCCCCACCGATCCCGTCAACACAGGTGACCGCTCCTCCACAGCCGCAATCGCACGAACCTCAACAGCCAGAACCAGGCGCCCCACCTGAAGCTGCTCCGAGTGAAGTGCAGTGGTTCGAAGAGTCGTACGAACAGCGCGACGCGAGCTGAATCTCGCTGGGACTTCCGCCCAGATCCGCGGTAGCCGACATGGTCGCTACGCGAGCTTCGCTCCCCGTTAGCGCTGGGAGTTCCGCGATGTTTCGAGGCCCCCGCAAACGCTTCGCGTTTGGGTGAGAAACTCGGGTTCCGTGAAGCCCGCCAGGGCTGAGCGGATACCTAGATAAGGCGGGCGTCGTCGGCGGCTTGTAGAGCCTCACCGACGTACCACGAGTCGATCTCGGCAATTACATAATCGCCACTGATCTGAATTGGGGCGTTCTCGAGGCTCGCACCGATCAAGGCGAGCGTTCCTGCGCGTTGGCGAACCCGCTGTTCAGATACCGACTCTTCGTAGGTATGGAGATCCTCAGAATCTTCGTCCTCACGTTGCCACGCCTGCAGCGCAGCGTCGGCGAGTTCACGCGGAAGTCGCACTCGCACCTTCGTGTCTTGCTCGTAGAGAGCCGCGCCAATCAACGCAAGATCTACACCATCATTTTCCCACCGCTGATAGTGGTGCTCCACCGGAATTGCACTCATGTAGCAATCCTGACACACCCACCGAAATCCCTCCAAGTGAGACTGAACAAGGTTTGTGCTCGGCTACTCGCGTACCGTATGACCACGGCTGATCGGACGTTTGGAGAGCGCACGTGACTCGCTGGTTCACAAATGAACACCCCGCCCTTCGACAGTTCTGGCATCCAGTTGCGCGTGTGGCCGACCTCGGCGGCCCCGGTCCGCATTCGATCCGACTTCTTGGCGACGACTACGTGCTCGTCAAGCTCGACTCATGGTCGGTCCTTCCCGCTGCATGCCCTCACCGCCTTGCCCCGTTGAGCGCGGGCAAGATCGTGGACGGTCGGCTCGAGTGTGCGTACCACGGTTGGTGTTTTGCTTCGTCGGGAACGTGTGTCGACATCCCGGCGATCGACTCCGGGTCGACGATCCCACCGTCTGCACATCTCGAGGCAGCGGCGAGAGTCGAAGAGCAGTACGGGCTGATCTGGGTTGCGCTCGATGAACCGTTGACGCCGATACCGGTCAACCCCGAATGGGATGACGACGGCTTCGGACTCGCCGTGATTCCGGCACAGACGTGGAATGCAAGCGCGGCGCAGATGGCTGACAACTTTCTCGATGTCGCTCATTTCCCGTTCACCCACCTTGGCACGATCGGCGACCCGAACGACCTCGTTGTGGGCGACTACGAGGTCGTGCGCGACGGTTGGTCGTTCAGCGCTGAGCATCATCATTCAAGCAAGGTCCTTTACGACGCACAGTCGGGTGAGACCGACAGCTTCGAGACGTTCCACCGGACGATGACATTCCGTTGCGATGCGCCGCATCACGTCCGTCTGCACATCGACTACGGCGATGACGGCGACCTGGTCCTTCTCTTTTTCCACCAGCCTGTCGACGACGAGCACACCACGATGTACTCGTACGCCTTGGCCGAGAACATTGCGGACGGCCGCCAACAGCCTGAAGATCACATTGCGTTTCAGTCAGAAGTTGGCCGGGAAGACCGAGAGCTCCTCGAACAGCTCGTGATGAAGGGTGTGCCTCTCGACCCTGGAGTAGAGACGCACACCAAGGCCGACAAGATCACCGTCGAGCTCCGGCGCGTGCTCGCCGACATCGACAAGCTCAGCCGCTAGCGCACGCACCGAGGCTCCGGACCGCCGTTTTCACATAGGGCGTGTGGCGCATTAACCCGGCCTGACCCGGCGCGTACACTGGAAACACTGTGTCCGTGACCGCTACTCCCCCCGACGCTCGCCCGTCCACGAAGCCCCGCACCGACTGGGTCGACATGGTGAAGGGCGTTGCCATTGTCCTGGTTGTCTTTGGCCATGCCTGGCGCGGCAGTGAGAAGGCGGGTTTGTTCGATGGAATGCCGAGCGGATTGTTCGATGCGGTCGACGCTCGCATCTACGCCTTTCATATGCCGCTGTTCTTCTTGTTGTCTGGGCTGTTTCTTTTGCCGAGTCTTGAACGGTCAGCGCCCGGCAAGTTCTTTACGAGCCGTGTGACCCGACTGTTGTGGCCGCTACTGCTGTGGACCTACCTGTTCGTTGCCAGCAAGCTCGTTGCGGGCAGCTTCGCCAACAAGCCGCTGGAGGCTGGCGACATCCCGCTGTTCCCGATCCCCGGCAAGTGGCAGTTCTGGTTCTTGTGGGCACTGTTCCTGATGCACATCACCTTGCTCGCGCTGCGTCCGTTGTTGACCTCGGATTCGCGGCGGACTCCGGCCCTGTGGGGTCTGTTTGCGTTCAGCATCGTTGGCGCGATCGTGGCCGGCAGCTTGCCCGACGACGTCAACCGCCTGACCAACGACGTGTTGTCGTTCCTGCCGTACTTCGTTGCTGGCTTGCTGATCGGCAACTACAAGATGGTGCGCCCTGCATCTGCAGCACTCGCTGCCGCTGGCCTCGCCGTGTTCGCTGTTGGCGTCGCGGTACAGCCATGGTTTGAGGCTCCCGCTCTTGCCCTAGGCCTTGGTTTGGTTCTCAGCCTGTCGTTGATGGCTGCGATGTCGCGCCTCAGTTCGGAGACCTCACCTGCGCACGCCGGCCTGCTTGCTCTGGGCAAAGCGTCGATGCCGATCTTCTTGGCTCACACGATCTTCACCGCGTCGATTCGCATCGTGCTGCAGAAGGTCGGGATCGACTTCCTACCGATTCACCTCGTCGTCGGCGTGGGCCTCGGTATTGCACTACCGATGATCATGAACGTACTGATCCACCGGTACGCCAAGCCCCAATGGTTCGGCGTGTGACGAATTAGGGACAGTCCCTAATCCGCCACTTAGAGGACCAGCCCGTAGATCAGCTCGTCAGTGACGTCGCCGAAGTGTTGGACACGTTCGCGACATCGAGCTTCGAGCGTGAACCCGAGCTTCTCGAGAATGCGAGCCGAGGCCGGGTTCCAGCCGTACACCATCGCCTCGACTCGGCGCGGTTGAACGATCGGAATGATCGCATCGAGGTACGCCCGTGCGGCTTCGGTTCCAAAGCCCTGCCCCCACGCTTCAACCGCAAGCCAGTAGCCGAACGAGAGCACGCCGGTGTGTTCACCCGCCAGGACATTGGAGCCGACTACACCGATCACGCCAGGGGTGAGGTTGCCGACCGCATCGAGTGTCGTAATGGCCAACCCCTCTGCAGTGGGTATGAACTCTTCAGCATCAGCGAGCGTGTACGGGTGCGGAAATACTGGGGTCAGGTTGCGAGCAATCCGCTCGTCGTTCGCAAGCTCGGCCATGCGCGGTGCGTCGTCGAGTGTGGGAGGTCGGAGCAGGAGCCGTTCGGTTCGGATCTCGTCTTGGAGCGTCGCCATTGCGACACCGTAGTCATGCAGGTGAGAGCGTTCAGGTCGCCATCGCTGGCCGACCGAGAGCGCAGTATCGTGCGAGCTATGTCAATCACTCGCATGCATACATCCGAACGCGCCAGCGGCATCGTTATCCATAACGGCGTGGTGTATCTGTCAGGTCACGTTGCCGAAGATCCCGGCGCAGACATCCAAGACCAAACCCGGTCGACCTTGGCTCGAATCGATGCAAAGCTCGCCGAAGCCGGAACAACTCGCGAGCACCTGCTCACCGCCACCATCTACTTGCGCGACATCGACAACCACTTCGCCCTCATGAACGAAGTGTGGAACGACTGGGTTCCGAGCGGCCACGCCCCAACACGAGCATGCGTGGAAGCGCATATGGCACGGTCGGGGCTCTTGGTCGAGATCACCATCACCGCAGCACTCCCCTAACACTTCACGCAGAGGTGTACCTGGCACCAAATCGCCATCTGGTGCCAGGCACGATCGGTCAACTAGCCGCCCTCGGCGGCTTAGTCATCTTCCCGCCTTCACGTTGAGGATGTACATACGACGACCACAAGGGCGCTGAGGTTCCCAGAAAGATCAATCTCCCCAAAATTGGAGTCGCGACCGCGAGCGGTGCCTGGCACCAAACTCCGTTTTTGTACCTGGCACCAAAGGCCGAACGACCCCGCCAGCTCGGGCTGACGGGGCCGTGGTTAGACACGTTTGACTTGACGATTCGGCATCATCTTCTGGCGGCTGCGAAGTTCCACATCGGGCCAATCTGACCGCAGCCCTCTCGCCCGATGTCGACACGGCCAGGACAATCGTCCTCATCACCAGCATCGTTCGGTGGGCCATTGCCACACTGGATGTCGTTGTAGATCGGGCGACCTTCGATCCCAGGGCCATCACCGATGATGTCGCAAACTTCCCGCACGGTCTTTGGACCGTCGGGAGTGTCGACGACGATGCCACCGATGTTGTGGTCGAACGTCGTCACGCAGTAGCACGCGTTGCCGACCGAATAGCTGTCAGCCCAGCTTCGACCGCCGGGGTTCCGTCCCGGGACGTCGATGGTCTTGACGATGTCGGGATGCGTATCGCCGTCGACAACATCATCGTCAGGAGTTGGCTCTGGCTCCGGTGACGGTGTCGGAGTTGGCTCTGGCTCCGGTGACGGAGTTGGCTCTGGCTCCGGTGACGGCGTTGGAACGGGAGCCGGATTGCTGGCACATCTGGTTGAAGCGATCGCATCGGCCTTGCTGACCGAATCGCGGTAGATGATGATGCGGTCGATCTGGTGTCCGTGTGAACGGCCAGCCAGCTCCATCGTGTACGTGCCAGGAGCGGAGAACTCGATCGCAATCTCGGAGTGTTTCGAGTTCACGTCAGCTTGCGCTCGGTAGTCAAAGTCGACCGTTGCGTTTCCGTAGACCTTGACGAACCCGTTGTAGGTTCCGCCAGTCGTTGGGCCAAAGCGCTCGGCGTCAGGGAAGTTGACCCACGAATCGTTGGCCTTGTCACCAGCAACATCGCTCGGCTGACGCATGGCCCAGATGAACCGATACGTGCCGGCGTCGGCGATCGAAATCGATGCCCGCATGGAGTCGGCTGGACTGTTGTTGTTCTTCTCCCGTGCGAGTCCTTCCCAAACGATGTACTGGCCGCCACTGGCCCCGCTGTCGCTCTTGACGGACCAGGCACCCGTGAGCTCGAGTGCCTCAGCTTCAAGCGAGACCACATCACAGTCGCCTACCGGCGTGGGGGCTGGCGTAGGTGGTGGTTCGGTAGTTGGAGGCGTAGTCGGCGGTTCGGTAGTTGGCGTGGGTGACGGCACCGGAGCACCATCCATCTTCTCGCTCGAGCACAACCATCCGGCCGGGAGTGGATCGCAATCTGCACGGGGCTCCGTGCATTGGCTGGCGTAACGCTGCTTGGCTTGGCGCAGGTTCGCACCCTCGGCCGTGCACGCGTTGTTCGCAACCGGCGTCGGAGTCGCTGGTACGGCGACCTCTGGGACGTCGGGGGCATCCGGGGTTTCCGATCCAACCTGCTTGCCGGGAGCTTCTGTCGTCGGCGGGGTGACACCGATCGAGCTCGCTGGGCCTCGCGCTCCGCCGGGCGCCGATGCTCCGATCACTCGGTCCGAGCAGTACCACGTTGCGTCGAGCTGGTCGCAGTCAACCCGGGGCTCAGTGCAGGTGTTGGCGTAGTCGGCCCTCGCCTGCCGAAGCGTCGGTGCGGCAACCACACACTCTTCGGCCTGAGCTCCTGCCGAAACCAGGCCGCCGCCCAGCTGGGATGCCAGCAAGGCAGTTGCCAGGAGAGCGATGAACATCGGCCAGACCAGCCGCTGCTCCCCTCCTCTTCTGTCGATCCGCTGTCGTGTGAACGATCTCATGTGTTCCCTTTCGCGAGCGCCCGCTACCTCGTTATGTCCGCTCGAGTGCTCGCGTTACAGGTCCACGTCGAGAGCGTGGCGTGACAGCTAGTTCATGAACGAATCGGCAAAGTCGCTTGGTGTGGCTACTTCGTCGAGTCCGACGCCCAGGACGTGCAGCACAGTCACCACGTCGGAGAAGTCGAGCTCGGACGCTGGTCGGGTTGCGAAGGCCGCCGACCATGCATCGGAGAGTTCACCGGTGTCGGCTGCAGTTTCGAAGCCGTCGGTGGCTCCTGTGAGCTTGGCGGACTTGTTCTCTCCGTTGCCATCGTCGATCTTCTCAAACGACGACGCCGACTGCACAAAGCTGAGCTCATCGGCGTGAGTTTCGTTCATGTTTCGGTGGTTGTGATGCACGATTTGCACCCGGTCGACAAGCGTCGCTTCAAGTTCAGGACGGCGTCGAACGATCTCGCGAAGCACCTCAGCAGTGAAGTCCGAAACGCCACCCTCAGCCACCCACACCCGACCGCCATTGTCGATCGTGGCGAGCCACTCGTCCGCTGCTTGGTTGACGGCGTCAGCTCGACTCCCGCCAGCATCGATCCAGTCGTCGCCCCAGGCGGCCTGAAGCACGTCGTCGTATGGCTGAACGTAGTTTGTGCTCTCCTCGGCCTGTGTAGCAGCAACCACGAGGGCCTCGACGCCCATCGTTTTTGTGACCTCTGCGGTAGCCACCGCAGCATGAGCGTCGTCATTGTTGGCGAAGTCGAGGTGGACCGTGAGCAGGTCGGTTCCGCCAGCGAATGGGCCACCCGTCGGCAATGCAGCAGTTGCTGACTCGCTCGTGTCCGGCTCCGTGGTTGTGGTTTCCGTGATCACCGTCGATGCCGTTGTCGTTGAACTGACCGTCATTGGAGCTGCCGCTGTTGTTGCGGGAGCCACGGTCGTCGAGGGAGCTGCGGTTGTCGAAGAAGCAGCGGGTGAAGATGCTTCGGCTGGCGTGCCGGTCGGTGCCGTGGCCGGGTCAGTCGCGGGTTCGTCGTTGGCCACCGGTTCGACTTCGCGACCAACGACTGGCGCTGTGGGTGCATCGGGCACGACCGAGGGCGCAACCGTAGTCTCGCTTGCCTCATCGTCGACGGCTGACTCGCGTACGGTCGGGATACCGCTGTTGGACTCGGCGGCGACCACCGGCGCATCTTCGGTCGGATCCGGGTCGAGGAGCGCTCGTGTTGGAGCGCCCGACTCCAATGTGTCGGAGTCGGGAACCACCACCAACGTTCGACCATTATCACCGTCGACGACATCGGGCTCGTCGAGTTCGTCGTTAGGTTCGTCGATGAAGTCTGTCTCGACGATGTCGCTCTGCCCGAAGCCGCTGGCGATGAGTGCTGCCACCGTCAGGCAGGCAGCGATGAGCACGACGGCTGCGCGCATGGCGTAAATCTTGGCGGTGCTGGCGCGCCCGTTGTCGAGTTCGTTCTGCAGTCGGCCACGCGCTCGGAAGAGACGCTGGCGGGCCGCGTTGGCTTCGATACCCATAATCGAAGCGATTTCCGATGGGGTGAGCCCCTCCCACGCCGTCAGTCGGAGAAGCTCGGCGTCTTCCTCACTCAGATCGTCAAGTGCAATAACCATCCGCTCGAACTGTTCGCTGCTCTCAAGGCGACAGGTCGACGAACACGAGGTTGGGGTTTCGGAGCGAAGTCGGTCGTGGAGATGCTTGCGACGGTTTTCGCTGCGCCGCTGGTTTGCCAGCACTTTTCGGGCCACGCCATACAGCCACGGCAGCGTCTCGGGCTCCGCTGGCACGTCCTCATGGCGACGCCATGCGGTGAGGAACGTCTCGGCGACAACATCGGCGGCGTCACCGTGCTTGGCCCGGCGCGCTGCGTATGCGCTGATCTGCGGGGAATACCGCTCGTACAGGCGAGCGACCCGGAGCTGAGGATCGGACTTTGCTTCTTGGATCACCTGGGGGTCGCCCGTGATCGAAACTTCAGTGAACGTCACATATCACCTATGTCTGATACGACCCGCGCGTTACACCTCGGCCAGTTAAGCGCATTTCTGAAGCCATAGGGCCGCGCGAAGTCGCCATCAGTGCGGGCAATTCCACTAAAGGTGGTGTTCGGCGACCTATCCAGTCGCCATGTGAGATGCGACTCGGACGTCACCGCATAAGGTGAGCTCAGGCGGTGCGCATGACCAAGGTTCATCCTCAATACGACAAACGCGAGATCAGCTACGCCGCCACCTTCACCAATCCGGTGCAGGCGGGCGTGATCCGGACGATGGAGTGGATGACCGGCAAGGTCGCCCTACTCAAAATGGTCCGCAAGTACGAGGCGCTCGGGCCGGTCGAGGGGCGCGACTTCTTCGTCGAAGCGCTGAAGATCATGGGCATCGATGTGCAAACCCCAGCGGATGAACTCGACCGCATACCTGCAACCGGGCCAGTCGTTGTCGTCGCCAATCATCCGCATGGTCTGGTCGACGGCATGGTTCTGGCGCACATGTTTGGGCGGGTCCGCAACGACTACAAAATCCTCGCTCGATCGTTGCTGACCGAGGTGGAAGGACTCGAGCCCTACCTCATCCCGGTGCCGTTCCCTCATGAACCTGGCGCCCGCGAAGCCAGCCTCGCAATGCGAAAGGTCGCCCGCCGCCACCTTGATGACGGAGGCCTTCTTGCGCTCTTTCCAGCAGGAGTAGTGGCGAGCTCGTCATCGTGGCTCGGGCCCGCGATCGAACAGGACTGGAACGCGTTCACGGGAAAGCTCTGCAAACGCGAAGGCGCCACGGTCGTCCCCGTGTACTTCCCGGGCCAGAACTCGCGCGCCTATCAAGTGGCGAACAAGGTCTCATCAACGGCTCGCCAGGGATTGCTGTTGCATGAGGTGGTGCACGCCTGTGGTGTTCCGCAACGTCCGGTGGTTGGTGAACCGATCTCACCATCCGCGATCACCGCCTTTGGCGGCAGCAACGTCGAGCTCGCCAGGTACCTTCGCCAGACAACGCTGGCGCTTGCTAGCGCGAGCTGAGGAACTCTCGGAGAGCAGAGATGTGTGGCGGCATGATGCCACAGCACCCGCCGACGATCGTTGCGCCAGCATCGATCCACGTGGAAACAAAGCTCATGTAGCCAGCTGGGTCGAGGTCTTCGCGGTGCCCGAGCACTACTTCGTTCGCCGCATACTCTTCCGGCTTCGGGACAAAGGCGTTGGCGTATCCACCGATCGCAAGGTCGCCGCTCAGCTCGACGGCACGTGGGATAGCTGCCGTCAGAATCTCTGGCTGACTGCAGTTGAACAGAACAGCTTCTGCGCCGCCATCAGCTGCTGTCGCAATGGCATCCTCGAGCGACTCTCCCGAACGCAACAGCGATACGTCGATCGACTCGTCATCGAGCGTGTACGAGACCCACGTCGCCAACCCGTGCGGCGCCGCTGCAGCCATCGAGTGCGTTGCTTCTTCGATCGACGATTGGGTTTCGCAGAGAAAGAAGTCGACGTGTGGGGCGAGCGCATCGACGATGAGCTTCAGGTATTGCGGTGCTGTTGCCGGGTTGAAAAGCTCGGGCTGGTAGCTGCCATAAAGAGGTGGAATCGACCCAGCAACGCGGGCACTTGGGCCGGCCGCATCTCGAGCGAGCTTGCCCGAAAGTTCGGTGAGTGCTGCGCCGTCGGACTCGAACGTTTCCCCGATGTGGAAGGGCACGATGGCGTAGTTGTTGGTCGTGATGATGTCGGCTCCAGCAGCCACGAATTGCTCGTGTGCCTCAGCGACGTGGCCAGGACTCTCCATCAACGCAAGCGCTGACCATTCAGGCTGACGGAACGGCGCACCGTTGGCCTGCAGTGTCTTTCCCATTCCGCCGTCGAGGAGCGTGATCGTCATTCGGACAGGCTAGGGCGCCCCTTTGCAATACTCGGGGAGAACTTCGAGTGAACGTTTCATCGATCGAACACTTGTGCGATACTGAAGCATGGCCTTCGGACAAGCATCAGGACCCCCAGCAACCCACCGTCAGCTCGACGAGCTCCTCGAGCTCTTGGCCGGCAACGGGTTCGAGAGCTTCAAGGAAGCTCGGTACCCAATGGACTTCACCCAACGTCAGGCCGGTGGCAAGTTCACCCGTGACGAGGCCGATGAGTTCATCGAGAAGCTCCAAGAGCAGAGCGAGATGGAAGATGAAAGCCTCGCACCTGTTCAGAAGGTGAAGAAGCTGTCCCCTGCCGAGCAGGCGTTGCGCAAGTACCCAGCCGAGGAGCTCGCTGCCGAGCTTCAGCGTCGAGGGTGGATTGTCGCCGAAGGGTAGTAACCGTCAGGCGTTGGCGAGAGCGAAATCGAGTCCGGCCCGAACAGCCGCAACCTGCGCGTCGATGCAGATTTCGTCGGTCGCGTTCGGGCTGTCGGGGTAGACCTCGGTGGTGGTCGTAAAGGTCGCGTTGGTGATACCTGCGCAAAGCCCGAGTTCTTTGCACGGGTAGTTGATGACACCGGGTTGGGTGACATCGGAGCCAATGATCTGACCGTTGTCGTCGGCCGGCGCAATGTGGGTCACCTCAGCCACGCCGGCGATGATCGCAGCTTGGAAGTCGGGTTGCGGGTTGGCGCTGTCGCCAACGGTGTAGAACCCGTCGGGGATGATGCCGCGCTCGTATGTCTTTCCGTCGCGGGCCGAGACCGCGGGTCGAAACTCGGTCTCGTCGGAGTCGGTAGTTTCGTGCAGATCGAGGTGGACTAGCGGTTCGATGCCCAGACCAGCAACGAGTGCCATGAGCGACGCCGCTTCTTCGGATGGACTGTCGGCGTAGAAGCAACGGTTGGGGTCGTGGGCGTTCGGGTTCCACCGGTTGATGACTTCGTATCCCCACGGGCTAACACACGGTGCCACCAACAGGTTGAGTCGATCACGGTACGAAGGTGCCGAAGCGAGCAGGAAGCGAAGAGCACCTTGCACTCCACTGGTCTCATATCCGTGGACTCCACCGGTGATGAGTGCCCAAGGAGCGTCGGGCGCTGTGGACGCCAACGTGACTGCCATCAGGGGGTAGCGATCCGAGTCGAGCGGCAGGGCTCCGTAGTGCGAGATCTCGAACGCGTCGTCAAGTCGATCGAGCTTTGCGAGCACCTCGTCGGCGTAGCTGCGCTCGATGGTGCGGGCCTCGTACCATTGCCTCCGCTCTTCGTCGGTCCAGGGCTCGCCGGGCGTGCCTATCGGGTAGAAGCGTTCCATCCCCGGAACTTACCTTCCATGACCTTGCTAGCCGTGATGAGATCGCCGTTTCTGGACGCTTGAGGTGCGCGTTTGCATAGGGCTGGTCAACGATTCGTCGATAGCCAACTATTTCGGTTGCCGGTATGCGATATTTGAAGCATCGGTCGGTGGTTCCTTCGTTTCGAGAAAGGCGCGGTTTCTTGACACCCGAAGAATATGAAATCCTTTTTGGCGAGCCTCCGCCGCTTGATCCCGCTGTGCCCACAGGTCCGACGCAGCCGCTCCCAACCGTTGGTCACGGCGCTCCGCGTCCAGCGTCGGCTGCACCTCCGCCACCCCCGCCAGTCGGCAGCATCACACCGCCCCCGGTGCCGGTCATACCTCCTCCTCCGCCTCCGCCTCCAGCGCCCGTTGCGCGATTGGCGAGCGTTCCGCCGCCACCTCCCCCGCCTTCTCGAGGACGTCCAACGCCTCGCAAGGCGAATCTGCTCACACCCCCTCCGCTACCGCCCCCGGAACCCCTGGCAAAAGCATCAAGCCCTCCTCCACCACCTGTTGCGCCGTTTAGCGTTCGACATCCGGTGTTGGACAGCCCGCCGCCACAACCGCAGTTTGCGGCCCCGAGCGAGGAACCAGCGAAGCCATGGTTTGCGCGCAAGCGCGTTCTGATTCCAGCTGGATTGCTCGCTTTTGCCGTCGCCGCCGGTTCGCTCATCGACCCGGACTCACCAGAGGCTCCCGCCGACATCGCAACACAATCAGCAGCTCCAGCCATCGTGATCCCGACCACGCCAACGACACCTACCACGGCCGTCGAAACGTCGACGACAGACGCGAGCAGCACCACCACCACCGAGTCCGAACCGATCCCCGAAGCTCTTGCCCTGGTGAGCGAGAAGGACCTTGTGGCAGCTCAGGCACAACTTGAAGGGGCCGAGCTGGTTCCCGCATTCGCCGAATCTCCCAAGTACGTTCGCGATAGCTACACGGGTGGCGGGTGGCCGGATTCTGATGGCGACTGCCAGTCGGATCGTCATGAGATTCTGATCGAGGAGTCGCTGGTCGAGGTTGTTCTGGATGACGCTGGTTGTCGGGTCGAGTCAGGCCGCTGGATCGATGCCTTTGATGGCACCGAATACACCGATGCCCAGCAAGTCACGATCGACCACATGGTTCCGCTGGCAGCGGCCCATCGTGCAGGAGCCTGGCGATGGGACGATGCGTCGAAGCGAGCGTTTGCGTCTGACATCTCCTTTGCTGCCACGCATATTGCGGTGGGCGCCGAGGTGAACCAGGCAAAGGGCGACAAGGGTCCTGAGGAATGGCGGCCGAGCCTCGAGAGCAGTTGGTGCGCATACGCCGTCGATTGGATCTCGATCAAGGCTCGATGGGAGCTCGACATGACCGAGGCCGAGGCGGATGCCCTCAACGAGATGCTCGACACCTGCGAGGCGGTCTCCGGCATCAACGCGATTGCGGGCAACGTTCTTCCAGTCGCCCCCAGGATCACGACAACAACGAGCTCGACCACGACGACCGTGTCGACCACAACAACCGCCGCGGTCGCCGCCGCTACAGCCAGCAACTGCCACCCGAACTACGACCCGTGTGTCCCCAACGTGGCTGGCGATCTCAACTGCAAGGACATTGGCTTCAGTGTTCGCATCGTCGGAGGCCGAGATCCGTACGAGCTCGATGGCGATGACGACGGCAGGGGCTGCGAGAGCTACTGAGACTCGACGTTCGGCTGAGCCATCGCCATCGCGGCATACATGGCTACGCCGCGGTGGAGAACGTCCTCGTTGAGCACCATGCGGTTCGAGTGAAGCGCAGGAGCATCCATCGCGTTCGCGAAACCATCGGGGCATGCGCCGAGGCTCATGATGGCTCCGGGAACGTTCTGAAGCACGTAGGAGAAGTCTTCGGCCGCCATATCCGGGTTCGACGCAGCGAGGTAGGCGCCTTCGCCCAGTGTGGAACCCGTCGCCTGCTCCACCAACTGCACCATGGCCGGGTCGTTGACCGTCACGGGATAGCCCTTACGAATGTCCACGTGACAACTACAGCCGTGGGTATCGGCAACACCCTGGGCAACGCGATGAATGCCGGAGTGCACAAGCTCGCGGGTGTCTTCACTGAACGCTCGAATCGTGCCTTCGAGATGAGCGCTCTCCGGAATGATGTTGTTCGTGCTACCCGCGTTGATGTGAGCGATTGTCACCACTGCCGGGTCGAATGCTGCAACCTCTCGAGTCACCATGGTGTGAAAGGCACCGACCATCGATGCCGCAGTCGAGATTGGGTCGCGTGCCAGGTGGGGCGCAGCGGCGTGGCCGCCCTTGCCGGTGACGTCGATGTGAAGCTCATCGCTGCTGGCATACATCGCGCCGCTGCGACAGAGAATTGACCCAGCTGCTTGGTTCGTGTCTACGTGCACTGCGAACGCTCGATCAACGCCATCGAGCAGCCCCTCTTCGATCATGTACCGCGCGCCGTGGAACCCCTCCTCACCAGGCTGAAACATGAAGCGCACTCGACCGGTGAGCTCGCCGCGGTTCTCGCTCAGCAGTTTGGCTGCACCTGCGAGCATGGCGACGTGCGAGTCATGCCCGCATGCATGCATCGCTCCTTCGATATTGGACGCGAACGGCTCGTCAGTGTCTTCGGTGAGTGGCAGGGCATCCATGTCACCGCGAAGCAGCACGGTGGGCCCGTCGCGGCCGGTGTCGAGATCGGCAACGACCGAAGTAAGGCTCTCTCCCAACGTGATGTTGAGCCCGAGGCCAGTGAGCGAATCGAGAATCCGTCTCTGCGTCTCCGGGAGCTGCAACCCGATCTCGGGATTGGCGTGGATGTCCCGACGCAACTCAATCACGGCGGTATCAAGTGCAGCGGATGCACGAAGAAGGTCAGACGCGGGCTGGGCCATGCCCAACCGTACTCGCCCGCGCGCAGCAGCTATCGAGTGGGCGCAGGCCCGCTCGGTGGGCAGGCATGCCAAACTCGGGCCGTGGCTGACGGACGGATTGTTGTCATAAGTGGGCTTCCAGGCGCTGGGAAGACGACCACGGCTCGACTCCTCGCCGAAACGCTGCCGAGGGCAGCCCACGTTGAGGCCGACGAAATGCACAAGCTCATTCGTTCGGGTGGTTCGTCTCCCGAAGGTCGCAACATGAGCGAAGACGCCGAGCAACAGCTCCGCCTTCGGCTGCACAACGCCTGCCTGCTCGGCCGGTCGTTTGCCGCTGCTGGCTTCGATGCGACGATCGACGACATCTTGATCGGCGACCGGGTTCATCACGTCCTCGAGGAAATGGGTGGTCACCCATTCCATCTCGTGACGCTGTTGCCATCGTTCGACACCGTTGTCGACCGGTGGAAGGCAATCGACAGCCCATTTGTCGAGGCCTGGCAATGGATGGACGCCGAGATCCGCGAACGAACCACCCGATTGGGGCTCTGGATCGACACCACCTCGATGACCCCAGCTCAGGTTGTTGCCAAAATCATCGAGCGGCTCGACGAGTCTGCGGTCGATACGTAGCAGCGGGCTCAGCTTCTACCAGCTCAACAACAGAAAATTTCGTGGTTTCAACACATCCTGTGTGTTCAATACACGAAATTTCTAGAGTCACGGAACCCCAGCGATGGCGGGCGAGTCTGCCGAACGCTGCGCAGCGAAACGCCACACCTCCAATCCTTCGCGTTCGCACTTTCGCTCCCGGCGTGAGAGCGCGTCGCAGGCGGGCCGTCGCTCCCATCCGTCGTCGCTCGTGGAGAGCGGGCTGGCTTCGAGATGGTCGGCGATCTCACGGGCGTAGAGCTCCACATCCGTGGCGATGAGGAGGAGTCCTCCGGGGCGCAGGCAGCGATGGACATCTTCGATGAATTCCGGTGTGAGCAGAAGTCGTTTCGCGCGGAGCTTTGCGTTCCACCACGGGGTGGGAAAGAGGACCTCGACAACGTCGAAGCTGCTCGGCGGGGCAACGTTCGCAAGCACAGTCCTCGCATCAGCACGCCACGCAAACAGGTTGTCGAGCCCGCGTTCTTCACCGCGCACCGCCACACCGTGCACCCGCTTGCTGCGCACCTCCAGTCCAGCGACGCGCCAGCCTGGGTTGCGTTCAGCCGTATCAAGGATGCGTCGACCGTGGTCGAAGCCCACCTCAACAAGACATGGGCCTGGCCCGTGAAGAAAGTCGACGAATTGTGCTGCCTCGTGGCGGTACTGTGGCTGCTCGAACAGTCGGCTGCCGTTCAAGGTTCCTCGGATATGGCGGGGGGCGTCCATGCAATTGGCTTACCACGACATGGCGCCCAGCGAGTCGCCTGGCTTCGAGGCAATTCGAACGCAGATTACCCGCAACCTCAAGGTGAATTACTGCGCGAGCGCTGCGCTAGCTCGCAGAACGCCCAACGATGACGGGCCAACCGAACGAACGCTGTGCTCAAAGCTATGTGCTGTGACGTCGCCCAACTTCGAGCTCATCTTCGTGCCAGTAGAACCCAACGTGATTCTCCACGTTGTGAAGAACAATTGCGTCGTCGCGACCTGGGAGGAACAAATCCTGCCAAGTGCTAAGAAACACTTTGGCATCGAGCACCGCCACCTCTCTTTTGCCGAAGAGAACCTGGACCGTGCCCTCCGAAGGAAATCGATCCCGAAGCCACTGGTAGGCAACGGTCGCGCTACGCACCACGTGCCGTTCAATTTCACCGACAGTTTCAACACTCAGAAGCCGTTCGCCGAATCGCTCGGTGCTGTAGAAGGTCGAGGCATAGGTGAATGCGTTCAGTGCATGCTCGTCGTCAAGCCATCGGACAGGTACGCCAAGTTCTGCAAACTCGCGCATCCGATACTCAATTTCAGACATTGGCTGACGTTACCGGAATGAGCTGCTCGACGAGCGCTGTTCTGACCGTCGCACAGCCTTTCTCGTGCATCAGCTATGTGCCACCATTCGTTACCGATGGATGAACTAACTGAAGAAGTGCTTGAAGCAATGTCAGGACGCGCCGCCGCTGCGACACGTGGCCCTTGGTATGTGAACTACCTCGATGACGACCACGCAATGTCGCTAATCGTAGTCAGCACGAACGCCGGGAAACCGGCCAAGGCTCGGTGGCCGGACTTCGATTACAAGAAAATCGTCGCTGCGACTCTCGTGCAGCAACCTCGGTATGTGGATCACGAAGCTGGGCGATGGGAAGAGGACGCAAGTTTCATCGCTCACGCACGGGAGGACATCCCCAGGCTGATCAACGAGGTTCGACGACTAAAGGAAAAGGCGCACGACAGGCCTACTTAGAGGCACCAGACCAAACATTTGTGTAGTCGACCACGCTGCAGGTGGCGAAGTGCACAAATTTGCGAGAAACATTGAGTTCGGGAGGAGAATCCAACTCCTGACCCATTCGTTACGAGAAGTTCGCCCTCAGCGCTGTGCTAGCTCGCCGGAGACCAATGGAGTCGGACAACTCGCCGTACCGCTGTGCTCAAAGTTGTTGGCTTTGGCTTTGCTCCTTGAGGAACGAATCGATTAGCGCGAAGAGGTGGTCCACAAGCTGTGGGTCTTGGTCGATATTGCGTTGCTTCCAGTCGGCTGGGAGGTCGGTCGAGTGGTGCACGGGCTCCGTTCCCAAGTAGTCGTGTCGGGCCAAAGCAGACCAGAAGAGCGAGTTTCCCCCACCGAGTCGATCAACCAACCAGTAATGAAAGCCATCGAGAAAGTCGGTTGCATCGTCAACGCCCTGGACATAGGCAACTGCCCTTTCAAAAGTCACTTCTGGACCGAGCACCATTGAGATGTGGTCACGCACCCATTCAAAGTGCTTAGGGAAGTCATCGATTCCCGTTCCGCGCACGTGTGGCTCTCTGTTCTCTGCCCACTGGTTGACGTCATCGTAGGAGTCGACAGCTACACCCGGAAACGGTTGCCGACTCATGGAAACGAACACCGCGCCGTACATGCTGTCCAATCGCCAGTTTGCCCACTGATCCATGTCTCGCTCCGTGAACCTCTTGATCGCGCGAATCAACTGACGAAACTCAAAGTCGAAATATCCGGACATCGAACAAGTAGAGCATGAGCAAACATCCATCGTGCTCAGCCGAGCCAAAAAGACAAATTCCTGCGGGATGTGGCAAGCAATGCCGTCCAGCGAAGGAATCTTGGAGAGCCCGGGAGGGGAATCGAATCCTGACCTATTCGTTGCGAGAAGTTCCGCCCTCAGCGCTGTGCTACCTCACAGAACGCCAACGATCATGGGTGAGCTCTAGGAGCGCTGTGGTCAAAGCTCTTTGCTGTGGCCGTCCCGCCAAGTCCGATGTCAGGGCACTCGGGTAAGGTGACCAATATGGAACGGAAGATCTGGACCGCAGCAGAACTCGAGAAGATGAGCCCAGCGCAGCAACGGGAGATCTCTCGGGCAGCGATCGTGACCGATCTATCTGAAGTGGATCCCGATTTCCTTGAACGTGCCCGAACCTCAGCGCGGCGTCATATGGCGGAGAACGAGCAACCGTCTACTTCGTGAGCGACCGCCGAGACGTTCGGGTAGCTGTCTCCTTCTTCGAAGATCTCGATCGGCAACTCGGCCCACAACGCGGAGCACTCGGCCAACCCTCGTCCGCAGACTTCCTTTCGATCGACATGCTTGAGATCGTCGAGTGGTTCGCTACACGACTCGACTCGATACCGCCGCTCTTCGACGGCCGACCCGACTATCGCGTTCTCGTCAAGAACGGACTGCTGGTGCGAGCGATGGAAGTCATCGGCGTAGAGAGTCAGGACGGATCAGTCGAACTAGTTGGCCTGGAGCTTGATCTTTCCATGAACTGGGACTGAACAAGTGGACAACGGGCTCGCTCAGGAATGCGGATCCACGGGACAGCGACGTCCTATCGACGAGCCACTGGAGGCGGTTCTCGATCGATCTCTAGCCACTCCGCCAGAAGGTGCGAGGGAGTAAATCGAACCTTCGTGAGCCGAGGTACCGTCTGCGTCCACCACTCCGTTTCCAGCCACTCACACCCAATCTGTTGGAGAAAGGCCACGACGAGATCAAGTTTGTGTGTGGAATTCGAGAACAAGAACTCAGCTCCCGCTCCGAAACGTCGATGACATCCAAGCAGAAATGAGAAGCGAGCATCGACGCTCTCCTGAGTTGCTTCGATGGAACGAACGGGCGGCCATTCCGGGAACATTCCTTCATGAATGCCAAGCTCACCTCGCAAGCCCACCCGCGATGCAGATGCGTAACAGCTATTGATGAGACGATTCGCCGCAGGATCCAGCACAGTTACATGCCCTTGGGGTCCGCGTTCGACCTCAAGCCTCAGTTCCACACCCGTGATGGCGGCCCACGAAGTCAACGCTTCGCAGAAGCCATCGACCAAGCTCTCTTCGGATGGAAAGAAAGTCTCCACCCTGCGCAGGCGCTCATCAGCAGTGGGGCTGACTACGTCTATGCCAGCAGCCTCGTCCTGGTCGGGGCCGATGTCTCGACCCATATATTCTTGCAAATACCCCAAGACGAGGTACTTCGGATCCACCAGCGGAGCGAAGTTGTACGGGTCGTGGACCTCAACCACGACTGCCCAAAGAGAAGTAGAAAGCGAAGAGAATCACACATCCCTATCGGCGCTTGCAGCGTGACGGAAAGCGCTAGCCAGACCGCAGGTGCGGTCAAGTTCTAGGTGAATCGCTCTACGACCGCTGTGCTAACTGGTCGAGGTGACTCAATCGACAGGAATCGTTGAGTCTTCAGTACTTGAGCCCGGGAGGAGAATCGAACTCCTGACCTATTCGTTACGAGTGAATTGCTCTACCAACTGAGCTACCCGGGCGTAGGCCAAAACGGTAGCAGCTCTGGCAGCAGTTACCGACAGGTGATTGTCTTAGAAGAACCGCTCCCTCGCCGATGGAGAGTGACATGGCCGACTACGCGATCGATCTGGTTCAAGAACCTGATCCACACCACAACGACTGGCTGCTGCAATTGCGCGCCTCGGTTGCGGTCGACATCGCCGAAGGACGCCAAATCGACGCCGTTCTCGAGGGTCTCATCCAAGCGATGAACACCCGCGTCAAGCGCAGCCACGCCATGATCATCACGCTCGATGACGACGGCTGCCCACGGGTGCGCGCCTCGAATGCTCCGCAGAAAATCAGTCGCCTCATCCACGGAACTCGACCTCGAAACTGGTTCGGGGCTTGGTCGGCTGCGATCAATCGGCAGACCGAAATCGTCGTGCCGGAGGTGGCCAACAGCAGCCTCTACCGCGAGCACCGAGCGATTCTCGTCGAGCACGGCCTCCAAGCCTCTCGCGCCCTCGCGCTCCGCGGCCGCCACAACCTGGTCGCCGGAGCGCTCTACCTCTACCTCCAAGACCCTCGCATCCTCGACGAGAACGAGCTCGACATCTTCGACGAGGTCGCCGAACTCGCTGGCCTTGCCATCCGCCGAGACCAGCACACGAGAGAATTCCTCGACCGAATCCGGCACGACCCGCTGACCGGCCTCGAAAACCGCGACGGCCTCGAAGATCACCTTCGATCATCGCTCGCAAACACCCAAGCCGACGGGCCAGCAGTCGGGCTGTTGTTCGTCGACATCGACGACCTCACGCTCGTCAACGACTCGCTCGGCCACACGGTCGGCGACACGATCATCGCTACCACCGCTGCCCGCATCCGTGACCAGCTCATGCGTTCCGACGCAGTTGTCCGATTCGGCGGCGACGAGTTCATCGTCGTCCTCGAAGACATCCAAAGCGTCGCCGATGCCCGAGCCGTTGCCGAACGAATTCGCCGGGCCATCGCCGAACCGATCGAGATCGCTGGCAACACGCTGACCACGACCGTGTCAATCGGCATCACGCTCGGGCGCAACGGCACTCCCCCGCTGCAGCTCATCGACGAAGGCCACGCCGCCGTCGTGAGAGCCAAACAGACCGGCCGCGGCTCGACCGCCGAACACGACCGAGTGCTTGACACCGGCGCCAGCGACCGCCTCGACCGCGAACAGCAGCTTCGCCAAGCGATCGACGACGAAGAGTTCGTCATCTTCTGGCAGCCCAAGGTTGATCTCGAGAGCGGAACCATCGCCGGCGCAGAAGCGCTCGTGCGATGGCAGCACCCGACCCTCGGCATCGTTGGCCCGCACCAGTTCATCGGCACCGCCGAACGATCTGGCCTGATCAACGAGCTCAGCGACCTGATCATCAACAAGGCCATCGCCGACGGCCTGAGCTTCGTCGAGGAACGCAAGGACTTCAGCATTGCGGTCAACCTGTCAGCCACACAGCTGACCCGACCCGACATCGCCGAGGTCATTTCGACCGCCCTCAACTCGCACGGCCTAGCACCGCGACATCTCATCGTCGAGCTCACCGAATCGATCCTCGCCGATCACACGATCATCGAACGTCTCAACGCCCTTCGAGACGCCGGTGTCCGCCTCGCCATTGACGACTTCGGCACCGGCTACTCGTCGCTCGCCTATGTGCAGCAGCTCCCTGTGAACATCGTCAAGGTCGATCGGGCGTTCATCGACGGCCTCGAACGAGATGGCAGTGGCGCACCGATTCTGAGCGCAGCTGTCGCTATGGCCCACGCGCTCGAGATGACCGCCACCGTGGAGGGCATCGAGAATGGCGATCAGCTCGCCGGGCTCCGCGCCCTCAAGGTCGACTGGGGCCAGGGATACCTGTTTGCCGAACCGGGCCCAAAGGACGCGCTAATTCAGCAACTCCGGTCGACCACGACCTGGTAATTCGATGCGGCGACAAGCCGTAGTCTGAATAAGACAGGCCCGTCAGCCTGCCCGCTCGTTACTGAACGCTGTCGAACAGCGTGTGCCAGTGCCCTTCGAGCGCGTGCAGCGCTGCAGCAATCGCTGAGTCGAGCAACGGGCGATCAACGCTGTAGTTGTCCTTAACAAAGTCGTCAGCGGCGAGGATGAGACTGACCTGCGTCGAGACCGAGGACGAGGCCATGTCCGCCTCGGGAGTGATGACCCCTGGAGGAATTGGCGCATCGTCGGTGTTCTGGCGAACGATTTCGAACGCACGATCGGGGTCGGACACGTCACGGCCCCACGCCAGCCCGAACGTCACATGACGGCCAAGACGGGCACTCACCGTTTCGAGTGGCGCGAGACGGAGGCGCACCTTGCGTGAGTCGTCGTTGTGGTTGAACAACACCGTATGGTCGCTCTCACGAGAATCGAGATCGATCGCAACAAAGCCACTGTCAGCAATGGCGGTGATGCATGCGCTCAACAGCAACTCGTCGACACGAGTCACCCATTCGATGCGACGCTGATGTTCATCTGACTTCTCTACCATCTCGTTGAAGCGAGCGGTGAGTTCTGCGCGGGCCGCGCTCTGGTCGACAGTTGAGGTCATCGTCGCATCTTGTGCGGCTGCCTCAGACTCGACTGATGTCCACGAACCGGCCGGAGCATCGGCTGCCGGTGCCTGCGTCGCCACAGCCACTTCGTGTACTGGCTGTTCGACTGCTGGAGCCTGTTCGATGTCGTCCATGCCAGTCTGGATCTGCTCGGGCGTGAGCGAAGCCTTTGTCGCCGAGCTCAGTGCCTCGATGCGGGCACCGACGCTCTCGAGCGAGCTACGTGCGGCGAGGATGGCGTCAAGCGCATCTGGAGAAGGTGTGGGAGCTTCAGTTCCGTCAGCGTCGGTGCGAGCACCGGAGCTGAACAAGCCAGTGATTGCCGGCTTACCCTTCATCGACTCGGTTGGTTCACCGGCCTCACGTGTTGGCAAGTTGAACGAGAAGGCATCGTCGCCAAGTGGTGCCGGAGCTGCTTGCGGTGCTTGTGCGAGCGGCGCCGCAGCATCGGGGATAACCGTTTCCTGCACTGGCGCTTGGGCCGCGGGAAGCGGGTCGGCGAGGTCGGGAATGACAGACCAGCCGTCGTCGTCGGTAGCCATCGCAAACGACTGTCGAGCAGGCTCATGTGGCGCTGGCTGGGAGGTTGCCGCTGGCTCGAATGATGCGGGCTGAACTACCTGCTCAGTGGTGGCCTGTGGCTCGGCAACCACCTCGGGTTCATACGCAGCGGGTGCCGATTCGAGTGCGGTTGGCTCCGCTACTGGTTCGTGGGTCGCCTGCGGCGCAAATACTGCTGGTTCAGGGTCGGGCTCTACAGCCGCCTGTGGCTCGAACACGTCAGGCTCAGGGCTCGCGTGAGCGGGTGTGAGGGCGGCGGGTTCGAAGACGCTTGGGGCGCTCTCGGCATCATCGACAACAGGCAGATCGGCCACCTGCTCTTGCGAAAGTGCAAGCAAGTCACCGTCGGAGTCGAAGCGGATCCAATCGGTTGCGCCAGACCACCAAACCAAGACAGACGCATCACGGCGGCCATCGCGAACGCTCGCAATGATCTCGCGCATCGGCATAGGGCCCACGGACGCACCGTGGTCCACAACGAACGAGATTTCTTCGTCAAAATCTGGAAGCTCGCTCAGCACGTTGGTCGACTCTCTCCTACATCGGGAAACCGGCGCACGCTACGCCTGAGAACCACACTGATGTTTAGCAAAGATCACTACCCTTGCCATGTGATTCCTCTCATCTGTATCGACGTAGACGGCACACTCGTGAGTAGATCGGGCAAGGTTAGTAACCCTGTCTGGGACGCTGTCGACCGTGCATTGGACCGTGGACAACACCTCGCCCTCAGTACTGCACGGGGTGCTTTTGCCTCGTCGTGGGAGATGGCCCAGCGTCTCGACCCTTCTGGGTGGCACGTTTTTCACGCTGGGGGCGCCACGGTACACACCGGCACCGGCGAGGCTCGCGGCCATTCGATCAGCGAAGATCAGGTGGCGCAGTGCCGAGAATTGGCCGAATCTCAGAAGTGGGTTCTCGAGCTGTATTCGCCTGGGGCCTACGCCGTCGAAGACGAGTCAACCCCAGCGGTCGACCACGCCGGGCTCATGGGAGTTCCCTTCGAGACGACCGCATTCGACGACTTCCTCAAAACCGAAGACTCGATCGTTCGGACGCAGTTCGTGGTTCCCGAACCGGCGATTGACGAAGTGATGGCTGCGGCTGAACCCCTCGGCCTGTCGATGACCTCGGCAACATCGCCGATCATGCCCGGCACCGCGTTTGTGTCGGCAACCAAGCAGGGCATCACGAAAGCCACCGGCATCAGCAGCATTTGCGACGAGCTTGGGCTCACGATCGATCAGGTCATGATGATCGGCGATGGCCTCAACGATCTGCCAGCAATCGAAGCTGTTGGCCACCCGGTTGCGATGGGCAACGCAGCCCCAGAGGTGACGGCACTCGCCCGTTACCACGTTGCGCACGTCGACGACGACGGAGTGGCCGAGGCCCTCGACCGCTCCGCCGAGATCGATCCACGCTCCTGACAGGATTTGTGCAGAAAAAGTGACCTATGCGGTTCCTTTTTCTGCACAAATCTCTACTGGAGGACTTGGCAGGTTTCGTTGTTGACTCGGTCGCGTCGGATGAGCCAGCCATCGTTCAAGCTGCCGTTCGGTGCGTCGTAGCTCAGCGTGCCAGCGGGCGGGGTCGCAACCCAGCCATTGCTGTCTCGGAGCACCTCGGTGCCCTGCTTGTTCTGCCAGGTGATGGTAACGCCACCTGCAGCTCGGCTCGTCACGTAACACACGTTCGTGGGCGGCGGCGTTCCACCGCGGGTGCAGTCGATGGTCTGCTTACCGTTGCCATCTTCGAGGTCATAGCGAACGACGTAGTTGTCGTTGGTATCGCCAGCGGTATCGACGTAGTCCGTGCGGTTGGCCACCGTGGTTACCCACGAGCCGTTTCGTCGAACGGCGTAGCGGGTCTCGCCTGGAACAGGTTCCCAATCGACGCGCTGGCCGGTTGCCACCGTCGTCACTACGCAGTCACCAGCCGGTGGCGGTGTTCCGACGACCCGACATTGCTCGTCGACACCATCACGCCGGATAAGCCACCCGTTGTTCACATTGCCACCAGGCTCGGTGTAGCTGAGCGTTCCACCCGGAGGCGTGGTGACCCAACCATCGTTGTTGCGAACCACTTCAGTGCCACGCTTGTTCGTCCAGTCGACTCGAACGCCTCCCGCAGTCGCGGTTGCAGTGCAGACTTCGCCGCCTCCCCCGCCGCCGTTGTAGCTGGCGGTCCAGGTGACGTTTCCGTTCGGCGTAACCCGGGTGGCATTGCGACCCCGGCCGTCCGACCAATTGTCGAACGTGTAAGTCGTGCCATTGAGTGTCTGCGACGCTGGGGCAGAGATCTCTCGAACAACACCAACCACGCTGTCGAAGGTGAACGGCGCTCGCTGGTTACTGCCATCAAGGCCGAGGTTCAAGCCGGTTGGGCTGCTGGCCAACGTGATGTTGACGATCTTCGGGTCGATCCGCTGAGTCACGGTTGTCGAGGTTCCGTCTGAATCGGTTGCCGTGAGGTAGAGCGTCACCCAGACGTTCGTCGAGATCTCGATCGCTGGAGGCACGGTGAACGAGCCGTTCGAACCAATCACGTTGTTAACTAGTGCGTGATCATGGTCGTCGTGATTGAGGCGTATCTCCCAACGCAGGTTCGCCGATGGAATCGTTCCGTCCTCAGCGTCGGTCGCTGAGCCAGTGAAGGTGATTGGCTGACCTGCCCGATACCCGCCGTTCGCTCCGCCAAAGGAGATCGATGGCTGCGGCACGGTGTTGTTTGTGATGCGAAGAACCGCCGACTCGCTGCGAATTGTTTGCTGACCATTGCTGATCTCGACCTTGTACCGGTCGAAGTTGTTGGACGCCTGTACGTTCGGGATTGTGAGGCGAGGGCCATTCGCTCCGGGGATCGGAACGCCACCCTTCAGCCACTGGTAGGTCACATCGCCCGGCGCTGACACGCCGACAAAGAACGACGCGTCGCCTCCGACCGCAATCGACACATCGCTCGGCGGTGTGGTGATCGTGATGTCCGTTTGTGGGCCAACGTAGGTGATCTTGCCGATGCCTCCAGCGGGGAACGTGTTGTCGCCGTTGAACGATTGGTCGATGTAGTACAAGTCTCCGTTGACAGGGCTCACCGCCATGTCGACGAGACCGAACCCGAAGCCGTCCATGAATGGTTGGGGCACACCAGTGACCGTGTCGACCGTGTTGATCGTGCCCTGGCAGTAATCGCCGGTGAAGTACTTCCCGCGGTACTGCTCGGGGAAGGTGGGGTTCGGTGTCTCGTAGAACGAACCGCCGATGATCGCGCAACCAGCGAACGGTGCATTCGGGTTGTTGTCGGAGTGCTGATACGACCAGAAGGGGTCGGTGAAGTTCGCCTCGGCCGGATCGTTCGGGTCTTTCGGACCTTCGGCGAGAAACCAGCCGTAGTTGGCGCCACGCTCGAGCACGTTGAGCTCTTCATACAGATCGCCACCAACGTCGCTGATGTAGATCGTTCCGTCGACCGGGTTCTTCGCGGTCTGCCACGGGTTCCGAAGGCCATAGGCGTAGATGGCCCGGTTGTTGCCACTGAGCTCGTTGTAGAACGGGTTGTCAGTCGGGATCGAGCCGTCCGGGTTGAGCCGGAGCACGGTGCTCTTGATGTTCGTCCGGTCCTGCCCATTCGCGCCAAGCAGGTAGTCACCCACGGTGGTGTAGAGCTTTCCGTCATTGCCCATTTCGATGCCACCGCCGTAGTGGAACGTCGCGTCCGCATCGGGGAAGCCGTTGAAGATCAGCGTTTCGTTCGTCGCGACGTCGCCGTTCATGGTGAACCGGGCGATTCGATTCTTGCCGACGCCATCGTCGGCGCCGTTCGTGTCGAAGGTATAGACGACGTAGATGTAGCCATTAACGGCGAAGTTGTTGTCGAATGCAATGCTCTGGAGGCCACGGTCGGCGGCATCGTCGACGCGATTACGGATGTCGAACACCGGCGTCGGAAGCAGCTGGTCGTTCTTGACCATGTAGGCCACGCCGGCGTCGGCAAGAACGATCAAGCGTCCATCGGGGGCCATACCCATCGAGATCGGCGAGAAGATCTCGTCGGCGATCACAATATCGGCGAACTCAGGCGGCGGATTGCCGGCTTCGGCCCCTCTCATCTGCGCCGAGAGCGCTGCGAACAGAACGCCCAGTCCAAGAACGATCAGCAACGCTCGACGCGCGTCGCGCGCGATCCGCCCATGCCCAATAACCCCAGCCACGCTCATGTACAACCACCCTCCACACCGTACGATTTCTAGTGTGTCACGCGGAGTGGTCGAGAAGTAGTTCTTTCCTACCCACTTGTGGTGTTTCGCCGATCCCAATTCTTGGCTTCTGAGTGCGTGTCCTCCCGCAGCTGTGGCGGTGTGACAAGTAGTCTCGGGCCATGACGACGGAAGCGCCGGTGGCGCAGCAGCTCCCCGACGACAACAAGATGCCCCCTTGGGTTCCTCGGGCCGTGGCCTTGTTCTGGCTTGGGCTCATTGCGATATGGGTGTTGCAACGTCTCTTTGAGAGTCTCTCGAACTTCCTGGTCACGATCCTGATCTCGTTCTTCTTCTCGTTCGCTCTCGAACCAGCCGTGAACTGGCTCGAGCGTCGAGGAGTACGCCGAGGCTTCGGCACGCTCATCATGTTCGGTCTGGCGCTTACGGCGATTGTCGCATTCGGCTGGATCGTTGGTCGGGTGCTTGCCGAGCAGACAACCGAGTTCGTGAAGGACGCACCCCAGATCATCGATGATGCAGAAGCGTGGTTGCAGCGAAACCTCGACGAAAGTGTCGACCTCGATCAGGTGCGCGACCGCTTCCTCTCCGACGATGGTCTTGGCCAGCAATTGACCGGGCTTGCGAACAACGTGGTCGGGCTCGGCGCCACCGTCGTCGGGCTTGTCTTCGACATCTTCACGGTTGCGCTCTTCACCTTCTACCTCACCTCCGACGGACCTCGCCTTCGGCGCACGATCTGCGCGCGTCTCAAGCCCGATCGCCAGCGTCGAGTGCTCGGCGTATGGGATCTCGCCATCCAAAAGACCGGCGGTTACATCCTGTCTCGAACGCTGCTTGCGTTGATCAGTTCGTTCATCACCTGGATTGCGTTCTCGATCATCGGCGTGCCCTTCCCCCTGGCACTCGCGATCTGGGTTGGCGTGGTCAGCCAGTTCGTGCCGGTCGTCGGTGTGTACATTGCCGGTTCGCTACCGCTGATATTGACCCTGCTCGAATCCCCAACCAAGGCACTGTGGGCAGTGCTGTTCATGATTGGGTACCAGCAGTTCGAGAACTACCTCCTCGCGCCCCGCATCGACTCACGAACACTCAAGATTCACCCGGCGGTGTCGTTCGGCTCGGTCCTTGCTGGGGCGTCGGTTCTCGGACCGGTTGGAGCGCTGCTCGCGCTCCCCGCAGCGGCGACTGCACAGGGCATCATCTCCGCATCGGGCGAGCGCTATGCCATCGAGGAAGGCCCGCTGACACGTCTCGGACCGCCGATTCCGAGCGGTACATCGGTCGTTGCCGGCACGCTGCCAGTTCACGACCTCGACGGAGATGACACCACCGAAGGTGAAGTCTTCGACGAAACCACCGATCTGTGATGCGTGATGGGCGGTAGCCGCCCACCATCGATCAAATTTCGATACGCCTAGGCGGTGGCGGCGAGTTGTTTGAGGCGCTCGACGAATTCCTGAGGACCTAAGGCTCCGAGATGAACCTCGGTTGAGCCGTCGGCGGAGACGAACACCGATGCTGGGTTGCCGAACACGCCATGGGCACGCCAGAACTCGTCCGGGTCGTCGAGCACGTGGCTGACCTGGGTGCTCATTTGATCCATGAACTTCTGACGATCGGCATCGTCGCCATCGTCGGGGTTTGGCACACCGATGATCTCTACGCCGGTGTTCTGTCTTGATGCCCATGCGACCGCAGCGGACTCTTCACGACAGATGCCTCAATGCGCTCCCCAGTACCAGAGCACATACGGCTTACCTTCGGTGTGATTGGCGAGAATCGCCTCACGACCAGTTCGCAACGGTGCTGGCTCGACCGACTCTTCGACTACCTCGGTGGGTTCCTCGACGAGGTCGGCCTCAGACTGGTTGTCCCCGGCATCGTGTTGCTCATCAGCTTCTACGAGCTGGATCTCTTGGGTCACCGGCTCTACCGCAGCTTCAACCGAATCGGTCCCGCCACAGGCAGACGCGACGATCGCCACCAAGGCCAAGATCGAGAAGAGCCAACGACGCATACCGAAAGCGTAACCGGCAGATCGCTTCGCGCTCGGTCGCGACCCGCCTCGACCGGCCCCACCCCGTAACCTACGACGATGCGTTCACGTTCCACGATGATACGTCTCCCAACAGGAGCCTTGCTCTTTCTCATCGCCACGCTGGTTGTCTCGCTGGGGGTGGCGCTCACGTCGACCGGCGAAGAAGCAACCTACGACGAGTATCTGAGCCATCTCGAGGAGGGTGAAGTCGAACGAGTCATCCGCAACAACACCACAGGCGACATCCGCTTCTTCCTAGTCGAGGCACCCAACGTCGAGATCTCGACCACGGGGCCAACCGTGTCTGACAAGGAGCTCCAACTGCTCGAGGACAAGGTTCCCAGCACTACCGACGGCGCTGGTGGCGTGTTCTTCGAGACCTCAGCCCAACGCCCGATCGCATCATTGATCTTCTTCTCTTTGCCGATTCTCGCCATGATCGGCATCCCCATCATCACG
Source organism: uncultured Acidimicrobiales bacterium (assembly GCA_937922235.1). Classification (GTDB taxonomy): domain Bacteria; phylum Actinomycetota; class Acidimicrobiia; order Acidimicrobiales; family SHLQ01; genus SHLQ01. Next base: position 872 of record CAKZVC010000018.1, on the reverse strand, counting down.
ACGGCGCTCATCATTCTCCGGGCCCGAGACAAAGAGCAGTAACCAAAACGAGAGAAGCCCGAGGCGCATGGCCCCGGGCTTCTCTGTTGATCTTCGTTCTAGGCCGAAGGCCTAGGACTTATTGGATCTTGATCTCGATGTCGACACCAGCCGCCAAGTCGAGACGCTGAAGCGAATCGACTGTCTTTGGCGATGGCTCGACGATGTCGAGAAGACGCTTGTGGATTCGCATCTCGAAGTGCTCGCGTGAGTCCTTGTCCTTGAACGGTCCACGAACCACCGTGTAACGGTGCTTCTCGGTTGGCAATGGGATAGGACCCCGAACCTCTGCCTGAGTACGACGCACGGTCTCGACGATCTGCTTAGTTGCTTGATCGATCTGGGTGTGGTCGTAGGCCTTGAGGCGGATACGAATCTTCTGTGATGCTGCAGCCATGAGTCTTACTTCGTGATCTTCGTTACGGCGCCAGCGCCGACGGTACGGCCACCCTCACGGATAGCGAAACGAAGACCTTCGTCCATAGCGATAGGTGCGATGAGCTCAACGGTCATCTTGGTGTTGTCGCCTGGAAGGCACATCTCGGTGCCCTCTGGAAGGGTGATCGTTCCGGTCACGTCGGTGGTGCGGAAGTAGAACTGTGGGCGGTAGTTCGAGAAGAACGGCTTGTGACGGCCACCCTCTTCCTTCGAAAGCACGTATACCTCTGCTTCGAAGTCGGTGTGAGGCGTAATCGAGCCAGGAGCTGCAAGCACCTGTCCACGCTGTACGTCTTCCTTGTCGATACCACGAAGGAGTGCGCCGATGTTGTCGCCAGCCTGGCCCTCATCGAGGAGCTTGCGGAACATCTCAACACCGGTGCAGGTGGTCTTGG
>CAKZVC010000017.1 GCA_937922235.1 uncultured Acidimicrobiales bacterium | reverse complement strand
CCTCTCCAAACTCACCCCAAACGATCTACGCCACATCGAATCACGTATCAACACCATCCCCAGGCGCATCTTCAACTGGGAAACAGCCCAAGCCAAATACGATGAACACGTCGCAATGACCGGCTGAACCCACCCAGACCCTCCGGGTCATCGCGCGGCTTTCGGGGTCTGACCCTCCGGGTCATCGCGCGGCTTTCGGGGTCTGACCCTCCAGGTCATCGCGCGGCTTTCGGGGTCTGACCCTCCGGGTCATCGCGCGTCCATCGGGGTCAGACCCTCTCCGACGCGCACACCGGTCTGTCGCGTCCATTGGGGTCTGACCCTCCTCGACGCGGGTACGGTCTGGGCATGAGCGCTCACTTGCCATCTTTCCGTCTCGATGACCAGGTTGTGGTCGTTACTGGAGCGAGCCGGGGCATCGGGCGTGGTGTTGCCGAAGGGCTAGCTGCCGCCGGGGCGATGGTGGCCGTAACAGCCCGGTCGCTGGACGATGCACAGTCTGTCGTCGACGCCATCGAGGGGGCAGGTGGCCGAGCAAAGGCGTATGCGATCGACGTGACGAGCATCGATTCGATCAACGCCGCGGTCGAGGCGATGGTCGCCGACCATGGGCGTCTCGACGTGCTGGTCGCCAACGCCGGCCTTGGGGCGAACCTCCCCGCACTCGAGGTAACCGAGGAACATTGGGATTCGATGATGGACGTCAACCTGAAGGGTGCGTTCTTCACAGCTCAAGCGTGTGCCCGCCATATGGTCGACGCTGGTGCCGGGCGAGTTGTGGCGATTAGCTCGCAAGCATCACTGGTTGGAATCACCGATCATGTCGCCTACAGCTCATCGAAGGGTGGGCTCAACCAGATGGTACGGGTGCTGGCCTTGGAGTGGGGCCCGCTCGGAGTGACCGTCAACGCGGTCGCTCCAACCTTCATCTACACGCCCGGCACCGCCGAGCGCCTCGACGACCCCGACTATCGAGCGAAGGTCGTCGAACGGATTCCTGTCGGCGATGTGGGCGAGATCAAAGACGTCACGGGCGCTGTCGTTTACCTGGCATCAGAGGCCGGGGCCATGGTGAACGGCTCGATCCTCACCGTCGACGGCGGCTGGACTGCCCAGTAGGAACACCGGTAGGGAGTCAGGGCTGAAGCGACCGGAGGACTGCGATCGCATCGGCTTCGGCATCGCCGGTCAGGTCGAAAGTCGTGCTGTCGGTCGTTCCGCTGACCTGGAGCGTCATGGCCAGCGGATCTCGGTAGATGAAGATGACCTCTGGGCGACGGGAAGACTGAAAGAGGAACGACTCGGTGCGACTGGCGTGAGCGCGGCACGGTCCAGATGCATCGAAGTGGTCGAATCCCTGGGCAGCTAGCGCTGGTGTCACGTGGGTGTCGAGCATCGAGAGGAACGCAGGGTCGACCGGTAAGGACACCCGCTCGTCGTGTTCCTGCACTATGGCGAGTCCGACCCAGGCGGCGAATGCCAGCGGGGTGAGGACAAGCCACGAGATCTGCAGCAACCATGCGAGCACGCTGATCGTGATCACTGCCGCAACAACGACGGCGACGACGCGGTAGATCGAGGCGATGGTGTGTTCCCAGAAGAAGAACCACTGGTGGATTGGTCGAAGCCAGAGTGGGGCGCGCTCGGACATAGGTTCACAGTACGGTCTGAGCGTGGGATTGGAAGCGCATGACCTGTCTGGCTGGCCGGGGCTGACCCTCGTCGAGCGGGTCGAAGAGGGCGCCCGCAATGAGGTGTGGCGGGGCCGAATTGGCGATCGTGACGTTGCGGTGCGACGGAGCCGACGTTCGCCGGAGTCGCTTGCATGGGAGCTCGACGTCATCGAGTTGCTCGGCGATGCCGGGTTCAACGTGGCCCAGGTTGTTGAAACTGCAGATGGTCGGCGTCATGTCGACGGCGTGGTGGTCCAGCGGTGGCTGCGTGGGGTGCAGCCGTCGACCGATGATGAGTGGCATCGAGTGGTCGAAACGCTCGAGGCTATTCACGAGGTTGGACGCGGCTATTTGCAGCGGCCCGGGTGTTGCACGGTTCGTGAGCTCGCCGAGAAGCGCAAGTGCGCGGACGCCGACCTTGATCAGGTGCCCACTGATGTCGAAGCCATGGCGGTCGGCATCTTCGCCTCGTTCGCAGGCGAGTCAACGTCGCTGATCCACGGCGACCCCGACGAGTCGAACCTGCGGGTGCTTGAAGATGGATCGATCGGCCTGCTCGATCTCGACGAGAGCCGCGTCGACTTGTCGCTACTCGATCTGACGAACCTCGGCATTCAGGTTGGCGATGATGCCCGCCATGCAAGGGGAATGCAGCTCAGTCATGCATGGGAAGCCGTGAACGGCTGGGTCGTCGAACCCGACTACGCGAAACGGCGGTACGCCCAACTTCTCGAAACTTTCTGAGATTCTGCGGAGGGTTTTCTCCTCGCGGTTGCACTAACCCCCAAGCCCAACACGAAGTCGACGTTGGATCACAGGGTCCGACACGCAGGAGCGGGGGAGATGTTGACTAAAGAGATCGCACCACTATCACCACAGACAGACCCAACCAGCCTGTTCGAAGCTGCTCGAAAGCAGAACGAACATGCCGTGGTTCAGCTGATCGAGAAATGTTCAGCGCGCATAGTCGCTGGCATCGAGATCGCCGGCGTATCCCGCTACGACAGCAGCTTCGAAGACGCACAAAATCAGGCGCTGTTCGAAATCTGGAAGCAGTTTCCGAAGGCCAATCGCAGCGAAGCCGTGTGTTTCTGGATGCACGGCATCGCTCGACGGGTAGCTGCGAGTCGAGTGATCGATCCCGCTGTTCGACAACGCCGACGCGACGAGAAGTACCGCACCCATCGGGGCTCTGACGAAGGGATCGCCGACGGACCCGGCCAGAGCATCGCCGATCGAGACCTGCTCGGCCGGGTCCTTCAGGAGCTCAGCCCCGATCATCGCGAAGTTCTGGTCCTTCGCTTTCTGGAGGGCTTCTCCGAACAGGAGACCGCAACCCTTCTTGCCACCACACCTAAGACCATCAGCAGCCGCACCAGCCGTGCGAAGCGAGCAGCCATAGACATCGCCACTCGATTGGAGGGCAAGTGAACATGAACGAATTTGATGACACCACACTGACCGAAGACGAACAGCTCCGCTTCGACGAGCTCTTCTCGCCGAGCGACCGCCTCTCGCTCACTCACGACTGGAAGCAGGCGTTGCACGACGCCATTCGTGCTGAAGATCCGGGCTTCTCGAAGCCGACAACCGAGGGTTCGGGCGAGGTCGCCGACGTGATCAGCCTCGACGAACGACGCCGGATGCGAGACATTGCGCCGCGACTTCTCGTAGCTGCAGCCCTCTTCGTAGTCGGTGGCTTCGGCATTGCGGCACTCGTTGGTCAAGGCAGCCCCACTCAGGAGCTTGTGAACGTCCCCGTGCTTGCACCTGACCTGGAGATTGGTACGCCGACCTTTGCTCGGCTCGAACTTCCGGACAACGTTGTTACGACGACGGCCATCGACGGTGGCATTCTCGCCGCAGCGCAAGACCCGACGAGCGGCGAGACAACGTTGTTCTCGACGACCGATGGGGTTGAGTGGACTGAGGGTGCCACGTTCCCTATGCGCAATGTCGAGCTCGATGCTGTTGGTGACAGTTGGATTGTTGCTGGTGAAGATCTGGCAACCCTCGTCCCGGTCACGAACGCTGACACGAGCCATGCAACCAGCGTTCTGGTTGTCCGAAGCGCTGACGCCGGTGCCACGTGGGACACGATCCCGTTCAGTCCGGACGTTGACGATCGCCCATTCTTCACCCAGGTCGTGACCGAGGTTTCGGTCACGCAGGTCGACGATTCTGTGCTGGTGGGGTACTTGGAGGAGTCGGTCTTTGATCGCACCGCCTTCTTCATCGAACAGAACGTGATTGGCCCTGATGACCGGGTGATCGAAGTGTTCGACGCCTCGAACGAGGAAGCGATGTTCTCGATCGGGCCTGACGTCTTCGGCGAGATCGACGTGCTGCCGTCAGAGGTGGGTATGACACGTGACGAGTTCAACGAGACGGTCGACTTCCCCACCTCGCGGCTCGATCCAAGACTGGCAGTCTCGACCAATGGAGGTTCGTTTGAGTCCGTCGAGTACCCAGGAAACGTCATCGGTCTGGCACCTGTGGTCTATGCCGTCGACGGTGAGTTCGTGGTCTTGTCACTAACGGGTTCGGGTGGATACACAACGTCGTCGCTTTCGTTGGCTGCCTATGGTTCAGCCGATGGACGGAGCTGGGAGCAGATCCCAAGCAAGGAACTCGTCCGTTCGAGCGAGACGCTGTCTGATTCGTGGACGGTTCGTTCGGGGGACGACGGGATTCCTTTCCAAGCCCTCGATGGCAGCGACGTGTTCGAACCGATTCCGACTCCTCGTGCGAACCTGACGGCAATCTCAGTCGTGCCGACTGACTTCGGGAGCGCAGTTGTGTGGCTCGATCTCGATCAGCTTGCGCTCGTTGACGACGCGGCGATGCTTGTCGAAGGCGGATACACGATCGTGTTCGACGGAGATGACGTTCGGGTCTCGGACCCGAACGGCGTCGAGATTGCGAACCAATCGCTGTTCGGGATTCCGGACGGGCGGGTGGTTGTGAGCGTCGACGGCGACGTGTTCATCTTCGACGAGGCCGGCGAGCTTGTGGTCGAAGCTCACTCGTCGGGCGTTGACGTGTCGGCCGCCTTTGGTGACTCGCAGCCCGATCAGTTCATTAGCTGGTCGACGGACGGAAGTGACTGGAAGTTCGCTTCGCTCGATGGCCTGGGCGCTGGGTTGTGGCAGTACTACGCAACCGAGGGCGGGATTATCGGACTCGAGACTCTCGAGCACGACGACGCCGTGCTGTTCGAATGGCCCGCCGAGTTCGTCGATCGCTAGCTGCCGACGCGGCCATCAGGGTCTGACCCCGATGGCCGCGCGATGACCGGGAGGGTCTGACCCCGAAGGCCGCGTTAGTGGGCGAGTTTGTTCTCGTCGGCGAGGCGGAAGAGCAGTACGAGGGCGGGGGTGATGATGATCGCCGCGATGCCTGAGGCGACGAGGAGCGCGGTGAGGGTGGCCGAGTTGCCGGCTCCGTCCTCGATGGTGACGGTGTCGACGAGGATCCACGGGTATTGGCCAAAGCCCCAGCCAAGCACGATGGCGGCGACCGCAATAACTGCCGACACCCGAGCTCGGCGAAGCTCTCGGCGTCGCAAGAACATCAGCGTCGCCACGCCGGCCACGGTGGACAGGGCGATTTCGGGGGCGCCGCGGCCGGTGAGCCCGTCGAACAACGTTGGTGCGTCGTTGCGCAGCGGGATCACACCAGCCAGCGCAATTGCACCAGTAACCGCCGCGGCGAAGAAGGCCTTGAGGCGAAGCTCTTCGGCGAGCTCGATGTCTCGGGCGCGGTCGGCTTCGGCCGTGAGGAACACGGCGGCAAGAAATGCGCACGTCGCAACGGCGAGCACGCCGCCGACGAGCGATGTGGGGGAGAGCCAGATCGTTTCATCATCGACGGCACCGGTTCCGACTCGGCCCGAGGCGATAGCTCCCGCGATGGTGCCGAGGAAGAACGGTGTCACGACCGATGAGCTGGCGAACATGATGCCCATGATGCGCGCCGAACGAATGTCGGGGGCGAACTTGCGGAAGGCGAAGCCCGAGCCTCGTAACACGATCCCGAGCCCGACGAGCCAGAACGGGATGGCGAGGTCGCGCATGATCTGGCCGAACGGCCGCGGAAATCCAGTCCACAGAAACACAAGTACGAAGATCAGCCAGACGTGGTTGGCTTCCCACACGGGTCCGATGGCTCGGTCGATGAGGCGGCGGGTCTTGGCCCCGCGTTGGGTGCTGCCGGCGAGGAGGTCCCACATGCCGCTGCCGAAGTCGGCTCCGGCGAACACCGCATAGAGCGTGATCGCTGCGAACATGACTGCGGCGACGACGTCGGCCGAGCTCACGCAGGCACCTCGACTGCATCGTGATCGCTGATGTCGAGTTCGTCGGCGGTGAGTCGGCTCGGTCCGTAGGGCGACTCGAGGTCGGTTTCTCCTGCGGCCCAACGCTTCGACATCGACCGGAGCACGCCGAACCCGGCAAGGCCCATCAGGAGATAGACGATGATGAGCCCGGTGAGCGAATACCAGACCCAGTCGCCATCGGTGACAGCCTCCTCGGTTCGCATGAGCCCGTGGACGATCCAGGGTTGGCGGCCAACCTCGGTGGTGATCCAACCGGTTTCCATTGCGACAACTGCGGCGACGCCCGACACCGCGATGCCTCGCAGCATCCACGTGCTTTCGAAGAACGTGTCTCGTCGCTTGCGCCACCGCCAGCCAGCAACGGCGACGAGACCGACGAGCGCAGTGCCGATGCCGACCATGATCTGGAACGAGAAGCGGACGATGTTGACCGGTGGTCGTTCGTCTTCAGGAACGGCATCGAGGCCGACGATCTCGGCGTCGAAGCTGTTCTGCGCCAAGAACGATGCAAGGCCGGGGATGGGCACCGTAATCTCGCCAACCAGTTCGTCGTCCTGGTAGATGCCACCGAGCACCGTGGGCACTCGCTCCTCGGTTTCGGCGAGGCCTTCGATTGCGGCGAGTTTGATCGGCTGCTCGTCGGCAATGCGCTGTCCGGCGAAGTGTCCGACGACGGGCTGGAGCGGGGTCAGGACCGCGGCAAAGGTGAGCGGCACGAGGATGCCGAGCTCTTGGAGTCGGCCGCGGCGTCCCCGTAGCCAGCCGCCGGCGTAGATGGACGCCATCCCGAAGCCCGCGACCATGTAGGCAGCAAAGAACATGTGCAGGAACTGCAGCGGCACGGCGCTGTTGAAGATGGCAGCGAGCGGGTCGACGTCGACGACGACACCGTCAACCTCGGTGAACCCGGCGGGTGAGTTCATCCACGCGTTTACCGACACCACAAAGAACGAACCGGAGATTCCGGCCAGCACCATTGGCAGCAGCATCAGGATGTGTTTGCGGGGGTCGAGCTTGTCCCATCCGTAGACGTAGATGCCGAGGAAAACCGCCTCGACGAAGAACGAAATGCCCTCGAGCGCGAACGCCGTGCCCAAGACGTCGCCGTACTTCTCCATCAACCCCGGCCACAGCAGGCCCATTTCGAACGACAAGATCGTGCCCGAGACCGCGCCAATTGCGAACAGCACACCGGCGATCTTCGACCAGCGTTTGGCCAGTTCGAGGGCGGCGTCATCGCCGTTGATGCCCTTGCGATGCAGCACGTAGATCATCGCGGGCATCGCCATTCCGAAGCACGCCAAGATGATGTGTGCCCCGAGGGACAGCGCCATCTGATTGCGGGCCGGGAGTAGCGCATCCGCAATGAGCAAGTGTTCTGGAGACATACACGCTCCTTGCTCTCGATGTACTTCTCACCGTACAGACCA
>CAKZVC010000016.1 GCA_937922235.1 uncultured Acidimicrobiales bacterium | reverse complement strand
CGCCGATGGTACTTGGTCGGATTCGGCCTGGGAGAGTAGGTCGCCGCCGGTTTCGCATTGGAATTGAGCCGCCCTTCGGGGCGGCTCTTCCTCGTTTTCAGCCCAGACTACGAATCCGTGGAGTCTGGTGATCGAATACCGGTCATCAGACTCCACAGATTCGCATTAGGTGCTGCGGAAGTTGACCCAGTCGGAGCGGGTGATCTCCCAGACTTCGGTTGGGAAGACTCCGCCGACGTATTCGGCGTCTTTGCGTTCGATAATGCGGCCAGCTGTTGAGCTCTTGATGTGGCTGCTTGCTGTGTTAGCGATCGCGTTGGTAGTAACGATCCGCTCGACCTTGAGCTCGTCGAATACATAGTTGTTCAGCGCAACCACTGCTTCGCTCATGTAGCCCTTACCCCAATGCGCTTCGGCGAGCCAGAAGCCCCGGTTGTCCGCCGGCGATGGGTCAAAGCGAAAGTCGATCGCCCCAACGAGCTCATCACCGAGCTCCTTGATGGTGATCGCCCAGCTGAGACATCGGCCCGCAGCCACGTCGGGGAGAAGAATGTCTTGCAAGAACGTCTGAGCGCCATCGGCGGGATAGGGCCAGGGAATAACGACGCTCATGTGCTTTACGACATTCCAGTGCGGCAACAACCGTTGGATCGCCGGCGCATCACTGATCTCCATAGGGCGGAGGATGAGGCGCTCGGTTTCAAGAGTTGGCGTCGTCATCGTCCGATCGTAGTCGCACGCGGTAGCCTTGCCGGATGCCTTCCAAGTCTGGGTCCTCATCGTCGCGCCAATCGGGCTCTCGCTCAGGCGGTCGTCCGACCACCTCGCGTGGCGGGAGCAGCAACAGTGGTCGCGGTGCGGGCGGCAACAAACGTCGTAGCAACGACAACTCGCGCGGCAATCGTGGAAGTGCCCCGAGCTCGGGTCGTTCTGATTCCCGGGGAGGCAAGCGCGGCAACAGCTCAGATCGAAGCGATTCACGGCACGGCGGAGGCCGAAGCTCCAGCGGCGGACGAAACTCGAATGGCTACAAGGGACGCAAAGACCGTCGCGATGCCCCGAAGCCACCAGCTCGCGCCGAGCGTTCTGGATGGGGAAGTGTTGCACAGCACGGAGCTGCTGGAGCGACGATCGGTCAGCGCATGTTCGAGCAGGAAGCTGCCGAACAGATGCAGTTCAACGCTGACGAGCGCCGTAAGTACCTCGAACGCCAAGCGCGCCGCGACAAGGTGGCAGAAAAGCACGAAGGCTTGAGGGAGCAAGCTCGTAAGGCAATCGATCGTGGCGGGATGCCCGAACCGGTCACGCCGTCCACAAGCGGGAAGTCGGTCACGGTCGAGCGCATGCCGCTCCCGGGTCGACCGCCGAACCCGATCGACGTCGAGAAGCAAATGGTGAAGATCGCGGGCAAGGACAAGGCAGCCCGCGGGTGGCGTCTGTTCAAGCGGGCCGCGAAAGAGTTCCAAAACGAACAGTTCACGGATTCTCGAAAGACGATGAAGCCGCTGGTCGAGAGCTACCCGAACATCGCAGATCTGCACGAACTTCATGGCCTGTGCTTGTACCGCCTCGGCAAGTGGGCCGACGCCATCGAGTCGCTCGAGACTTTCCGTCGCCTGTCCGGCACCGCCGAGCAGAACCCCGTGCTCATGGATTGCCACCGAGCGATCGGCAACTGGGCCGACGTCGAAGCGCTCTGGAACGAGCTTGGCGAGCTCTCGCCGTCAGGCGAATTGGTCTCCGAGGGTCGCATCGTTATGGCCGGGGCCCAAGCCGACCAGGGCTTTATCGACAGCGGTGTCCGAACCTTGGAAAAGGGATGGAAGATCCCTCGGGAGCCGATGGATCACCACCTTCGTCGGGCCTACGCCCTCGCCGATTTGCTCGAGCGAGATGGGAAAATCCCCAAGAGCCGCAAGCTTTTTGCCTGGATCGCGTCGAAAGATCCGATGTTCGGCGATGCCGCAGAACGCGCTGAATAGATGAACAATTTGGAGTCTGAGTAGCAAAAGTGTCGCAGGTCACTGTCGTGCGACTATGGTCACTCCGACGGGTCAGCCCGGCCCGATACTGAACCCCCTTGGCGTGCCCGTGGGGGAGAAGGGGAGGCCATGACGGATGTAGCCGATTCCCCGGCTGTTCCAGAGGTAGACCGAGTAGTCATTCGCTTTGCTGGCGACTCGGGCGACGGAATGCAGCTGACTGGAGATCGCTTCACGAGCGCAAGTGCACTCTTTGGCAATGATCTCGCCACGCTGCCCGAATTTCCCGCCGAGATTCGAGCCCCGCAAGGAACCCTTGCCGGTGTATCTGCGTTCCAGGTACAGATCAGCTCGGAGCGAGTCTCGACACCAGGCGACGAGCCGACCGTGCTGGTCGCGATGAACCCAGCGGCGCTCAAGGCCGACCTCAACCGGTTGGCCGGCGGTGGCACGGTCATCGTCAACGAAGACGCCTTCGAGGAGCGCAACCTCGACAAGGCGGGCTACGTCGACAACCCGCTCGAGGATGGATCGCTCGACGGGTACACGGTCATCAAGATCCCGATGACGAAGCTCACGAAGGAGGTTTGCGCTGACCTCGACGTGAAGCCGCGAGACGCCGAGCGTTCGAAGAACTTCTTTGCCCTTGGCCTTGTGTCGTGGATGTACACCCGTCCAACCGAACCCACGCTCGACTGGATCCAGCAGAAGTTCAAAGGCCGCGACAAGGTCATCGCTGCAAACACTGCAGCGTTTAAGGCAGGTCATGCCTACGGCGAGACCGCCGAACTCGGTAGCCATGTCGTCGCGATTGCGCCCGCCGACCTCGATCCGGGCACCTACACGAACATCAACGGCAACACGGCGCTGTCGTGGGGGCTGGTCGCAGCCTCTCAGCAGTCGGGGCTGCCGATGTTCCTCGGTTCGTACCCGATCACGCCAGCGTCAGACATTCTCCACGAGCTCGCCAAGCACAAGAACTTCGGTGTGCGAACCTTCCAAGCCGAAGATGAGATCGCTGCAGTGTGTTCGGCAATCGGAGCGTCCTACGGTGGCAATCTCGCCGTGACGACGACATCGGGTCCGGGCGTTGCGTTGAAGGGGGAAGCGATCGGTCTCGCGTGCATCCTTGAGCTGCCGTTAGTCATTGTCGATATCCAGCGAGGCGGCCCGTCGACCGGCCTCCCAACCAAGACCGAGGCTTCCGACCTGCTGATGGCGATGTATGGGCGTCACGGCGAATCGCCAATGCCCGTCATCGCTGCCTACAGTCCGAGCCAGTGCTTCGACGCTGCACTCGAAGCAGCCCGGATCGCACTCACCTATATGACGCCGGTGATGTTGCTGTCCGACGGTTACCTAGCCAATGGTTCAGAGCCGTGGAAACTGCCTGATGTCGAGTCGCTTCCAACGATCGACGTCACGTTCGCGACCGAACCGAATGCGACCGATGACGACGGCGAACCCATCTTCTTGCCGTTCCTTCGAGACGAAAACCTCGTGCGACCATGGGCAGTCCCCGGAGCCGACGGGCTCATGCATCGCGTCGGTGGGTTGGAGAAGGCCGACAAGACTGGCAACGTCTCCTATGACCCCGAGAATCATGCGCTCATGACCGAGCTGCGCCAGAAGCGCATCGAGAAGATCGCCGACGACATCCCGTTGACGTCGGTGACTGGAGATGCCGACGCGTCGACCGTCGTTGTTGGTTGGGGCTCGACATGGGGTGCCATCAGCGGTGCGGTTCGTCGCCTCGGCGCTGCCGACACGAAGGTGGCCCACGTTCACCTGACGCATCTCAATCCGTTCCCATCGGACTTGGGCGAGGTGCTCGCTCGATACGACAACGTGCTCGTGCCAGAGCTGAACATGGGGCAGTTGGTCAAACTGCTTCGTGCCGAGTTCTTGGTCGATGCGAAGCCAATCAACAAGGTGATGGGTCAACCCTTCACCGCAGCGGAGCTGGAGCGAGAAATTCTCGCACGGATGGGGGAGGTCTAGTCATGGCAAACGCACCGGTAACAACCAAGAAGGATTGGGCCACAGACCAGGAGGTTCGGTGGTGCCCAGGTTGCGGCGACTATTCGATTCTGACCGCAGTTCAGCTGATGATGCCCGAACTCGACGTTCGCCGTGAGGACACGGTGTTCATCTCTGGAATCGGCTGTGCTGCACGGTTCCCGTATTACATGAACACCTTCGGGATGCACTCGATCCATGGTCGCTCACCTGCGTTCTCGACAGGGCTTGCGATGGCACGCCCAGATCTCGATGTATGGGTCATAGGTGGCGACGGCGACATGCTGTCGATCGGTGGTAACCATCTGATCCATGCCCTGCGACGAAATGTGAACATCAACATCTTGCTGTTCAACAACATGATCTACGGCCTGACGAAGGGGCAGTATTCGCCAACGTCGGAGGTCGGCAAGGTCACCAAGTCATCACCCTACGGCTCGATCGACCAGCCGTTTAACGCGGTGAGCCTGGCGCTTGGGGCCGAAGCGTCGTTCGTAGCTCGAACGCACGACATGGATCGCCAACATATGCAGGAGACCTTCAAGCGAGCGCACGCCCACAACGGCGCATCTCTGGTCGAGGTCTACCAGAACTGCAACGTCTTCAACGACGGCCAATTCGACACGATCACCAAGCGGGCCAACCGGCCGGCCAATCTGATCGACCTCGTGCATGGAGAACCGATCCGCTTTGGCGTCGACAACGAGCGTGGCGTCGTGATGGACGATTCTGGAAATGTCGTCATTGCCGAGGTCGCAGACGTCGGCGAAGACGCATTGCTCGTCCATGATGAGCATCGGCCAGACCCTGGCGTTGCGTTCGCGTTGTCACGTTTGGCGGCCGGACCGCACTCACCAACCCCAATGGGTGTGTTTCGATCTGTTGACAGAATCGAGTACGCGGCTGGTGCGACAAGCCAGCTCGCCGCAGCCCAAGAAGCCAAGGGACCCGGTGATTTACATACGTTGCTGCGCTCGAATCCAACCTGGGAGGTCGGCTAACCGCTCTGGGTGGCACCAGAAGTGGTGTCGTCAGCATCGTGCGTCGATGTCGAAACGCAACATCTCACCCTGGGTGCTCCCGGCACACACCACTTGGTCAATAGACTAAGGACGTGAGCAGTTTCGAATTTCCGCGGTGGACCGGTCGAGCGCTTGTCGCGCTTGTGGCGATTGCGGCACTGCTCGTTGTCTTCCGGCTTGGTACGCAAGCGTCCGCTGGCGTTGCGCTGAATGACCCTGTCGTCTGGATGGAAGATGGTGCTCGCGGTCGATTGCTGCAGATCAACGGCAGCACCCAGGAAATCACCGCTCAGGTCGAAGTTGGCGAAGATGGTGACTCACTCGTGGCCATTCCGCAGGGGCAAGACGCGGTCTTCCTGAATCGAACGACTGGCATCGTAGGTGTGGTCGGAGCGATCTCGCTTGCCATCGATAGCGAAGATGCCGGACCGGGCGATGCCGGACTTACCGAAGACAATGTGCAGCTTCTTGCGAACCACCAGGGTTCATCGGAGTGGTCGAACGCGTACATCGTTGGCGACCAACGAACGCTCGTCTATGAACCGGGTCAAGCAATCCAGTCTGAAATTCGAATCCCCGAATCCAATGGTGCGCTCACCGACACCGTGGTCAATGCCGAGGGCGAACTCGTTGCCATCACCGGCGATTCATCACAAGTGGTCTACTCCACGGACCTCGGTCTCGAACAGCTGGTCTCCCTGCCACCACTGATTTCAGAGAACGCTGCTCGCCCTGGTCTTGTTCGAGCTGGCGAGTCGGTCTACGTCGTCGATTCAGCACGACGGGTGCTCAACGAGCTCACCGTTGATGATGAGCTCGGCGAAGGTGTCCCAATCTGTGGTTCCCCGGGCGACGTGCAGATCGCCGGCAATTATCTGACGGCTAGCGATGGGACGCATCGTGTCCTCGTTCACGATGGGCTTGCCGGCCAGCTGAGCGTTGTTGAGCCCCAAGAAAACGAATGTCGCGTGCTCGAGCTCGAAGACACTGGAACGAACTGGGGTGCCCCAGTTGCGGTAGACGCAACGGGCTATCTACCGAACTACGACACCGGCGAGATCGTTGTGGTTGACCTCGTCGACCGGGTGGTTACCGACACGTTCAAGTTCCGTCCCTCGACCGGTAAGCCCTTTGAGCTCGAGGTCTTCGACGGCGCCGTGTGGGCGAACGAGCCCGACGGCTTCCGCGCCGCAATTGTTACCAGCGACGAGCTCGTGCCGATTTCTAAGCTCGGCGCTGTGGTCTTTGGTGGAGACGATGCTGAGGGCACCGGGCCCGGAGCGTTTACTCGAGGCTCTGATGATGAGGAAGAAGAGCAGCGGGTCTTTGATGATGAAGCGCCTGCGTTCACTATCGACCCCGACGGAAACGGATCAGCACCTGACGATGTCGCAGTGGACAACGAACAGCTCGTGGAGTCTCCGAACGCTGACGAGGTCGTTGATGTTGACGGCAGCAACGACGACCCAGATGACGCTGCCGACGCGCCGGATCCAGCCGACACCGATGAGCCCACCGACACGGTGCCTCCGCCTGTCGATGATGCCCTGCCGCCGGAGTTCATCGATCCCGACCAGCTTCAAGAGCTTCCGCAAGCACCGGTCGAGCCGATCCTTGTCGAGCAAGATGCTGAGCCGGACGAGACTGCTGAACCTCTAGCTGACGAGCTCATCGCAAACTTTGTCTTCTCATCTGACACCATCAACGTGGGCGAAGAAGTTCGACTGAGCGACGATTCAACTGGCGACCCAACCTCGTGGAGTTGGACGTTCGGTGATGGCACCAGCGCATCGGGGCCTGAGGTCACCAAGGTTTGGGATAGCGAAGGCATTTACACCGTCACGCTGTTCGCCTCGAACATCGATCGTGATATCAGTCAGCAAACGCACGATTTCACGGTCATTGCTGAAGATGTGCAGCGGGTTCCGAGCGCTGGATTCACCTTGAGCAGCGACATTGTTGAAGTCGGGGAAACAGTCACCTTCACCGACACGTCAACTGGCGACCCCGACACCCTGTTGTGGGAATTTGGCGACGACTCAACTGGCTCAGGCCCAGTGGCCAGCCACAGCTATGACGAACCCGGCGTGTACACCGTGACGTTGACGGCAAGCAACGAGGCTGGCCCGAACTCAGTGACGACTCAGGTCACCGTTGTGGCTAGCGTCGAGCCCCCTCAGGCCGTTATTGCTCCGTTCCCGGGTGTTGTCGAGGTAGGCCAAACCGTCACACTCGAAAGCGCGTCGACGAACACACCGACTGCCACCAGTTGGGACTTTGGCGACGGCGACGAAGCCGTTGGCGAAACCGTTCGTCACGCATGGGATCGGCCAGGCGAGTACCGAATTCGATTGTCGGTATCAAACTCGGCTGGATCGAGCGACACGATTGCGGTTGTTGTCGTCGAAGCCCGAGTCAATCCGCCGATTGCTCGATTTAGTGAGACCTCTCTGACGATCGTCCAAGGCGAAGAGATCCGCTTCAGCGACCTCTCGTTGAATGCTCCCACGTTGCTGGAATGGGACTTTGGGGACAACTCCACCGCTACGGGTGCCAATGTTGGTCACAGCTGGGATGCACCCGGCACATACACAGTCACGCTGACCGCAACGAACGACGCTGGCTCCGATGAGCTATCGAAGACCATTACCGTCGATCCAATCCCGGTTGATCCGCCAAGCGCGGCTTTCACGGCATCGGCAAGCACAACCCAGGTCAACTCGGTCATCGTCTTTACCGACACATCGATCGGAAGTCCGAACTCGTGGAGTTGGAACTTCGGCGACGGGAACACCTCGACTGCCCAGAACCCAACACATTCCTACGACGCTCCCGGTACGTATACGGTGTCACTCACCGCTGGAAACGACGGAGGCTCTGATTCGGCCACCACGACGATCGTCGTTATTGACCCGCCTGTTGCTTCGTTCACGTTCACCGACACCGAGCTCGACGTCGTCTTCGCTGACACGTCACAAAATGGCCCCACAAGTTGGGCGTGGAGCTTTGGTGATGGTCAGACGTCCACGCTCCAAAACCCAACTCATTCGTACGCAACACCTGGTTCGTATCCGGTCACCCTGATTGCAACGAACGACGCCGGGGACTCGATTCCATTCTCGACCATGGTCGATGTCGACAAAGCGCCTACGGCGGCCTTCTCGGTATCGACGGGTGGTCTGACCGCGCAGTTCGCTGATGCGTCGATCGATGGGCCAGCGTCATGGTCGTGGGACCTTGGCGACGGAACTACTTCTTCGCAGCAGAGCCCAACGCACACGTACACCTCGAGCGACTCCTACGACGTCACACTCACGGTCACGAACACGGCTGGAAGTGACTCGGTTACTCAGACGGTCACGGTTGCGCTTGCCCCGCCAGAGGCGAATATCACCTGCAACGTGGTAGGCGGAGGCGTTTCGTGCGACGGCACTTCATCGACGAGCGCGGTGAGCTATGCGTGGAGCGCTCCGGGCTCGATCACCCAAAGCGGCACGAGTACCCCGAACGCAACATTCAGCTACCCGACAACCGGTTCCTACGACATCACGCTTACGGTCGAGAACGTGGAGGGCGCGGGCGATTCGTCGACCACAACGGTCAGCGTCACGGTTCCTGAACCGCCGGAGATCACCGCTCTTGCTGTATCGAGCAACAACAACGGTGTCGTGCAGCTCGCTGCGAGCGCGTTAAACAGCCCGACCAGCTGGAATTGGGACACGCCCGGAGGCACGATCACGGCCGGAGCTGGCACCTCATCGCCCACGATCACCTACACCACCTCGGGTTCGAAGACAGTCACGGTCACCGCGTCGAACGGTGTTGGTACGTCAGCTCCAGACTCGGCGAGTTTCACGGTCTCAATTGCGGTGCCGCCGACGATCACGGGCATTACTGCGAACAACAACCAAGGTGTCGTTGCGCTCAGCGCCGCGGTCACCAACGGTCCGGTGACCTATGCCTGGTCAACCAGCGGCGGAACGCTGTCATCGACAACTGATGCGACGCCGACGCTCACCGTTCCAGCCAATGGTCCGTACACCGTGACGCTGACGGTCGACAACGGTGATGGCACAGACACGGACAGCACCACGTTCACGGTAAACGACATACCTGACCCACCACCGGTAGTAAGCCCCGTGTCGGTCGGACCGGAAGGCCCCGCGGGTTCGGTGACCGTCTCGGCAACAGCCACGAACAATCCAACGACATGGACGTGGTCGGTGCCCGGCTCGGTCCAGGGCACAATCACGGGTCCATCGTCGTCGCCAACATTCACGTTCACGGCGAATAACACCTACTTTGGCACGGTGACCGCATCGAACGGAACCACGTCGAACACCGTGAATTTCCAGATCGACATCAACGGGTTTGTGGTACTGCCACCAGCGCCGACAGCGAACTTCACCTTCGCCGTCGCTGGAACGACAGCGGACTTCACCTTCACCGGCAACGACACCGACCCTGGGAACACGACCTACTCGTGGTCGTTCACGGGCGGAACGCCAGCAGCGTCAGGCAATGCAAACCCAGCGGGCATCGACTTTGGTGGCCCAGGCACCTACAGCGTGACGCTGACGGTGTCGAACGCTGGCGGGTCTGACAGCAGCACGCAATCGGTGACGATTCCCTAGGCCAGCGCAGCGGTTCTAGTCGTCGTCGCTGATGCGTAGCGCGTGCGCAAGCTCGCGGTCGAGTGAGCAGTCTTCGGCCGGAAGATGATGCTCTCGGGCCCACGTGTACGTGAACTCGTCGGCACCGGCCATTTCGAGAAGATCGCCTCCGATTTCCGGGTGTTTCAAGTAGAGGCCAACGCGCCGGGTAATCCCTGAGGTCTGTACCCACAGTTCGGCCGTCTCGCGGCCCGCAACAGCGGCCGAGAGCGTGGCGACAACCCGCATAAAAGTACCGAGCTGGCTGTCAACCTTCCCAACGTCGTGAAGCAGTGCTGCAGCCAATACGGGTCGAGTTGCTTTGTCGCCGAGATGCTCTTCGACGCGCTGGGCCACTCCGATTGAATGCCGCCGATCTTGCGGCGACATGCGGCGCCACAAGGCAACCTCGCCGTCGACGAGATGACTCTTCGCCCACTCGTCAGCGTCAGGGTTAGGTCCGAACGGCCAGAGAGACCCAACAAACCGCTTGGTGAGATGCAGTGCCTTCATCATCGTGCTCCTGGTTTGCCGGTCGCCCGGGGATGTGCACTTGCATACGCTCGCACGAGGAGGTCGGTGGAGACCTTCGTATAGAGCTGGGTGGTCGAAATCGACGCATGACCGAGAAGTTCTTGCACAGTTCGAATGTCGGCGCCGTGATCGAGCATATGAGTTGCACAGCTGTGACGAAGCACGTGCGGGGTCAGCTTGTCCGCGATCCCAGCGGTGAGGCCATGCTTGCGCACTACACCCCAAATGCCCTGTCGTGAGAGCCTTCCGCCACGGTGATTGAGGAACACCGCCATTTGATCGGAGCGGTGCTTCCAAGACTCTGGAGCGAGTTCAGCTCGCCCGCCAGGGGAGAGCCACTTGCGGAGGGTCTCTTCGGCGAGGCGGCCGAGAGGCACCAGGCGCTGTTTGTTACCTTTGCCGGTTACACGAATGAGCGCCCCGTCCAGATCGATGTCGTCGAGCGACAGCCCAACACACTCCGAAATACGCATTCCTGTGCCGTAGAGCAGCTCAAGAATGGCGGCGTCTCGCACTCCGAAGGCATCGGACGCGTCAACTGCTTCGAGCAACGCAATGATGTCGGTCTCGCTCAGCGCCTTGGGCAGGCCCTTCGGTAGCTTGGCTGGTTCGATGTCGGCCGTGGGGTCGTGCGGGGCGATGCCCTCGGCAAAGAGGAAGCGGTGCAGTCCACGAACGGCTGTCAGGGTGCGGTTGACCGACGAACGGGCTAACCCTCGTTCTTCGAGCTCGACTCGGAACGCGGCCACCTTCGCAGGGTCGACCATCGTGACTCGGGTACCGTCGAGAAACTCGACGTATCGCCGAAGGTCGAGCCGGTAGGCGTTCAATGTGTTCGTTGAGCGGCCTTTTTCGATCGCGAGATGGGTGAGGAACTCCTCAACATCAAAGGGAAGCGGATCGGCAGCCATTGGCTGAGAACGTTACTTGCGGAGGGCCGCCAAGATGCCGATCACGGTCTTCGCGTCGGTGATCTCCCCAGTGCCGATCATGGCCTCGGCGTCAGCCAACGGAAGCCGAACAATGTCCATGGCTAGCTCTTCAGGGCTGTCAGTAAGTTCGCGCTCGGTTTCCACCAAGTCATGCCCGAGGAAGATGTGGATCTGTTCATCACAGAACCCGACCGAATTGTGCACGGCGGAGATGAGTTCGAGCGAACCTGCCCGCATGCCGATCTCCTCGGCAAGCTCGCGTTGTGCGGTGTCTGCTGGAGGTTCACCATCGACGTCTCGCAAACCCGCCGGTATCTCCCAAATGACCTGATCGATCGCGGAGCGGTACTGGCGGACGAGGATGATGTCGTCACCATCGATCGGGACGACTGCGACAGCACCGGGGTGGTGGACAACGTCTCGTTCAAAGGTCGAGCCGTCAGGAGCCGCGAAACGACCCTTGGCTACCTTGATGATCCACCCGTCGTAGATCGGTTGTTCATCGAGCGCTCGAAAGCCAGAGGGCTCCGATGCGCTCACGACGAGCTAGAGACCGACGAGTCTTCGTCGAGGGTGAGCAGCTGCGGGTTGCGGCCGTTCTGACGCTCGACAACCGCCTCGATAAACGAGCGGAACAGGGGAGCGGGACGGTTCGGGCGGCTCTTGAGCTCGGGGTGAGCCTGTGTGGCAACCCAGAACGGGTGTGAACGAAGTTCGACAAACTCGACCAAACGCCCATCCGGCGATTCGCCGCTGGCCCAAAAGTCGCCATCGTCGAAGGCGCTGCGGTACTTGCTGTTGAACTCGTAACGATGGCGGTGACGCTCGGACACGGTGACTTCGCCGTAGGCCTCGGCAACCTTCGAGCCCGGCTCAAGCTGGGCAACGTAAGCGCCCAAGCGCATCGTGCCACCCTTCTCGGTGACGTCGCGCTGGTCGTCCATCAGGTTGACCACTGGGTGCTTTGTTTGCGGATCGAACTCGAGCGAGTTTGCACCGGCCAAACCGAGCTGGTTGCGGGCGTACTCGATCGTCATGACCTGCAGTCCAAGACACAGCCCAAGACACGGAATTCCGTGCTCGCGGGCGTAGCCAGCTGCTGCGATCTTGCCTTCAACGCCACGCTCACCAAAGCCGCCGGGGATGACAATGCCATCGAGGTTGCGGAGGCGCTCGGTAAGTAGCCCCTCGACCTCTTCGGCTTGGATCCAATCGATCTCAACCTTGACGGACGAGTAAATGCCCGAATGGTTCAGCGCTTCGACGACCGAGAGGTAGGCGTCGATCAAGCTGACGTACTTGCCGATGATTCCGACACGAACCGTTTGTTCGGCAGCAAAGACCTTGTCGACGAGGGCACGCCAGTCTTCGAGGTCGGCTTCGGGCACGTCGTCGAGACGGAAGTGCTTGCAGATGAACGAATCGAGGCCTTCGTCGTGCACGACCAAGGGGATCTCGTAGAGGCTGTCGGCGTCGGCGGCGTTGATAACACCCTCGAACGGCACGTCGCACAGGCGAGAGATCTTGCGCTTGAGCTCATCGGAGATGGCTTCGTCGCTGCGGCACACGATGCCATCAGGCTGAATACCGCGGCTTCGCAATTCGGTGACCGAGTGCTGGGTGGGTTTGGTCTTCTGCTCGCCGGACGGGCCGATAAACGGCACCAGGGTGACGTGCAGGTAAAAGACATTCTCGGGGCCGACGTCGAGACGGAACTGGCGGATGGCCTCGAGGAACGGAAGGATCTCGATGTCGCCTACGGTGCCGCCGACTTCGGTGATCACTACGTCGGTGTCGTCATCGGCCAAGGCGCGAATGCGGTTCTTGATCTCGTCGGTGATGTGCGGGATGACCTGCACGGTGCGTCCGAGGTAGTCGCCGCGGCGCTCAGCGGCGATAACGGACGAGTAGATCGAACCAGTGGTTGCGTTCGAGCGGCGGGTGAGGTTCTCGTCGATGAAACGTTCGTAGTGGCCGAGGTCGAGGTCGGTTTCGCCACCGTCGTCGGTGATGAATACCTCGCCGTGTTCGAACGGGTTCATCGTGCCTGGGTCGACGTTGAGATACGGGTCGAGCTTCTGCATCGTGACCCGAAGACCCCGGGACTTCAGTAGTCGACCGAGTGCGGAGGCAGTTAGGCCCTTACCGAGAGAACTGGCGACTCCGCCCGTCACGAAAACATGTTTGGTCACGGGAGATCACCCTAACGAGCGCGGTCGCCGACCGCGTCGTGAAACTGAGATTTTGGTCGGAAAGATCATGTTGATGTTCCCCATGAGGCTGATGTTGCTGAAAGTAACTCTTCTGCGTGTTCGTGCGCCGCCGCAGAGTCAGGAGAACCGGACAGCATGCGGCTGACTTCGACGACTCGTTCGTCGGCAGTGAGGATTCGGGCTTGGCTCGTCGTCGAGCCCTTCGCCGTCGATTTATCGATCACGATGTGATGACCAGCGAAGGATGCGACCTGGGCCAAGTGGGTGACGACGAACACCTGACCTGAGCTCGCAAGCGACGACAGTGCTTCGCCAACCGCGCGAGCTGTGCCACCACCGATGCCGGCGTCGACCTCGTCGAAGACTTTGATCGGAGGGCCACCGGCCAATACGAGTCGGAGTGCAAGCATGGTTCGGCTGAGCTCGCCGCCAGAGGCATTCTTGCCAACAGGCAGCATTGGAAGCCCAGGGTTGGGGGCAAGCATGATCATGACGTCGTCGCCAGCTTCGCCGTCGACCTGCACCTCGACCTTGGCGTTTGGCATGGCGAGCTTTGACAGTTCGGCCTCGATGGCCTTCGAGAGCTTGCCGGTTGCGGCAGTGCGGGCCGCCAGCACCTTCGCAGAGATCTTCGCGAGCTCAGCGACTTTGGCCTCACGTCGTGAGGTGAGCGACGCCACCTGATCTTCATGAGACTCGAGCTGATCGAGCTGCGCTTGCAGGTTGTCGCCGTAGACCAATACATCTGCCAGCGTTGGACCGTACTTGCGGCGCAACTCGATAAGCATCTGTAGACGTTGGCGAACGGCCTGGCGCGCCTCGGGGTCGTCGACGGTCTGCTCGCCAATCGATCGAGTCTCAGCTGCGAGATCGGCAAGCTCTTCTTGGAAGGCCTGGATTCGGCCAGCGATCTCGGTGAACGGCGGCCCGTCGGGCAACGCTGCCGCAGCCTGGCCAAGCGCCTCAGCTGCTGGACCATCACTGCCGAGCAAGTCGCCAACTTGACCAGCGGCGACCTGGTGATCGAACGCGTTGGCGAGAACCGCTTCCTTGGCCTGCAGCGTCTCGGCCTCGTCTGGCCCGGCGATCTGGGCGTTGACGACTTCATCGAGTTGATAGCGCAGAAGATCGATCTGGCGGGCACGTTCAGTGGTGTCCCCGCCGAGGTCGACGAGCGCTGCATCAATCGCGGCAATATCAGCACGAACATCGCGCAACGGGACCCGGTCGATTCCGGCAAAGCGGTCGAGAGCATCGCGTTGGGTCGCCGGACGTTGCAAGATCGACTGTTGCGCATGTTGGCCATGGAGATCGATGATCGGTCCAATTCGCTCTTGCAGCACCGTGGCGGTGGCCAGTGAGCCGTCGAGGTATGCCCGAGACCGTCCACCGATCGGGATCACACGCTTGACCACAACTTCTTCGCCGTCGGCATCAACAAAGCGGCCCTCGACGACGGCGTGGTCGGCACCCACGCGAACCATGTCGGGCTCGGCCCTGCCGCCCATGAGTAATTGAATGGCGCTGACGACCATGGTCTTGCCTGCGCCGGTTTCGCCCGTGACGGCAATCGACCCACGCGGCAACACCAGTGAGAGTTCCTCGATAACGCCAAGGTTCTGAATACGGAGTTCTTCAAGCATGTGCGGGTTCTGGGTGGTTTCGTTCGGGGGATGACCGGATGGTCATCGATCCTCGATGCCAAGCTTCGATTTCAATACGGCAAGGTTGTCGCGCGTATCGAAGATGACCAGCTGGGCGGTCCGAGGGGACCGACGGCACACGATGGTGTCACCGGGTGCCATCGTGACCAGTGTATTTCCGTCCACTGACACGATCGCCGGGCGGTGGCCTTCGACGGTCAGTTCGATGACGGAGTCCGGTCGCAAGACAACGCTTCGATCGAAGAGCATGTGCGGCGAGACCGGGGTGATCTGCAGTGCATAGTGCGTGGGATACAGGATGGGTCCACGGGCCGACAGGGCGTATGCGGTGCTGCCAGTCGGGGTGGACACGATGAGGCCGTCGGCGGGGTAAGACGTGAAGCGACGCCCATCGATCGACACCCCGATCTTCACGGTGGTATCGCCGGGGGAACGCTCGACAACGATGTCGTTCAGTGCGTGCAGGGTTTGGCCAGCGACCTCGCCCGACACGAGCATGCGCTCTTCGACATCGTGGTCACCAGCGAGCGAACGTTGCACCGCCACTTCAAGCTCGTCGGGGTCGATAACGGTCAGATATCCGAGGTCGCCGAAGTTCACGCCAAGTACCTTGACGTCGGCTCCAGCCAACAGCGCAACGGTGCGAAGCATCGTGCCATCGCCGCCGAGGCTGACTGCGAGGTCGAGCCCATTTGGGAACTCGTCGGCGTTGACGCACGTGATCGACCCGACACGCTCGGCGTCGTCGATAACCGCAACAACGGTGTGTCCTTGATCGGTGAGCGATTGCGACATCGTCTCGGCGTGCCGGAGTGCGTCGTCGTCAGCGCCGTGGAGAACCACACCAATTCGTGCCATGGGCCTCAGTATTGTGGATCGCGCGCCGGATGGTGGAGGTGGGCCAAGAATTCCACGTTGCCGCCTGTTTTCGAGCGCCCACCCGTGATGGGGGAGATCGCCAAATCGTTTACGACCAGATGGCTTTCGAAGGCGGCGTCGATGAACTCGTGCAGAATTCGCGTCCAGATCGCTGGGTCTTTGATGAAGCCGCGACCCTTGCTGACCTCTTGGCGTCCCGCCTCGAACTGCGGCTTGACCAAGATGAGCGCGTCACCATCCGAAGCCAGAATCTTCTGAAACACCGGAAGAAGCCCGGCTGTAGAAATGAACGACAGGTCGGCGACGATCAGTCCGAAGCCGTTTGCTCTGTCCGGATCGTCGGCCAAGAGTTCGGGTGTGATCGAACGAATATCGGTGTTCTCGCGAACATCGACCCTCGGGTGGCGACGCAGCTTCTCGTGCAGCTGGTTGGTGCCGACATCGACAGCCATCACGCTTGCAGCGCCTTCCTGCAACATGCAGTCGGTGAACCCGCCCGTTGAGGAGCCAGCGTCGAGGCAATGGCGACCCGACGGACTGATGCTGAATGAGTTCAGCGCACCTTCGAGCTTGGTTCCGCCCCGTCCAACAAATTTGGGAGGGGGTCCGCTGACGACCACCGCTTCGGCCGAAGACACTTGCCGTGTGGCTTTGTGTGCCGGAGCACCACCCACCGTGACCCGTCGCTCGGCGATCAAGTCTTGGGCGTGCTGTCGAGAGGTTGCGAGACCCCGCGAAACCAACTCAGCGTCGAGACGTCGTCTACCGATGACCCTCATCCCTTCCAAAAGCGATCCATGAGCGGGGCACAGCCACGTGAGACATGTGTACCTCGAAGTGACTTCACGCAAAATGCGCGCCAAACTGACTCTAGAACGTTCCAGACCGGAGATCTCTCACCGTGAGTACAACCAATGCCGTAGACGACCTCGAACTTGAGGTCCGGACCTACGCTGACCGCTTTCAACAATTGGTCAACAATGTCGAGCGTGTCATTCACGGAAAAACCCGTGAGATTCGCCTCGCATTCTTGTGCATGCTCGCGCAGGGTCACCTCCTGATCGAGGATGTTCCCGGAACCGGCAAGACCTCGCTTGCCCGTGCGCTCGCCGAGTCTGTCGACGGCACGCTGACCCGAATCCAGTTCACGCCCGACCTGCTCCCAACCGACGTCACGGGTGTCCAGATCTTCAACCAGTCGAACAGTGAGTTCGAGTTTCACCCTGGGGCTGTCTTCGCGAACGTGGTTCTGGCTGATGAGATCAACCGTGCGTCGCCGAAGACGCAGTCGTCGCTCCTCGAGGTCATGGAGGAATACCAGGTCACGGTCGATGGTGTTCCTCGCCCAGTACCGAACCCGTTCCTCGTAGTCGCAACGCAGAACCCCGTCGAGCACGACGGCACCTACGCACTGCCAGAAGCACAGATCGACCGCTTCATGATGCGCCTGTCGCTCGGTTATCCGAGCGCGGTTGCCGAGATCGACATCATCGATTCGGCCCCGGCCGGCCGTACCCGAGTTGACGTCGAACCCGTGCTCTCGACCGAAGAGGTCCGTCAGATGGCTCGGGTTGCCGACCTCATCTACATCTCACCGGCGGTCCGCCAGTACATCGTGAGCATCGTGCGTGCGACTCGCGAGCTTCCCGAACTGCGCCTTGGCGTGAGCCCTCGTGGATCGATTGCCCTCGGCCGTACCGCCCGGGCCCTCGCCGCAGCAAACGGCCGCCCGTTCGTCACTGCAGACGACGTCAAGGACCTGACCGAGTCGGTGTTGGCGCACCGCATGCTCCTCAAGCCTGAAGCCGAGTTTGAAGGCATTAACTCGCTCGAACTGCTTCGTGCCGTCCTCCAAGAAATCCCGACGCCGAAAGAACGCGTCGAGCGCTAACACGTGCTGACGAACGCAGGAAAGACCTTCCTCGCACTCGGTGCTGCCACCTTCGCCCTCGGCGTCGTCTTTGGCTATCGCACGCTGAGCGCGCTCGGAATTGCGCTGCTGCTCACCGTCGCGATCGGGCGGCTGTGGATTGTGCGTCGACCTCGAGTGGACGCGCATCGAATCGTTGCGCCTGAACGGGTTCGCGCCGGCCGTCCGGCTCGCTCCGACCTAACGATCACGAATACCGGCCGCCGCCGCACCTCGGGCGGTATTGCGCTCGAGCAGTTCGGCGACACGCAGCTTCCGATCGAGCTCCCAAGCCTTGAACCAGGCGAGACCGCAACGATTACGACCGAACTCCCGACCGCACAGCGGGGCCTGTTTCGCGTTGGTCCGCTCGATGTCACCCGGGCAGACCCCTTTGGACTGGTGCGCTCAGGCGAACCCGACGAGGGAATCACGAACTTGTGGGTGCATCCCCAGATTCACCAGCTCGAGCCGTTCCCAAGTGGTGTGGCCCGAGACCTTGAAGGACCCGACAGTGGCGAAGCGCTCGAAGGTGGCGTGACGTTCCATACCCTGCGCGACTACGTCCGCGGCGACGACCTACGTCAGATCCACTGGCGCTCGTCAGCCCGGTCGAACAAGTTGATGGTGCGCCACAACGTCGACACGAACCAGCCGCGCTCGCTGGTGGTGCTCGACACCCGAGCCGTCATCTATACCGCTGAAGGGTTTGAAGACGCCGTTCGCGCTGCGGCATCGATTCTGATCGCGTCGATGAGCCGAGGGTTCGAGTTTCGTCTCCTTACGACCGACGGCCTCGAGCTCAACCAGCAGATGCCGCCAGCCACCATCATGGATCGACTCGCGGAGATTTCACTGTCGTTTCGTGGGAGCATTGAGGAGACACTCGACACGGTCAAGTCCGACCTTGGCGGCGTGTCGCTAGCGCTCATCACCGGTTCGCTCCCGAATGACGAGCTGTCTCGTCTACATCGGTTCAATGAGCGATTTGAGGTCATCACCGTGGGTCGATTCACCGAGGAAGAGGTTGAGGGTGGCATCGCTGATGCCACGATCATCACTGCTTCGTCGAGTGAAGAGTTTGCTCGATCGTGGAACCGGGTGACGCGCCGATGAAGCAACAGGTCTTTCTCGGACAGGTGTCGGCGGCTGGGCTGCTTCTTACCGTCTCTGCACTGTTCTATAGTCGCGTTTTCGGTGGGCCAGGCTGGGTTGGTCCGGTGATTGGCGCCGTTCTCGTTTCCGGGGCGATCGCCGTTGGGCTCGGCCGCACCGGCATGAGCCGCTGGCTACGCGCACTCGCCCTTGTCATCACTGGTGTGTTGTTCGTTGGCCTTACCGTCATTGTTCCTGGCACGAACTTTGGTAGCGCAAGCGACATCACCTCGGCCTTTCTTGGGGCAACGGTTGACGGTTGGCGTAGTTCGCTCGCTGCGACGCTTCCGATCGACACGAACATTCCCGAACCACTTGGCTTTGTCACGTCTGTCGCGTGGATCGTCGGTGCGGTAACGGGAGTGCTTGTTGCTCGTTCAAATCTGACGGCCAGTCCGGTCATTCCCCCGATCGTCTTCGCCGCGTTGTCGTTGCCGTTGGCAGCCCCGACGGGCATAGCTGCGTACTTCCTGATCGCTGCGCTGATTGGTTCGGCCCTGCTGCTCGCCCTGGTGCGTGCTGTTCCGCAGGCGCAGATTTCTGGTCCGGCGCGCGAACGAGTTACCGAGTTCGTGGGCGAGCGAATGCTTAGCGAACGGTTGATCGGCGGCGCGCCGGTTCTGTTGGTGCTTGCCCTGCTCGCGCCGTTGATTGCCTGGGTGCTTCCCTTCGATAGCGAAGAACCGTTCGACCCTCGCCGTCTTCGTGACGAAGAGGTCGTGACTGCGAGTGCGGTTAACCCGCTTGCTGAGATCAAGGCCAAGCGAGAAGCCGCGGAGACGGCGTTCCAGCTCACCCTCCCAGCGGCGCCAACGACTCGGTTCTTCAACCGTATGCCGCTCGTTTCTCTCGAGAACTACGACGGTGCCACATGGAGCACTGACTCGACCTACAGCGCTACCTCAGCTGATATCAATCCGGCCATCGATGTCACTGTCGAGGACGTACTCGTCGTCCGACAGCAGATCGAGATCCTCAACGAACCGTCGCCGTGGCTTCCCGCAGGTCAGCCCGTCACGCGGATCGAAGGCAACGACGTCTGGTACGACGAGGAGTCCGGATCGCTGCTTGACCGGGGCTCTGAGCCAGCCCGTTCCTACACGATTGAGTCTCGAATCCCGGCGCCACAGTCTGAAGACCTCCGAAACGCAAGCGTCGACACCACCGACGCGCGCTACATCGCACTACCCCCAATCGCAGGAGACTCGCCCATCAGCGAGCTATCAACGCGGATTTCGGGAGCGAACCAGTACGACACACTCGTTGCTCTCCAAGATTTCCTCCGGGATGAGTACACGCTCGTCATCGACGAAGCATCTGGCACGGCAATCGGACGTGTCGAGGAGTTCCTTACCGAAGGCGAGGGGTACCGAGACCAGTTCGTCTCAGCGTTCGCAATCGCCGCTCGCCAAAAACGCATCCCTACGCGAATTACCGTCGGATATCGCATCGTCAATGACACCGACGACAACAACCCCGTCTTCCGAGACACCATCACCGGCGAGCACTACGACGCCTGGCCAGAAGTGCTGTTCGAAGGTATTGGTTGGGTCGCATTCGACCCGGTGCCAACCACCTTCGGTGAAGCCGGACAGAGCGGCGACGAAGCCACGCAAATCCCCGAGGGTCAGCCAGCCCCACAAGGTCCGACCCCAACATCGTCGGACCCAACCGAAGACGACCAACTGAACGACGATGAGACCGAGGTCAGCGCGACCGTCCGACTGCTAGTTGTGTCCGGATTGTTCCTCCTTGTGTTCCCGCTGCTTCTTGCACTCATGGTCGTGTTCGCGAAGTTGCTGCGACGCCGTTATCGCCAGAACCTCGACGACCCGACCGAGCGAGTACTTGCCGGTTGGCAGGAATCGAAGGATCGCCTGCTTGAAGCTGGCATCGACGTGCGCCCAGATATGACCGTGAAAGAGATCGTGTCTGCGAGCCGCAAGGAACTCGGCGTGCACGCGTCGTCCTCGCTTAGCGCTCTCGCTCCGTACGTGACGACCACGATCTACTCCAACCGCACGCCAGGCGAAGCTGCTGCCGAGCAGGTGTGGACCGAAGTATCGACCTTCGATCGCCAGCTCAGCGAAAGCCGCTCCCGAATGCAGAATGTGAAAGCCAAGGTCGACCCCCGGCCGCTCTTGGAGCGCGTCTAGTCTTTGCCTAACGCCTTCTTGTAGGCGGCGAGTGTGCGGTCTCGGGCGAAGGCGTGGTCGATGATCGGCTCGGGATAGGTGTCGCCCAGGATGACGTTCGCTGCGGCGAGGTCGAGTGGGGCTGCGCTTGCTGGCCAATGGATCGACTTGCTGTCGAGGTCGCGGAGCTCGGGCACCCAGGTGCGGATGTAATCGCCCGCCCTATCGAACTTCTCGCTCTGGCTAATCGGGTTGAAGATTCGAAAATACGGTGCTGCGTCGGTTCCGGTGCCGGCCACCCACTGCCAGTTGCCTGCGTTCTGGCTGGGCTCGCCGTCGATCAACAGATGACGAAACCACTTCTCGCCCTCTCGCCAATCGATCAGCAGGTCTTTGACGAGGAACGAGCCGACAATCATGCGCACTCGGTTGTGCATCCACCCCGTTTGGGCGAGCTGACGCATGCCTGCGTCGACAATCGGGTAGCCGGTCCGGCCGTCCTTCCACGCTTGGAGACCGTCGGGGTCGTGGAGCCATTGGATGTTGTCGTATTCGGCTCGTACGGCGTTGTCGACCATCGATGGGTTCTCGAAGAGTAGGTGGGCGTACCAGTCACGCCAGGCGAGCTGGCGAATGAACCCCTCGCGTCCGGGCGTCGATGTTCCGACGATGTCGTAGACGGTGCGCGGCGAAATCGTGCCAAAGCGCAGATGGCCGGAGAGCTGTGATGTGCCCGGGATTGCTGGCAAGTTTCGGGTGTCGTCGTAGTCGTCGACTCCGTCAAGCCAGGTAGCGAGCATCTCGTGCGCGCCATGGGTTCCCGGAGCGATCGGTGGGGTGTCGTAGCTCGGGAGCTCGATCGACTCGACGCCTTCTGCGGGAACGAGCTCGGCATCGCCGCCACTCGGGTGCTCGGGCAGGGGAGTGGCGAACCACTTCTTTGAGAACGGTGTAAAGACGCGTGACAGGGTGCCCTTCTGGGTGAGCACGGTTCCCGGTTCGGACACGAGCGTTCCCCACCACGTCGACAAATCGCAGCCAATGCTGCTTGCAATGGCGTTGTCGCGGGCCCGACCAAAGCCGCTGGCCGTTCGGTTTACGTGCAGCGCGTCAACGTGTCCGCACGCTTGCGGCACGATCGCCCGAGGATCGCCGTGGGCAATCGTGAGTGTTCCTCCATGGCTGGCAATGTCGTTGGCGAGCGAATCGACGTTGGCCAAGAACTGATTTCGACGAAAATCGGAGATCGGGCCAAGAATTTTTGGATCGAGCACCACCAGCGCCGCGACCTTGTCGTGCTGCTCTGTAGCGCTTGCCCAGGCAGGGTTTTGTTCGATTCGGAGGTCGTTTCTGAACCACACGAGGCCGGTTGTTGTCATATTTCTCTCACCGTATGCGTCCCCCGGGATGTTGTAGAGGACCGAGCGGCGATACGATCACGCCGTGGCATTCGAGGTGGAAACGCAGGTCTACAACGGACCGTTCGATTTGTTGTTACACCTGATCCTTTCTGAAGAGGTCGAGCTGTACGACATCTCGCTCGCGACGATCGTCGATGCGTACCTGGCCGAGATCGAAAAGATGGAAAGTCTCGACCTCGATGTGGCGACCGAATTCCTGCTGATCGCCGCAACGTTGGTCGAGTTGAAGGCTCGCCGCCTGCTTCCCGACGACGACTCGTTTGACCTCGATGACGAGCTCGCCCTCTTCGAAGAGCGCGACCTGTTGCTCTCTCGTTTGGTCGAGTGCAAGACGTTCAAGGACGCGGCATCGGTCTTGCGTCAGCTGCACGACGCTGGCGGACGCACCTACCCCCGGGTGGCCGGTGTTGAGGAGCAGTTCCTGGGCGTCGCGCCCGACATGCTCGAAGGCATCGATGTTGACGACGTGCGAGATGCGTTCATCCGTGCGATGACGCCGAAGCCCGAGCCGATTCTCGACCTCTATCACGTGAGCGCAGTGACGGCGTCGGTGTCCGACGCCGTTCGCGAGTTCATCGACGAACTGCCAGGTGCTGGTCGTGTTAACTTCCGAGATCTCACGTCCGGACTGGTCGATCGCCTTGAGGTCGTCGTCCGGTTCTTGGCCATCCTCGAGCTGTTCAAGCAGGGCATGGTCGACATTCGCCAGGCAGAGGCGTTTGGCAACATTCAACTCGAGTGGATCGGCGGCTCGCAGGCCGAAGCACTCACGGCACTCGCAATCGACGCGTACGACGGATAAATGGAAAACGAAGACACCTCAGTAGACGAACTACACACCAACGATGGTCAGCCGGATGCCGATGGCCCAGATACGGAAGGAACGGTGCTCACCGAGGAGAGCCGTCTGCTTCCGCACGAGCTCACCGCAGCGATCGAGGCGGTGCTGATGGTCGCCGAGCGTCCGATTGAGCCACGTCTACTCGCCCAGCTTGTCGAGACCAGCGTCGAAGCCGTCGAAGCGACATGCGCCGAGCTCGACAACACCTACCGCGAACAAGGCCGAGGCTTCGTCCTTGCCCGCGTGGCGGGCGGTTACCGCTTTCAGAGCCACCCCGAGCAGGCTGCATACGTCGAGCGCTTTGTGCTGGAGGGCCAGTCGAGCCGCCTGTCGGCCGCAGCTCTTGAGACCCTTGCGATCGTTGCGTACAAGCAGCCGATCTCCCGCGCTCAGGTCGCTGCGATCCGTGGCGTGTCGGTCGATGCCGTTATGCGAACACTGACCCAGCGTGGCTACATCGCCGAGGTGTCCCGTGACCCGGGCCCCGGCCAAGCTGTGATGTACGGAACCACTGCGCTGTTCCTTGAGCGGCTCAACATCAACTCGATCGTCGACCTTCCTGACCTTGGCGACTTCGTGCCGAGCGCCGATGTGTACGAAGCGCTTGAGCACGGTCTTCGTTTTGACGGAGCCGAGCCTGAGGCTCCTGCTGAAGCCGCAGCTGCGGCCGGGGATGCCCCAATGGATGAGCGTGCACCGCTCGCCGAGCAGAGCGCCGACGAAGAGGGCAGCGACGCATCGGGAAGCGCCGTTATCGACCTGCGCGACTCGACAACTGGATACGTCGATCCGTTGGCGAGCGCTGAAGGCGATGAGTAGCGAAGACGACGCTTCGCCGACCCGCCAACGCGTTCAGAAAGCTCTCTCCGCCGCTGGCGTTGCCTCACGGCGGGTTAGCGAAGACATGATCGAGGATGGCCGCATCACCATCAACGGTGTGGTGGCAACCCTTGGCGACAAGGTCGACCCGTCGACAGACGTGATCTGTGTTGATGGTGCAGTGGTCACGATCGACCCGACCCGGCGAACGGTGCTGCTCAACAAGCCCGTTGGCGTCATTTCGACCGTCGAAGACACTCATGGGCGTGAGACGGTCGTCGAGGTCGTCGATGTTGAGGAGCGGCTCTATCCGATCGGTCGGCTCGATGCCGACAGCGAAGGGCTGATCCTGCTCACGAACGACGGCGGCCTGACCCAGCGTCTCACCCATCCCTCATACGGCGTCGACAAGGAGTACCTCGTCAGTGTTGAAGGGTCTCCCTCGCGCGGGATTCTCCGCCAGCTTCGTGAGGGCATTCATCTCGACGATGGGGTCACCGCACCTGCTTCGGTCTCCGAGCTTCAGCCTGGGTTGCTCAAGTTCGTGATCCACGAGGGCCGCAACCGTCAGATCCGACGCATGTGTGAAGCGGTTGGACACCCAGTCACTCGGCTTGTGCGAACCCGCATCGGGACGATCACCGACAACACGCTGAAGCCAGGCGAGTGGCGAGATGTCGACGGAGCCGAGCTCCGACGGCTCGAAGAAGCCATTGCTGAGTCGCTTGCCGGATAGGCTTCTCGGCTATGTCCAGCGCACCCGGTAGTCAGAAAACCGCGGGCATCATCGGTCTTGGATTGATCGGTGGCAGCCTCGCCTGTGCACTTCGCGACATGGGCTATGTGGTTGGCGGTGTCGACAATGATCCAGCCATCGTCGACCGTGCCGTCACCGACGGAATCATCCACCAGGGTGGGCTTCCGAGCGATGCGTCCTTGACGATTGTCGCAACGCCGGTCGACGCAATTCCTGACGGTGTGAAGCAAGCACTCGCCGAAACGACCGGCTGGGTCACCGACACCGGAAGCGTCAAGGGTCCGATCGCTCAGGCGGTCAGTCATGAGCGATTCGTGCCGTCACACCCAATGGCTGGCTCAGAGCAAAGTGGCCTCGATGGGGCCCGACCCGATCTCTTCCGCGGTGCGGCCTGGGTGATCACACCTTCGGTCGAGACCAGCGACCAAACATTTGCCGCAATGCACGAGCTCGTCGTGGCGCTAGGCGCAGATCCGCTCACGCTCGAACCCGTCGCTCACGACCGGATGGTCGCCACCGTGTCGCACGTCCCTCATCTCACAGCGGCAGCATTGATGAACGTGGCGAGCAAGCGCTCTGATGAGCACTTGGCCATGCTTCGGCTCGCTGCGGGAGGGTTTCGCGACATGACCCGCATCGCATCTGGCTCGCCCGACATTTGGCCGCCGATCTGTTTGCAAAACGGTGACGCAATCACCAGTGCCCTTGACGAGGTCATCGCGAGCCTCAACGAGCTGCGCACAGCGGTTGCTGACGAGAACGCCGACGCAATCCGCACGGCGCTGAGCAGTGCTCGATCAGCTCGAACTAACTTGCCGACAGCGGTGCCGCTGCCGCCCGGACTCTCTGAAGTTCGCGTCCGCATTAAGGATGAACGAGGCGAACTGGCCGCAATCACCGGCCTCGCTGCCGAGCTCGATGTCAACATCTTCGACCTCGAGATCGCACACAGCGCTGAGGGCCCGACGGGCGTCATCGTCTTGTTGGTCGATTCCGACGTGTCCGACGTTCTCCGAGGCGGGTTGCTGGCTCGTGGGTATCGACCTTCTGTAAGGCCCCTTTCATGACTGACTTCGCAGTGCTCCCTGATCCGTATCGGGTCGAGCCCATTGCGGGCACGCTCGACTCGACCGTTGTACTCCCCGGGTCGAAGAGCCTGACCAACCGTGCGCTTATCGTGGCTGCGCTGGCCGACGGCACCTCGACGCTTACTGGCGTGGGTCTGTCAGACGACACCGAAGCCATGATCGGGGCGCTCGAAGCCCTCGGCATCCAAACTGAAGTCGATGGCACCACGGTGACCGTGCACGGACGTGGGGGAGCGCTCGACGTTCCCGCCTCCGAGCTCGATGCGAACCAATCCGGAACGAGCGCACGCTTCCTACTGCCGATGCTGGCGATCGCTGGCTCGGGCACGCTCACTGGCCACGAGCAGATGCGTGGCCGCCCGATGGGCGATCTCACCAAGGCGCTACGGGGGCTCGGGGCCACCGTCGAGAGCGATGTTCTTCCGATTCCGGTCTCATCTGGCGTCACTGGGCGAGAGGTCTCGATTGGCGCTGAAGTGTCGAGCCAGTTCATCTCGGCGCTGTTGCTTAGTGCTCCTGCGTTCCGCGATGGCCTCGACCTGACGTTGGTTGGCACACCCGTGTCGCAGCCGTACATCGATATGACGATCTCGGTCATGGCCGCATTCGGCGCCACCGTCGACGTCTCCGAAGGACGCATTCAGGTTGCAGCCGGTGGCTACGAAGCGCAGACCTACGCGATCGAGCCGGATGCGTCGACCGCGACCTACCCGCTGGCCGCGGCGGCGATCGTCGGGGGACGCATCACGGTGGTTGGCCTTGGCTCGATGTCGCTTCAGGGCGACGCCGAATTCGCCACCCGAGTGCTTGAGCCAATGGGTGCCAGCGTGTTCGTCGACAACGACTCGATCGAAGTGCGCGGCAGCGGCATCCTCGACCCACTATCGGTCGATCTGGGAGACATGAGCGACACTGCACCAACCTTTGCCGCAGTGGCAGCCAAGGCTTCGGGCACGAGCTCGGTGACTGGCATTGGGTTCATCCGAACCACGAAGGAGTCCGACCGCGTGCAGGCATCGGTCGACGAGCTCGATCGGTTGGGCGTGTCTTCCTCGGTTGACTCCGACGGATTTACCGTCAGCGGAGGACCACACCAGACCACCGCCGTCGATACCTACGAAGACCACCGGATGGCGATGGGCCTTGCTCTTGTTGGCCTCACCGACGCCCCGGTCGACATCAACGACCCTGGCTGTGTAGCAAAGACTTTCCCCGGCTACTGGGACATGCTCGCGACGTTGCGGGCCGAGGCTCGCCCAGCGCCGCTGGTGCTCGCGATCGACGGCCCTGCCGGCAGCGGTAAGTCGACCGTCGCCAAACTGATCTCGCTCGTGCTCCGGCTCCCGCACCTTGACACCGGTGCGATGTATCGAGCCGTCACCTACGCGGTACTGCAGGCGGGTGTGCATCTCGACGATCATGCAGCGGTTACCGCAGCCGCTGAGTCGGCAACGATCGTGGTCGGCCCGAGCTCGGTCGTCATCGACGGCGTCGACGTCACCACGGCAATCCGTGAACCCGACGTCACCGCCGCAGTGTCAACCGTGGCGGCGATTCCCGGCGTGCGTGTAGTGCTCGCCGAGTCGCAGCGTGAGTGGGCCCGCAAGCGCGGCGCCGCGGTGCTCGAAGGACGCGATATCGGCACGGCAGTGTTTCCCGACGCAACGCTCAAGATTTATCTCGACGCGTCCGTCGACGAACGCGCACGACGTCGTGCATCGGAAACTGGTGATGAGGACCTTGAAGCCATGAAGATTGCCATTGCCGAGCGCGACCGGCTCGACATGACCCGAGAGACCGACCCGCTCACGGTTGCCGACGGTGCAGTGGTCATCGACACGACGTCGCTTGATATCGACGGCGTCGTCGAAGCCATCGCCAACGAGTGGCCTAGTCGGCAGTAAGCGCATGGCCACGGTTTCTGAAGCGACCATCGAGAAGTTCGGCGCCGATCTCGGCCGCCGCGAGCGGCTGGCTTGGACCGTTCTTCGGTCAGCCATGGTCGCGGCCGCGAAGGTATGGTTCCGTTACGAAGTGCATGGACGCGAGAATCTGCCGACCGACGGAGCGTTCATTCTGAGCCCGGTCCACCGCTCGAACCTCGACACTCCGCTGCTTCCGGTGATTCGCCGGAAGCAGATCCGATTCATGGGCAAAGAGTCGCTGTGGGAAGTCAACAAGTTCTCCAGCTGGTTCCTCACGATGATGGGCGGTTTCCCCGTCGAGCGAGATTCGAGCGATCGAGGCGCAATGGCGGCTGCCGAAGCGGTTCTGCAACGTGGCGAAACGCTCGTGATGTTCCCCGAAGGAACCCGACGCAGCGGCCCCGTGGTGCAAGCCGAGAACATGTACGACGGACCGGCCTTTGTCTCTGGGCGCCAACAAGTGCCGATCGTCCCAGTCGGTATTGCCAGCACTGAAGAAGCAATGCCCGTCGGCAAGAAGTTCGTCTACCCGAAGAAGCTCGTGTTTGTCATTGGCGAACCCATCGATCCACCAGCCCAGAACGAGAACGGTCGAGTTCCGCGCCGGGTTGTCAAAGAACACACCGAGCTACTCCGCCAACGACTCCAAGAACTCTTCGACCAAGCCAAGTCGTTGCGCTAGAACCTCAGCCAAGTAGTCGAAGGACTTCGCTGGCGCCGAGGTGACGGTCGCCGGTTGGAGGCTTTTCTCCGGTCGCTCCGAGGGTGAGTCGGGTTGCGGCGTCGATTGCCGAGAGCAGGTCGCGGAGCTTGCGTGGGGCGGGGAAGTACTCGTCTTCCTCGGTGATCTTCACTTCGCTGACGCCGTTGACTGGGGCGAGGCGGTTGATAACCGATTCGACGAGTTCCTCGCTGGCCGATGCGCCTGCGGTGACGCCGACAACGCCGGTCAGGTCGTCAGGTAGCTCGTCTGCGGTATTGACCCGGAGTACCCGATCGCAGCCTGACTCGGCCGCCAAACGAGCGAGCGCCATCGTGTTCGAAGAGTTCGATGAGCCAATAACCACCATGGCGTCACAATCGGGGGCAATCTTGGTCAGTGCACCCTGGCGATTGGTGGTGGCGAAGCAGAGGTCGGAGCGGCCTGGGGTCCACATATCGGGCCAGCGATCGAGCGCAGCATCTTGCACGCTCGACCAATCGCGGTGGCTAAGCGTTGTTTGCGCCAACAGCGCCGTTGGTCCTTCGATCTGGGGGAGCGCTTCGACCTCTTCAACCGACTCGACCCGGTGAATGGCTTCGGGTGCCACGGCCATGGTGCCGACTGCTTCCTCGTGGCCCTCGTGGCCGACGTAGACGATCTGATAGCCCTTGCCGGCACGAACCTTGACCTCGTGATGCACCTTGGTGACGAGGGGGCAGACCGAATCGACGATGTAGCCGCCAGTATTCGTCGCAGCCTCGACAACCTCAGGTGCCGAACCGTGGGCCGACAGCATGATCGGTGCGCCCTCGGGGACCTCGGCAATGTCGTCGACGAACACCACGCCCATGTCTTCGAAGCGCTGGACGACCAGCCGGTTGTGCACGATCTCGTGATAGCAGTACACGGGTGGTGGGAAGGCCCGAACCATCGCAGCCAGCGCCTTGATGGCCATCTCGACTCCGGCACAAAAGCCTCGGGGCGCAGCGAGCAAGACTTGGTCTACGGGCATGCACTGATTCTACCGCAGACGGTTGGCCGGTTAGAGCTCCCACAGGGATCGGTTGACCATGCTTTCCAGTGTTTGGCTTTCGGGTATTTGGCTCGTTGGTGCTTGCCGCTCGGCGAGTGGTGCGCCGGCGCCTTTGGCGAGGTTGTCGGGGCGGCAGAGCATGTCGAGTTCGGCGAGGGTTGTTTCTTGGGTCGCTGAGTAGGGCGTCCGATGGTCGCCTTGGAGCCAGTGGATTTGGGCGTCACATCCGGCGGTTTCGCATTGGCCTCGGGTTTCGACGAGTTTGATGTCTTTCATCCATTGCGGGAACAAACGTGTTCGCACACTCGCATTGAGCGTTTGGCTCTTTGCCGTGAGCACCTGTCGTCGAACCCGGGCTTGCATGAGTAAAACCAATGCGTACTTGGGGTGGATAGGGGTGCCGTCCAACAATTCGCATCGGCAGTCAACATCGTTGGGGTCGAGGACCGACACAAAGTCTTGCTCTGATGGGTCCTTCGCCATCTGTGCAAGTGCGTGCAGCAGGACCTTCAACGACATCACCACATGGATCAATGGCTTGGCGTTCGTTTCGGACCGCCCAGCACCGCGTTCGACGAGGTTGGCCGCGGCTTCGGCTCGCCGGTTTGTGACGGAGCGAATGATGCCGTTTTCTTGGTCTTGGTTGAACAGGCGGTTTTCCTCATCGGCGAGGGCTTGTTTGAGCTTGCCGCCCGAGAGAGGGTCAAGGTCGAGAGTGAGTTTTACTCGCCCGGTTGACGCGTCGGTGCTGACGGTGCAGGTGTTGTCGGTTTCGTGGTCGTCGGGGTCGGGGCCGTCTTGATCGTTCACCATCAACCAGTATTTGACGCAGCTCTTGAACGACTTCCATTCGAGGTCGGCAGCCAGTTTGATGAAGAGCTGCTGATCGCGTTGCATTGCGGCGAACACTCGAATGTTCTCGCTGCGCCGCAAGAGGTCGACGTGGTGACGCGACAGCAGCCCGTCGAGCATTGCGGTTTCGAGTTGTGCGAACTGGCCAACCCAGACGCCGACGCGTTGGTCGGCACGCAACGCGTCAGGGGAGGCGTGGGTGCGGGCGGCGATGTATTGGGCCATTGTCCGCACACCAGCCTTCGCCGCAACCCCAGCACGTTCAGCTTCGGCAAGTCCGACAGCAATCAAGCCGTCGAGCCGCTGCCGGGCGCTTTGCAACGAAACGCATCGGTCGCCGAGCTCTTCGGAGCTCATCGATGCCAGGAACTGTTCACCCAGCTCGTCGAGCGCTGCATGGAGGGGCCCAAGTGGGCCATTTCCGTGAGCACTCTGCATCGAAGCCATAGATAAATACTATCGAACATATGTTCGATCCACAACTCAAAAACACAGAATTATTGAACTTCTCGAACCTCACACGATTCGAAGGAGGTGAGCTCGTCCAGTGCTTCGGCCAGTTCAGCGCAAGATCAGACGGTCGTCGTCGAGGCCTGCAGCTATCGCTGAGACAGATGTCTGCACATGGGTGAGGTGCAACGGCCCTAACCTGGTCTAGATGTCTGCTCCTGCTCTCGCGCTGCCACGGGTTACCACCGTGGAACCCGGCTCTCCTGCCGCGCGTGCGGGGTTGATGGTTGGCGACGAGCTTGTATCGATCGAGGGCGAACAGCCTCGTGACATCCTCGAATATCGCACCCTGGTTGATGCCGACGACATTGCGTTCGTCATCGACCGCAATGGCCTGACGCTCGACGTTGATGTGGCCAAAGACCCGAGTGAACCGCTCGGCATCGAGGTGCATTCGGCATTGTTCGATGAGGTCCGTACGTGCGACAACCACTGCGAGTTCTGCTTCATCTACCAACTGCCGCCGAACCTCCGCAAGAGCCTCTACCTGAAGGACGACGACTACCGGCTGTCGTTCCTCTACGGCAACTACACGACGCTGACTCGGTTCACCGAGGCTGACCTCGAACGGGTCATCACCGAGCGACTCTCGCCGCTCAACGTCAGTATCCACGCCACCGACCCGGCCGTTCGTGAAGAGATGCTGCGCAACCGTCGAGGTGCCTCGTCGTTGCGCTGGCTCTCGGCGCTTCTCGACGCTGGTATCGAAGTGCACGGCCAGGTCGTTGTGTGCCCGGGCGTGAACGACGGTGACATTCTCGACCAAACGCTCGCCGACATTGCCGACAAGTATCGCGACCTCGCCACCGTGTCGGT
The DNA here is from genome assembly GCA_937922235.1 of uncultured Acidimicrobiales bacterium. GTDB lineage: Bacteria > Actinomycetota > Acidimicrobiia > Acidimicrobiales > SHLQ01 > SHLQ01. The sequence goes on along the minus strand of CAKZVC010000016.1, from coordinate 62,360 downwards.
CGTGCCCCTTGGAGTGTCGAAGTACTCGACAGAGGAGCGCATGCGCGGCCACACCCTCGAAGAGGCCCAAGTTGTGGTGGACGTCGTCGAACGGTGGCAGAACGTCTTCCTCGAAACGCTTGGCAAGCGCCTCGTGCACGCATCCGACGAGTACTACCTCAACGCCCAACGCCCGTTCCCCGACCGGGAGAACTACGGCGACATCCCGATGTACGAAGACGGCATCGGCATGGCCCGGTCGTTCGAAGCCGAATTCACCGGCCAGGTCGACACCGGCGTCGGAACCGAAGCCGGGTTCTTTGCCTGGGTCGACGCTGCGCCCGCCGAGGGCTACCGAGCTCCGCGCACGTGTGGAACCGACGACGGCGCCGGCGCCTCGGTCATGCTGACCCCACGCCGCAGCGCTCCGGTCGGCATCCTCACCGGCAGCCTCGGAGCGCAAGTCATCGAACCGCTCCTGGCCACCCAAGAACGCACCGACGTGCGCGTCATCACCGTCGACAACGAATTTTTCGGCGGCAACGTCGGCGTTGCGGGACTCATGGTCGGCGCCGACCTGCAACGCGTGCTTGCGAACGAGCCCGAAGGCCATCGCTACCTGCTCCCCGATGTGTGCCTTAATCGAGGGGTCTTCCTCGACGGGCTCTCACCGGACGACCTACCTCGCCCAGTCGAGATCATCGAGACCGATGGCATCGCTTTGCGCAACGCCCTGGAGATCTCATGACTGCACTGCCAACCGTCGCGATCGTCGGCCGACCAAACGTCGGCAAGAGCACGCTCGTCAACCGAATTCTGGGCCGGCAAGAAGCCATTGTCGAAGAACGCCCTGGCGTCACCCGTGACCGCAAAGAGCTCAGTGCCGAATGGCAAGGCCGCGAGTTCACCCTCATCGACACCGGCGGCTGGATGGCCGACCAGGACGGCGACGCGCTCGATGCCAAGGTGTCTCGCCAAAGCGAACGCGCCATGCAAGAGGCCGACGTGGTGCTGTTTGTCGTCGATGCCAAGGTCGGCGCAACCGCAGACGACCAGCTCGTCGCCGATCTTGTCCGCCGCATCGACACGCCGACGTTTCTTGTTGCCAACAAGGTCGACAGCGAACAGCAAGCTCATGTCATCTGGGATCTGCTGACCCTCGGCTTTGGCGACCCGTTCCCCGTAAGCGCCCTGCATGGCGTCGGCACCGCCGACATGCTCGACGCGATCGTCACTGTGCTTCCTCCCGAAGAGATTGAGGAAGACGAAGACGACGCTGATCGCATCTTCGGCGTCTCGATCGTCGGCCGACCCAATGTGGGCAAGTCGACGCTGTTCAACCGCCTCATTGGCGACGAGCGTGCGGTTGTGCACGACCGCCCTGGAACCACACGAGACGCCATCGACACGATCGTTGAGACCGAGAATGGCCCGATCCGCTTCATCGACACCGCAGGCATGCGTCGCAAGGCAAAGGTCGACGAGGAGACGGAGTACTACTCACTCGTCCGAGCATTGCGAGCCGTCGACAAGTCAGACGTTGCGTTCCTCGTCATCGATGCGACCGTTGGCGTCACCGCACAAGACCAGCGGTTGGCCGAACGTGTTGACGCCGCCGGCTGTCCGATCGTTGTTCTGCTGAATAAGTGGGAACTGCTCAGCGCAGAGGAGCGCAAGGACACGATGCGTGCCGTCGAGCGCAAACTGCACTTCCTCGGCGAGTCGCCGATTATCCGCATCAGCGCGCTGACGGGCAAGAGCGTGAACAAGCTCTGGCCAGCGCTCCACGACGCGCTCGCCTCGTACTCGACCCGCATTCCAACCCGCAAGGTCAACGTCGTCATCCGCAACGCCCAGGCCGCCCAGCCAGCGCCCGCCGGTGGGCGAGTGTTGTACGCAACCCAAGGTGCAACCGACCCTCCCACGTTCACGTTGTTTGCAAACAAGGAGCTGCCGAGGACGTATCTGAGGTACCTCGAACGAAGCCTTCGTGAAGCCTTCGACATGGGCAATACGCCCATCAAAATCCGTGTTCGGCGACGCTGAACCCGATCTGGGCTACGCTTTTATATCATGAGGGCCGCAGTACTCATTGGACTTGGCCTCGTTTGCGTTGTCGCAGCGATTGGTTGGGCTCGCTCCGCTCGTTATCGACGTCGCTTCCTGGCCAACGTCGAACACGACGAGGAGAACCCTCAGGAGGACGCGGCCTATCGCCTGGCACAGTCGGCCTTCCGTAAGGAAGTTCAATCCTCATTCCTGTATTTCGTTCTTGCGGCAGCGTCGTTCGCTACCGCAGCGAGCACCGACATTCGAATGCCGATGGTGTTCGGCCTTGCTGCGGTGCCAGCGTTCATGTCGGTGCTGTGGTCTCGAGGCGCCGTCAAGGAAGCCCGCCTAAGCCGCCAGCGGTTCTTCCTCGAGAAGCGCGCCGAAGAAGCGCTCCAGCAAGAAGACTTCGCGCCCAAGGCCTGGGCAGCACGCCTTGCCCCCGACTCCCTTCCCGACGTAACGGGCTTCGAAGTCGGACGTGTCTATGAGGCCGGTTCTGGCCTTATGGCTGGCGACTTCTTCGACGTCTACCGAGTTGGTAGCACCCGCCTAGCCGCCGTCATTGGTGACGTGCGCGGCCACGGCATCGAAAGCTCGATCACGGCGTTCCAGGCCAAATACCTGCTGCGCGTGTTCCTGCGCCAGTTCCGCGACCCGGCACAAGCGCTCGAAGAGCTCAACCAGCAAATGGCCGAGATGGACCGCGGTGAAGAGTTCATCTCGATGATCGTCGTGGTATTCGATACCGAAGCAGGAACAATCCGTTATGCATCGGCCGGTCACCCCGCTGGTTGGCTCTGGCACGCACGTGAGGTCCAGCCGCTCCGAGCTACGGGTCCGCTCCTCATGCTCGACCCCGGCGCGTCGTACTTCAGCAAGGAAATCCCGCTGTCGCCCGACGACTTCGTCCTGCTGTACACCGACGGTCTCGCCGAAGCCCGCAACGGCGACGAGCTCTTCGGTGAGGAACGCATCGCAATGGCAATCCGCCGCGACCCTGGTGCGAGCCCTGAAGTTCTCACGAAAGCACTGCTTGAAGAAGCACGCGATTTCGCCAATGGCATGATCGGCGACGACGTCGCGATCCTGGCCGTCCGACGCAGCTAAGCAACCTCTAGGCTCGAACGCTATGCCTTGGTGCGACTCATGTTCGGCGTATCACGCCCCAACTGCCCTCGATGGTGGCTCGTGCCCAACCTGCGGTGGTGTTGTCACCGACAACACTTCGCATGCGCACGCTAGTGATGAGGTCGAAGCCCGAGTAGGCGACTCAGCCCCATGGCACTTCTGGATCGTCGTTGTCGCTTTGGCGGGCTACCTGTTGTGGCGCCTTGTCGACGGCGTCCTCTGGCTTATCGAGCGGTTCTAAGCAGGAATTCTCGCGAAGACGCACTACGATCGACGGCTGTACGGGCTGTGGCGCAGCTTGGTTAGCGCGCTTCACTGGGGGTGAAGAGGCCGGAGGTTCAAATCCTCTCAGCCCGACAGTATTTGTGAAGGATTTGATACCTGACAGGTATCAAATCCTTCACAAATCTCTGGTGGTCTAGGGTTTGGGGATGACCGAGCAGGTGCGTGAGGTGGCTGGACGAGAGGTGACGATCACCAGCTCGGACAAGCCGTACTTCCCGAAGCTCGACCTAACCAAGGGCGATGTCATCGATTACTTCTCGGAAGTGTCGGGGCCGATCCTGAACTGCATGCGTGGCCGGCCGGTGCTGTTGCAGCGGTTTCCGAACGGCGTTGGTGGAAAGTCCTTCTTCCAGAAACGGATTCCGGACTCTGCCCCAGAGTGGCTGGAGACGACCACGGTCGAGACGGTGAATGGCACACCTTCGCGCGCGTTGGTCATGGCCGATGAGGCTCACCTGTTGTGGGCGATCAATCTCGGCGCGTTCACGCTGCATCCGTGGCCTATTCGGCTGCCTGAGCGCCACGTCGACGAGCTCCGGATCGATCTCGATCCGGTGCCCGGCATCGGCTTTGAGGAAGTCCGCGCTGCAGCCCGCCTCGTTCACGACTGGTTCACCTCCATCGGGATCACCTGCTATCTCAAGACCAGCGGTAGCAAAGGTCTGCACGTCTACGTACCACTTGATGGCTCGGCCGACGGCCCGGGGTGGAACAGCTATGACGTCCGAGGCGCCGCAGTAACCGTTGCCCGGACCCTGGCGGCGAAACACCCCGACACGCTCACCGACGCATGGTGGAAAGAGGAGCGCGGCACGCGAGTCTTCATCGACTTCAACCAGAACGCTCCGCACAAGACAGTGTTCGGAGCGTGGTCGATCCGGGCCAGGGTCGGAGCACAGGTGTCGACCCCAATCTCGTGGGACGAGCTCGAGACGGTGCAGCCTGACACGCTGACCGCTCTCACTGTGCCAGCCAAGATCGAGGCTGACGGCGACCCATGGGCCGAGATGTACTCGGACCCACAAGACATCAGTGCGCTCGTCGCGGAGTTCCAAGACGGACTCGAGACGATCGGCGATGCGCCATGGCCGCCGGTGTACCCAAAGCAGCCGTATGAGCCGCCACGAGTGGCGCCAAGTCGAGCAAAGAAAGACAGCGAGTAGCTGCGTTCGGGCGAGCTAGCCGCCGATGGCGGGGTCGGTGGCAAGCTCGAGCGCTGGCAAGAGCGATCGAGCCGGTTCTGGGGCTGGAATCTTGCCCGCAGCTGCCGCCAAGACCTGCTCGCGCTGAATGCTGAGGCCAACGTTGCCGCTGTTGAGTGCAGGGTCGGTGCAGTTATCGAAGCCGCCGGTACCGGTGCTCGAGGAGTCGGTGAACACGCGGCCTCGAGCCGTGCCCGACTCTTCGGTGAACCACCAGCGAAGGATGCCGTCGACGATGGCCTGTGCCTCGGCGTCGATGACGTCTTGGCGTTTCATGAGCGCCGCTTCTGACGAGTTCGACAGGTACAAGAACTCGGTGATCACCGAGTCGAGCTCGGGGGAGAAACGGTGGATGCCGTAGAGGTCCTTGCCGTCCTCACGAAGACGCAACGATGCACCTTCGCTGACGGTGGATACCCAGTTGGCGTCGAATTGCGCGGCGGCTGCGTTCATCTCTTCGTACAAGATGGCTGCAAGGCGTTTTGAGTCGGGTCGAGCCTCGGAGTAGAAGATCTCGGTTCCGGGACGGCTCGACCGGCGAACAGCACCACCGTTGTGATGCAGCGACAGGAAGACATCAGCGCCGAGCGAGCGGGCAATGTCGGCACGAGTCTTGATCGGCACTCGATAGTCGCCGGTACGGGTGAGCTCGGTGCTCACGCCGAGCGCCTCGAACTTCTCGACGACCACCTCGGCGACTTCCAGGTTGACGTTCTTCTCTTGCAGACCGCCGCCAACGGCGCCCGACTCGCTGCCGCCATGACCGGGGTCGATGACAACACGCGCCCGGGGTACGTGGACGCCATCGGTGATGGTCGCTTCGGCGCCGCATGGAGTTTGGATTCGCCAGTTTCCGGCTTCGCCGCCCAGAACGGGAACAACGACGCCGCTTCGGGTGATGACGACCCCCTTGGCGTTGTCGATAACCGCCTGCTTGACCCGAACCGGGGGAGCGGTGACGGCGGTGCGACAGTTCACGGTGCGCTTCTCGAAGCGACCGTCGGTTAGGCGGAGACACACGGTGTGCTTGCCAGGGGAGACCCGGATGTTCTCGCTGAACTCGGCCTCACGGCCAAATCCATCGGGTCGCGGAGTGGCGCCACTGGCAACGGTCAGGCCGTTGACCAAAATGTCGTAACGAACGGCTTGGGCCGAGTCGGGGTCGCGGGTAATACCGCTCACGGTTATCGACTCGTCCGTGCCCTCGATCGAGATGATCTGCCCTCTCGGGGCCCCAATCCACGGGCCGATCGCCGGAGCGAGGCCCGGTGTACCCGGAGCTTCTTGTGCGCCAGCGGGTGTAGCGATGACCGCTGCGGTCAGCAGCGAAAACACAAGAAAAAGACGGAGACGCACCCGAGGGAGTGTAGACGGTGCCATACGGCAGTAATCGGCGCCGGCGGGGGCGAAATGAGTCATATGGCCTACGTTCTCGATTTCACCCAAAACCCGGTACCTTCGGGGAGTTATGCGCCGTAAGCGAACGCCCAAGTCGCGAGATGTGTTCGATCGCTCTCACAACGACGAACTCGATCTCGCTGACGCCCCCGAGAGCGACCTTGCTGACTTTGGGACGACCGCAACCCGCGGATTCTCCGACGCATGGGACGATGCCGACGGTGCTTCGAATAGCGCAAGCGACGATGATGTCTCGCAATTCAGCAGCGACCCCGAAGACACCAAGGGCCGTGATCTCGACAAAAAGTCGAAGCGGGCACTGGTTGCACTGTTCGCAGTGGTGTTGCTCGCCGGGGGAGCGTTCTACGCCAACCAGAACGGACTGTTCGACAGCGGAGCAACTAATGAGGCCGTTGCCGTTGAGGATGGGCCACTGTTGGCCCCCGAAGACGTGCGGATCTATGAGGCTGAACCGACATCGGTTGCGCTCGAACTCGCATCGGTCAGCTCTCAGCTATTCGTCGATACCAACGGTGCCGGCCCAAGGCCCGTGGAGACCCCGAGTAATGCTTCTGGTCAGGTCGGGACTGAGAGTTCAGACCCCGAATCGGCCGATGCGCCGGAGACGGACGTGGATGAAGAAGCCACTGTGACCGAACCGGCGGTCAGCGTCGAGATCGACTTCGGGCTTCCCGATTCCGTTGGTGTCGGCCCGGTGTTCTGGGCGGGCCGTATGCATCTCGCAGTCTTCGCTGAGGGCGTCGGGCCAGCCCTTGAAGCCGAGGAGTACTGCCTCGTCGTCAGCCTCGTAACCAGCCAGCTCGCCGGAATTGACGTCGCAGCCAACGGGGCGTGTGCGGCATCATTCAGCACGACAGGCGACCGGTTGGCCTGTGCCGGAAACGACCTCGTCCTGCTCGAGGTATGGAGTGATGACCCGAGCGTGCCAGGCGAGCCCCCGGCAGTGGCATCAGTGAGATACCGCGTCGAAGCGCCGACTCGCCAGCTCGTAGATGTCCCACTCATCGGATCGGTCCGAGGAAGCGTTGAACTCCCGGCCGGGAGCGACCTACTCAGCGTTGCAACCGAGCTTGGTGGCGCACCTGGCGACGTCGTGACGATCTCGAGCGGCGATCAGGCGCTTGCCGGAACCTGCACGTTGCTCGACCGCTCCGACGTCACGGTCAAACTGCTCCCGTCCTGACGAGCGTGTAGGATCCGGCACGTGTGTGGACGCTTTGCTTCGACGACGCCGCCCGACAAACTGGCCGCCTATTTCGGTGCTGAGGCCGCGATTGTCGGTGACGAGGGCGATCAGGACGGATTCGGACCTGACTACAACGTCGCGCCGACTCGAGACGTGGCGACCGTGCGAATTCGCGAAGATGACCGCAAACTCGATTTCCTGCGGTGGGGTCTGGTGCCTCGTTGGGCAAAGGACCTGCGCATTGGCTCGAAGATGATCAATGCTCGCGCTGAAACCGTGGCCACCAAGAACTCGTTTCGCTCGGCGTTTAAGAAACGGCGATGCATCATTACCGCCGACGGCTTCTACGAATGGAAGCGCGTCGACCCAAAGACGAAGCAGCCCATGTACATCCATCGAGTTGACGGCGCGCCACTTGCGTTTGCCGGACTGTATGAACGGTGGACCGACGCCGAGCAGCTTCGCGAAATCCATACCTGCACGATCATCACCACCACCCCAAATGCGGTGATGGAACCCATCCATAACCGCATGCCCGTGCTGCTGCCTCCGGCTCGCTGGGACGAATGGCTCGACCCCGGCAACGACGACACCGACTCGCTGCAGCAGCTCCTCGTTCCCGCTCCGAACGAACTGCTGACGACGTATGCCGTCTCCACGTTGGTCAACAACGTCCGAAACAACGAGCCAAGCTTGCTCGACCCGGTTGGCTGAATCGCCCACATGACCGACACGACCACGACCACTTGGGCCGATTCCGAGCTTCGCCGTTCTATCCGAAACCTCGGACTGCGCTGGCAAGCCCGGCTTGAAGGCAACGGCCCCGATCGGTTCATTCCGTGGATTTTGGCGCTGTTGTTGTTCATCGTGTTCGGCGCTCTATCCCTGGCTCGGTACCGAAGCCTTGAGCTCGGCGGCCAGATGGCTGCCTGGATGCAGGGAATATGGCTCGTCAGCCAGGACGCCGAACCCTTCGTGACGCTCACGGGGCGCAACCTCTTTGATGGGCAGTTCTCGCTGATCCTGTGGCCGCTGGGAAAGCTCGCCACGTGGGTGCCCGCCGGTCCGATGCTCCTGACGATCCAGTCGTTCGCCCTTGCGCTCGCCGTGGTGCCGCTGTGGCGCATTGCCCGACGCATTCTCGAGCTTGGCGTCGAGTCAGCACTGGTGTTGGCCGCTGCCTATGGTCTGCAGCCCCAGCTCCACAACCTGAACCTGGCCGACTTTCACCCCGAAGCCCTCTCGGTGCCGGCATTTTTGTGGGCGTACCTCTACAGCCAAGACCGCCAGTGGGTGCGCTTCGCCGTAGCCGTGGTCTTTGCGCTCTCCACCCGATCTGACCTCGGGCTGGTCGTCATTGGGCTGGGCGCGCTGCTTGCGGTGGAGGGGCGAACTCGAGCGGGACGAGTCACCGCTGCAGGCGGAGCGATCTGGGCCGTCTTGGCGCTCGGCGTGTTCCGTGCCGACCTCGCTGGTGGCGAGTTCATTGCCGGCGACGCCTTCGCTGCGTACGGCGACGGCCCGATCTCGATTCTGTGGGGCATGCTGACCAACCCGACGCAGGCGTTGTCCGACTTCTTCGCTCGCGACAACTTCAACAACCTGGTGTTGTTGTTCGCTCCATGGATGTTCTTGCCGGTCTTGCGATTGCGATACCAGCTACCCCTGGTGCTCTTCGGCGTCTTCCAATTCCTCGCCAACGTTCCGCCAGGGGAGTTCGGAAACCCGCAGCAGGATGTTGCGGCCCTTGCGTTCCTGCCGATTGCAGCCGCAGCCGCACTTCGAGCGGTCGGTCGCCGTTCTGTCCGTCGAGTGTTTGTCAACGGACGCCTCCTCGGCGGCGTGCTGTTCGCGAGTGCCGTGTTCTTCTTGTTCGGGGCCGGCAGCAGCCTCTATAACGACCCGTGGACATGGGGCAGCCGGTCGGTTCAGGATCTCGACATCATCTCTGCTGTGAAGACCGTGCGCCCCGACGACGAAGTCGCAGCGTTCTCGCCTGCGTTACCACTGCTCAGCGAGCGGACGATGTTGATCGAATTTCCGCGCGGACTCGAGATCTACAAGCCAGCAGCACCGATCTTTTCGACCGATGTGATCATCGTCGACGAAGCCGACGAGCTCTGGAATGACACCGGGCGGTTTACCTTCGATCAGGTCATCGATGCCAAGGGATTCGAAGTGGAGAACCGCTTCGGCACCGTGTCGGTCTACCGGCGCGATACCACCGACGAGTGACCGGCCTCGTCGAGCGCTGCGCGCAGCGCCTCGAGGTGTTCGTTGAGTGCGTCCTGATCAGGGTTCGGGTTCGCGTTCGTGAAGTCGAGCTGCGCCATCGAATTCATCGGGACTACATGCAGGTGGGTGTGTGGCACCTCAAATCCGGCAATCATGAGTCCGATCCGGGCGGGGGAGAAGACCGACATCTGGGCCCGGCCAATCGTGTGAGCGACCTCGGTGAGATGGCCTGCGGTCTTTGCCCCGAGGTCGGTCCACAGATCGGTTTCCTGGCGAGGCACAACCAGCGCATGGCCAGCTGCGAGCGGGCGGACATCGAGAAAGCTGACGCAGACGTCGTCTTCCCACAGCATTCGGGAAGGGATGTCGCCATCAATAATCTTGGAGAAGATACTTGCCATAGCCGATGAGCGTACCGTCGATACGCTGAGGGAATGAATCCGAATCCGCCGGTTCCCACCGAGTGGCGACCCTTCACCGTGCCGAATGCGGTCACGCTGGTCCGTCTGCTTTGCGTACCGGTGTTCGTGTGGCTGCTCTTTGGTCGTGACGACCGGGTCAGCGCAGCGATCTTGCTTGCCGCGTTAGGCGCCACCGATTGGGTCGATGGGTGGTTTGCGCGTCGCTTCGATCAGGTCAGCGAGCTCGGCAAGCTGCTCGACCCAGCCACCGATCGGATCATGATGCTCACCGCAGTGATCGCGATCTGGATCGATGGCTCGGTACCGGCATGGTTTGCGATTCTGACGCTGCTGCGAGAGGGGCTCGTCACGCTTGCGGCACTCGGGCTCGGGGCGCTCGGCGTCGACCGATTCGATGTCACGTGGTGGGGCAAGACTGGCACGTTCTTCTTGATGTTCGCCTACCCGTTTTTGCTCGGTGGAGCCTCTGACATCGCCGGAGCAAACATTCTCGAGATCTGCGGATGGCTGTGCGGTATTCCGGGGCTGATCATCTCCTGGTATTCGGGGTTTGGGTACGTGCCGATCGCCAAGCAGGCGCTGGCCGACTCCCGAGCAAACTCCTAGCCGGAATCCGAAAAGTCTCGGATCTTGTCAGGAGTGATGACTACACTCGCTGCCATGCGTATTCCTGAAGATCTGCACTACACCTCGGACCACGAATGGGTTCGTGTCGAAGATGGCCATGCCCGAATCGGTATCACCGATTACGCGCAGGACGCTTTGGGTGACATCGTCTATGTCGACTTGCCGAACGTTGGCGATTCGGTCGAGGCTGCGAGTGGCCTCGGCGAGGTCGAATCGACGAAGTCAGTGTCCGATCTGTATGCGCCGGTAAGTGGCAAGGTCACCGAGGTGAACGAGGCGCTTGCCGATGCACCTGCAGTACTTAACACCGACCCCTACGGCGAGGGCTGGCTCTGCATTATCGAGGTTGCTGATGCGTCGCAGCTCGATGGGCTTCTCGACGCTGCGGCGTATGCGGAACTGACCGGCGAGTGACCATGGATCGCGTTTGCCCTGCCTGCAACCACCGCAACGACCTCGGAGCGAACTTCTGCTCGTCGTGCGGTGAGCGCATCGGTGGTGGGCCCGACGATCCTACGGCGGCTATCCCGGTCATCGAGTCCGAGGAACATCCCGATCAGCCCGACACCGATCACCTTGCTGATCGGGAAGTGTTTGGTGAGGCGATCGGCATTCTTGTCGTTGACGACGGCCCGAAGTCAGGGTCGCGGTACGCGCTCGACACCGACATTGTCACTGCGGGGCGCCACCCCGAAAGCGACATCTTCCTCGACGATGTGACGGTGTCACGCCGTCACGTCGAAATCTCGAGTGCTGATGGGGTGTACCGAGCCAAAGATGTTGGTTCGCTGAACGGCACCTACATCAACAAGCAACTCATCGAGGATGCTGAGCTCGTCGATGGCGACGAGCTCCAAATCGGCCGCTTCAAGCTGCTCTTCTTCCACGGGACGCAAAGTTAGCGCTGCCGACGAGTGGCCGTTCGCGCGCTCACCACTGCCGACATCGCCGATAGGCTGATGCTCCGTAGCCAAGAGGAGTGCCAATGGTCCCGATGGAGCTAGTTGGAGTGCGTGTCGAGCTGCCGAGCAACACGCCAATCGTGCTGCTGCGAGTCACGAACGACCCAGCACCAGATGATGCTCGGATGTTGCCGATCTTTATTGGTGGCCCCGAGGCCACGGCGATTGCCCTGGCCCATCAAGGGGTTGAAGCGCCACGCCCAATGACCCATGATCTGTTCGCTCAAACACTTGAGGCGATGGAGGTCACCGTCGAGAAGGTCGTCATCACGGAGCTACGTGAACGCACGTTCTTTGCTGAGCTGCATATGCGGTCGCCGGGTGAAGCCAAGGTCATGTCGGCCCGCCCATCAGATGCGATCGCGTTGGCTGTTCGCCTCGACATTCCGATCTTTGCCGAGGATGAGCTTCTCGACGAGGTGGGTTACTCAGAAGCTGCTGATGTTGAGCCTGAGGCCGAAGAGGTCGTCGAAGACTTCAAGGACTTTCTCGACAACGTCAGTCCAGAGGACTTCGCCTAGGTCAGCCTGCCCTTCGCGCGGTCCGCGCGAAGCTAAACACGTAGGGTCGTTGACCGCGCAAGCTGCGCGATTTAGTATTACGTCACCGTAATTCCACGCGTCGTACCTTCGGCGCAGAACGGGTGAGGACGAATACCATGACGAAGCAGTTCGATCAGGCAATTGGCTACAGCGGAAAGGCCACCGCCGAGATTGTCGGTATCACCTACCGTCAGCTCGACTATTGGGCACGCACCGACCTGATTCGTCCGTCGCTAAACGATGCCGCAGGCAGTGGCTCTCGCCGCAAGTACAGCTACCGGAACCTGCTTGAGCTCAAGGTGGTCAAGAACCTCCTCGACTCCGGTATTCGCCTCGAGCAGGTACGCGAAGTGTTTGCGTACCTCCAAGACGAGCTCGGCGAAGACATCGCCACGGCCAACCTGGTCGTCAATGGTACTCAGCCAACGCTGGTGCGTAGCGGCGAAGAAATCGTCGACCTGCTCCAGAACGGTCAGGGCGTATTGAACATCCTTCCGTTGAGCGGAGTCGTCGACGAGCTCGACGAGAAGATCATCGAACTCTTCCCAAGCCGCGGCGCCGCAACCGGTACTGCCGATACTGCTGCCGCAGCTGTTGGCGGCTAAACACCGCCTCGCCGCATTCCTGCTCGTTGCCGTGCTGGCGGCGAGCTGTGGCACTTCGTCGTCCGAGCTTGCCTCTGGTTCGACCACAACCGAACCATCGGTAACGACATCTCCTGAGGTCAGTGCCGACGCGACCTCATCGACCACCAGCACGTCCACGACCATTCAGTCGCCTGCACCCTCCACAATGGTGGACTCGAGTGCATCGTCCTCCTCGAGCACGTCGGTGGCAGCGAACGCCTCGACGACCTCTACCAGTTCGTCTTCGAGTTCGACGACGGCAAGCACGACCACGGCGTCTACAACAACGACGTCTACAACAACGACGTCAACAACGACGACGACCGAAGCGCCGGCCCCGTCGGCAACGTTGCCCAGCACGGTGCAAGGGTCGCGGTATCAGAGCGCAGTGAGCGACATCACACCGGCGATCGAAGCCCGGCTCACGCACTCATGGCGCGAGGGGTGCCCTGTCCGGCTGAGCGAGTTGCGGTATGTCACCGTGACCCATTGGAACTTCGACGGCAGGTCGACCACGGGCGAGCTGATCGTGCGCGCCGATGTCGCCGACTCGATGGTCAACGTGTTCCGACATCTGTATGCGGTTCGCTTCCCGATCGAACGAATGGAGCTCGTCGATACCTATGCCGGTGACGACGATCGGTCTATGGCCGCAAACAACACGTCAGCATTCAACTGTCGCGAGGTCGCCTGGAGGCCGGGCGTATGGTCGAACCACGCTTTGGGAACCGCCATCGACGTCAACCCTCTTGTGAACCCATACGTATCTGGCACGCAAGTGCTGCCGCCCGAGGGGCAAGTCTTTGCTGATCGTTCGGTCGAAGCCCTGGGCGGTATTTACCCAGGCAGCGAAGTAGTGACAGCGTTCTCTAACGTTGGTTGGACGTGGGGCGGCACGTGGACCTCAGCGAAAGACTGGCAGCACTTCAGCCTGAGCGGCCGCTAGACGCAGCTCTGAACGCTATGGAAGAACGCTGTTTCTGAGCTGACGCAACGAGTGGTCGGCAAGAACAAGCGCCGTCATGGCGTCGACCATCGGTACGGCACGAGGAAGGACACATGGATCGTGGCGGCCCTTGGCCGCCAGTGTGGTTGGCTCATTGTCCACCGTCACCGTGTCCTGTTCAGACGAGATCGTCGCCGTTGGCTTGAACGCAGTACGGAACCGCAATGCTGCTCCGTTACTGATACCGCCCTGCACCCCACCGGAATGGTTCGATGACGTCGTCGGTAGACCGTTGGTTCCCGGGACAAACGGGTCGTTGTGGCTGCGGCCAGTCATCTCGACGGCACCAAATCCTGAACCGACTTCGAAGCCCTTCGTTGCAGGCAACGACAGCATGGCTTTTGCCAGGTCGGCTTCGAGTCGATCGAACACTGGTTCGCCAAGCCCGACTGGCATATTGCGGACGACCGTGCGAACAGCTCCACCGAGGGAGTCGCCGTCCCGGCGAGCTTGTTCGATAGCAGCGGTCATGTCTGCGGCCGCAGCGGTGTCGGGGCAACGGGTTGGGTCGGCCTCTACCTGCTCGATCGTGACGGTGTCCTCATCAACGGAGGCCGCAACCGAATGCACTTGGTCGACCCACGACAGAATTTCTGGCGCTGGCGCATCGGCGTTTGCAGCGAGTGCATCGAGCAGTTGCATGGCGACTGCACCGGCGGCCACCCGACCGATGGTTTCGCGGGCGCTAGATCGACCACCGCCAGCGATCGTGCGGTTCCCGTACTTCTGGTCGTACGTGAAGTCTGCGTGGGATGGGCGGTAGAGCTCTCGCAGATGCTCGTACGCACCGGATCGTGCATCTGCATTTCGGACAAGCATCGCCAGCGGTGCGCCGGTCGACGCGCCACCTTCAACGCCGGACAAGATTTCGACACGATCCTTCTCATCGCGCTGAGTGACAAGCCGGCTTTGCCCTGGGCGGCGCCGGTCGAGCTCGTGTTGGATGTGGTCAAGATCGATGGCGAGCCGTGCCGGCAGCCCATCGATCACCACACCTACGCCGCCACCATGGCTTTCGCCGAAGGTCGTGATTGTAAAGGTGTGTCCAAACGTATTACCCACATCGAAAGTCTACGTCCGATTCGATGGCAGGCCCTCGGTACGGCGCACTTCGTTCGCCTGCCAAACGACAACCTGACTGGCGTGACGCAATCGCCAAGACACAATGGACGTATGCCAGAACGAAAACGGCGATCAATCGCTCGGCCATTCTCACGCGCTCGGGCATGGTTTGACCTCGAGTGGGTTTTTCCTGACGACCTCTACATGCAGGCGTTCTCAGAGATAACACCAGATGTGTTCCTCGGGCGACGGCCTACGGTCGACGATGTTGATGAACTCATGAGTGCGGGAATCACCCATGTTGTGAGTTGCCTTCCCGAGAGGCTGCGGCCCGAGATGCAATTTCTCAACGGTCCATTCGAACACCGCTATCTTGCGGCGCGAGATGAGATGGACGAGGACATTGGACCAGCGATCGCTGAGTTCATCGAAGTTGTAGAGGCGGCACGGGGGAGTACTGCCGAGCCGAAGATCCTGGTGCACTGCGAAGTTGGAGTGAGCCGGTCGGCCAGCCTGGCGATTGCCTGCCTGATGGACGACAACGACATCAGCATGTTCGACGCATTTGACCAGGTTCGCTCGAAGCGAGCCCAGGTGCTGCCGAACATCGGATTTGCTTCGGCGCTCCAGGAGTTCGAGTTCACTATGCACCCCGAACGACGAGCCGCCAAAACATCGCTGGCCCGGTATCTCAAAGAGGCCTGCTCGGTGCCCGCCCAAATCGATGAGATCGAGGACGCGCTTCGCCAAAACGATTTCGACGCGCCGAGTGCGCTACGGGCAATCTACGGCGAGATCCCCCGAGTAGTCCAAGGCACGAGAACTCGCTGAGGGTATTGGCTCAGCCCTGGCGGGCTTCCCCAAACTCGAGTTTCTCGCCCAAACGCGAAGCGTTTGCGGGGGGGCCTCGAAACGTCGCTTTCAGAGAGCGCGCTGGGGGAGGGAGCGGAGCGGACGACCATGTCGGCGTCCGCGGATCTCGACCGGAAGTGTCGAGAAGTTGCAGGAGAGCGGAGCTCGCGTAGCGAACTTGGAAGCCTCCGCGGATCTCGACCGGAAGTGTCGAAAAACTATTGCCCGCGTTCGGCGGCTAGGGCGCTCATGGCGGCGCTGCGCATGTCGTTGGTGACAACTGGTGCGGCGCGTTGTGGTTCAGGTGCTGCAACGGGTGCCGGGGCTGCGGCTGCCACTGGCGTAGCGTTCTGGGCCAACGTCGTCAGAATGTGCGAGAGCAGCTGTACGAGCGTGTCGAGAGCGCCATCGCTGCTTCGAGCGTCGGTGCGGATGATCGGCACGTACTTCGGAAGATCGAGGGCTTCTCGGATGTCTTCGGTGTCGTGATGTGGTGCGCCGTCGAATTGGTTCAGTCCAATGATGAACGGAACGTTGCGCTGCTCGAAGAAGTCGATTGCATTGAAGCACTCGTCGAGGCGGCGGGTGTCGACAAGGATGAGGGCGCCGAGCGCTCCTGCGGTGATGTCGTTCCACATGAAGCCAAAGCGGTCCTGGCCTGGAGTGCCGAAGACGTAGAGCACGAGGCCCTGGTCGACGGTGATCTTGCCAAAGTCCATTGCCACGGTGGTGCTGGTCTTGGACGCAACGAGTGTTCCGTCGTCGACCTCGCTTGCAGCGCTGGTCATCTTTGCTTCGGTGCGAAGTGGTGCGATCTCGGAAACTGCGCTGACGAAGGTGGTCTTACCTACGCCAAAGCCGCCCGAGACGACGACCTTTGCAGATACCGGACGAGCCTGGGGTGCGTTATCGGTTCCTGATGCCATCGAGCAGTCTCCTTACAATTGCGATGTCGTCTGAGCGTGTTGTTTCGAGAACCTCGAGGGTGCCGTCACCCCAAAGGTCTGCAACGAGTACTCGAGCCACGCCCAAAGGCATCGAGCACTTTGCGGAGATCTCCGCAATTGAATTCGGTGTTTGGCACAGGTCGTAGATCTGTGCGAGTTCTTTCTGGGAAGGCATTGGAGCGCCGGCGCTCACCGCGACCATTGCTTCGACGGCGAGTTCGCCGGCGTCGCTGCGCGTTCGTCCGCCCGTAAGCAGGTACGGACGCATGAATGATCCTGAGTCCATCAGTTCTGTGTCGTCGTCATTCCCCATGGCGTTCCTTCGGCAACTGTTGGCTAAACCGTGAGCACGTTCTTGAGCTCGCTGATGAGCTCAGGTGAGAGAGCAGCGCCTGCGCGTTCGGCGAGGAGGGTCATCTCGTAGGCGACCTGAGCAATGTCTGCTCCAGATTGACACAAGACGGCGAGTGATGCGCCGTGACCCATCGACATGACGAACAGGTTGCCCATGCTCATCTCGACGACGACCTGGTCGACTACGCCGCACCCAAGACACACGGCTGCGCCGTTTGTCAGGCTGGTGAGGCCGGCCGCAATTGCGGCGAACTGATCGACGCCAGTGGTGTCGATCCCGGCCGAGGAGGCAAGGAGAAGACCATCAGCCGACACGGCGACTGCTTCGCGGACGCCGGCAGTGTCCTGGGCGAACCGGGACAGGAGCCAGGCAAAGTTCTGTGCTTCGGACGATACGGTCATTTATTCGCTCCCCGTGGGGTGGGTTGGCTGGGTGGTTGGGTGCTGCGGAACAGCCGACGGCTGCGGAGCAGCGTCTTGCTGCGGTGCGGCCTGCTGAGGAGCAGCTGCTGGAGGCGGAGATGCTTCCGGCACTACAGGAGCTATCGGCACAGGTGGCGTTGATACTGAGGGATTCGGCATCGCAGTTTGCGCCTGCCCGGTCGCACGGCCGCGGGCAACTGCTTCACGAATGCTACGAAGCGAGTTCGATACGTTGGCCGCGTCGCGCTTGATCGGCGCAGCAGCTTCGCCTGCGGTCGCTGGAGCCGCGGCAGGCTGAGGCGCCGGAGCGGTGCCACTGGAGCTGCCACGCTTTGGGAACCCAGCGGCGGTGATCTCGGTTGCAGGTGCGGTTGGAGCTGCGGCGGCCGGAGCAGCAGCGGCAGGTTCTGCTTCGGCTGGCTTCGAAGGGGTCATGACCACTGGCGAGCTTGGAACGCTCGTGGCGCCTCGAGATCGCTTCGGGAAGCCCGCAGCGGTGGTTTCTTCAGAAACTGGAGCCGGCGTTGGTGTCGGCAAGGCCTGTGGCACCGGTGCGGCAGGGGCGACAGCTGGTGCCGCGGGTGCAGGTGTGGCAGCCGGACCGGCAGTTTGTGCCGCGTCAACTTCGCCGGTGCGACGAGCAACACCGTCGGAACCCTCGAGTTCGATAGGCGCAGCGGTTTCGGAGCTGAGCAAGGCAACTGGGAGATCGACGAATGCGATCGTGCCGCGACGACGGCCTTCGCCGGTTGGGTCTGCGCTCGCCAGGCGGACAGTGATGCCCATTTCCTGTGCAAGACGACCGACCACGAAGAGGCCGAGGTAGGCGGACGGAGCATCGGCGAAGTCGACCGGGTTCTTCAAGCGGTCGTTTACCTGAGCGAGTGCCTGCGGGTCCATGCCGATGCCCTGATCGACGATCGCAAGGCGATAATGCGTCGAGGTGTGCTGGCCGAGCACTTCGATTGGGGTATTTGGAGGAGAGAAACTGCCAGCGTTCTCCAAGAGCTCTGCGATGAGGTGCGAAAGGTCGGTTGCGAGACCACCGGAAACGGTCGCTGCATCGATATCGCCAAGGCGAACACGCGGGTAGTCGGCAATCTCCGATGCTGCTGCACGCAAGACGTCTCGGATTGCGATTGGGCGACCCCAACGGCGTGGAGTCTGCTCGCCAGCGAGTACCAGCAGGTTCTCTGCGTTGCGACGCATGCGAGTCGCGAGGTGATCGAGGCGGAAAAGGCTCTCGAGAAGGTCGGCGTCCTGCTCCTGTTGTTCGAGTTCGGTAATGAACTCGAGCTGGCGGTTCAGGAGGTTCTGGTTACGTCGACCGAGGCTAACGAAGGTTCGAGCCACGTTCTGACGACGAAGCTTTGCCTGGCCAGCTGCGAGGTCCACCGCAGCTTCCTGCATGGTGTTCATCGAGTGAGCAAGAATTGCGATTTCATCGTTGGAGTCGACATCGAACTCCGGAAGATCAGGAAGGTCTTCCGATGTTCGGGCAGCCTCAACGATTGCGGGGATGCCCTCGCCCGCAGCGTCCCGAGCCTGATCGGAGAGCACCTTGATTGGCTTGGTGATCTGGCTTGCTACCGAACGGATAGCGATGAACGCAAGCAATGAGGCCAGGAGAAGGAAGGCGACGACGCCGAGTACGAGGAACTGGCGGAGCTGGGCCACATTGTCCGAAACCGCACGAACATCGGCGAGCGAGCCACCTGCAACTTCGAGCGACTGGTTCGTCTGCGTGAGCCAGTTGAAGGCAACGTTGGCTTCGTTGTCCATGCGGTCGGCAACTCGGCGAGCAGCGGTAACGGTGACATCGTTCTGCACGGTACCTTCGGCGAGGAGCTCCCGGTTTAGGCCGGTCTGATCGCTCATGAGCATGCCCTGGTCGAACATCACTGCAGCGGAGTGCTGGGTGCCGGTGTCGGCGAGCAATACCGACTCCGAGGTGTCGACGAGCGATACGGTCACGGCATCATCTGCCGCGATTTCGTCGAGGATCCACTGGACGTTGTTCATGGCAACGCGAACACGAAGAACGGCGCCACCATCGACGTTGGCAGGAGCCTGCGTCCAGAATGCGAGCTCGAATGCGGCTGGTCCGTCTCCGTCGTTGACGAACGTTCGGAATGACAAGCCGGTCTCCTTGGCCCGCTGGAACCAGAGTTCCTGGGAGTGATCGAGCGGGCTGTCCTCGTTGGTTCCACCGATGGTGTAGCCGTCTTCAGACACGAGGAGAACCTGAAGGTTCTCGTCCTCTTCGAACGTACGAAGCTGCTCACGGAGGGTGAGTGCAAGGACTCGGGTTCGGGTGGTGAGCGGACCGGTGAGTGCGTTCTCGAAGCCGGTTGCGTCGGCGGGGTTGAGCTGGGCGTTGCTGACGTCGACGCTGACCTCGGTGACGGTCTTGCGGAATTCAGCAGTGTCGTTCAAGCGGTTTGAGCGAAAGACCCACTGGTCGACGTATTCGGCGAGGTCTCGGGCTGCACGTTCAGATGCACGGGTGACTCCATCCTCGACGACCTCTTCGGTGAGAACTTCTTCGGCAGAGCCAACAGCGTCAGCCGTTTGGCGCTGGAGGAGGAAGATGCCACCGATGGTGAACAAGCTCAGAAGAAGCAGCGGGAGCAGCGCTACGGGAAGGACGCGCTGAAGAATGCGTTTGCGGATCGACGTGACCTTGGTGGTCGTCGGTTCCGTATCAATCACTGTTTCGTGATTCCGTTTGAGTTTCGGTCCCATCCTCATCCGTTCCTTGCGACACGCGATGACAGTCGCTCATCTCTAGGTCGGAACGATCCCTACCTCTCCTATAGGACTTTTGGACCTATAGGGCCGCAACCGCCCCCAAGATTGCTGGGAAAATGACCGTTTCATGGCGCAACTTTTCGACCGTCAAGAACTCGAAAACCGCTGCGCGGGCATAAGCCGCCGCTAAACAGCCCTTGCCGCCGGCCTCAAGAGACCGAACGCGTGGGAATTACAGATTCAGCAAGGCCTGTTCGACAACTTCGTTGAGCGCCGGGTGGATGTAGAGCTGGCCTCGGGCCATCTGGTCCACTGTTTGACCGAAGGTCATTCCTTGGATGAGTTGCTGAATCAGTGTCGACGCCTGGGGGCCGATGATGTGTGCGCCGAGAAGCAGTCGTGTGTCGGCGTCAGCAATAAGTTTGCACACACTCGTTGTGTCTTCCATGGCCCATCCATAGGCCGCAGACCCGTAGGAGTGCACGGTCGTGACGATGTTTAGGCCAGCTGCGACTGCTTCCGGTTCGGTAAGGCCCACTGCAGCTACCTGCGGGTAGCCAAAGATTGCGTGCGGCGTGAGGGTTCGGTCGATCGTGTGCAGATCGTCGGGGTTCAACAGGTTGTGAGCGACAACTCGAGCGTCGGCGTTTGCGGTGTGCTTGAGCTGGGCCGGGTTGTTGATGTCGCCGAGCGCCCAAACGTCGGGGTTGGCGGTGCGAAGGTGCTCATCGGCAACGACATATCCCTTTTCATCGAGCGCCACTCCGGTTGCGGCAACGTTGAGCTCGTCGCCATTGGGTATACGTCCGATAGCCACGAGCAGAGCGTCGCCAACAATCGTGACGGGTTCGCCGTTCTCTGTGGCGTTGATCGTGACCGTGCCATCGCCGTCCTGGTGCATGTCGATGATCGAGGTGTTCAATCGAACGTCGAACCGTTCGGCGTACGACTCGGTGAACCGGCTGCGGATGTCGGGGTCTTCACGGCGGATCATCGCCGAGCCGCGGTTGATGATCGTGACCTTCGAACCGAGCGAACCGAACACGTTGCCAAGCTCGGCGCCGATGTAGCCCCCGCCCAGCACGATCAACCGCTCGGGCAGCGCATCGACACGCATGATCGTGTCGGAGGTGTAGTAATCGACATTCGACTGCGACACGACGTCAGGGATCAGGATTCGTGCACCCGCAGCGAGGACGACCTTGTCTGCCGTGATGGTCTCGGTGCCGCCGGCGAGCATGGCGATCTCGAGGGTCTTGTCACCAACAAAGCGACCCGATCCTTTGAATACCGTGACGTTCTCTTGTTCGTCAGAGGACGTTCGGTACTCTTCGCCGCCTACCGCGATCGGGTCGATTCGTCCAAATACCCGGTCGCGGATTGCTGGCCAGTCAGCTCCCTCAAAGGAAGTGTGGACTCCAAGCTTTGGACCGGTGTGTTGTGCGTGGTGCGCCATCTCGGCGGCGTAGACGAACATCTTGGACGGGATGCAGCCCACGTTGAGGCAGGTGCCGCCAAAGGCGCCGCGCTCGACGATGGCCACCTTCTGGTCAGCAAACTCGGGCCCGAGGAGCGAGTTGCCCGATCCGGTACCGATGATCATCAGGTCGAAGTGGTTCATGATTCTCTTTCGCCGGGCAGGCCGGGTTAGTTAGCAGGTTCGTCCGCAACTACTCGGTTGAGTGGTTGCCCGACGGCGTGACGGGTTAGGACGATGGTGAACGGAGTCGACGGATCAACACCGAAGTGTCGCTCCGAGATTCCCCGGCGTCCATAAGTTCGTCGAAATAGCCAGCGACCGTTGCTGCGATTGGGGTATCAACTCCGAGTCGTTTGGCTTCGGCAAGGGCGATCCCGAGGTCTTTGACCATCCATTCGACTGCAAATCCGAAATCGAACTGGTCATCGACCATGGTCTGGCCGCGGTTCGACATCTGCCATGAACCTGCAGCGCCATCAGAAATCGTTGCTAGGACCTTCTCCATATCGAGCCCGGCTTCAATCCCGAGCGTCAGCGCCTCGCTCAGGCCCTGAAGCAGTCCAGCGATTGCTAGCTGGTTGACCATCTTGGTTGTTTGGCCTGCTCCGGTGCCGCCGATGAGTGTTCGGGTCTTGGAGTACTGGGTGATGATCGGCAGCGCTTCATCGAACGTGCTCTGATCGCCACCGCACATGATCGTTAGGACGCCGTTCTGCGCTCCAGCTTCGCCTCCGGACACGGGAGCGTCGAGGCATCCGATGTGTTTCGTTGCAGCGACCTCGGCCAGCTCGGTCGCGATCATTGCAGTAGCGGTCGTGTGATCGATCAGAATCGACCCGTCGGGGAGCCCAGCGATAACGCCGTCGTCACCGAGCGCGACCGAACGAATGCTGTCGTCGTTGCCAACGATCAGAATGCCAAAGTCGGCACCAGCGCATGCGTCTGCTGGAGACACTGCGAGCCGTGCCGCAGGGAATTCGCCGACGAATCGCTCGGCGACAGCAGTTGTGCGGTTGAAAACGCTGACCGTGTGGCCAGCGGCGACGAGATGGCCGGCCATGGGATATCCCATTGCGCCGAGCCCGATAAAACCAATGGTTGCCATGGGCGCCACAGTATCGGCGAGTCGCTATCGATTCAGCGATTGGACTCGATGATTAGAGTCCAATGATCTCCGGGATACGTTCCCACCCGCCGTCTTCGTTGCGGGGAATGATGACATCGGCAATCTCTCGGATTTCTGCAGGTGCGCTTTCGGGAACGATGGCGATCTTGGCGTTCTCAAGCATCAGCCGGTCGTTGTTTCCGTCTCCAACAACTGCGAGACGGCTTGGGTTGATCCCGGTTCGGGCACACCACGCCTCGATGCCGGTCTGCTTGTCGACGTCGTGGGCTTGGATCATCAGGCCGTGATTGCCCTCGAACAATGCCTCGCCGATGATCGCTGTGGCGAGGCCAGCAGCGTTGATCTGGTCGGCAATGGGCTGAAGTTGTGCCAGCGCAAACCCAAAGGCGCCGAAGCCGATCACCGGGTTTTCAGCAAGCGCTACGTCGAGCGACTCGACACGTGCATACCCGACAGTTCGTGCAAGGTAGGCGTTACCGGCCGCACCCCCAGGCCCGACGAGCATGTCAGTATCGGGGTGGTCAACATACGCCACAGGTTCGAGATCGCCCGAGCGAAAGAGGTCCAGGACCTCTCTGGCCTGATCGAGCTGGATTGCTTCGACCAGAAACGATTCTCCGTCTAGCGAGTCTCGAACAAGCGCCCCATTCATCAAGATGCCTGGACGAGTGTGAAGGCCAACGGGTCGAAGCCCAAGGAGCGTCCCTTGGGCCCGTCGGCCGGTGGCGATCATGAACGGAACGCCTGCGTCGTCGAGCGCGGCGACGGTCGCAAGGCTCTTCTCATGGACCTCGCTGCGCGTCGACCAGAACGTTCCGTCGAGATCGCTGATCACTGCATCGACGAGTGGACCGTTGGCGTTGGTTTTGCTCATGGGGCGTCATCGTAGGACGCAAAGTCACGCAATGACGCCACTCCACGTCGGCTCGCGACTACGAATGGTGGAATGGATCTTTCTTTGGTGATTATGGCCGCTGGCCTTGGCAGTCGTTTCGGCGGAACGAAACAGCTTGTTGAGGTCGGCCCGAATGGCGAAGCGTTCTTAGATTTCGCAATTCAAGACGGACGCGCAGCTGGATGTAACCAAGTTGTCCTCATCATCCGGACCGATATTGAAGAGGACGTTCGAGCGCACCTCGAGCGGCAATACGACTCGCTCGATGGCTTTGTCCTGGTTCGACAAGATGATCTGGGACCGCACCGCGACAAGCCCTGGGGAACTGCTCACGCCGTGCTCTCCGCCGCTGCGGTTGTACCGGGATCGTTCATCGTTGTGAATGCCGATGACTACTACGGGCCGTCGTCGTTCCAGCTCGCAGCTGATGCGTTGTCAGGTGGCGAGGACACCGTTGGTGCCCTCGTTGCGTTCCAGCTGTCGAAGACCCTTCCGCTTGAAGGCGCTGTGTCGCGTGGCGTGTGCGCGGTCTCGGACGGATTGCTGGAGTCGATCAGCGAAACGCACGGCATTGCTCGTGGGGAGGACGGCCAGATCCGTTCCGACGATCCGGCTGGCGAACATAGCGACGACACCATGGTGTCGATGAACATGTTTGGGTTCCCCCAGTCACTCTTCCCACATCTGCAGAGCCAGTGGGAAGCGTTTTACGATGAGTTCGGCGATCAGCCCAAGACCGAGTACTTGCTGCCCGACGTCGTCGACCGTCTTCGTGAGACCGGTGAACTGACCGTCAAGGTGCCGGTGTCGGACGAGGAGTGGATCGGTGTGACCAACCCGAACGACCTCGACCCCGCACGCGAGAAGCTCGCGCACCGCTAGCAGTTAGGCGCTCACGGCGATTACTCGTCGGCCGCGCGATTCCGGTCGAGTCGGTCGGCTCCAGGATCTACGCCAGGGAGCTGTGGCTCGACCGCGCCCAGACGCTCAGCTGCAAGATCCATAACCATGTCTTCGAGCTCGGCCCAGTTCTTTGCACGCGGGCCGGCGAGGTCGCGGTTGTACGGCTGGTCGAACACGATGGCGTTAAAGCCGGCCTTGCGGAGCTGGATGATGTTGTGAGGCCCATCGTCGATGTACACGTCGGCGCCAACATCGGGTTTGTTGCCGAGAAAGCAGATGTCTCGATACGGGATTCGATGCTGGTCGAGCCACTCGACCGTGTCGGCCACCGCTGACGCATGACCCCAGTTCACATAGAGGCGATGCGTAATCACTCGGATGTGGATGCCAGCATCTGACAAGCGCCAAAGCGCATCGGTGACGCCGTCGATTGGCGGCATCGTTGCGAAGAGGCGATCCTCGGCGACTGCAAGCGCGTGCAGACGCTCAAAGCCGCCGGCTCGTTCAAGATTCCACTCGCGAAAGTCCCACGATCGCTCAAGCGGCAACTCGTCTTCAGAGACCCCCAGCTCCCGTGCAGCAATGGTGCGAAACGCAGGCGTATAGTCGCCGCAGACACCGTCGAGATCGACTCCAAAAACAAAAGGCTCCATCGATCGTGAACGGTAGTCGCCGGGCCTGACAGGATTGGTGAATCATGGCGAAAACCAAGAAGAACGAGAACACCCCTGCACCGCCGCCAAAGCTCTTTGGCGAGCTCAAGGACAAGGTCAAAGAACACCGACTACCGATCTTCGCTGCCGGCGTTGCGTTCTTTGCGTTTATCGCACTGATCCCAGCGCTCGCTGCTGCGGTATCGATAACCGGCATGGTCGCCGATACCGAGACGCTGAAGACCGAGACAGAAGCCGCCCTGGCCAACTCGCCTGAGGCGACTCGCGATTTCGTCGTACAGCAGATCACCGATATTGCCGATAGCGGCTCCACTGGCGCCGGAATCGCTGCAGCAATCGGTATTGCCGCCTCCGTATTCACCGCCTCGGGTGCTGTTGGTCAGCTCATGGAAACCCTCAACGTTGTGTTCGACCGGACCGAGACTCGCAACTTCATACTCAAGCGTCTTCTCGCCATCGGTTTGATGCTCGGAGCGCTGGTCATGGTGGCTGCAATGGTGTTCACCATGTCGGTGCTGCCAGCTCAGCTGAATAACTGGATCGATAGCAGCGCTATTCGATGGCTGATATCGATTGGCCGATTCGTCGCGCTTGGGCTGCTCATGGTGGCGGCGCTGTCCTTTCTGTATCGAGTCGGACCAGCATCGGACCCAGCCCGTAGCTCTGAACTTGTTGCAGGAGGGAAGTCGCCAATCATCACCAAAGGCGCAGCGGTGGGCACGGCACTCATCGTGCTGCTCTCCTGGGGCTTCGGCGTGTTCGTCAACAATTTCGGTAGCTACGGCGAAACCTACGGAACGCTCGCAACGATCATCGTTGTGATGCTCTGGCTCCAGCTCATGGCGTTGGCGGTGCTCATCGGGGCCGAGGTCGATGCAGCTCTTGGTCGTCAACGGGTGTACGAGGCCCGTCAATCTGCGGGGCTCGACGCCGTGACACCGACCGCTAGCTAGGCAGCGTCAGCTTCCGAGCTGCGCTCGTGAAACGCAGGGTCGTCGTTACTACTGTCCGGACGGACATGGACGTCTGCGGTGAGTTCGGCTGGACGGCCAAACAGGTAGCCCTGGAAGTGGGGGATGCCGGCGCGGCGAAGCACGGCGAACTCTTCAGTTTTCTCCACACCTTCAGCGATCAGCGTGACCTCGAGTCGGTCGGCAATCTCAACCAAGCCAGCGACGATTGCCCCGGTACGGGGGTCCATAGCTCGAACGACCATTGAACGGTCGATCTTGATCTCTGCTAAGCCCGGAACGGTCAGGAGCCGTGCGAGCGAGGAGTATCCACTGCCGAAGTCATCGATTGCGAAGGCAAAGCCACCGTTTGAGAGCTCGAGTAGGACGTTCTCAAGGTCGATGCTCGAGTCGACCCATTCGCCCTCGGTGAGTTCGAGGATGAGTCGACCCGGGTCGAGGTCGAACTCTTCGATGACGTCGCGTACGGTCTGCGGAAACTTTGGGTCGAGCAATTGGCTGGCATCGACGTTGATGTGGAGCGTTGTTGGGTCGTCGTTGCCGATTACTTCGGTGAAGATCTCGACTGCCTTGCGGAGCACGATCTCGCCGAGGTCGCCCATGCGACCCATCTCCTCGACAACGGGAAGGAAGATCCCAGGGCTGATCAGCTCGCCTCGATGCTCCCAACGCACGAGTGCCTCGTAGGACCGAATCTGCTTCGTCGCATCGACGATGGGCTGGAAATGGACTTTGAGATCTTTCGCGTCGAGGGCAGTTTGGAGCTCGGATTCGAGCTTGAGTCGGCCGATTTCGGCCTCGCGCATCTCGTTGTCGTAGACGACGAAGGTGTCACGTCCGTTGTTCTTTGCTCGCCCTAGTGCCACGTCGGCTGCACGAATGAGTTCGCCACCGTTGATCGCGTTCGTGTTGCCGGTAGCGAGACCTACCGATACCGAGGTTCGGAACGACCCTGCCTCAATCATGAACGGATCGCGCATCGACGACACCAGCTCGGTCGCTATCTCGACGGCCTGCCCCTCGGTGTCGTCGCCCCGTTGGACCACGATGATGAACTCATCTCCACCGAAACGGGCTACTCGTCCGCGGTCGCCGACGAGCGAGACCATGCGCTCGCTGACGCGGACAAGGAGCTCGTCGCCTGACGCGTGCCCGACGGAGTCGTTCACAATCTTGAATCGGTCGAGGTCGCAGAACAGGACGGCCATCTCGCCCTTTCGGGCCTGCAAGGTCTCCATAACCCAGCGTCGGTTTGGCAAGTTGGTCAGTTCATCCTGTCGTGCTTCGCGCTCGCCACTCTCGGCTCGTCGAGCGAGCACGTACGCCGTCGAGGAGAGCCCGATCAACGCAGCGAAGCCGAGCGTCGAGGCCATGACCGTCCAGAACACCGACAACGGGCTGCGGGTGACGACGGAGGTTCCGTCGGTCCACACGGCCAAGTTGAATTCAAGGCCCTGAGATCCGGCTACGCGGGAGGTGCGAGCGATCGCGTCCGTCGCAGATAGGCCTTCCATGAGGAGTTGATCGTTGACGTTGAGGGTCAGGTTCGCGCCGAAGCCATCACGTCCGGCCATCGCTTCTTCGAGGAGCGTTGCACTATCGACCTGGGCGACGTTCCAAATGTCTCCAGGTATGCCATCTGGTCGATCGGCGGTCGTTCGGAAAATGAGTTGCGCCTGTCCAGGTGGGACGTTGACAGGGGAGCGGAAGTCAGCGCCACGGACCACAACCTGTCCGGCTTCGATCTCGAGGAAGATCTCTGAGGCGCCTGGAATCGACGACAGATCTGCCCCGATGGGTTGAGTGACGTCGGACGACGCAACGATGAAGACATGGCCCGACTCGGACGGAGCGCGGTTCACGATCGTCGGCACGAATTCACTATCGAATTGGACTTGGCTGGCCGTGAATTGGCCTAGCTCATTGGCCGGCACCGACGCGAGCAAAAGGCTAGCCGTGTCTCCTGGAAGCGCGGTTTGATAGCTGGGCCATAGCAAGCGGTACTCCTCCGATGTCTGCCACTCGCTGGCCACGATCTCGCCGAGGTTAATCACCGACGTGAAGGCGGTGTCACTCAGCCGGGTGAGCTCGTCAGAAATCTCTTCCGTCTCGCTCGTGAGCGCGCGTTCGACTGCATCGTCGCGCGCTTGTGAAACCGATCGGGCCGCTATGAAGGAGATAATCGTTCCGCCGACGATTATCAGCACGACCAAGCGCCGTACGGAAGACATCGTCATGCCCAACTATCGGCATGAAGCACGCGAACAGTAACGACTTTTGTTCGAACCTCTATCGAATTAGCAAACCGGTCAGGTGATGTTTCGAGTCGAAAGCGGCGCTCCGCCAGCGCGCATCGTGACGCTCATGCGTGGTGGAGCGCTCGCAGTTTTGGGCACCGCATGCTCCCAGTGGTGCTGGGTTGCTCCGCCCATGATCAACAGATCGCCCGAGTTGAGTCGAATGCGGTGACTGGCCCCGCCTGACTGCTGACGCAGCAGAAAATGTCGGGGTCCTCCGAGGCTCACAATGGCAACAAGTGGGTCGACCTCTGTGCGGCCAATGCGGTCAGCATGCCACGCAACGCTGTCGCTCCCAGAGGTGTAGTAATTGCAGAACAACCCGCGAAAAGCGCGGTCGTAGTGCGTCGAGAGCTCTGACCTGATGGCATCGATGGAGTCGGGAACGGTGTGCTCGGCTTTGGCATCGGTCGCCGTAAGACGAGGCTCGTCGTACCAGGTGCCGTACATCAAGCGCTTTCCGCGGAACCATTCCATGGTGTCATCGAGTCTGCCGAGGAGCTCGTCAGCTCCAAGGAGGAATCCGGGAGCGTGGTCGACCCAACAGCACGGATCGAGCTGGGTGCGTGATGGTGTCCACGCTGAGTAGATGACGGGTTCACCGATACCGAACAGCGTTAAGGGAAGCACACTCATGAGTGTCCACGATATCATCGTTGACGAACGCGTGTTCGATTCTGTTAGTCGACGATAGAAAACGTCAGTCCTGCGTGTTCGACGAGGCGCTGCTCGAGGTCGATGCCGAGGGCAGTCGCCGGCGTCCAGAAACCGCCCGGAGTGTCTGCAGGATCAGCGTCCAATAGAGCCGCCGCTGCTTCTCCGAGCATCTTGGCTGTCGAGCCGTAGCCCGGGTCTTGATCGCCGGTGACTTTGGTCGTGATCGTGGTTCCCGATGGCGTCGTGCCGTAGAAACGAAGATCGTAGAACCCGGCCGCTTGGGCCTCGGGCGAAGGTCCTTCACCAGGCTTCGGAAGGACCTTGTTGGCAAGGAGTTCACGGACCGGTCCGACGCTGGACGCTGCCATGAACGCGCCGAGGCCGCCGGTCAGGCCGCCGGCCTTCACTGCGCCGAGCGGGCCGCTGCCGGTGATCATGGCCTCGTCGTACAAGAAGTCGTCCCCCCATGGGCGGCCGCGAAGCGCATGGCTGCGGTGCACAATGCGGGTGTTGACCGACGCCATGACGAACGGCGCAACCCATCGATCGGAGGCTTCGTCTCGCATGGGCACAGTGACGTTGTGCTGACGGACTCCGCTGCGCATGCCCTCGGGGGCCAATGCATACGGGTTGGTGAGCACGCGCCGAAGATCGGGGTTGTCTTTTGTCTCTTCGACAATGTTGAGCATCGAAGCGATCGTGCCGCCGCTTGCGCTGCCCTTCATGGCCTTGACCCGCATGGAGATCTGGTGGCAGTGCTCACCAAGAAGCTCGTTAGCCATGCGCTGGGTGTAGGCAACCCCGAGGTCCGAGGGAATCGAATCGAAGCCACAGGCATGGACGATGCGGGAACCCGAACGGGTGGCGCGGTCGTGATGGGCATCGATCATCTGCTGCATCCAATGCGGTTCACCAGTGAGATCGCAGTAGTCGGTGCCAGCGGTTACACAAGCGTCGACGAGTTCGGACCCATACAACGCGTACGGTCCGACCGTCGAGATAACGACACGAGTAGACGCCACCATCTCGGCGAGTGCCTTCGGGTCGTGGGCGTTTGCCACAAGGTGATCGACGCCGAGACCCAGGTCGTCGGCGATGTCGTCGAGCTTGGCCGGGTTCCGCCCGGCAATCGCCCACGAGATGTCGCTGGCCGAATCACGTCCGCCGCCGTGACGGTCTCGAAGGTAGGCGCACAAGATTTGGCCAACAAAGCTGGTTGCGCCGTACACGATGACGTCGTACGGCCTGTCAGTAGGGGAGGTCACGACCGGAGTCTAGGCGTCGAATCGAGCGTCGATGGGTAGGGACTCGATAGTGTTTGGCTATGGGCAATGACATTCTCGACGTAGACCTCTTGGCGTTTGAAACCGGCGATGCCTCCCAGCGAGCAGCAGTCGTTGATGGCGTTATGCGAAGCCTGGCGAACGGGTTTGTGTACACCGCCCACGACCTCTCGAATGATCTGCTGGATGATGCGTACGGCAAGCTCGCCGAATTCTTCTCCAGCCCACTTGATGAGAAGGAGCACTACCGGGTTCCCGAGAGCTTTGGGCAAACCGGGTATACCGGGTTGCTTGTCGAGACGGCAGCATCATCGGATGTCGCCGATTGGAAGGAGATGCTCAATTGGGGGCTGTCGCTTCCTGACGGGCATCCGCTAAAGACGGCGTACCCCGGCAACTACAACCCTCCGGTCTTGCCCGAGGCAACCGTTCCCGGCATTGAGTCGGTGCTTCTCGACTTCCATTCTCGTATTTATGGGATTCAGCGGCGTTTCCTCAGGATTATCGCGGTTGGGCTCGGTTGCGCTGAGAGTTTTTTCGACGAGATGGTCACGGACGGGCCCACCTTGACTCGAGCGATTCGCTACCCACCGATGCCCGACGCTCCGAGCGGTGAACACGTGTGGGCGGGTGCCCACGACGACATCAACCTGATCACCGCGTTACCCCGTGCGACGGCCAAGGGTTTGCAGGTGCTGATCGGAGGTGAGTGGGTCGATGCGATTCCTCCGGATGGGCAGATGGTCATCAACACCGGGCTCATGCTCGAGCGGCTCACGAATGGCATTCTGCCTCCAGGTAACCATCGAGTAGTGGGTGACCCGGCGGAGCCGGGCGAGCGCCTGAGCGTCGTTCAGTTCTGTCATCCGACGCCTTCGACGGTGTTGGCCCCAATCCCGAGCTGTGTCACGGAAGCGAACCCCCTGGCGTACAGCACGGTGACTGCCGAAAGCGCGCTCCAGAAGGTGCTTTGGGAGATCAACCTTTTGAGCTAGTGGTTTGGGTTAAGCCAGCTAGTTCAACCAGGGTTGGCTCGGGTACGTAGCTAAGAACTCGGTCAGGTCAAGGCGCGACATGATGCGAGCCCACAGTGTCTGATGGTCGGAGTTCCACACGTCCTGCGGTTCGCAGTTCGCAACGATCCATGCGCCGTTGCGCAGCTCGGTTTCGAGTTGGCGGGGACCCCAGCCGGCGTAGCCGGAAAAGACCCGAGCCCGTTCAAGCATGATGCGGGGGTTGTCGTCGTCGGTGAGGTCGAGCAGGCCAATACCGTTCTGCATGAAGTGCATTCCCGGTGCAGCGGGATCGAGAGGTTCAGCGAGCACTAGAGCGGTGCCTTGTTCGACTGGACCACCGAGGAAGAGCCGGTCGGGTCGGGCGAGCGAACCGAAGTCGGGGAGAGCGTCGCTGACGAGCATGTCGCTCGGACGGTTTAGCACGAGGCCCATCGACCCGCTCTCGTCGTGTTCAAGGATGAAGATGACAGTGCGATCAAAAGTCTCTTCATGCATGCTCGGCGTGGCGAGCAGAAGGGAACCGGTCGAGAGCATTCCCCATACTGACGTCTTCGGTTCGACGCTGACCACTCAGGCCCGTCGTACCGCCTTGATATCCACCGTACGGAACGATGCGACCCTGGTTGACCACGAGTCGATGACGAGTCGTTGGGACTCGACAGCGAAGAACGTGGTGAGCGGCCCTTCCTGCTGATACGCATCGACGCCCTGGACTTGTTCGATGCGGTCATTGGCGAGTTCTACGGAGAATGCGGCCATTGTGATCCCTTTCATAGGAGGAGTGTTCGAGGTCGGTAGCCGGTGGACTGGCGATGTGCGGCTGCTGTTTTTGACATGTTGCTTGTGTTGTTCGTGTTCTTACTGTGCAGAACGGGGCCTGTGAGGTGCAAGTGGATGAGCTTGTGGATCTTGTTGAATTTCTTGGGGATTCGCCGATGGGTTTGTGGATGAAGCGCGACGCGTAGGCACCATTCGGACCCAGGGGTGTCGGTTTTGACACTCGAATTCCGTATGGGGCTTGTCGAATTCTCCAGTATGGAAATTGGGCGAAGGCGAAATTCGAGAAAGAACGGCGGCACATGGTCGACTACTGCGAATCATCATTAGGCACCACGCTGCAAGAATGCCGGAGCATTACCGGTATGACGTTGAACGAGGCGGCGACGGCGTCGGGAATTCCCCTCACACGATTGCTCGAGATCGAGAACGGCAAGAGCGGCCCGACGAAAGACATCCTCCGCAGTCTCATGCGGACGTACGGTCCGGCCATCCAAGCAATGCACGTCGCCCCTGGAGAAGAACGGCGATGTCCGTCGCCGACACGTGGCGAGATCGATTGGATCTCGTTGATGCTGCGCTCGGACTTGATGTCGAACCGCGAGCTTCTGGCCTACGTCGCAACGGCGGTGCGCACGCTGCGCCGCCTGGGCGACGGTCTGCCAGTCCACATGCGTAGCCATGAGGCCGATCTGCTTGTGTCCATGCTCGATCTGTCTGACCGAGACATCGCCTTGACGATCGTGCAGGAGTTCGGGTTGTCGCTTGCGCAGGTCAAAGACTTCATTGCTGGCGCGGTGAACCGGGCGAGCCGTCGCGCCGGTGGTAGCGATTCGGAATACCTGCGCCGACTTCAGGGCGTGGCGTATCCAGCGGATCTGGCTGACGTTCGGTAATTGAACCCAGCGGACGTCGTCTCAGTGCCCTAGCGTTTGCGGCCATGAGCCGAGATGATGCACAACGATTGATGGACGGGATCTTCTGGTATGGGATTCCGACGCTGTTCCGGGCCGAGCACGATGCCGATCCGGCGAACGCCGATATTGGACTTGTTGGCGTGCCACACAGTACCGGCAATGGGACGACCCAACGCGACCAGCATCTGGGCCCACGAGCCGTGCGAAACGTGTCGGCGATCGGTCGACGAGTACACAACGAGTTCGGCGTAGATCCCTGGGAGCGTTGTCGTATTCGCGACCTTGGCGATGTGCCGCTGTCAGAGGGCAACAACAACGAACGGTCGATCGAGATGATCACCGACTACTACAAAACGATCGACGCTGCGGGCTGTCGCCCGGTGTCGATCGGCGGCGATCACTCGATTACCGGAGGCATTCTCCAGGGCATTGCCGGGTCGCATTCGCGTTTGACCGGAGGGGAGAAGGCGTGCCTGCTTCATTTCGATGCCCACACCGACGCATTCCACAACGTCGACCACTTCATGGGGGCCATCAAGTCGGCGGCGCACTGGGCGAGCTACCTCGTTCGCGACGGGCACGTCGACGCCGAGCACAGCGTGCAGGTCGGTATCCGCGGCAACACCCGGTCGCTTGAATGGCTCGATCCGAGCTACGACCTTGGCTACGAGGTGATCAAGAAGACCGATTACGACGAGATGGGACCCGAGAAGGTGATGGAGATCATCGATGAACGGATCGGCGATCGGCCGCTGTACATCACGTTCGACCTCGACTGTCTCGATCCGTCGGTGGCGCCTGGCGTGGCAAATATCGAGGCGGGGATCGAGGGCTTTGGTATGGACCAGGTCATGCAGCTGATTCGCTCGGTGCGCGGCAAGAACGTTATTGGCGGCGACGTCGTGTGCCTCATGCCGACGATCGATTCCCCAAACATGGTGACGAGCTACAGGGCAATGGCCGTCATGTTCGAGATCTTGAGCTTGATCGCCGACTCCCATCCGGAAGGCTGACGCGCTTGGGCGCCAACGAAGATAGGAAAGTGTCACTTGTAGTCGGAGCAGGTGGGCCAACAGGCGGACCGTTTATCTGGGCTGCGCTCGAGGCGCTCGAACACCGCACCCGGTGGCGGGCGAGCTCGGCACACGAGATCATCGGTACTTCGGCTGGTGCGTTTGTGTCGGCCTCGTTCAACGGTCGTAGCGAACCGGTCGCTGGCTCTGTCGATGCGCTTATCGAAGTAGCGAACGGTCATCTGTATCCCGCAAACCAAGCTGTGAGAGGAGCGGCTGCGCTGCGCCGGTTCGCGGGTCGGCTCATCGCCCGCTTCGCCCCGCTGAACAAGGAGATTGCGGCCTACAACGTTCCTGATGCTCCGTTCCACCCAGGTGCAACCGCGGTCACGGTTCGGCGGGCAGGTACGCGCGTTGAGCACCATCTTGCGGACGCGAATGATGTCGAGGCTGTGGTGAGAGCGTCAGCTGCGATCCCAGGGCTGAATCAGCCGATCGAGGTTGATGGCGTGTTGCATGTCGATGGTGCCGTGCATTCGGCAACCAATACCGACCTCGTTCGCGAACCCGACGTCATTGTGGTCATCGCTCCAATGATCCCGGCATCGGGAGGCACGGTCGTAGCCCGATTCCACCGAGCGCAACTTCGCGCCGAGCTCGCAAAACCGTTGCAGCGTGGTGTTCCGGTGGTCGTCGTGATGCCGTCGGAGGCTGCGCACGCCGAGCGGCGCGATCGCGAACCGTTCGCTACTGAAGGCGCTGCTGCGGTTGCGCGGTTGTAGCTGCCGACATGGTGGTAACTGCAAGTGACAGAGCGGTTACTGCAATACTGGGCCGGTGATCTTCGGAAGTGACAATCAAGCCGGCGCATCAGACAAGGT
This sequence comes from uncultured Acidimicrobiales bacterium, assembly GCA_937922235.1. Taxonomy (GTDB): domain Bacteria; phylum Actinomycetota; class Acidimicrobiia; order Acidimicrobiales; family SHLQ01; genus SHLQ01. Next base: position 27,410 of record CAKZVC010000016.1, on the reverse strand, counting down.
GCTTGCCTCCATCACCGAGGCCTACCGGGGGAGTGCACACGACGCTTACGGTGCGGACAGCATCACCGCGGCTGGCGCTGCTGCTGTCTGCGAGGCATTGGACACCGATGCTGAGGTGTTTTTCGTGTCGAGCGGGACCGCAGCGAACATGCTTGCGCTCTCGGCAATGGTCGACCCTTGGGGAGGCGTGGTTTGCCATCACCAGGCACACATCTTGCTCGACGAGTCGACAGGGCCAGCGCTGTTCACCGGCGGTGCGGCCGTGCTGCCGGTTCCCGAGCGCGAGGTTCGGCTTACACCAGCTCAGCTCGACGACATGATCACTCGTCTTCCGAGCGATGCGCCGCACAACGTCAAAGCGCAGGCCTTCTCGCTAACGCAGGCCAACGAGTGCGGCCAGGTGTATTCGGTCGATGAGATTCGGGCGTTGAATGAAACGGCGAAGTCGCACGGCTTGAGCGTGCACATGGACGGGGCCCGGTTTGCGAACGCAGTTGCTGCCCTCGACGTCCACCCGAGCGAGCTCACCTGGAAGGCCGGCGTCGATGTGCTGTGCCTGGGTGCGAGCAAGAACGGAGCGGTGGCCGCCGAGGCCATCGTCTTCTTCGATTCGACGCTTGCGAAGGACTTCGAATACCGCATGAAACGAACTGGGCATCTCACGTCGAAAGCCCGACTCTACGGGGCGCAGTTCTCGGCGTGGCTCGACAGCGATCACTGGCTAGAACTTGGGCGGAACGCAAACGAGATGGCCAACACCCTCCGCTCGACGATTGGTGAGCTCGACGGTGTTCGTCTCGCGTGGGACTGCCAATCGAACGAGACGTTCGTGGTGTTCGACAAGGCGCTCTTCGCGTCGTTGCTCGACGCCGGGGTGTCGATGTACGACTGGTATCCCAACGCAATGCCGCCGAGCGGTGAACTCGCCGAAGACGAGCAGTTGGCGCGGATGGTGACGTCGTTTGCGACGACAGGTGACGATATTCACGCCTTCGCCGAGTGCGTTGCCGCGCATCGGTGACGGAAACGCCCTGATATTTCAATGCAGGGCAATATTTGCGCTTCAGATTCCCAAAAGTGGTGCCGATACTCAACTATCACGTTCGAGAAAGGTCGCATCCGCAGCGCGGAGTGATCTGTGTCAGGTAGAAGCAACATGCTGCCGGATGCGTCCTTGCTCGACGATCTTCACTCTGCGGCACATTTGTGCCCATTTCCAGACCTGTCAGGTCCGAAACGGGGCAGAGATCTTTAGCGGGCCCCGATCGTTGCTAGCTGGCAGCACGTCCCTTGAGGGTCTGACCGATGTCGTTGAGCGACTCGGCCACGAGAAACATCGGGTCGCTATCGCTTCCGCCGCGTCGTTGCACGCGGGCGAATGTCTCTTTGATCTCGTTCCAGCGGTCTGCGTCTTCGGTAGTTAGCGTTCCGCGTAACTCGGCGAGCTTCAGCAGGTTCGACTCAGTGCCCGTGGTTAGCGTCTGCGCTTCGCCTCGATAGTGGTCGTCGATCAGATTCTCGATCTCTTCTCGGTTCATCACCGGCAGAACCTTCTCTGCCAGGCGAGCCATATTTCGGTACGAACCCTGCAACTGGAATGGTGGCTCGGTGCGGTTGTCGTCGGACATCGATGCCGACGCGATGTACTGCTGGTTGACCGAGAGCAGCACCTTCTGCACCACGAGTAGGCGTTCCATCGTGGAGGCCATGTCGCCAAGTTCTTGGGTGCTGTAGGGGTGCTTGAGTTCTTGTGGAGTGCCCTTGCCGCGTCGAGCCATCTCGACAAGCGCAGGGACATCGGCGAGGTCCCGAGTGGTCATTGGCTTAAGCACCGGGTTCGACGCAATCGCGTTCTCGATGTAGGAGAGCGCAAAGAGATCGTCCTGTCCCGAAAGGACATCGCCAAGGTTGTACGTGTCCGCACGGTTCGCCAGCATGTCAGGAATCGCAAACCGCTCACCTGACTCGGTGTACGGGTTGCCTGCCATAACGACAGCGAAACGTTTGCCCCGAAGGTCATAGGTGCGGGTCCGCCCTTGCCAGACGCCTTCCATGCGGCGCTGGGCGTCGGTCATCGAGATGAACTTCTGGAGGAGCTCGGGATTCGTGTGCTGGATGTCGTCGAGGTAGAGCAACACGTTCGAGCCCATCTCGAGTGCGAAGTTGATCTTGTCGACCTCTTGGGCTGCGGTCGCGTCGGGCGCTTCGGACGGGTCGAGCGAGGTCACGCCCGTGCCAAGGGCTGGGCCGTTCACCTTCACGAACACCATGCCAAGGCGGTTCGCCACGTATTCCATGAGCGTTGTTTTGCCGTAGCCAGGGGGAGAGATGAGCAGCAGGAGACCCATCTGGTCGGTCCGGCCACCATCGAGGCTGCCGAGCTGCTTCGCGAAGTTGTCGCCGATCATCGGCAGGTAACTCTGGTCAATCAGTTGGTTGCGCACGAAGGCGCTCATGACCTTGGGCTGGAACTCATCGAGACGAAGCTGATCTCGGGTCGTCGCCAGAGCAGTTGACCGGGCTGCTTGGTACGCCTCGAATGCAGGCCGTTCGTCACGCCGGTATCGACGGATGGTTGTGAGAAGCTCGTCAGCACGTGCGTGAAGCGTTCCGTTGTCGATTTGGCGATGGGTGCTGAGGAGGCCCGAGACGTCGATGTCGAGGGTTGACGCTTGTGGAACACGCGTGACCATGTCGCCTGCGATCATCACGACGGCTTCGGGAACGACAGGAAGTAGTTCCGGGCTTTGTGCTGCTGTGAAGGCGCGGAGCCACGCTTCCGCGAGTTCGAGGCGATCGGTGAAGGTCGGGAGCGATGCGATTACCTGGGCGGCGCGGTCGCCTTCGGTTTGGTGCAACCGGAAGGCATCAGCGAGCGACATGGCGTCGGCACTGGTGTCGAAACCGAAGAGTTCTTCGGCGAGCTCCTCAAACAGGTACTCGGCGCTTGTTGCCGGGTCTGACGCAGTGCCGTACGCATCGAGTGCGGTTGCGAGCTCGTCGATTGCTTCAGCGATTGCCGGCGACCGGTCGAACGCATGGCGCAAACGTCCGAGGCTTCGACAGCGTGCTTGCCAGGTGTCTCGTTGTGCGTCGTTGAGCCCGTCGATCCAGAAGATGATGGCGTCGGAACGAACTCGAGGGTCATATCGCAGTAGACCCGCGGTTGCGATGGGTTCGAGAAGCGCGTCGAGCAGGAGGGCAGCGTCGTGATCGTGGACGCCACGTTCGTACCCCTCATCGACGCGTTGCTCGGCCGATGTGCGAGTGAGCGTCGCGAGACCGTCTGCGGAATTACGAAGTGCTCCGAGGTCATCGAGAGTGTGCTCGCCTTCACCGCTGAGGGCATCGAGAAGGATCGTGCCGGCAAGGTATGCGGCCCGCCCGACTTCGTCGTTCTCCGAGGCGAGGTGTTGCGTCCAGAACCGGTCCGACCCTGCGAGGAGCTCGTCGTCGAGCGGTTGGCGGAAGTCGGTGCCGGTGAGGACGGCATTGAGCTCACCATCGACGACCCCAACGGTGAGCTCGAGTGGCTCGGTATCGACCGAGAATCGATGGTTGCCAAGGCGGATGACACTGCCGCCTTCTTCGAAGATGTCGGCCCGATCACGCAGCGAACGTCCAGCGTCTTCCCTGGCGGTATCGAGACGACGCAGGAGCTCGTCGGCCGAGACGGCTTGGTCAATCTCACGAAGGTCTTCGGCGAGCGAACGGACTTTGGCGACCATCGGGTCCGAAACGAACCAGGCGTTGAGCTCATCGGTGCTCTCGAAGCGTTCGATTCGGCGACCGATGCCACCGAGGATTCGGTCGGCAGCGTCGATGAGCCGCTGGGAATTGCGCTGACGGTCGTCGAGCAGCGACTGCTTGCGAGACGACAGGCTCTCGTAGACCTCGTCGCGGCGGTGGCCGATTTCGATGAGTTCGTCGTCGAACTCGGCAAAGCGTGATTCGAGTTCTTCGAGCTGGAGGAGGAGGCGGCCCAGGGCTTCGTCGGCCAGTGCCGGGGTTGTGGCTCGGGCCAACTCTCCCGAGACCGCCTGGGCGAAGAGCGTCATTTCGACGCTGAACGCCGCAGCACCTTCAGAGGTTACAAGCGACTTGCGCTGGTTCTCGCTAATCGCCCGGCATCGGTTCAGGCCAGCCATGACGTCGGAGAGACGTCCGAGGATTTCCGTACGGACCGTTGGGTCGTCGATCTCGAGACCACTCACGACTTGGCTTAGGACGTCGAGGCCGTCGGTGAGGGCCTCAAGTTTCTCACGAGGTTCATCGAGCTCGGCGGTTCGAACCGATGACGTAATGGCCGATTCGACTGAGGCGAGCTCAGTGTGGAAGTCGGCAAACGCCTCCTCACCAGAAAAGAACGTGGCAGCCGCCGTCGACGCGCTATCGAATTGCTCGATGACGCTTCCTTCGAGGGCTTCGATTGCCTCGATGTCGATGTAGCGGACGTCTTGCAACGTGATCAGGTGGCCGCGCTTCTGGCGAAGCAGGCGCAACGCATCGACGTGTTCGCCAGCCGTCGTCGGGGGAGTTTCGGTGAGCTCGAGGATGAGCTGGTCAACCTCGGCCTGAGCTTCGGCCAAGGTGGCGCCTGCCGATGCCTGAAGGGTCTGCACCTTCTCGAACTCGTCGATGATCAGGGTTGCAGTAGCAGCGATCTCTTCGAGCGGTTCAGCAAGGTTCCCAACCTCGGGCTCGTGCAGCCAGAAGTAACCATTCAGTACTCGTGAAGCAGATGCCAGGAGATCTGCGTAGACCGCTGATGACGGTTCGGCTTCTTCGGTTTGGCGGGCGATGTTGAGCGAGTCGGATACGCCACGCACGAGGTCCGCGTTGCCGAGGCGATGCAGGACCGAGTCGCCAACCGGCTGAGCCGCATGGAACTCGTCAGAAACGAATGGCGTGTTCCAGATCTGCATCGGGTGAACCCGAGTGGGTTCGGCGTCTTCACGGAAGACGATGAGGCTGCCGTCGTCGAAGATCGAGTAGCCGTGTGCGGCAATGGGCTGGGCGGCTTCACGGCGAATGAGGTTGTAGGCGAGCAGGATCGAAAGTCCCGAGGTGCGTTCGTGAAAGACGTATAACACGTCCTCGCCGTTGGGGGAGCGGCGAATGGCTTCGAACCGCATGCCCTCGGTGTCGACGTCGAAGCGCTTGGCTTCGCCGGTACGAAGAACAAAGCCAGCTGGGGTGATGATGCCGTGGTCTTCAGGGAGCTGGAGGCAGCTCGTTAGGATCGAGTCGTCACGGGTAGCGGTTCGGGTGAGCGTATTGACAACGTACGACCGGACGGTGTCTTCTCGGTATGGCTGAACGGATAGCACGACGAGGTCGCCGAGTACGGCATATTCCATCGTCGAGTCAGCCAGGGCTTGGTCGGCGTCTTCGACCGTTTCGGTCAGAACGGTTTGGCCCTCGGGCGTGTTGTCCTCAAGACGAATAGTAAGGTCGCCACCGGTCGGGTCGACGAAGACCGTGTCAGCAATGTTGACATAGGGGGAGCGGCCGTCAACGTGGTGTTCACGGGTGACCGGCGACCACTCGAAGTCGAACTGTGAGGCTTGCACGTAGTCGCGTTCGCCTCGGTTGTCGAGGTAGGACACCTCGCCATCGGGGTTGACCGACCACCGGAACACGCGGATGTCTTCAAGGCTCTTGCCCGTCTGAAACGCAGCAAGCAGTCGGCCTTCCCGGCGCTGGATCTGAAGAAGTCGAGCGTCCTTGTAATAGGTGTAGAGCTCGCTGAAGTCGCGTTGGAAGTTCTTGTCGTGAAGCCAGTTGTCGTCGGCGTTGTCGGGCGCCGTGTCGAGCCGGAGCTCCCCATCTTCGGAGCGATAATGATGCAGGCTGAAGACGTCGTCGACGGTGGTCTCTGTCTTCAGGCCAATGAACACGTTGTAGCCAAAGAGCAGGTCTTGGCCGGCCGAGACAATGTCTCGGGGAACGGTGTTGTTCGTCGTTCGAATGCGTTCGACCCCTGCAACTTCGAACTTGCTCGAACCGAATGATTCGATTCGCTTAGCGTTGAGGGCGTCGCTGCGCTCGGCCAGGGTGCGTGCATGACCGAGTAGACGGGCGCGGAGCAGCTCGTACGTGCCGGCTCCGGCCTCATCGTGGACCTCTGGGGTGTCCCCAGAGCTGGGGTCAGCCATGGTTGGTTAGTCCGAAAGCTTGTCGGCGAGTGCCTTCAGGGCAGCTGCAGCAGACATGTCTCGAAGATCTTCGGAGTTGAAGTTCTCGAGCACGGAGCCAACTTCGTCGACGAGCTTCTTTCGGCTTTCGCCGGAGTGTTTGACGAACCCGTCGACGGTCTTGCCGGCAGCTACCGCAGTGATGAGCTTGTCGACGAACATGTCGGAGCCACCGACGATGTCGATGTTGGCGCTTTCGAGGCCTGCGCTGATGACGTTGGCCTGGGCTTCGGCAATGCCGATGCCAGCTTCGATCTCGGCGAGGTTGATTTCCTTCTCGACGTCGAGCTTGCGGACGAACTCTTCGAACTCTTGGCCAACGCCTTCGAGCTCGCGCATTGCTGCGGCCTTCTCGGTGAGACCTGCGGCCTCGCCACGGAGGAGCGCTTCGACAGCTGCTGCTTCAGCTTCGCCAGCCTTGGCAGTGGCGCCCGCGTCGGCTTCCTTGACTCGAGCTTCGGCCAGGCCGACCTTTTCGATAGCCACAGCGTCAGCTTCACGAACCTGTGCGAGGGCAAGGCCAGATGCGGCAGCTTGTGCCTGGGCGCCTTCCGCCAGACGCATCTGCGCCCGGGCGTCGAGGTCGCTGGCTTCGAGGTCAGCCTTGGCCACAGTGACACGTTCTGCTGCGAGGTGGGCCGCTGCGGTTTCGGCTGCTTCAGCCTTCTTGATGTCCTTCACGAATTCGCCCTGGGCCTCAGCCTCGGCTTCGATGACTACTGCGTCACGCTGACGGTTTGCCTCTTCAACAACCCGCAAGGTGGCAATGGCCTCTTCTTCTTCGGCCACGGTCCTTTCGACGGCGACACGATCGCGTTGGATCTTGGCGATCTCGGTCTTCTCTTGTTCGATCGACTTCGACGCCGAAGTCACTTCGACCTGAGCGGCAACCAGTTCGAGCTCGCGTGCCTTACGCACACGCTCTTCTTCGACCGCAATGATGCGTTCCTTGTTCTTCTCAGCCACGGCGACTTCGCGATCGAGGTTCTCTTGGGTAATCGCAACCTCTTCGTCGGTTGCAAGGCGAGCGCGTTCGGCGCGGAGGCGCTCTTCGTTCTGGACCTTGACGGTTTCGGCCTGTTCACGCGCCTTGACGGTGGCGATCTCACGGGACTGACGAGCTTCAGCGTCGGCCTGCTGGCGCATAAGCTCGAGCACGGCTTCCCGGGTCTCGACGTCCTTGGCCTTGATCTGCTTCTCTTCTTCACGGGCAGCAACGTTGGTAGCGACGTGCTGCACGGCGGTGAGCTCGGTGATCTTGCGAATGCCCTGGGCGTCGAGAATGTTGTTCTCGTCGAGGTTGATCAGTGGCGTTTGCTCGAGGTAGTCGATCGCTGCGTCTTCGAGTACGTAACCGTTGAGGTCGGTTCCGATGACTTCGATGATCTCATCACGGAAGCGACGACGTTCGGTGTAGAGGTCTTCGAAGTCGAGACCCTTACCAACGGTCTTGAGGGCTTCGGAGAATTTCGCGACAAAGAGCTCTTCAAGGGTCTCCTGGCTGCTTGCTCGTTCGACACCGATCGACTGGGCGACCTTGATGACGTCTTCTTCGGCCTTGTTCACTCGAACAAAGAAGTTCACCTTGATATCGGCACGAATGTTGTCGCGACAGATGAGGCCTTCGGTTGCTCGACGGTCGATCTCGATCGTCTTGACCGACGTGTCCATGATCTCGGCCTTGTGAATGATCGGTACGACAAGGCGGCCGGTGAAGCTAACGACGACCGCCTTGGTGGTGCTGATGACCAGTGCCTTACCTTGCGGGACCTTCTTGTACAGCGAGCTGTAGACAAGCGCCATCAGTACTGCGACTGCGGCGAGAACGCCGATCACAATGCCGACGATGATGAGAATGTTGAGAAGCACGGGAGCCACCTTCCAGCCGTGCCATCTGCGACACGTTGCCGTTATATGGGTTCCATGTCGGCAGAGACCAGGAAAACTTCAGAGTCTTGGTCAACGTCGAATATCACTGTGCGTGAACCCGCAGTGAGCTCGTTCGCATCGTCGCAACGAACTTGAACCGTGAGCGAATCGCCTTCGGCCGTGCGCACCTCGGCCTGACCGAAACTATCGGTGACCTTCAGGGTGGTCACGGTGCAGATCGAACCGACAAGATCGCCACGGCGAAGTGCGCGGGTGGGGATGAAGACCGGTTCGAGCCTGCCTCCGATGCGTCCGGTGAGTTGCCCAGCAAGCCAAAGGGCGCCGAAGAACACCGCAACGCCAGCGCCGAAACGTCCGGTGCCTTCCAAGCCATCCATAAAGATGAGCGCAATCATGCTGATGGCCCAGGCAAAGATCGAGAGCAGGTTGAGAGCGAGCAGCAAAGGCATTCCCGAGATACCGAGAAACTCCATGGCGCTACGGACGAGGCCCGATGACGAGGCGTCGACCTCGGTGTCGATGTCGCCGCCGAGGTCGGTATCGGTCGAGAGCTCGGTGCTCGAATCGACGTCGATCTCGAAGTCGCCAACATCGCCAAAGGCATCGAAGCCTGAACCGAGAAGCGTTGTCGCCACCCAGAAGCCAAGAAACAGCCATGACGTCACGGTGAAGATGACCGCGGGGAAGGACACGACGTTCGTTAGGAATGTCTCCATCGTTACCCTTTCATGTGCGAATGCTGTCTCTTCTCATTAGGACAGTCGGCTGAAGTGTTGACGGCTTTACCGAAACACGGCTGAGCACACGTTATTGCAAGCGCTATCGCACCCAACAGCCGTCCCACGGGGTGCTCGACAACGGGATGTCGAAGGCTTCACCGTTGTACGTGTTGCCGCTGGCTTGACCGCTGACCTGCAGGAAGCGATAGGCCCAGCACTTGTTGCCGTGCGTGACGGTGTTGTTGAGGATCATCGCGTTCTCGAAGTACTGCATCACGATGTAGCCGTCGTTGAACGTGTTGCCCTTCACCACCATGTTGGCGCTGTTGTAGACGTACATGCCGCAGCCGTTGCAGGTGTTGTTCACGAAGAAGCTCGTGGGAGGGTTGCCACCGCGGTGCCGCGTTCCGGCATAGCCAATGAAGCCAGACTTGCCATTGACCGAGCCGTTCACCATCGTGATCGTGTTGCCACGCACGGTCCAGTCGCCGGCCGGCCAAGAAACGAGCGGACCGTCGATGTAGCGGTTGCCTCCGCCTTGGCGCATGGTGTTGTGCTCGACGAGCACGTTCTTGCCGTCGGTGTTGACGATGTCGCCCCCACGGTTGTTGTAGAAGTTGTTCTTCCGAATGATGATGTTCTCGCTGTTGAACGACAAGCTTTCGATGTCGATGCCGAACTGCGGTGAAGTGCCGTTGGTGTGGTGGATCTCGTTGTTCTCGATGGCGCACGAGTTCCATTTGTCGTTGGTGTTGAGGCGGATCTCAGCATTGTCATCGAGCACGAGGGCCATGTTGTCGTGAAGGGTGACCCCTGCGTAGTAGATGTCGTTGCCGACGTCGCCAATGAGATACGTACCCGCAGGCAACTTGAACTGGCCGACGTTGTTCTCCGATGCCCAGTCGAGGGCCTTCTGAAGATTCTCTTTGGTCTTCTTGGGCTGAGTGCCGTTGTTCGGAATGTCCCAGCGACCGAGCTCGACGATGTAGTCAGAGCCGGTGATGTTCGGGGTCTGAACCTCGGGCCATGACGAGCTTGCTGGAACCGGCGGGATTGGCTTTGGTCCGCCGATCTCGCAGCTCGCGATCGGGCTTGGCACCGAGCCTGAGGCGATGATGCAGGTGTCGCTCTTGCCTGCGCCTCCACGAACCTTGTCGTTGCCCGCAATGATGAACGTGTCGTTGCCGTTGCCGCCGTGCACGTCGTCAATGTTCGATCCGCCCTCGATGCGGTCGGGGTCGGGCCCACCTCGCATCCAGTCTCGTCCGTCGAATCCGTAGAGGCTGTCCTTGCCAGGACCGCCCTGCATGCGATCCCACTTGTTGGAGCCGTAGATGGTGTCGTCACCGGCTCCGCCGAACATGCGAGCGCCGCGGACGTCGACTTGCTCGGCTGCCTCCGACCCGTTTGCTGCGTACAGGGCGTCGTTGCCTTGCGCTCCGTAGATGATGTCGAAGCCCTTGCCGCCGTAGACCTGGTCGTTGCCCTTGCCAGCGCAGATGATGTCGTTACCACCAAGACCTCTGATGATGTCGTTGCCTTGCAGGCCCGCAATGACATCGGGGCCGGCCGTGCCCCGGAGCGTGTCGTGGCCAGGCGTGCCAACGATGGTCGCCGCGAGACCATCACACGTGACTGTCGTTGAGCCTGCCGCGGCACCGACTGCGAGTGTCGACGCGGCGAGGCTGGTGAGCAGTCCGACACACAACATGAACTGTCGGGAGCGGGTGAACTGACGACGCATGTGCTTCTCCAACAAGGGGCGGTAACGCTGTATCGGGAGCACCTGCAAAAAGATGTATAGCTGATCCGTGATTTTGGGCTCTATGGCTTACGTTCCGGAAACTCCGGTTACGACGCGGAGGATGCTTGCCGAGCTCGCCACGCCTGGAAGTCGCGGGCGTCGAACGCAAGGGAAACGACGTCGGTGACGAGCAGCACAATGAGGAACAGTCGGTAGCCGGTTCCGATGTCGGCAACGAGCGTCAAGCCTGCGAGCAAGACGAGAGGCGTCCACAAGACGAGATGCGGCAGAGCCATGAGGTCGGTCATACCGCGAGCCCTGGCCATGATCGGGATGTTGAACGCCATGCCGAGGATGGCGAGAAGACAGATCGCCACACCGTTGCGCTCGCCAACGAAGATCACCGTTGCCAGGTTGACCGGAACGAGCCAGGCAGCGACCCACAGACGGACGGTCAACGACAGGTGTTGAAAGCTCGACCAGATGTCGGAGAGCAAAGACATAGCAGCGAGCGTAACGATCTCGATGGAGTGCGGCGACTGTGGAAGGCTAACTGCATGGGCAACGAACTCGATGAGCTCGGCAAGCGACTAGAGCGGGCGTCGGCGACCGACATGGCGTCCCTAGCTGCGTGGGTAGTAAGGCATGTCCCTGATCGCTCGGCCCACACCTCACCGATGGCCGGGGGAGTCGTTGCGCTCACCGGGCGAGGAATGTACGTGAACTGCGCGATTGCTAGTGGACTCGATGAGCCACTCACCGGCAGCGATCTCGATCGACTGGAGGAGCTCTCGGCAACAGTCGGTGCGCCGAGCACGGTGGAGGCAAGCCGACTCAGCGATCCGAGCGTCATCCCGCTGCTCAAGGCTCGTGGATACCGACCCGGTGACACCGTACGGGAGTCGTTTGTGCAGAAATTGATTGGCGCATCTCCAGCGAACGACGACCACGGATTTCGCATCGAGGTCGTGGAGACAGACGAACAACTGGCGATCTGGCAAGAGGCTGCGGCACGTGGGTGGGGTCACACCACTCCAGAAGGTCGAGCAACGAGCGATCTCTTTGCGGCTGGCGCATACGCAACCCAGACGCCAGGTCTGCTCGTAGTGCGCGACCGCGACGATGGTCGTGTGGTCGGAGCATCAGCACTGTCGATTCATGATGGGTTCGCCATTCTCGGGGGCATGTCCACACTGCCCGCCGAACGAAACCGGGGCGTGCAACAGCAGTGCATCTCGCATCGACTGCATCTTGCAATCGAACTCGGAGCGACTGCAGCAAGCGTGCAAGCTGCGCCCGGGAGTGGCTCGCTCAGAAACATCCAACGGCAATCGACCGGCTTCACCCATTCGCACACGACGACCAGCTGGGTGTTCGACGCTTAGTTACTCTCCAGCTCGCTAAGCGCTCGGTGCACGTCAGGCAGGCAACACTCGCCTCGTGGGTTCAGGTGCATGCAGGAACAGCTGCTCGCCGCGACAGCGTTCTTGATCTGTGCCTTGATCTGGCTCACACCTCGATTGACACACAGGTCCTCGGCCAGTGCCTCGGTCGTGTAAGCAAAGCAGAAGCACACCGGAGTTGGCTGCTCAGAAGCCTTGGTTCCGACCTGGGTTACGACCGCCGTGTGATCGATCAGTTCCGCTCCGAGGTAGTAGACGACGTCGCAGTCGGCCTTCCCGCAGTAGTGCCAGTCGCCATCGTTCGCCTCAGCGCGATGCGGGCGTACGACATCGATACCCACGACCACTCCCACATCGCCGCAGATTGGACAGTGCTCGGTTTCTCCCTCTCCTGCAGGGCAGCAGCCTTCTGGTTCGGAGCGCAACGTCACAGAAAAAGTGTAGTGGGCACCTCCGCCGAGGACGATTGCGTGTTCTCCTGACCTAGAGTCCGGTCATGACCGCTGAACTCGCAACGACCTTCTACAACGCTCTTGCTGACCGGGATGGCGAGGGCATGGCGGCGTGCTACAGCGACGACATCGTCTTCGAGGACCCCGCGTTCGGTGAGCTTCGAGGTGCAGATGCCGGAGATATGTGGCGCATGTTGTGCTCGAGCGACACCGATCTCGCCATCACCCACACAATCGTGAGTGCTACCGACTCGCTCGTCATTGCGAACTGGATTGCCGAGTACACCTTTACCGCCACCGGTCGCGCCGTGCGCAACGACGTGACCGCAACCATGAAGGTCGAGAATGGGAAGATCGTCGACCACCGAGACGTCTTCGACTTCTGGAAGTGGTCGTCGCAAGCCCTGGGTGCACCCGGCAAGTTCTTGGGATGGACTCCCATGCTCAAAGCAAAGGTCCAGAGGACCACTCGTCAGAACTTGGACACGTTCCAAGCAAAAAGCAGAGATTTGTGAAGGATTTGATACCCCACAGGTACCTTTTCCTGCACAAATCTCCAGCGCCGGAAAAATGGGCAAGCGCTGAGCAGGTGGCGGGATACCTGCGCAGCGCTTACGGATAGAGAGACGGCTGACGGTTGCGAAAAGTCGCGAGGTTTCTTAAAGATCTTGCAGGCCGTCGTATTTGAGCGTTGCGGCGTCGGTTCATCGACGGCGCCGAAGCTGTCGGCGGTCTCATATGATCGGTCGAGATGGATGAAGAGCGACTTGCCGGCGGAAACCTCAACGCCGAGGTGCTGCGAGTCGGTCAGACTGTGCGCCGCGAGGCGGGACCGTGGACGCCGGCGGTTCACGATCTGCTGACACACCTGCAGGAACAGTCGTATCCGGCCCCTGTGCCGCATGGGCTTGATGCGAGTGGCAGAGAGGTGTTGTCCTTCATCCCGGGCGAACCGGTGCATCCCAACAATCTGCATTTGCTCGACGCACCCCGGTCGATGTTCCGAGTCGGGCGCCTGATAGCGGACTATCACATTGCGCAAGCCGACTTTGACACTCCACCGACCGCCGAATGGCGTGCCGAAGGTAGCGATCCGAGCGGCTCGACAGAGGTGGTGGCCCACAACGATCTTGCTCCGTGGAACTTGATCGCCGGGCCTGACGGCTGGGTATTCATCGATTGGGATCTCGCCGCGCCAGGACGTCGGCTATGGGACCTTGCATGGGCGCTTCACAGCTTTGCCGGGCTTTGGCCAGACTCGCCTCACGACGACGAGGAGCTCATCACCCGGATCTTGGCCTTCTGCGAAGGCGCAAACGTCGAACCACTCGACCGTCGATTGCTTCTCGAAACGGTTGTCGAGCGCACTGGCGGGCACGCTGCGTTCCTGCGTGCACAGGCTGAGGCTGGAGACAGCAACTATCAACGCTTAGTCGACGAGGGGCATGCGAACAGATGGGAACAAGGCGCCCGATTCGTCGAGAGCAACCTCGACCGGTGGAGCGAGCTCCTGGTGTGAGCGGGGCTACGAACGGTCGAGCGTCACTTCGCTTGGCTCCGAGCCGTTCCAGTGGAAGTCGAATGCGATGACCGAGTAGGTCACGAGCTCGTCAGGTGGATCGTCGTCGATGAATGACGTTTGGTTGATGTCCCATGTCGATGCAACGACTTCGGGTTCCTCGTTGCCGACGGCACGAAGGATTCGGTAGCTGTGGAGCTCGTAGTTCTCGGCCGGCTGGTTCCAGGACAGCAGCACAGACCCGTCGGTTTGTTCTGCCGTGAGCTCGACTTGCGCTGGCGGCTCGTCGTCAGTGATTGCTGCGGCAAGATGCCACCCTGTCGAGACAACCGCACCGTCGGCGTCGAGCCCGCGCACGCCGTACCAATAGCGAGTGCCCTCGGTGACCGCATCGTCTACATGCACACCGTTGAAGTCGCCCGTGTGTATGAGGTTCTCTGCGGACATCTCGGAATCGTCGGGTTGCATGTCGGATGTGCCGGGGACTCGATGCACCTGATACTCGGCGCTGCCTTCTGGGGCAGACCAGACGAGCTCGATCGCGGAGCTCGACATCGAGCGACGTGAGATCCACGCGGAGGTCGGGTCGATATCGGTTGCCGGTTGAGTGGCGGATGCGTCAAATGCCTCAACTGGGGGAGGGGACGACGCTTGTGCAGCGGCCGCCGCTGAGGAATCGACTCCAGTGTTGGTGTCGTTGTTTGTGATGACGCTTCCGGGTTCCTGTTCGGAGGCGGCAACTTCTGCGGCAGACGCAGCAGTCGGAGCGTCGCGGTCAGAGCGGGCTTCTGGCGCAGTCGAGCCGCTGCACCCAGCGAGTGCTAGCAACACAACGAAGACAAAACACCGGAAGCGCCGCAGCATAGAAACAACTGTACGAGCTCTGTCTCTGCCTCGCCGCCACGACTCAATACGGCCAGTCCGAAAGTTCAGTCGTACTCTGCGTATAGCGGGGTAGTGCTCCCGCGGTTTGAACGGGGGAGAGATACGTGAACGAACAGATTCTCGATGTGGCGGTAATCGGCGCCGGCCCGGCTGGCCTGGTGCTCGCCCGCCGCTTGCAGAACACCGACGCGTCCTTTGCAGTCTTTGAGCGCCATACCGGCGTTGGCGGGATCTGGGACATCGACGCTCCTGGCTCGCCAATGTACGAGACGGCGCACTTCATCTCGTCGCGCACGCACTCGGGGTTCGCCGACTTTCCGATGCCCGATGACTACCCCGACTACCCCAATCACCGGCAGCTGCTGACCTACATCAAGTCTTTTGCTGACGAATACGACCTCGAACGCCACATCGAGTTCAACATGTCGGTCGACAACGCCGCCCAGAACGAGGACAGCACGTGGACGCTCACATTCGCTGACGGCAGCACAAGGAACGCGCGCTATCTGATCGCCGCGAATGGCGTGACGTGGGAACCGAACACCATCGAGTGGCCGGGGAAGTTCAACGGCGAGATCCGCCATACCGCTACCTACCGCGATGCCTCGGAGTTGACGGGCAAGCGGGTCTTGGTCGTGGGCGCCGGTAACTCTGGAGTCGACATTGCCTGTGATGCTTCGTTTGCCGCGGACCAGGCGTTTCTGAGTGTGCGCCGTGGCTACCACTTCATTCCCAAGCACATCATGGGCCAGCCTGCGGATGTCTGGGCAGAGTCAGGCCCGAAGCTGCCGTGGAAGATCGAGCAGAAGGCATTTACTGGAGTGCTCCGCATCATCAACGGCGACCTCACTCGATTCGGCTTACCAAAGCCCGATCACGGGCTGCTCGACTCGCATCCGATCATGAACACCCAGATCCTGCATCACCTGGGACACGGCGACTGCATCGCCAAAGGCGACGTCGATCATCTTGATGGCGACTACGTCGTATTCGCCGACGGATCTAGAGAGCAGATCGACCTCATTCTTCAGGCCACGGGCTACCACCACGCCTGTCCGTTCCTCGAGGACGATGTCCTCAACGAAAAGGGCGGCCGGCCAGACCTGTATCTCGGCATGTTCTCTCGAAACTCACCGACCTTCGCCGTGCTCGGCTTCATCGAGTTCGCGTCTGCTGCCTATGAGAACTTCGACAAAATGGCCGAGCTCATCGTCGCCGACGCTACGTCCGACACAGCGAGCTCGGTGAAGCGACGGCTCGCCGCGAAGAAACAGAAGCACACGCCCGATCTCACTGGGGGCCGCCCATATGTCAAGTCTGAACGCCACGCCAACTATGTGGAGATCGATACCTACCTCAGCACCCTCGCCGAGGTGAAAGATGAGGTGGGAATCCAGTCCGCAGCTGCTGTTCCGCGCACCATCGGCTCCGAAGTGAGCCTCGCCCTGATAACGGGTGCGGCATCCGGCATTGGAGCAGAGGTCGCTCGCCGGTTGGCAATACGAGGCCACACCGTCATTACCGTTGACCGCACAGCCGAGCTCGCTAACGCAGCGGCGAAGGCGACGGCATCAAACGCATTTGGAGTTGCGTGCGATCTCTCGAACCCCGATGAGGTGGCCGCGCTCTGCGACCGGATTTCCACCGAGTGGGCTGAGTCACTCGATGTACTCGTGTGCAATGCCGGAATCATCACACCACGCAACGTGGCTGATCTGAGCGCCACCGAGATCGATCGTCACCTCGACATCATGCTGCGGACGCCAATGCACATGATCAACGCTGCTATTCCCAACATGCTTGCTCGCAAGAGCGGACATGTTCTGGCCACCGTATCGATGGGTGGCATCGTGCCGATGCCGGGCTCGTCGGCGTATTCGGCCGCCAAGTTTGGGTTGCGCGCCTTTCTTGCCTCTTTGTACGCCGAGGTCGAGTCACAGGGAGTCAAGGTCAGCGGCATTTACCCCAACGCTGTCGATACTCCGATGCTTCGGGTTGAAGCAGCAACTGGTGGCAGCGCGCTCAACTTCCTCGCCGATGTAAACAGCGTCGATGACGTTGCCGACGCGTATGAGCGAGCGCTGGACACAGGCAAGCTTGAGCACTACGTCCCGCGATCTGATGGGTTCACCGGCAGGCTTGCCGCAGTGCAGCTGTCACTAATTCCGAAGCTATTGCCACATTTCAACAAGCTGGGGGAGCGGGGTCGGAAGAAGTATCTCGCGTCACCGGAACCGGATTGGAACCACGGCATCTCCGAGGTTCACATCGACCTCACCGATACGTCGTTACCCGTAGATGCCCAGTTGAGCACTGAGCCCACTCAGTAATCGTTCAATGCCTTAGAAGTGCGGGCTGTCACTCGGTGACGGTGGGCAGACCAGCTTGATTCCACGCTCCGATGCCGCCGTCAATGTCGGCAACATCGGTAAATCCAAGCTCTCTCATGATCGCGGCCGTTTGACCGCTTCGGTTTCCCGAGCGGCAATACAACAGGTACGGAACGTCCCGGTCGAGTTTCGCCAATTCGTCCGCGAAGTCATCGCGGTAGAAGTCGAGCATCGCAGCACCCTCGAGATGCCCTTCGGAGAACTCTTCGAGCGTTCGCACGTCGAGGATTACGAGATCTTGCGGTGGGGACGTCTGAATCGTCGCTCCATCCTCCGCCGAAACAAGGCGGATGCCACTGGCGCTGCTGTCCTCGGTGGTCTCCACTACCTCGTCGCTATCGGCGTTCGAGGTATCGGGAGCTGAGCTCGCACAGCTAGCGACAGCAAGTGTCAACAGCAACGGGATTACAGCGATTCGGCGTGTTAGTGAAGACATGTATCTATTGTACGTACATTTCGGACCAGCATTTCGGCAGGGCGAACTGCGGCAGCGGCAGCAGTTACATGGCCTTCACCGGGATGCAGATTTCCACATCCATGCTGTCCGCAGTTTGGGACGGATTCACATACCGTTCGAATGCTGGGCTGTCGGTTGGCTCATATCCGCTATTCGGCAGCCAGTGGCCCCACATCCAGTTCCAAGCAGCCTCGTAGTCTTTCGGAGAGAGAACGAACGACCCGACAGCGTGGAGGCCGCCTGCCATTTGCATTCGCCCGATGACACCTGAAGGTTTCGCCTCCTTCGGAACCTCGATGCATGCGCTTACTCGAAGATGCTCCTCTGAGGTGAGGGTGGGCGAGTCGTGATACGCAGCCAGGATCCGCGGTGCATCGGTGACATAACCGAGCGGAGTGGCCCATTGATAGAGCTCGCCGAACATTTTCGTGAAGATCTGTGACTGTCCCTGGAACGGGCCGAAATGGCGGACGTAGCCCACTTCGCATGGATCCAATTGCACGAGATGAACTGGCGCACTCCACGGCTCTTCGATCTGTTCGAGGAGCACATCCGGTGGGGTCATTTCTTCGGTCTGGTTAGGGGAGAGCGCATGACGTCGTGCCCGCCATTCGCTCGGCGTTGTCTGATATCGCTCACGGAACGATCGCGTGAAGGCGGACGAAGACGAAAAGCCGCATTCGTAGGCGATCTGAGTGAGTGCTCGAGCTGGGTGCTGGCGCATGAGGACGGTGGAGCGCTCGAGGCGAACCCGATTGATGAACCTGCTTAGCGTCTCTCCAGTAGTCGCAGCGAAGATGCGGTGGAAGTGAAACGGGGAGAACTGGGCGACCTCGGCGAGACGTTCGAGTTGAAGATCGTCAGCCAGGTGTGACTCGACGTGGTCCATGACGGCGTTGACCCTTTGGACATAGATGTCCCGAGGGGAAACTCGAGCGTTGTCCTGAACCACCATGCACCATTTCACCATGCTTCTTTGCCCGGCTGCAGGTGTGTGCGTGGAACCGCAAGATTTGGATAGTGCGTGCCGCTCGTCGAGTCGTACGTTGAGGGCCCATGAGTCGTCAGATGACCGAGCCTCACAGAGGAGAGCAACAATGCAGTACGAACTAGACATGGCGTCGCCATTCAAAGAACTCTTCTTGGGTGCGCGCAACGTGTTACTCGGCTTCGAAGAGATTGCGGAAACCAGAAAGGACCGCATCACCACCTATGGGACAGCTCGAGGCGGCGTTTGCCATATGCGGACGATGCCGGACGGCGTCGATGTTGGCTTTCTCAAAGGAAGCCTCATCGAAGACGACGAGTATGGGCTGTTGGTGACCCGTGGAAACTCGAAACGAATCCGCGTCTACAGCTTCGACGAACTAGACCAAGCCAAGCTCGAGTACTACGTGCAGCAAAGCCTCGCGTTGATCCAATAGAAGCGACAGGACGATGCGAGAGGCTTACGGGCCAGCAATCACATTGAACGCCGGAAATATACGTTATGTAAAGTTGCGTAAAGGCTGGCGAATAGATGTCTCGAGCGCTTGCTGATCTTGGAGATCGACTAACGCGCAAGAGCGACTGAGCGAACGTCAGTCGTACGCCAGATAGATGAAGACGACAATGCCGCCGAACAGCAATACAAACATGAGGAGGCCGAGACGCTGAGAGACGCGAAAAATCTCTTCCTGCGTCGCCCCGTCGGAGAACCCGTTGTCCGGCCAGCCAATGAACTTCCGTATCGTCGCTAGCAAGTTCTTCAGGCCAAGTCTCACGGTCGCTTAGTTCCTTGAGCTTGAGTAGACCACGTTGTCTCGTGAAGCTTGAATGTCTCGGCTGTCGTCATGGCGAATTATCGCAACGCTTTGCGCGCCACAGTCTCCGAATCCATCGCAGCTGATGGTCCCCGACATCCCTTTGTACCTGCGGACACTATCGAGATAGTCGCGAACCCCTTGGCGATCAATAGCGAGGTTGCCGTCGTCGTCGATCCTCGAGGCAGCGTCGATTGCGTCCAGCAGTAGCGCGGTCGCATCGTACTTGTGGGCCCATGACGGAATGTCTGGCGCCTCACCGTGCTTGGCTTCGTAGGCGGCGAGAAAGTCGTCAGCCGACGTACCCGTACTCTGGTTGACGTTGGCGTCGAAGCGGAAGTCGATCCCGGAGAAGTACATTCCCTCCGATAGTGGACGCTCGAGAAAGTTGTCGAACTTCAGTCCCTCAGACGCGAGCAGCACAGTGTTCTCCAGGCCAGCAACATCACGCGCTTGTTCAGCAATGAACTCACCAGTGGGGTCGAAGACGGGGAAAAACAAGGCGGCCGGACGAGTGCCGGCGATCTCGGTGAGCGCAGGAACCATGTTGAAATCTTGCTCCGAAACACGAACCCTTGCGGTGATTTCGCCGCCGAGCTCGGTGAACGTGCTGGCGAAAGCGTCGGCGAGACTCTTGCTGTACGGGTCGTCGGTATCGATTGCTGCAGCAGTGATGAGACCGAGCTCGTTGAAGACAAACTGTGCGGTGACGATGCCCTCGGAGACATCGTTATTTGCCGTG
The DNA here is from genome assembly GCA_937922235.1 of uncultured Acidimicrobiales bacterium. Classification (GTDB taxonomy): domain Bacteria; phylum Actinomycetota; class Acidimicrobiia; order Acidimicrobiales; family SHLQ01; genus SHLQ01. Next base: position 7,210 of record CAKZVC010000016.1, on the reverse strand, counting down.
CGGTAGTACCCCTCGTGATTGCCGGGTCCGGCGTTTCCGCGAAGGTCAGAGGTGAGCGCCGGCGACGTGTTCGACCCGGAGATCATCACCAAGCCTCCCGCGCCGATGATTGGAGCTGCGGTGCGGGCCGCAAGCGAGCACGACGTTCCAACAACACCAACCACCCGCTCATCGGCAACGACCTGCATCGCAGCACTCTGGCCGCCTTCACCCGTACACCGGCTGTCGAGGCCTTGATCTGATGTGACTTGGTAACCCTTGATGCGACCGTAATCAGCAACTGCGAGCTCGACAGCACGCTGGTTAGGAATGCCAAAGAAAGCCAGGTCGCCCGAGATTGCGTTCACGGACCGAATCTGAACTTGCTCGCCTGGAGCAACAGTGACGATACCAAGGCTTCCGTCACCAAGAGGTTCGAAGTAGTTCTTCCCGCATGAGCGCATCAGCTTGGCAACGTTTGCTCCGACCGCACACCTGTCTCGGCCAGCGCCGCCCACGAGAACGTCGCCGCTCGTACCGACGAGTGTGTCTCGTCCATCACGGCCGTTAAGGTCGTCGATCCCAGCGCCGCCGTCAAGAAGATCGTTTCCGGCGCCACCACGAATCCAGTCACGTCCGCGGGCTCCGATGAGCACGTCGTTTCCGACGCCACCTTGCATACGGTCCCACCGATCGGTGCCCTCGATGCGATCGTTGCCCGCCCCACCGAAGTACCGACCGCCGGCCACATCGCTGCGCTGCACTTCCCCGTCAGCGCTCAGCGACAGCCCAAGAATGCGGTCGTCGCCTTGGGCACCAAAGATCACATCGAAACCGAAACCACCTTCAATCACGTCATTGCCAGTTCCTCCACAAAGGACGTCGTCCCCGCCAAGCCCTCGAATCACGTCGTCGCCTTGCAGCCCCGCAATCACATCTATGCCTGCAGTGCCAACCAAGGTGTCGTCGCCTGAAGTGCCGATGATCGTCGCGACCTCTCCCCCACACATGCGCTCCAAATCTTGGGCCGCAAGATCCGGAGTGGAGAAGATCAACGCCAGAGCAACCAACAAGACGGTTGCGGGAATGAGAGGCTTCGCCGCCCGGGCGCCTGGGGCCAGGGGATTAGAAAAGTGCATGATGACCCGACACTAACCCCAGACGTACCCAGCCCCGCCAGACGGAACCTCCAGACCCTGACCGAATACCGGTCCAAAGTGACGCGAATCGGTTGGTTTGGACCGGTATTCGCCATTCCCGCTGTAGGACTCGCGGGCTTTCAAAGCCATGTCCGTAGTGTGACAGGTCAGTCCTGCACTACGGTTCTTGCATCGACCTTGGGGGGAAACATGATCGATCGACTTATCGGTGCGTTCACTGGCAACACGGCAACGTACGAAGAAATCGAGCACGACGAATCGGCGACGTGGCAAGCCGCTGTCATCGTGTCGATCGCCGCACTACTTGGCGGTTTAGGCAGCGGCCTCACGGGTGGGATCATCGGCGGAGACAACGCTCCCGGCTTTGGCGAGTCGTTCTTAACCGGAGCGCTCTCGGCCATCCTCAGCTGGGTGATCTGGTCGGGGCTGATCCACTTCATCGGCACGAAGTTCTTTGGGGCCGAATCCACGCTTGGCGAGATCCTTCGAGTCACCGGCTTTGCTGCGGTGACGACATGGCTCGTGGTCATTCCCGTCATCGGCGCGCTGTCGATTCTCTGGTACTTCTGGGTCGTGTTCAAGGCCATCCGCACCGGACTCGACATACCCACCGGACCAACCGTGTTGGTCATTGCAATAGGGCTCGTAATCCGCGTCGTGCTGCGGTTGGTCTTCCCCGCGATCTTCTAGCGCGAGCTGCCAGCCTCACAGCAGTGCGAGCTGTTCCATCCGTCGCACAACATCAGCGATGGCTGTGTGATCCTCGATCCAGGCGTTGTAGGCGAGATGGTCGAGGGCTATCTGTAGCCGGTTTCCTCGATGGCGAGCATCAGCGTTCTCAGGCGTGTAGTTGGCGGCTGCCCAGCGGCGTTCAAGTGCAGCTTCAAGGAGCTCGATGTCGAGCTCGGGGTGCCACGGCGCCCAGAACGTAAACCAGTCGAGCTCGAACAGGTGGTCTCCCCAGCGCTGGCATCCCCAATCGAAGATGCCGGTGATTGTCGAACCAACGACGTGAACGTTCCGGTTGATCAGGTCGCCGTGGGTCAGCGTGAGTGGCACGTCGTCGAGCGCAAGCGATTCCAACTCGGCGAGCCCGACGGAGTACGCGGCTGCTCCTTCCTTCGACCGGTCAAGCTTCGTCCGCCATCCGTCCAGTCGGACATCGAGCAGTCCCCTGTCAACCGCAAGCAGCTGGTCGTGCCAGCGCTGTGTTTCTGCTTCGCGTGGCGGAGTGATCATGCGCATGGCCTCGAGCGCGTCGGCTAGTGACTCAACCACGTCGGGCCAACTACTGCCACAGAGCTCGAGGGGCTCGCCGTGGGCTCGAGTCGAGACGCAATAGAACATGCCGTCGAGCGTTGGCGCCTCCCCTACTCCGTGAACTGACGGGATCGGAAGTGTGGGCGTCGCATACTTGGCCATCGCCTCGTCGCGGCGGAAATCGTCGAGGTGTGCGCCGATGCGCAGAACGTAGTCGAGCTCGTTGCTGGTAAACCCGTAGGCAGTCGACCAGGCGCCAGCACCGATGCGTGAGATTCCGGTGGCGTCACCCCACCCGAGGCCCACCACAATTCGCTCGACTTCACCTACGAGCATTTCGTCCATGTGACGACTTTTGCACGGACGTCAGTCCGGATGGCGAATTCTGGGCCTTCAAGGACGACAAACTCCAGGTCACTCTTGTTGAATTCAGTCAGGTAGCGCCGTGATCGGAAGTCTGACGGTGAACCGCGACCCCTCACCTTCGGTTGACTCGACCAGGAGTTCGCCACTGTAACGCTCGACAATCTCGCGGCAGATCGACAACCCGAGCCCCGTGCCGTTTTCGCCCTTGGTCGTGAAGTACGGAGTGAAGACGTGTCCAATGTCGGTTGGCGACATGCCAACTCCATCATCGGTGACACGAATGTCGACCGCTCCCTCGCTGTCGGCGCTCTTGCCGGCCACGACCGAGATCGATCCTCCCTGCTCGGCAACGGCGTCGCGTGCGTTGAGCATGAGGTTGAGCATGACCTGCTGGAATTCCCGGGGCGAAATTCCGGGGCGGGCGGATGCATCGCTTACATCAATTGTTAAGCGTGTCTCGGCTGCGACGAGCCGAAGAAGCGGTGTTGCCTGGTCGATGAGCGTCCCAAGGCTCGCGACTGTTTCGCCTGGATTCTGGGCGGGCACATCGGGGCGGGCAAACGTTGAAATCGATTGCAGCAGGCTGAGCGCTGCGTCCAGCTCGGATCGCAAGAGCCGTGCTGCGTGATCGAGATCGACCGTACTGCTCGACGCGAGCGTGTCCGCAACAACCGAGAGGGCGGAGAGGCTGTTGCGAATGTCGTGGACACCAGCAGCGGTGAACTGGCCAACGACGGCCTCACGCTGCAGAGATTCGATCCGCCGGGCGGTCGGATCGGTGGCTTGCGCGTTCATTTGGAACCCAATACCTGCAAGAGGGGTTCCGTCGTCATCGAACGACGCCGTGGCGAGAACGTCGCACGAGACAACCGTTCCGTCTTTGGCAAGAAATCGCTTGCGAAAGGTGAAGTTGTCCAACTCGCGTTTGTAGACCTGCATCGCGAGTTCAGCATGCAGACCAACGTCATCGGGATGGGTCACATCGAGCACCGACTTGCCGACCAATTCTGACGGCTCGAAGCGCAGCATTGCTGCGAAGGTTTCGTTTACCCACGTGTACCGCAGGTCGGCGTCGATCATGCTCATTCCGACTCGCGCAGACTTGAGCATGTGTTCGAACTCCTGCTGCAGTAGCAACTCGGAGTTGTCCTCGGTCTTTGTCGGAGACGAAGTTTCCTCAGCCACATACGGAGTATGGCGCGCCGGAACGGTCGATGCTGAGCCATCAAAACACTTTCCCTCAACGCTGCTAGCGCGACAGCCGTACAGTGATCGAGCATGTTCTTTGACCTCATCGTCGTTGGTGGCGGTGCCGCCGGGTTTTTCAGCGCCATCACGTCTGCAGAGACATCCGACAAGTCGGTCCTGATTCTCGAGAAGACGTCGCAGCTTCTCCAGAAGGTGAAGATCTCCGGTGGTGGTCGCTGCAACGTCACTCATGCGTGCTTCGAACCTCGCGAGCTCAGCGGTCATTACCCGCGTGGCCAGAAGTCGCTGATCGGACCGTTCAACCGGTTCGGGGCATCGGACACTGTCGACTGGTTCAGTGCTCGCGGCGTTCGACTCAAGACCGAAGACGACGGCCGAATGTTCCCCGAATCGAACACATCCGACACGATCGTTAAGGCGCTTCTCGGTGCCGCGGGTGCCGCAGGCGTGAAGATCAACACGAACGAGGGTGTCACGTCGATTGCGAAAGACGGCGACGTGTTTCAACTCACGACCGACACGGGACTGTCGTACACCGCACGCAAGGTACTGCTAGCGACAGGCGGAACACGGAGTTCTTCGGGGGCAATGCTTGCGGCCAGCTTTGGCCATGAGCTGTTGCCCGCTACCCCATCGCTCTTCACGTTCAACATCGATGATCAGCGACTCGACGATCTTGCCGGTGTATCCGTTCCTGACGCCGAGGTTCGGATCCATGCGAGCAAGCTGAAGAGCCACGGCCCCGTGCTCATTACGCATTGGGGGCTGAGCGGCCCAGGCATTCTGAAAATCTCGGCATGGGGCGCTCGAGAGCTCGCCGAGCGGGAGTATCGATTTGAGATCACCGTGAACTGGCTCCCGAACCATGACCCAGCGGCTGCACTCTCAGCGAAACGTCAAAGTGAAGGCAAGCGCCAGCTTTGGAGCCGCAGCCCGTTCGACGAAATTCCGAAACGGCTCTGGCTCAGCCTGCTCGCGGCCGCTGCTGTTGCCGAGTCCACGACGTGGGCCGAACTCGGAAAGAAGCAGTCGAACGCGCTCGTTGGCCAGCTAGCAAATTGTCGCTTCACGGTTGACGGGAAGAGCACTAACAAGGCCGAGTTCGTCACCTGTGGCGGTGTCGCTCGAGACGAGATCAACTTTCAGACGATGGAGAGCAAGCTAGTCGAAGGCCTGTATTTCGCCGGCGAGATGATCGACGTTGATGGCGTCACCGGCGGGTTCAACTTTCAGAATGCCTGGACGAACGGCTTCCTTGCTGGCACCGACATCGCAGGTCGTTAGACGCGCAGGTTGTTGTTCAGCAGGCGGTGAAGACCCGCGTCTGGTCGCGGTTGCCATCGACGTACTGACTGTTGATGGTGAGTTTGTTGCCCGACATCATGAACGTGTCCGGGTCAGCGAGACCGTCGTACATGTAGTTGATGCCCGGGAATGCGTAGGCATTCGTTTCCTCAAGGTCCTTGATCCAGCCCGTGACGCCAAGCACCGGTGCCCGGAAGTTCACCGTGACACTGAGATCCCCGTTCGGCTGAGACGTGTCGATGTGAACGAAGTAAACACAGACACGCGTTCCGGCGGGGATGATGACCTTCCACATCCGCTCTGGGGTCATCGTTTCATTCTGTTTTGTCTTGATCGCAATGATCTCGTCAGTGGTGACGATCGGGTTGCGCTCCGTCCAAACAAATGCGTTCGTCGGTGAGCTCAATCGTCCCGTCGTCAGTGGGGACGGTACATCGTTGGGATTGACGATCGTGATGCGATTCCCTCGCGGTTGTGGCGCACGTGGCGGCTGAGTGGTCGTCGTGGTTGGAGCGCGGGTTGTCGTAGTTGGTGGGCGCGTGGTCGTCGTTACCCGCTGCGTGGTGGTGGGTGGCAGGGTGGTTGTCGTCTTCGGCGGCAGCGATGTCGTAGTCGTCGATGTGGTTGTCGGCGCTTGCGTGGTCGTTGTCGTCGTTTGCTGTGCTTCTGACGTCGTGGTTGTTGGGGCCGTTGTGGTTGGGGCCGTTGTTGTCGCAGGAGCTGCTGATGCAGTCGAAGTTGGCGATTCCGCTGGAACCACGACCTCGACCACTGGGTCCGGCTCGAACGCGAGCGCTTCGGGGGACGGTGCAGTTCCACCGCCAACAAACGCGACTGTCGAGATGGCTGCTGCGGCGACCGCACCTGTTACCGATGAGCTGGTGGCGTTCGCAACAGCACGAAGAACAGGCGATGCCTCCACTACCCCGCCGATGCCGCCGAAGAGTGGGGGCGTCCGGAGTCCGGTTCGCAAGAACGATCGCACGACCACCGGATCAAACTGCGCTCCCGAACACTCGACGAGTTCCTTGCGCGCCGCCTCTACTGCCATTGGCTCTTTGTACGACCGCTTCGACGTGATCACGTCGAACGCGTCGGCTACGGCGCAGATGCGACCGGCAAGCGAGATCTCTTCCCCGCGAAGTCTGTTCGGATAGCCATTCCCATCCCATCGTTCGTGGTGTTCCGCTGCGGCTCGGCCGTGATCCCCCAGCCAATCGGCGAGCGGTTCGAGGATCGCCGCGCCGGCGGCAGGGTGTTCCTTTAGAACGGCCCACTCTTCGGCTGTTGGTTTTCCTCGCTTGTTCAAGATCGGTTCAGGAACGGACAACTTGCCGATGTCGTGAAGCAGGACGCCCCACCGAAGTTTGTTGAGTTCGTCGCCCTCCATGCCCATCTCGACGGCGATCATTTCGGCGTAGGCGCGAACACGCTCAGTGTGCCCGCGGGTGCGTCGATCGTGAGTCGTCAGGCTCGAGACGAGCTCGATAGCCCGGATGGCAGCATCGTTCCGGTTGTCGCCGAGGTGAAGGTCCCCGGGAGTGATCTTTGCCAGCGTGCCCGACCGGAGAGCAACGCCGAATCGTGACGGTGCTTCATCGGGAAAGACGAGTGTCATACGGAACAACGTCGTGAGGGGTGTCAGACGTTCAGCAAGTCGTGCCAGCACAAGCGTTGATGCCGACGCGATCGCGATTGCCTGTACGACCCAAGCGACGGTGCCGATGAAACCTTCGGGACGCCAAAACACCCCCGCTGTCATCTTGACCGCTAACCAGCCAAACATGATCGGGATGACAAACAGGAGAATGCGAATGCTCCGAGCTACCCATGGCCGATCCGACCAACCGGCGCGCGCGACTGAGTGTTCCTCCGCGCCGGTAGTGGGTTTTACAGCCATGACTGTGTAATCGGCCTTTTTCGCCTTTTCC
>CAKZVC010000015.1 GCA_937922235.1 uncultured Acidimicrobiales bacterium | reverse complement strand
CACTTCACAGATTCCCCACGAAATGGGGGCTGTTGCCATGCGACTCATGAAACTCATGGAGATTTCGACCTCGGTGCGTTAGATCTTGCAGTTCGTTCGTGACGGAGTGGAGTTTCAGTAGAGCGCTCTACTACGTGACGTTCGACATAACATAGACATCGGAGTTCAGAACGTCAAGTCACTTTCGTCAATGATCTACCGCTCTTCTTGGGGTCAGACCCCCCATTGGACACGCTGTCTAGTGTTTCGCATCATCAATTAGTAGAGCGCTCTATACAACGAGCGAATCCTTCGCTATCGTTCCGAACTAATGAGTCAGCCAACGATGGACGATGTTGCGGCCAAGGCCGGGGTATCACGTGCCCTGGTGTCCTTGGTCATGCGCGATTCGCCGCGCGTCTCAGACAACAGCCGTGCCAAAGTGCTTCAAGCCGCCCAAGATCTTGGCTATCGGCCAAACGCCTGGGCTCGAAATTTGGCCTCGGGGCAGACAAACACCATCGGCGTCATGCTCAACGACCTGCACAACCCGTACTTCACCGAGCTCGCTGAAGGCGTTGCCGCCGCAGCTGCCGAAGCCGGGATGGAAGTGCTCATCACCTCCGGATGGCAACGTGAATCCGGCGAGCACACGGCCATCGACACGCTGTTGAATCTGCGCACCGATGGCATTGTTGTTGGCGCGGCCCGCTTCTCGAGCGAAGTCTTCGAAGAGATCGCCCAGCAAACTCCCACGGTTGCCGTCGCCTACTTTCACGAGCACGACTCCATGGACACTGTCTGCAATCACGAAGCCCATGGCTCGGAGTTGGTTGTCGAACACCTCACCTCACTCGGACACACCCGAATTGCACACATCGATGCCGGCAACGCTCCCGGAGCTCCCGAACGCCGTCGAGGATTCATGACGGCAATGACGCTGCGAGGCCTCGCTCCGATCGTCTTCGACGGCGACTTCAACGAGCATGCGGGACACCACGCTGCCGAACAACTGATGCAACTGAACGAACCTCCCACCGCCATCTTCGCGGCGAACGATCTCTCGGCCACCGGCGTGCTGGCACATCTTCGATCGATCGGCGTTCGCGTTCCTGACGACGTTTCTGTCGTGGGCTACGACGACACCGTTCTCGCCGGGCTCGGTGCGCTGTCGCTTACGACAGTCCACCAACCGCGCCAGCTCTTCGGCCAACGGGCAACCGAACTGTTACTCGAGCGAATCAGCGGACGCTCGGCAGCCAAACACGAACTCATCGAGCCTCGGCTCGTCACTCGCTCATCCACCGGCCCTGTAAACGAAAGCTAGCTATGACCGATTTCTTCACCGATGTTCCCGAGCCGATCGCCTACGAGGGCCCCGACTCGGACAATCCATTCGCCTTTCGCTGGTACGACAAAGACCGCGTCGTCATGGGCAAGTCAATGGAAGAGCACCTCCGCATGGCGGTCTGTTACTGGCACAGCTTCGCGTGGCAAGGAGCCGACATCTTCGGCACCGGAACGTTCGACCGCCCATGGTTCGACCCGACCATGGATCCCATGGATGCTGCTCGACTCAAGATGGACGTGGCATTCGAGTTCTTCCACAAGCTCGGCGTCCCGTTCTGGAGCTTTCACGATCGTGACATCGCGCCGGAGGGAGCAACGTTCGCCGAGAGCTGCAGCAACTTCGACACCATGGTCGACTATGCCGAGGTCAAGATGGCCGAGACCGGAACGAAGGTGCTTTGGGGAACCGCCCAAGCCTTCGTTCACCCTCGCTATGCCGCGGGCGCATCGACGAACCCCAACCCCGACGTCTTCGCCCACGCCGCTGCGCAGGTGAAGCATTGCATCGATGCAACGCATCGTCTCGGCGGCGCGAACTACGTGTTGTGGGGTGGCCGCGAGGGCTACGAAATGCTCCTCAACACCAAGATGGATCAAGAGCTCGATCAACTCGGCCGATTCCTGCACATGGTGCTCGACTACAAGAAGCAGATCGGCTTCGACGGCACGATCCTCATCGAGCCAAAGCCGCAAGAGCCAACAAAGCACCAGTACGACTACGACTCGGCAACCGTCTACGGCTTCCTGCAGAACTACGGCCTCGAGAACGACATCAAGGTCAACATTGAGGTCAACCACGCAACGCTCGGCGGCCACGACTTCAACCACGAGGTCAAGCAGGCTGTTACCAACGGCATCTTCGGTTCAATCGATGCCAACCGCGGCGATGATCGCCTTGGCTGGGACACCGACCAGTTTCCGAACTCCGTCGAGCAGATGAGCCTCGGTGTTTACGAGATCTTGCTCGGAGGCGGCTTCGACACTGGCGGCTTTATGTTCGACACCAAGCTTCGCCGCCAGAGCATGCACCCCAACGACTTGTTCCACGGTCACATCGGCGGAATGGACACCATGGCCCGCAGCCTTCTTGTGGCGGCCGCGCTTATCGAAGACGGCGAGATCGCCTCGCTCGTCGACGAGCGCTACGCCGGTTGGGGAAGCGACCGCGGCCAGAAGATCCTCGCCGGCGAAGTCGGCCTGGCCGAGCTTCATGCCGACGTACTGGCCAACAACATCGACCCAACACCGGTCAGCGGCCAGCAAGAAATGATCGAGAACATCGTCAACCGAACCATCGAGCGAGCCCGCTAGAGATTTGTGAAGGATTTGATACCCCACAGGGTCCAAATCCTTCACAAAAACGAGAGGAGAACCCATGTATGAAGTAGATGTCGCAACGATCGACGAGAACATCGACGAGATCATCGATGAGCTCCTCACCGGCAACGGAGCAGTCGCCATTCGAGGTGCGTTCGACGAGGGTCAGGTCGCCGAAGCACGCGAACTGCTTATGGAGTACTCGAAGGACGAAGACAAAGAGACCCACTTCCAAGGTGCAAACAAAGACATCATGCACCTCCAGCGCCGTGTCTGGAACTTGCTGGCCAAGGGCAAGATCTTCGAGACGATGGTGCAGCATCCCGACGTGGTGAAGATCACCAATGCGTTCCTCGGCAACCAGTTCCATCTCGGGTCGATCGCCGCCAACCGCCTCCTTCCGGGTGGCCCAGGACAAGAGCCACACATCGACTACCCCTACTGGGACATGTACGACCGAGAAGGCTTTCCCGCCCGCATCAATTCGAGCTTCCCGATGAACTTGCAGGTCACCATCCCACTCGACCCGTTCAACGAGGTCTCCGGTGCCAGCGGGTTTATGCCAGGTTCGCAGGTCGACCTGAACTATCCCGAGAAGGAGGACCGCGAAGGGTTCTTTGCCAACTGCAGCCGCATGTCGGGCAACCCGGGCGACGCGATTTTGTTCAACGGCATGGTGTGGTACTGCGCCATGCCAAACCACAGCGACCACGACCGCACCGCTGTACTCATCGAGTACTTGCCGAAGTTCATCATCCCACTTGAGGACCAGCTGTCAGGCGTTCCACAACACGTGGTCGACCGCGGCACCGAGCTATTCCACCGCCTCATCGGAGTCGGTCGGCCATACCCAAAGCTCTTCGACGAAGCTGACGGCAAAAACACCATCGGGTTTATCCGTTGTCGTAGATCTCCTTCTCTGACTAACCAGTTGTAGGCTGACTGCAGGTTCAAATTTTAAATTGGTTCTATATTACGTAGACTGTCCTACAAGGTCCTTAAG
>CAKZVC010000014.1 GCA_937922235.1 uncultured Acidimicrobiales bacterium | reverse complement strand
GAGAGGTTGGTGATTTCCTCCCGTGCCGCTGCCATCATCTCGTTCACTGATCGGATCGCCATGTCGCGAACCTAGTGCACAAGCGTCGCTACCGGAAAGGCGATGACCTGCGCCCGAATCGTTTCGTCTTCGACATCCTCGAGATCTTCTTCGCGACCTTCGAATGGGCGAGCTCGATGATCCGTTGGGCTTCGGGACGGTTGGGATCAATCTTCAAGGCAGCTTCTGCGGCTTCGGTCGCGGCGCCCCAGTTCTTGTCGAGGAGATAGGCGCGAGCTGAAGCTTCGTGCGCTTCAGGGTCATCCGGGTAGACAAAGACGAGCGCGTCGCCGGACTTTCGCGCCCGAGACAGCCACCCCGACCCGTACTCCATCACGTGAAGATCGGGGACCTGCTCGATAATCGCCAGGTGGGTGAGGTGGGCAACCTTCGACGTTGGGTCGATTCGGAGTGCGCCGTTGATTTGTTCGATCGCAAGCTTCCACTTTTGACGCTTTGCCAGTTCTCTGGCCGCGCCGAGGTGTGCTTCAAATGCCTCATTCATACCGTTAGTTAATCGCAGGGCCTAGTAGGCGATAGGTACTGCGACTCATGAGAAGCCCTGCAGTCGTACATAGACAGCTCTGCAACCAGGTCATTCGGTCCATCTTCGTCAAGATTTTTGATAGGTGGGTCGAACCATTTTCAACGGAAATAGCGACCACCGGCGCAATGATCAGAAGGTTCTTCTCATGCTGACAAAATTCACAGACTTCGCCGGAACGGTGGGCGGAAAAATCGCAATCTCTGGCTTTGTAGCCGTTGGCGTAGTCGGTGGCGTGAACATGGCTGGCGTCGATCTGCCCGGACTTCCGAACGTTGGCGTGTCGAGCGAGTCCATCGAGGCACAGCAGCTCACCACCGGCGCCCCGGATGCGCTTGCGATGGTCGATGACCTTGCTGCTCAGGAACAGGCTGAGCTAGACGCCGCTCAAGCAGAAGCTGAGGAGCGTGCCGCAGCAAAGGCCGAGGCTGAAGCAACGGCAGCCGCCGAAGCAGAGGCGAAGAAGAAGCTCGAAGCCGAGCAAGCCGCGGAGAAGCTCAAGCTTGAGGAAGAGGCGGCGGCTGCGAAGGCTGCGGCTGAAGAGCAAGCCAAGTTGGACGCAGAGGCGGCAGCAAAGGCCGAGGCGGAGGAGAAAGAGCGGCTCGAAAAAGAAGCCGCTGAGGCGAAGGCCAAGGCCGAAGCTGAAGCAAAGGCCAAGGCTGAGGCCGAAGAGAAGGCCAAGGCCGAGGAGCTCGCAGCAAAGCAGGCAGAGGTCGACAAGGAACTGCAGGAGCTACAGGCTCAGCTTGATGCCGACATCGCCGAGGTCAACGTGGAAGCGAACAAGCGCCTCGAGCCCCACGAGAAAGAGCGTGACCGCCTTGAGGTCGAGCTTGATCGCAAGCTTCGTGAGATCGACGATCAGTACGAGAAGTGGGTTGCCGACATCGATGTCCAGATCGATGCAGCTGAAACCGAAGAAGAACTCGTCGAGCTCAAGGCGTACCGCGAGTCCAAGCTCGAGTCATGGGCCGCAGCCACAGAGTCGAAGAGGAAAGACTTCGCTCCGATGTTCGAGAAGGTCGACAAGAGCATCAACACGATCAAGCAGTGGCGCGACGAGTCGATCAAGGAACTGACCGAGGCGCACGACAAGAAGGTCGAAGAAGTAGAGAAGTCACTGGCCGCCTAACGATTGAAGCCCCGCTGGCTCGATAGCTAGCGCAGGAAGAACAGGTCGGGAGCGTCGTAGGTAATTGTGACAGGCCCGGTCTGCTCACAGGATGCGAATGGTCCAACGCTGCTGGCCGAGATCCACATGCAGTTGTCTGCGCCAGGGCCGCCATGGGTTGCGTCGGCGCCCTGTTGGATGATGTGGTCGGCGCCGCGATTGCCGTTCATGTTGTCGATGCCAGGACCGCCGACCAGTAGGTCGTTGCCCTGGCCGCCGCGAATGTAATCGCGGCCTTCGAAGCCCCAGAGGACATCGTCACCAGGGCCGCCGAAAATGCGGTCCCAACGGTTTGACCCGATCAGGAGGTCGTCGCCGGTGCCGCCGTACATGCGTGAACCCGCCGTGTCGTGCATGTCGGCTGGTGTTGGCGAGTCGAACCGGTCGAGTAACGGTGCTTCGTTGGCGATGAGGCGGTCGTTGTCCTTGCCGCCGTAAAGAGTGTCTGCGCCCTGCATGCCGATGAGCAGGTCGAAGCCAGGTCCTCCATACAACGTGTCATCGCCATCCGGGGTCGTACTTGCGGTCAGCTCGTCGGGGAGATTGTCGGGATCTCCACCAATGAGGTAGTCGTTACCCCAACCGCCGAACATCGTGTCGGAGCCGCCTCCGCCGAGCAGCGTGTCATGTCCCGGACCGCCGCGAAGCGTGTCGTTGCCATCCATGCCGTAGAGGATGTCGTTTCCACCGCGTCCATAGAGGACGTCGTCGCCAGATTCACCGACGACGATCTCGACAACGTTGCTTGGGTCGCCGTAGATGGTGTCGTTGCCAGGTCCGCCGGAAAGGGCGATGCGCCCTACCGCCTCGCTGCCGTTGGCAAGAATGGTATCGTCCCCGTCGCCGCCAGTGACCGAGTACGCGCCAGTGACACAGATGGTGTCGTCGCCCCCAAGGCCATCGACGCCAAATCCGTTGCCGTTGCGAGCGCGGACGACGATGACATCGTTTCCGTCTGTGCCCTGAATGACCCGGCCGTTGTGATCGTTCTCAACAACGATCGTTGCCGGCTGCCCCAAGCAGGACTCGCCCACGAGATGACTATCGCTTGCCCCCGCCGGAGCCGCTGCCAGAAGCGATCCGAGGAGAATGCCGACGGAGGTGAATGCCCGCGCAGATGTGCCCATGCACCATGTTCGGTCAGCGAGCAGTCAGCTCACCAGGGTCGAAATATCCATAAATGTGAACCGCTAGGTACGCGTGGCGTACTTCGCGGTTCACATTTGTTGACTCTTAGACGTCGAGGGCTGCTGCGTCGAACTCGTCGGAGTTCTTGATGATGTAGTCGCGGCGAACCGACACGTCGGCGCCCATAAGCACGTCGAACATCTTCTCGGCCCGACGCTTCTCCTTTTCGACGTCCTCGATGGTGAGGCGACGAAGGATTCGAGTCTCGGGGTTGAGTGCCGCGTGCTCGAGCTCATTGACGTTCATCTCGCCCAAGCCCTTGAAGCGCTGCCACTTGATGTTCTCGGCCTTGCGGTTTCCCTTGGACAGTTCGGCAGTGAGCTGTTCGCGGTGCTCGTCGCTGAAGGCTCGGTAGGTTTCGCCGCCGACCTTGGTGCTGAACAGCGGAGGCTGGGCAGCAAACACTCGGCCAGCTTCGATGAGCGGACGCATGTACTTGTAGAGCAATGTGAGCACGAGGCAACGAATGTGGCTTCCGTCGACGTCGGCGTCACACAAGATGACAATCCGGCCGTAGCGGGTTTGGTTGAGGTCGAAGTCTTTGCCCGAGCCGCCACCGATTGCGGTGAAGAGGTTCTGGGCCTCGGCGTTGTCGAGGACCTGCTTCAGCGTGGCCTTGCCAGCGTTGACGACCTTGCCTCGCAACGGAAGGACAGCCATGTACTGCGCATCGCGTCCGCGGATGGCGGGGCCTGCTGCCGAGTCGCCCTCCACGATCAAGAGCTCGGAGTCGGGGCCGTGGTCGCGGCAGTCGGCGAGCTTGCCCGGCATACCGGTACTGCCGAGGTTCGACAGCTTGCGCTTGTTATCGAGGGCTTGCTTGGTGTTGACGCGGTTGATGATGGCGGTGGCGATCTTGTCCCGGACGCCGTTGACGTGGGTCTTCTTTGAGCCAATGCCGTTGAACCAGTCGGACATGCCAGTCTTCACAACGTCGTACACGATTCGGTCGACGCCGGGAGTGCCGAGCTCTTGTTTGGTTTGGCCCCGGAACTGCGGTTCGGGGAACGTGACCTTGCACACCGCTATCAGGCCTTCTTGCACATCGTCTTTGATCGCCTTGTGCTTGTTGTTCTTGGCCAGCTTTGCGAGCTTGCGCATGTCTTTCAGCAGCACGTCGTTGACGGCACGGTTCATCGAGCGCTCGAAGCCGGTGAGATGCGTGCCACCCTCGGCAGTCGGGATGGTGTTGACGAACGACACAATGTTGGTCTCGAAGCCTTCGACCCAACGCAATGCGACGTCGACGGTGCACTCACGTTCGACCACAGTCATCTTGCCGTTGACTGGAACCTTCTCTTCGAATGTGTCGATGCCGGAAAGGCTGATGACATCGGTGACGGTGCCACGCTCGCCGACGAGATCGTTAACGAGGTCTTTCAAACCGCCGCGACTAACGAACTCGACCGGGTCTTTCTTCGAGCCGGTGCGCTTGTCTTCGATCGTGATCTTCAAGCCAGGCACCAGGAAGCACGCAAGCTTTGCTCGGCGGACGACCTCGTCCCACTCGATGGATGCCTCGGGGTCGAAGATGTCGGTGTCGGGCCAGAAGCGGATGCGGGTGCCCGTCTTCTTGGTCTTGGCGATCTTCTTGAGCTCGTGACTCTTCGTGAACTTGGAACCGTTGAAGTGTCCAGCCACGCGCTCATCGAAATCGAGCGCCCAGGTGTGACCCTGGCGATCGACCTCAGCCTTGAGCTTCACCGACAGCGCGTTGACCACCGATGCGCCGACACCGTGAAGGCCACCCGACGACGCGTAGGCGCCGCCGCCAAACTTGCCGCCGGCGTGAAGCTCGGTCAGTACCACCTCGAGCGCAGACACCTTCTTCTTCGAGTGCTTGTCGACCGGGATGCCACGGCCGTTGTCGGCCACTTCGATCGAGCCATCTCGATGGAACGTGACGAAGACCTTGTTGGCCTCGCCTGCAGCGGCCTCATCAACGGAGTTGTCGATGAGCTCCCAGACGAGGTGCATGAGGCCGGCCGAACCCGTACCTCCGATGTACATGCCAGGACGCTTGCGGACGGCATCAAGACCTTCGAGGGTTTCGATTGAATCGGCGTCGTAGGTCTTCTTTTTTGGGGAGTTTGAGGTCATGGTGCTGCTCATCTTTGTTACCAACGAGCCTGTCCAACGAACAGGATGGGTTGATCGGTTTCGGTGCTCACGAGGTCGCGCTTGGTGGGTTCGAGGTCGAGGGCGACCGGGTCATGGGAGGGTTTGCTCTTGTCGTCGTCGGATCCAACGATCGCAAGCATGCCGTCGGTGCTGCCGACGTAGGCGTAGACAAGCGCTTTTTCGTTGGTGAAGCGAGTGATGCGGACACCGCCGCCTCCTCGGCCCTTCACGTCGAACTCTGACGATGGGGTGAGCTTCGCGGTGCCCTTGTCGGTGACGGTCAGGATAGGTTCGTCGCCCAAGATGACGCCAGCGCCGACAACCTTGGCGCCGTCCTTCAACTTCATGCCAGCAACGCCCGAGGCATTGCGGCCCTGCACGCTGATGTTGTCGACTGCGGTGCGCAGAACCTGACCGTCGCTGGCAACGATCGCGATGTCGGTGCCCGCAGGCGCAGTGAATGCCGCAACAAGTGAATCTTGCGGCTTCAGGTTGATGAGCATCTGGCCGGGGCGAGTGCCAGCGACCTCGTCAGCGCTGAGCTGCTTGGCCACACCGTTCTCGGTGATGAGTACCAGGTTCTCAGCACCCTCGGTCTTCGGCGTTGCAATGGTGAGGACTTCTTCGCCCTTGTTGGTTCCGAACGCTTTTCGGGTTTCGGTGCCACGAGAACGGCCGCCGACCTCGCCAACTTCGAGTCCAAGCGCCATGCGGGCCCGGCCTTCGTTCGTGACGGCAAAGATCGGTGCACGGGTTGATCCGACCCGGCTCGCAATGACGACGTCGTGACGGCCAGGCGTTGCCCGCTTCGCGCCCTCGGTTGGCGCTCGGCCGACGAGGCCGCTGGTCGACAGCGTGACGATGCACGGATCGTCGGGGATGTCGTCGGTGCTTCCAGATTCGAGGGCGGTCAGATCGACGCCGGCGAATTCGTCTTCGGACGTGATGACCGTGCGGCGATCGACGCCGTACTTGTCGACAGCCTCACGCAGTTCTTTCAATACGACAGTGCGCTGGCGCTGCTCGCTGGCGAGCAGCTTCTGTGCATCGAGAATTTTGGCCTCGAGGTCTTCGGCTTCGTCTTCGAGCTTCTGCACCTCGAGTGCGGTGAGTCGACGCAGCGGCATGTCGAGGACGTGTGATGCCTGAACCTCCGAGAGGTCGAGCTCGCTCATCAGCGACGCCTTCGCTTCGGGGGTGTCCGCCGAAGCTCGGATGATCTCGATCACGCGGTCGATGTTCTCGAGTGCAATGAGCAAACCAGCAACGATGTGCAGTCGCGCTTCCCACTTCGCCAGGCGGAATTCGGTGCGGCGGACGATGACGTCGAGGCGATGGTCGACGTAGTGGTTGCACAGGTCCCACAGGCTCACGGTGGTGGGCACACCATCGACGAGCACGACGTTGTTGATGCCGAAGGTCTCCTCGAGTGGAGTCATTCGATAGAGGTTGGCCAGAACGGCCTTGGCGCTCGCCCCAGGACGAAGGTCGATCTGGATGCGCAGCGGGTTGTTCTTGTCGGAGAGGTTCTTGGCGCCCTCACGCTCGTCAACGCCGGGCAGTTTGCCGACCGATGCGAGCTCGTTGATCTTGGTGATGACCTTCTCGGGGCCAACCATGTACGGCAGCTCGGTGATGACGAGCGCTTCACGGCTGCGGGTGAGCTTGATCGTCTCGGCCTTAGCTCGAATGCGGACGGTGCCACGGCCCGTCTCGTACGCCTCGCGCAAGCTGTCGTCGATCAGGATGCCACCGGACGGGAAGTCGGGACCGGGGAGGACCTCCATAAGCTCGTCGACCGTCGGCTTCGGGCGACGCTTCTTCATGACCAGTTCGATCGCATCGGCGACCTCACGAAGGTTGTGCGTTGGCATATTGGTCGCCATACCGACCGCAATGCCGGTTGTACCGTTCACCAACAAGTTTGGAATGAGGGCGGGGAGAACCGAGGGTTCTTCGCGCAGACCATCGAACGTCGGGTTGAAGTCGACGGTCTCTTCGTCGATCTCCGAGACCATGTCCATCGCTGCGGGGGAGAGCTTGCACTCGGTGTATCGGTACGCAGCAGGCGGGTGGTCGAGCGAGCCGAAGTTTCCCTGTGGCGTAATGAACGTCAAGCCACGGGAGAAGTCCTGGCCCATGCGAACGAGCGTCTCGTAAATGGCGCCGTCGCCGTGCGGATGGAACTTGCCCATCGTGTCGCCAACAACACCAGCACACTTGCGGAAGTCGGCATCGGGACGGATGCCCTGTTGCAGCATCGAGAACAAGATGCGGCGCTGCACCGGCTTTAAGCCATCACGAATGTCAGGAATGGCGCGGGCGGTGATGACCGACAGCGAATACGCGAGAAAGCTCTCGCTCATCTCGTCGGCGACGGGCGTGTCGATTACTTCCGCGGCGAAGTTGTTACTAAAGAGACCAGGCTGGTCGGGCACGGATGCTCCAATTGGATCGAGAACTGGTGTTGAAGACGCTGCATCTACGGCAACGACATGCGAACAGGTGTTCGCATTCTATCATTCAACAACCCGACCGTAGCGTGTGGGTCTGCGCCTCGGGCGCCACGCAGGGCGAGAAAGCCCGTCGATTTCGTCCGGCATGGATTGATTACGGTTTCGTCCCGGGCGGGTGCAATCCAAACACGCGCTGGGCGGCCCGACGAACCGTTCGTACTGGCCACGATGGTTCCGTAAGCGGAGGGAACGCCTCGGTGTCCATAGCGGGTACGAAGAGGTTTCCTCGGCCCGATAAATGGAAGTAGATCGGGGCCGCGGTGGCCGAGATGAAGCGGTACCAGGTGCTGGTGTGGGGTGCGCGAAAGTTCTCGAGCGGGCCTGGTTCGCCGACGACGCTCGTTGGATGGGTGGTGTTGCCGAACCACTGATCGGCCTGCCGAACGAACTCGGATGCTCGAGCGCAACGTTCAGTAGGCAGAACCGTCTGAAGCCGCGATAGGTCAGCTCGTCGCGGAGACCGTCAGGAATACGTCCGGCAGCATCCCCCAAACGAATCGCGGCCGAACTCGCCGCCGACCGAATGCCCCACGAAGAAGAGTCGTGGTGGTGGCTAACGGCAGACACCCAACCCGAGACTGAGCCGACGAGTTGATGGATGAGCACTACCGCCGTCGGCAGGACTCGTTGGCGAGTCGTTCCTTTAAGGCTTTGCAACAGCAAGCCTCGCATGAACTGCGCGTGAAGGGCTTCGTCTCGCTGCGTCCACTTGACGATGCGGCTTACGAGCTCCCGAGTGGTCGGGTCGACCGGCAGCGACGCAATTCGACCCGCCACCATGTCCTCGGAGTAGGCAACCGCTGCCACCTGCTCGCGCTCGAGCGAGAGCAGCACGACCCGAGAGAACCGTTCAGCCTTCGGAAGCTGGCGATCTTGGCCAACTCTCGCTCGGTGTCGTCGAGCAGCGTCTCGACGAGTCCCCTGTCCATCTCTGCCGTCACCCTCCCAACCTAGATCGGCGGTGCATCCTGCATGGTCACTGGTGGAAAACTCAAAGACCGGATCCGCAGGAGGGGGAGACGGATCCGGTCTGAGACAGAGGCGAATCGAGGAGGGGGGAGACTCGATTCGCCGAGTTATGTGGGGGGATTTGTTTGGGGGAACTTACGCAGCCTGGAGGGTGCGGCTTGCGAGGTAGTTCTCTACCGATGGGGTTTCCGAACCGAAGACGAGCTCGATGAGCTCGGCGGTGCGGTGGGCATCAGCCTCGATGGCCTTCTCGGCAGCGACTCGATCGTCGAGCTGCTCGGCGGTCACGGTGATGAGTGCAGCGAGGTTGTCGATGCGCTCGTTGGTGAGGTCGATGAGGTCGTTCTGTACTTCGGTGCTTTCTGTGTTCATGGGATTTCCTTTCCCGCTTTGGTCCGCTTGTTGAGTTGATGTTGCGGAGTTACTAAGGAGAACTACTTGGCTGATCTCTTCATTCCCAATACGGTTTGGAATTGGGTAAGAGATGCAACTTTCTTGGAATTCATCCTCTGTATGCCTGTCATCTTGCTGGGTCTGACGCCATTGCGAAATGGGGAGGTCTCCCCGCAACATCTACAGGAACAGAGCGCGCTGGTCGTTGTTAAATACATCTATGGATGAAGTAGGCCCCAACGACCCGAACCGCGGACGCTCGTCAATCGGCGGTTTCAAGATGCCTGGCAGCAAGCCAGTAGAGGTGCGCGGTCTCGACGACGTACACACCGCAGGTTGGGGCGGGTTCCGAAAGCCGAAGTCGCGTGAGGAAGCGACAGCTAGCGTCCAGCGTGTCGATCTGTCTGGCGGTGGCTACACCCCAACACAAACCAATGACGAGAAGAACCGTTTGATGTGGTTGTTGCTCGGTGGGCCAGTGTTGTTCCTCGCCATCGTTGGCGCGCTCGGCTGGCTCTTTCTTGCCGATGAAATTGCCGAGCCGATTTCGTCTTCGTGTGGTGAGGATGGCTACGAGGCAATGTATGGCCGTGCCGACTTCCATCGCGAGGCAACCTCGGCCGTCGTCGATGTGACCTTCACCTTTGGCAATGGCGAGGTCGCGCAGAACATTGGCGACATGGATCTGCGGGGCGATGACATCACGAGCACCGTGTCGGTGACGCTCCCGGAGTATGCGCCGGTCGCAGCTGGCGACTCAGCGGTGCAGACGTGCGCCGTGACGTCGATCATGCTGTTCGACGAGTAACGGGTCCGGCTCTGCCGCTAGCGAAGGCTCGGCAAGTCGCCTGCGCCAAGCCAGGCATCGAAGAAGCTGCTGAGTTCCTGGCCGCTGAGCTCTTCGGCGAGCGCTACAAAGTCGGCGGTCGACGCAGCCCCGCCCTCAAAGCGGCTGGCCCACTCTTTGAGGATGGCGAAGAACACGTCGTCGCCGACCTCCACGCGCAATGCGTGCATGGTCAGCCCTCCGCGCCGGTAGACGCTCGGGTCGAAGAGTCCGCTTGCGCCTGGGTTTCCCGGCGCAGGGATGGCCGAGGCCGTGGCGCGGGTGACCAGGCGATCTTCAAGGGACACGAGGCTTTCGTTGCGGCCGAACTCGAGCCAGAGATCTTCGGCGTAGCTGGCGAACCCCTCGTTCAACCAGATGTCTTGCCAGGTCGCCGGACTGACACTGTTGCCAAACCATTGATGGGCGAGCTCATGGGCAACGATTCGCTCGATCGACCCGTCTCCGTCGACGAGTGCACCGCTGAAGATGCTGCGTCCCTGGGTTTCGAGCGCGAACCCGAAGTCGGCGTCGATGACCATCACACCGTATTCATCGAATGGGTAGGGCCCGAAGAGCTCGGTGAAGACCTCGAGCATCTCGTCTGTCTGATCGAAGTCGCCCGGCCCAACTGCCACAAGTGCGTCGGGAAACGAATTGTCGACAGGAACGCCAGCGCCACTGTCGGCATTGACAAGTTCGTAGTCGCCAACGGTCACTGTTGCGAGGTACGACGCCATCGGATCGTCCATGACCCATTGGGTGAGGCGGCGTCCGTCCACCGTCTCAAACCTCTCCAGCGACCCGTTGGCGATTCCGGTGAGCCCGTCGGGAACGTTGAGGTTGAAGACGTACTCGGCCTTGTCGGTGGGGTGGTCGTTGACGGGGAACCACGTGCGGGCGCCCATCGGCTCGCCAATCGCGACGCTGGACGCGGGTCGGTCGTACCAGCCAATGTCGCCAATCCGTGTGGTTGAGTCAACAGTGGTCGGCTGGCCGGCATAGGTAACCGTGACCTGATAGTCGGCGCCGGGTGTGAGTGTTTCTGGGGGAGTAATGCGAAGCTTGTCGGCGGTCTGTTCGAACTCGACGGGCTGTCCGAGGAGCTCGACGTTCGACACGTCAAGGCCAACGAAGTCGAACGACAGACGAGACAGTGGGTCGAGCGCTCGAAGGTCGATCTGGGCAACGCCTTCGAGGCGATCGATGCCGTCGATGTCGACACGAAGGTTGATCGTGTAGTTCACAACGTCGTACCCGGTGTTGCCGATCGTCGGGAAGTAGGGGTCGCCGACCGTCTCGCCGCCTTCAACTACTTCGAGCGGTTCGGCATCGGAGCTTGCGGTCGTGGTCTCAGTCGCCGCTGAGGTGCTGTTGGCGGTGGTCGAGGTTGACTCGGTGGTCGACGTGTCAGCAGTCGTCGAGTCGGTCGGCATCACCGTTGTCGCCGGGACGGTGGTCGTTGGGGTGTTGGCCACGGCGTCGTTCTGGCTGGTGCTCGAGCACCCCGCAAAGACAAGTGCTACCGCGAGCGGGGGAGCGAGCAAACGAAGACGGTGCCGAGTCACCGGTCCATTGTGCCCGATGACCTGTGGGGTCTGACCCCATTGACCTGTGGGGTCAGACCCCACAGGTCACCTGATGCCGGTGTTAGGAGGTGGCGCTAGGTGATGATGTTGTCCAAGGGGGCAACACCCGAATCGAGCACTTCCGACGACGGCACGCCGAACCACTTCTCGGCAATGGTTGCGTAGTACTGCTCAAAGTCGACCGACGACACCAGGTTGCCGTCGTCGAGCTTGGTGAGCGAGGGCATTTCGCCATGCACACCCGCCGCGACTGGTCCAGCGAGCAACGCCATGCCGGCGGCGCCATGGTCGGTGCCATTGTCGTTCGCTGCGACTCGGCGACCGAACTCGCTTGTCGTGCAAACAAGCGTCGACTCGGCGTGACCGCTGTCAGCGATCTCATTGAGGAACGGGTCGAGGCTTTCGGCGAGCTCTCGCATCAACCGGTCGTGGGTGCCGCGTTGGTCGGAATGTGTGTCGAACCCGCCGTGGGAAATGTGCACCACCCGTAGTCCGGCGTCCTGTTTGATGAGCTGAGCGGCGGTGCCGAGCGCTCGTCCGAGGGTGATGTTTGGGTACCGCTCGTCGATCGAATCGTTGTCGATCTCCTGGAGTACCTCCGCGAACGCAAGCGTGTCGGATAGCCCGGTGCGGGCATGGGCCATGGCCCCGGCAGCTTCGGATTCGATGGCCATCGAGGCCATGCCCTGGCGAAGGTTGGCGAACCAAGCGTCTTCATTCTGCAAGAACCAGCCAGCCTGCGGGTCACTCAGACCAACCGTGACGGCCTTGTCGGAGCGCAGCGCCGGGCTCATTCCGCCTAGGGCCACGCCCGTGACAGGCTGGTCGACCACGAGCTGATCGCAGAGACGGCCGAGAAATCCCGATCCTGGAAGGCTCTTACCTGAGGACTGTCCCGCCCACCAGCGGCGTTCCATCTCGAAGTGGCTGCCGTCGGCGTTGGTCGACCCAAGCCCGACGAGCGCAGCTAGGCCATGGCCGGCGATTGGCTCGAGGCTTGGGTTCCAGCCGTACTCGTCAGTGAAATCGATCAGTTCTTCATCCGGGATGTGGAGGTCGCCGCGTCGGTCGTAGAGCACACCTGCGTTTCGTGGCACCAACGTGGCCAGGCCGTCGTTGCCCCCCTGGAGTTCGATGACGACGAGGGTACGTCCGGCGACGTCTTCGCTGGCGATCAGCGGACGCGTTGTTGGTGTCGGGAGGGCATCGGCGATGGCATCGGCTGCGCCCCCAATCGCTGGAACTGACGCCCCGCTGCGGTTGAGTGCAAGGGCTCCGCCGCCGACCGTGGCGGCACCGGCGGCGGCGAAGCCGAGAAACCTACGACGGCTGGGCCGTGGTGCGGTGTAGATGGGCTCGGTAACGATCTCGGGCAGAGACGCTGGCGCATCGCGTGGCACAGGAGTGTTGTTGCCCGGGTACCAGCTTGGGGTGTGGTTGGTCATGACGGCCTCGCTTAGATGGTGGAGAATTCGGGGGACAGCAGGGCGAGGGTGAGCAGCAGTTCAAGCCCCTGGTTGTATTCGGTCTGGGTGGCGATGGCCCGGTCGAGGGCGGCGACCGTGGTGTCGGAGGGAGCAAAGATGCCGCAGTGTTCCAGAACAGCGGTCGTGGTGGGTTCGAGCGTGTTGATGACCCGGTCGCTGATCTGCCAGTTCAACAGCGTGTTGCCACGTGACATGACCTGATTGGCCGAGCTCCAACGTTCGTCGTTCACCCACCCCGCCACGTTCGGCGGTTCGAACGGAACCTGGCCGGCTTCGTAGACCTGCCAGAACTCCCACCCGTTCTCTTCTCCAGCGTTCTCCAGGTCGACGAGCGCGGCTGCGGCTGCGAACCACTCGACGGGTTCTCGTGAGCGAACACCAAGCCCATTCACAAAATCGTCGTGATGCAACATCTCCGATAGCAGCGGGCGGATCTCCCAGTCGTTCGAACGGAGCACCTCACCGAGCTCGGCCCGCCGCTCGTCGGACAGTGGCGTGGACACGAGATGGTCGTGGATCCTGCCGGCCACGTGACCAGCACACGTCGGCTGCTCGAGCACCGCGTCGAGATAGCTATCGAGGTTCCAGCGTCGGCGGCGACCAAGGAACTGGACCGGACGTCCGTAGTGACGCTCGCTGTCGAAGCCGACCTCGCCCGTCTCCCAGTCGACGTACCAGCCGGACAAGATGCGAGCTCCGGCTCGAACGTCGTCCTCGGTGTACCCGGCGTTGCGCCCGAGCATGAACAGCTCCATGAACTCGCGACTGAGGTTCTCGTTTGGCTGATCTCCATGTGATCCGTCCGCATCGAGAAAGTGCAACATGGCGCCGTCGACGAGCATCGCGGCCGCAAGATCACGCACGTTGCCCAGGGCATGACGGCGGATGGTCTGGTGCTGTCGCCACACGAGCTTGTGCGATGTCTCATGGCGATTGGTCGTGAAGTGGTTGTGCCAGTACCACACCATCCGTTCGTGGAGTGCCGCATCGGGGCTCATAAGCCGGTCCATCCACTCGCGGGGGAGCAGGTCCCAATCGGGCTCATCGAGATCTCGGGCGTTGGCTTCGTCCTCGGACAGCGCCCACCCCTCGTCGGCGAGCCTTTCGTCGATGAGGTCGTGAATGTCCATACTCATGAGCGAGTTGATCTGATCTGGTCGAAAGCCGAATCCTGTCCGACAAAGGACATGTGCCACTTGTTCTGCGGTTGCCATGGAAGATTTCTACGAGACGGCAGATGAACCGACGGTGAAGAACTCCTTCATGTTCTCTTCATCATCTCGCTCGGACTTCCGCCGAGATCCGCGGACACCGACGTGGTCGTCCGCTCCGCTCCCTCCCCGCAAGCGGTTGGTCACGCGATGTTGGACTCTTCGTCTTCATGTTCTCTTCATCTGCTTTCCGGTACCGTGAAACGATGAGGATCCTCGTCGTTGAAGACGACGCGCCACTGGCCGAAGTGCTTCGGCGAGGATTGGTCGAAGACGGATACGCCACCGATGTAGTGGGCAAGCTCGTCGACGCACAACATGCAGTACAGGCGAACGACTATGACCTGGTTGTGCTTGATCGGGGACTTCCCGACGGTGATGGACGCGACCTGTGCGCGCAAATGCGCGATGACGGCGATGGAACCGCCGTGCTCATGCTCACTGCACGAGACGGCCTTGGCGACAAAGTTGAAGGGCTTGACGCCGGGGCCGACGACTACCTCACCAAACCGTTCGACTACCCCGAGCTCACAGCCCGCATCCGAGCGCTGCTCCGTCGCCCGGCATCGGCGCAATCACCGATTCTTACCCACGGTTCGCTCGAGATGGACCCGGCGAGTCGACGAGTATCGCGCTCGTCGATCACTATCCCGCTCACTGCACGAGAGTTTGCGCTCCTGGAGATGATGCTTCGAGCACCGGAAGCAACACACAAGCGAACCGACCTGCTCGAACACGTCTGGGACGCCAACTACGACGGCCTGTCGAATGTCGTCGATGTGCATATTGCCAACCTGCGACGCAAGCTGGAGCTACCGGGGCAACCCGATCCGATCGAAACCGTCCGCGGTGTGGGCTATCGGCTTCGACCAACAGCAGGCGACGAAGAACCCTCATGAACCTTCAGAAGATCCGAGTGCAGCTCACGCTGCTCTACGCCGCGCTCGCTGCGCTGGCCGTTGGACTGTTGGCCTGGATGGCGATCTCTACCGGCAACGACCAAATCATCGATTCGGCCGAGCGCGAAGCCGAGAACGTCGTGCGCGAGCTCGCCCTCGACAGTCTGTGGCCACCCGAGGAGGTCGAGGAGAACGGTCGGCCGTTCAACACGTGGCGGGTCAACCCCGGGGCGAACTGGCGCAACCCGTTCGGCAACACCTGGATCGAGCCGCCGCTGTTCACGATCGCCGAGCAAGCACTCGACAATGACGGGCCAACCTACGTCGACTTCGAATCGAACGGAGCATGGCTTGCCTATGCCGAACCTGTCGACGTCGACGGGTCCGTGGTCGTTACCGCAATCGACCTCGGTGGATACGAGGATGACCAGCGGTCGTTCCGGTTCCGAGTCGTCTTGGCGGCGCTCGCGGCGATCATCGGAACCACTGCAGTTGCGTGGTGGATCTCTGGCCGTGCCCTTCAGCCAACCCGGGCGGCTATGGCTCGACAGCGCGACTTCATTGCCGATGCCGCACACGAACTTCGAACCCCGCTGGCGGTTATTCGGGCATCGGCGAGCCACGCATTGTCGAAAGACCGCCCAGCTGGCGACTATCAACAATCGTTGGCAGAGATTCTCGCTGCGACCGAGCGCGCCGGTTCAGGTGTAGGTGAGCTCCTCGAGCTGGCTCGTCTCGATGCCGGCCAGGCACAGCCCCGTAAGGCACCGCTTCGCGTTGACCTGCTCATCGAGGAAGTTGCATCGAGTGTGCGGGTTGATGACACGGTCGTTCAGGCCAACACCGCGGAGTCGATCGTGGTCGACGCCGACTACGCATTGCTTCGCCAAGTGCTTGAGAATCTCACGCACAACGCCGCGTCGCGAGCTGACACGGTCGAGCTCTCCGTCGTGCGGGCCGGCGAACTCGTCACGATTCAGATCGCCGACGATGGCCCCGGCTTTGATGAGGACATCTTGCCGCACGTATTCGAACGCTTCCGCCGCGGCGACAACCGCGGCTCGACCGGCCTCGGCATGGCTATCGCCAAGTCGATCGTCGAAGCCCACGGCGGGTCTGTGTCCGCAGCGAACCGGTCCGACGGCGGCGCCATCGTCAAGCTCCACCTCGACGTCTCCAAAGACCAATAGAGATTTCTGCCCGAAAACCGACCTGTCAGGTCTGAAACGGGGCAGAAATCTTTAGCGGTAGGAGCGGATTGGGCGGGAGGCGCCCTGGCGACGAGATCCGCTCAGCACACGTGGGCGTGAGAACTGTACGCGGTGCACGGTGCGGATGATGTCGTCGATGGCATCGAGCAAGCTCGGGTCGTTTGCAAAGATCTGCTCGACCAACGGACCGCCCCACGGCTCGATCAAGAGCTCGGAGTCGAGCCCGCCTCGAGTCCAGGCGGTTGCGATGCGGCGGATCGCCGAGTCGATGATCGGATCGCCACACTCGACGGCAATGTTCGCCACCGCTCCCGGATGGAACCGGCCAGCCGTATATGAGTCGGCGACCATGGCGTTGCGGTACCGCAGCGCTTGTTCGGCAATCCGGGCGTGGTTCACATTCGTAAAGCTACGCGCGCCTAGCACCACATTTGGGGATACCCCAGGCTAGATCAGGCAGGGCGTTTCGCCGGCCGCTGCGGTGCCGGGCAGCATCCGTCGACACAGAAGTCTGGCCGAACCGCGAGCTCGCCGAGCGCACGCACCGGCCCGTCGACTCGTCGCTCCTCGATGAGCTCGACGATCGCGGCGATGAACCTGGGGTCGGTGCCGACCGTGCCTGCTCGGGAGTAGCCGAGGCCAAGCCGTTCAGCGGTGGCTTTCGCCTCGGTGTCGAGGTCGAACATCACTTCCATGTGGTCGGAGATGAACCCGATCGGCGTGACGACGACAGATTCGACGCCTTCGGCATGCAGTGCCTCCAGGTGGTCGTTGATGTCGGGGTCGAGCCACGGGATATGCGGAGGGCCGCTGCGCGACTGCCACACGAGGTCGAAGTCGTCACGGCCAACCGCGTCAGCCACAAGACGAGAGGCCTCGGTGAGCTGAGCGACGTAATCCGACGTTGACGACATCGAGATGGGAATCGAATGCGCGGTGAAGACCAAGCGAGCGTCCTCGCCGACGTCTGCGAGTGACGCCTTCACGTGATCGATCATCGGCTCGATGAAACCTGGGTGATCGTAGTACTGGCGAATCTTGTGAATGACGGGTGCACTCTCGCCGACTTCGGCGCGTGCCCGTTCGATGTCTTCGCGGTATTGGCGGCATCCCGAATACGAGCTGGTTGCGCTGGTGACGAAGGCGATGGCATTCGTGATGCCGTCATCGGCCATCTGTTGCACCGTGTCGGTCAGCATTGGACGCCAATTGCGGTTGCCCCAGTAGACGGGCAGGTCGATGCCAGCATCAGCCAGTACCGGTTCGAGCTTGGCGATCAGGTCGCGACACTGATCGTTGATCGGGCTCTTGCCGCCGAACATGAAGTAGTGCTCGCCGACCTGTTCGAGTCGTTCCTTGGGGATGCCTCGTCCTCGAGTGACGTTTTCGAGGAATGGCACGACCTCGTCAGGTGCCTCGGGGCCTCCGAACGAGACGATAAGGATGGCGTCATATGGGTGCGAACTCAATGGATTCCGATCAGGGCTGATTGGTCAGGGTTGGCACGTGGGGCAGCGCCAGGCTTTCCGCTTTGCGATCTCGAGCAGACGGATCTCGTCGCCGCAACGATGGCACTCTTGCCCTTCTCGCTTGTACACGTAGAGGCGGTCGTCGTTACCGATTCGTCCGGCGGAGGTACCGACCTCTTTGGGGTCTCGGGTGACGATCCGGTTGAGCTTGACGCCTTGTTTCAGCTGGC
The DNA here is from genome assembly GCA_937922235.1 of uncultured Acidimicrobiales bacterium. GTDB lineage: Bacteria > Actinomycetota > Acidimicrobiia > Acidimicrobiales > SHLQ01 > SHLQ01. The sequence continues at coordinate 73,349 of CAKZVC010000014.1, read as the reverse complement.
TGGTTGCCATGTCCCACAACAGGCGTGCGGTGTCTTCGTCGAGGGAGTTCGCTGGAGTGTTCGGGTCGATTCCCGCCAGGTAGCAGAACTCGGAACGGTAGACGTTGCCGATGCCAGCGATGACCTTCTGGTCGAGCAGAGCGGCCGAGATCGGCACCTTCTTCTTGAGCAAGCGAGTGACGAACTCGTCGGCCTTGCCGTCACGGCGGAGCGGGTCAGGGCCGAGCTTGGACGTGACCTTCGCGGCGTCGTCATCATCGATCAGGGCACAGACCATCGGGCCGGTGAGGTCCCACAACTGGTCTTTGCCGGCGAGGCGCAGGCGGATGGCGCCCTCGTCGTCAGGCGTCTCGATCGGCTTGGGTCGGAGCTTGCCGATCAGTCCAAGATGGATGTGCAGGAGGGGAGCGCCGGCAAAGTCGAGAAACAGGTGCTTTCCCCACGCTTCTGCCTCACGGAGCTTCTTCCCGTCGAGCATGGCGGCGCCCTCAGCAAACGGGCCCTGGGGTGAAGAGGCGGTGACCTTTGCTGGTCGGAGCGTCTTGTTCAGGTCCTTCGCGAGGCGATGAATGGTATGGCCTTCAGGCATGGCCTAGACGCTATCGGGAGCGGGCTTCAGCATGAAGCCTGTCGAACAAGTCGAGCGCCTCCCGTGCGGAGCCCGACGCATGACAGTTGCCGAGCAATTCGATCTGTTCGACGCTCGAGAACGCGCCGCCACCGACGACGATCGGGACATCAAGGCCCTCGTTGAGCGCGCTGATACTGACGCGCATGACGTCGTCGGCCCCCGGGTTGGTAGCTGCAAGCCCGACAGCGATGAGGTCATCGCCGATCTTGGTAGCTCGGTCCAGGATGGATTCGGGTGGCGTGTTCGCTCCAAGATCGACAACGTCATAGCCGCGGAACCTCAACAGGTCGCGAATCATGGCGGTCGGGAGGTAGTGATAGTCCTCCGAGATCGACGCCAACAAGATGGTGCCCTTGGTGCGGCCCCGCGAGACCACGCGAGGTCCGAGGCGAGACACGACACGAAGCGCCGTCGACGAGGCGAGGTGTTCGTCAGCGATGCTGAGCTCGCCGGCATGCCAGCGTTCGCCGACCAGCGTCATGGCGGGGCCTATGAGATCGAGGTAGATCTCCTCGGCGTCAGCCCCAGACGCCATCGCGCTTTCGAGGAGTTGAAAGCTGCCGTTCTCGTCGCCGGCGACCAGCCGTTCGGCCACCATTGGAGGCACGATGTCTCCGCGCGGGGCGGTTGTTTCGCCAGCTTCGAATGCCTGGAGATCTTCAACGGTGACCCGCCATTGGCCGCCGTCTTTCACCGCGGCAAGGCGCCCGGTGCGGACGTACTTGTACGCCGTCATGTAGTGGACGCCGAGTCGTTCAGAGGCGTCTGTCAGGGTGAGGGTTTCGGTCATTAGCCAGCCAGCTGTTCATCATCACCATGGTTGTGTCCGAGGCCGGAGCGAGCTGCGGTTCGCCCCATCTCCGCCACGGCTCGTCGGGATGGGCTTCGAGGAGGGTACCCCAATGTGGCTCGCTGCTCTTCGCTTTCGCCTCCCCAAAAGCCGTGCTCACGGTTGTCACGGGCCCAGCTGCGGCAGGCGAGGAGTACTTGACAGTTGTCGCAATATGAGCGAGCAAGCGCCTCACGCTTGGTGCGGCGCGTCCGGCGTTCTCCCGGTGGAGCAAAGAAGAGGTGGGACTTGCCAGAACACAGTCCGTCCTTGGCCCAGTCGCGGGTTCCGGATACGGCGAACAGTTCATCAAGCATGAGATTGCCTCCCTAGAAGGACTAATTTAGCACTAAATCATCGATTTAGTGCTAAATACGCTGAAGATGTCTAGTTCGGATGCACTAGTTGCCCGGAAAAGCAGAAAAAGCCCCCGTAGGGGCTTTCGGTCTCCACCCAGATTCTGTAGTGCGATCGGGTGTTGCTTACTCTCCGCCGAGGAGCCGGTTCAGCTTCTGTCCGATCTTGCTCGGCTTCGGAATGTCAGTTCCTTCAGGGATGAGCTCGGGGGCTTCGGATTGGAGCGCCTGTAGCACCTGTCCTGGGTTTGGATTCACCATCGATACATCGCCAATGACGAGCGTTGGCACGGTCTCGTTGCCATCGGCAATCGATCGAACCTTGGCCGCGTACTCCGGGTTGTCCCAAATGTTGAGCTTGTTGAGCGGAAGATCAATCTTCTCGAGACTGCGCTCAAGGTTCATGCAGAACGGGCACCCGGGGCGCCAGTAGAAGTCGATCGTGGTGTCGCTCAATTTGCTCGTCCAATCAGTGGGTCACCGTCGCCGTCGAACAACAGACACGTGATGACCCGGTCGGGGTCTTCTGGCTGGTTCCACGAGTCTTCGGTTGGCTGGAGGAACTTGAACTTCAGGTTCCGGTCGTCGTTCGCTGGGATGTAGGCGGCGAGCGAAGTGCGGCAAACCTCTTCGGCGTATGCCGAGATTGCCGTCTCGTCGAACGTCGTGATCGATGACTCGATCAGCGCTTCGCGATACACCTCGAACTGATGCTCAATATCGCAGTCGACCTTCTCGACCTTGGTGACCTGGCCAGCGCCAATGTCGCCAACGATGCAGTCACCCGCACGGAGGTCGAAGACGGACGCCTGGGTGCTCTGCGTAGCCGGAGGCGATGCGTCGTCTTCCGATGTTGCGGGCGATTCGGTGCTGGCTGGTTCGTCAGTGCCATCGGTCGATGGTGCGTTCGTTGGTTCGACCGCGACAACCGCGTCGGACGTTGTTGATGAGTCGGTGGTGTCGGTCGTGCTGTTTCCGCTGAACAACATGGCGATGAACCATGCGATCAAGCCGATCAGTGCGAGGACGAGTAGGCCGCCAAGCCACATGCTCCAGTTCCGCTTCGGTGCGACAACTTCTTCTGGTGGCGCATCCTGTGGAATCGCAAGGTCGACGACATCTGGCGCGCTCCGAGGTGTCATCGACTCCGGGCGGAGGCCTTCGATGTCTTCGGGAGCAATGGGCTTTCGCCAGGCATCTTGGCGCTCGATCGGCACTGTTGGCTGGCGAGTGTCGGCGAGATCCGCGCCGATCGACATCACTTCCTCAACCTGCGCCTCGGGGGCGCTGACCTCGGGAATGGCAGCGCCTGGCATGGCCATGTCCGGAGCCGAGAGGTCGGGCGCGGACACGTCCGGGATCGTGAGATCTGGTGCGGACACGTCCGGGATCGTGAGATCTGGTGCGGACACATCGGGGACCGACACGTCTGGCACGGAAACGTCTGGCACGGAAACATCTGGCACGGAAACGTCCGGTACGGAAACATCGGGCACAGCCATGTCTGGCACTGAAACGTCCGGCACTGAGACGTCGGGCACTGAGACGTCGGGAATCGAGAGACCTGGTGCGGACACGTCTGGCACCGAAACATCTGGCACTGACAGATCTGGTGCGGACACGTCTGGCACCGAAACATCTGGTGCAGATACGTCGGGGAAGGTGACGTCGGGCGCTGGAGGGACCTCAGCGAGGTCCTCGAGATCGATAGCTGCCGCGGCGGCGCCGCCGAGTGCTGTTGCGCCAAGCGCGGTTGTTGTTGGAGAAAGCGGTTCCGGTTCTTTTGGCGTGTCGTCGAGGACCTCTCCGGATGCCTGGCGCTCTTCAAACGCGCTCGTCCAACCCTCTTCTTCGGTCGGGGCGTCGCGGCCCGCAAGCGAAGCGAACGCCTCATCTTCCAGGTCTCGTTCTGGCTCAGGCTCGGGTTCATCGCCGATCGCCTGCCACCCCGGGCCCTGTTGAACGACTGGCTCGGGCATGGACTCGGCAACTGGCGCACTACCAAACGACAAGCCAGTGGGAGCGCTATCACCCTCGACCTCGGTCGGTATCGTAACGTCGACGTCAGGAACGGCTGGGTCAGCTATGGAATCGGCGGTGACCGAGGCAGAGATATCGCCCGCATCCCCGGATGCGTCGACGTCGAGGACGGCAGGTTCAGCCGGGGCTTCAGGGGCAACCACGGCCGGCATTTCGGCATCGTCGTCAACTCCAGCCTCGGTCGAGGAACTGTCATCGTTTGTTAGGTCGCCGTCATAGACCGCGCCGGGCTCCGCATCTGCGGGGTACCACTTGCCGTCTGAGGCCAACCACCAACCGGGGCCTTGCCATACATCACTCACGAAAACAGCGTAACCGGCCCCACGAAAAGGTGTGAATCACGCGGGTACTGTTATGCACTCATGATTCTCATCGACGCCACTGACGTGACCATGGTTCGACCAGGTCGAGACCTTTTTCGGGACGTGTCCGTCACGATCTCGACCGGCGAACGCATTGGTTTGGTGGGGTTGAATGGCACTGGCAAGTCCTCGCTCATCGACGTTCTGATCGGGAATCGTGACGCAGAGAGTGGCTCGGTTCGCCGTGGGCGAGATGTCAGAATTGCTGCCCTCGACCAGAACCCAGATCTTGGAACCGGAACGGTTCGCGATGCCGTGACGCACGTTGGGGGCGAAACCTGGGAGATCGACGCGGTGCTCGACAAGCTCGGCATGGGCGGCCGTGAGGACACACCCGTGGCCCAGCTGTCCGGTGGTGAGGCAAAGCGAGTTGCCCTGGCCCGAGCGCTTGTACACCCGAGCGACTTGCTCATCCTCGACGAGCCCACGAACCACCTCGATGTTGACGCGATTGAGTGGCTCGAGAAGCGGCTGATCACATACAAGGGCGGGCTGCTGCTCGTGACGCACGATCGCCACGTCCTCGACCGGGTGACCAACCGTGTGCTCGAGCTCGATCGCGGCAAGGCCTTCGTGCACGAGGGTGGCTACGACGCGTATCTCGAAGGTCGGGCGCTTCGCGAAGAGCAAGCCGCACAGGCCGAGAAGGTCCGGGCGAACCTTGCCCGAACCGAACTTGCGTGGCTTCGACGAGGGGCGCCTGCTCGAACGAGCAAGGCCAAGGCCCGCATCCGCAGTGCGACCGAGATCGTCAATGCCCGCCCGGAGGAAGCAGCGCGCGGAACATCGCTCGACCTGCACTTCGGCACACCTCGCCTCGGCAACGATGTCCTCGAGCTCAACAACATCGGCTTCGCCCACCCCGACCACGACCCGCTCTTCACCAACGTTGAGCTCGCCATCGACCCGCGTGAGCGGCTCGGCATCGTTGGCTCGAATGGCACGGGCAAGTCGACGCTGCTCGACATCATTGCGAACCGCCGCCAACCAACCGAAGGGTCGGTGACGATTGGTTCGACCGTTGTCATGGAACTGTTCGATCAAAAGGGTGTCGAGCTCAATCCGCAGATGCGGGTGTGGCAGGCCGTTGTTGGCGATGACGCCGTGAAGCCCGACTGGACCGACGTGCAGCTGATGGAGAGCTTCTGGTTCGACAGCGATGCGCAGTACGCACCGATCGAGCTGCTGAGCGGTGGCGAACGACGTCGCTTGCAGCTGCTGATCACCCTGGCGAAGAAGCCGAACGTGCTGCTGCTCGACGAGCCAACGAACGATCTCGACCTCGACACGCTGCGTGTCTTGGAGGATTTCCTCGAGACCTTCCCGGGAGCGGTGATCGTCGTGAGTCACGACCGTGCGTTCCTTGAGCGCACCGTCGACGACGTCATCGTGTTTGACGGCGGCGGTTCGGTTGGCCGTCTTCCCGGCGGGTACGAGGCGTACGACAAGCTTCGCAAGTCGCAGAACTCGGCGGCTAAGAGCGATTCGACCAAGCAAACCTCCGACGCTTCAAAGAACTCGCCAAAGAACAGTGCGAAGTCGGGTGGCCGGTCGGCGAGCACGATCCGCCATGAGCTGAAGACCGTCGAGAAAGACATGGCTCGCCTCGACAAAAAGCGGACAACGCTCACCGCCGAGCTCGAGGCCGCGGGGTCTGACCACGAGGAGCTCATGCGGGTGAGTGAGTTGTTGACGCCGATCGTCGCCGAGATCGAAGACCTCGAAGAACGCTGGCTTGCGCTCTCCGAGGAAGCCGAGGGCTAGGTATCTCACAGCTCTACCTCAGAAGGTCCGCCAGTTCGACGTCGATGGTTGTGGGCTCGTCGGCGGCCCCACCGGTCGGATCGAGGATCACGACGATCGTCGCCGGATCAACATCCTCGGGAAGCGCAATCGCGAACCGGAAGTAGCCGAGGGCTTCGGTCCACGTTGTGGTCATGACGCCGTTGATTGGGCCATCCTCGGTGAGGACACCGTTGACCCAGCTGACATCGACCAGTTCTCCGGAGGTGTCTTGGATAGTCACACCAATGGTTGCTTCGAACGGGCGGGCCAGACCCTCAAACACCCACTGGTCTTCGAATGGGTCGAGGAAGGCCTCGGTCAGGATCAATCCGTTTTCGTCTCGAAGTGGTGCCGAGCCGCCGATGTCGTCGAGCTGTTCGGCTGAGGCGTTGTCGGGAACGGCGACGTCGGCAACGTCGATAATGAGCCGGCCGTTGGCGTTGTCGAATGTGACATCGATGTGTGCTGATGGTCCGTAGAGGTAGCCGTCGAGCGTTGCCCCACTCCCAAGGTAGAGGAAGGTCGAGAGTGCGACCCCCGACGAATCGGCGAAGCGTGCTTCGGCTACCTCGGCTCCGGTGATGCTCGAGCCGAAGTCGATTCCCGGTTCGCCTTCAGGTCGAACGGAGATGTTGTCTCCGGGGAGGGTTGTTACCCAGATGTCATTCGGTAGGGCAGTCGAGCGTTGAGGGTTGTCGGTGTATGACCAGTCGGTTGAGAACTCGATGATCGTTCGAATGCACGCTCCAAACCGATAGGCCGTGATGCCCGATACGACCGTGGCATCAGAGGTGTCGCTACCGTCGGCGTTCTGCCAGTCCTGCCGCTCGTACGTTTGCTGCGGTCCGTTGAATGAACATGGTTCCATCACCGGGACGATGGTCTGCTCGAGGAACGCTCGGTTGACCCACGCGGTCTCTACATCAGCCCCCGACTTTGGCGAGAACACCTCGATCCACTCTCCGCCATCAACAGTGGTCGGCGCGCTCCCCGTGCTAACGACACCGGTGGCATCGGGAGCAAACTCGAAGACGACATCAAAGCTGGTGCCAGGGCCGGATCGGGCATTCAACGTGTCGTCGACGTCGACGTTCACAATCCGGAATGTCATCGAATCAGCCCCGTCGGCCTGGGGAGTTGTCGTTGGGTCAACGACTAGCGGAGCGACTGTTGTCGGCGTCTCTGTTTTTAGTGGCACGGTTGTCGGAGTGTTCTCCGCCGGAGCGTCCTCATCGACCGATACACCGTCCGGTTCGGGGTTCGGGTCGGTCGTTTCGAGCTGACTTGTTTGGTTGTTGGTCAGGTTCGTGATGACGCTGTAGGCACCCAGGAGGGCAATGACAGCAACGCATGCCGCGGCGGCTCGGCCAGCGGCAGTGCGGCGGCCGCTCGATGCCTGTGCAGCTGATGCGCCTGCGGCAACGTCGGCAACCTGTGGATCAATTTTGGTAAAGCGTTCGTGGAGGTCTTGGTCGAGGTTCATGATCATGCACCTTCGTTCTTGGTCGGGGCGTTCTGAGTTGTGGCGTTCTTGGTCGAGGCGTTCGTTGGTGAAGCGTTCGGGGCTAGGTCGGTGGTGTCTGGGGAGGTTGTGTTTGGCGAGGTTGCATCTTCAGGAATTGGGGAGTGCCCGAGTTGGGCAGCGAGCGACTGGCGCCCTCGGTGGAGGTGCACTTTGGCGGTGCTCGGAGCACAGTCGAGGATCTCGGCGATGGTCGCTACGGGTAGGTCTTCGAGATAGTGGAGGACCACGGCAGCTCGCTGTTTGCCAGGGAGATTCCGCAGCGCGGTGACGAGCTCATCGTCAAACGTTTGGTTCCACGAAACGACCGGCGTGTCAGTCAGAAGCTGCAGCGCCTTCTTTGCTCCGATTGCCCGACGGCGGAGCTTCGACGTGGCGAGGTTGATCGTTACCCGGCGAACCCACGTTCCTGGGTTGTCGTAGGTCGACACGGTGCTCCAGCGCTGATGCGCCCGGATCATCGCTTCTTGGGCAATGTCTTCTGCTGACCGGCCGACAAGTGTGGAAGCCAATGCGACCATCGATGGGAACTCGACGCGATAGAAGTCGTCGAAGTTCCTCGATGTGCTCGTCATGTCTGACCCAACATGTGTTGACCTTCCATCTGATGCTGACCTTCGATCTGAGGGCGGCGCGGTGGCCGTGAGGTACGTACTCATGTTGCACACACGCCTCAGCTCGCCGGAAGGTTTACCTGAGCTGCAAGAATTTTTCGTTTCACACGTACCCTGACCATATGAGTGATGCCACCGACACCACCGAGACCGACCCGGCAGGCGACGAGCCTGTTGCTCCAAGCGCCGAAGGCGATGGGCTGGTCCTGTCCGTAACCGACGCCGCCATGGAAAAGGTGCTCGAAATTCGCAATGGCGAAGACGACGCTGAGAACACGGCACTTCGGGTCATGATCGTTGGAACTCGTGGGGTCGAGTTCGACTACGACCTTTCGCTCGAGACGATCTCGGAGGCCGACGACGATGCACTGGTCTACGAGATCGACCAGCTGACAGTCATTATCCCGGCTGACAGCGTCGAAGACATGCGTGGCTCGACCCTCGACATCCCGTCGAACCCGATGCAGGGTGGCCTAGTTATTCGTAACCCGAACCGTCCGCCGGTCCTGGCCCCCGAAGACATCGAGCTCACGGGCACGATCGACGAGAAGGTCAAGCAGCTGCTCGACAAGAGCATTAACCCAGCGCTTGCTGCCCACGGCGGTTTCGCCAGCCTGGTCAAGGTCGAGAACGACACCGAAGTCCACGTGCTGATGGGTGGCGGTTGCCAGGGCTGCTCGATGAGCGCAATGACGCTTACCGAAGGCATCAAGACATCGATCATGGACATGATCCCTGAGGTCACCGAGGTCATCGACGCCACCGATCACACCTCTGGTGAGAACCCGTACTACAGCTAGCTCGAAGCGGCGCTGTGAGGCTCGCTCGATGACAACTGAATCAAAAATGTGAAAGAGCCGGTGCTTCGGGAAAGCACCGGCTCTTTACCTTTGATGGACGGGCGTGTCGGTCAGCTATCGACCTGGACGATCAAGTCGACCCTTGGGGCCGTGTCCCTTTCCACCAAATCCGCCGCCGTTCTCAAGACGAGACTCGATGCGCTCTTCGAGTCCAGCCAACTTCTCGTCTGCTTGTTCCTGGGTGAGCCTGCCGTCAGCGACGCCCTGCTCGATTCGTTCGGTCGCCTTGTTGACCATCAGCTCGACAACTGCAGGGAGCTGATCGCCTGCGACCTCAGCGAGTGGGGTGCCCGCTTCCTTGGCAGCTTCGAGATCTTCGACGGTGACGCCGATGACCTCGGCAAGCTCGGCCAACCGCTCAGCCTTCTTGGCTTGACGCTGCTCCTGTAGTGCTGCACGAACGTCTTCGGCGCTGTCGACCTGCGACTCGGTGAGCACGCCGTCTTCGACAAGCTGTTCGATCGCTGCTTGGCGGTTGGCACGACGACGCTCGCCGCGTTCACCACGCTCAGGCCGAGCATCGTCACTGTCGACGACATCTTCAACTGGTGCCGGGTCCTCGAGCGTTGGGCCGTCTTCTTGAGCGCCGGCGACGCCTGCTGCTCCCAAGGTGAGCGCGGCTGCGCCAAGAGCGCCACCGGTGATGAGGGAGAGGTTCTTCAGATTCTTCATGGTCGTGTTCCTTGTGCGACGAAACCTCCGGGGAGGCGACCGCTCTGTGCGGTGTAAACATCAAACGTCGTCACGGATAAGAGAATCTGATGTCCAAACAAGCTGTTCCTGATGAGTACCTGAAGGCAAAGTAAGAACCTTCAGGTTGCTCTCACCTCCTTCAGTCTTCTCTTAGGTTTGGTCACTAACGTCGTGAGTGTATGGCAACCCCGCACGTGTTGATTATCGAAGACGACCAAGGTGTCCGTGAGGCGCTCGAAGTGGTGCTTGACGTGCAGTCGTACCGGGTGACCGGTGTCGACCGCGGCGAGGACGGTCTGGTCGTTCTGGCCGGTGGCGGGGTCGATTTGGTCGTGCTCGATTTGAACCTTCCCGGAATCGACGGCATCGAAACCTGTCGTCAGCTTCGGTCGGCGGGGTTTGCGGGTCCTGTGCTCATGCTTACTGCTCGTCACGAAGTTCGGGATCGGGTGTCTGGGCTCGATGCGGGCGCCGACGATTACCTGCCGAAGCCGTTTGCGCTCGCCGAGCTGCTGGCGCGCATCCGGGCGTTGCTTCGTGCTTTTGATGTGGAGGTCGAGGCCGATGGAGAGGATGTGCTTTCGCTCGACGACCTTTCACTCGACCGACGAACTCGTCGTGTCGTGAGGGGCGAGCGTGAGGTTGAGCTGACAAAGATCGAGTTTGACCTGCTCGAGCATCTGCTCGCCAGTAAGGAACGGGTCCTCGAACGCGTCGACATCCAGTTGGCCGTGTGGGGGTTCGACGATGAGAGCACCTCAAACAGCCTCGAGGTGTTCATTTCATCGCTTCGCAAGAAGCTGGAGAGTGATGGCGAATCGCGCCTGATCTTCACCAAGCGTGGCGTTGGGTACGTCGCCCGGTCAGCCTCATGAAACTGCAATCACGACTTGCGCTAACCGTCGGCGCTGCAGCCGCAATCGCGATCATCGGCATGGCGGCGGCGTTCTGGGTGTTGTCTGCCAGCCAGCAGCGCAGCGATGTTGATGAGAGCCTGATTCGAGTGGTAGATCAGCCCCGCGAGTTTGTGCGCGGCGCAGGGTCACTTCGCGGCATACAGGGTGCAGACCGACGTGGCCCGGGTCTTGCGCCCAATCGACCGGCACAGCCGCTTGCACTTGGCGTTGGTGGGGGTGCCGCTGACGATCGACTGTTCACCCGAATCCGTGTGACGCTCGAAGGTGAGCTGGCGATAGACCAGGGGCTTCCCGAAGCTGTTGGGGTCACGGCAGATTCCCCAACGACGCTCTCGACGGTTGAGATTGACGGCGAGCGTTACCGCATGGCCGTGGCCCCGATCCGGCGCGGCCCGGTTACCGGTGTGGTTCAGGTCGCACGAAACATTGAAGATCTTGAGTCGGGGCTGATGCGGCTTCGCCAGCAGATCATTGGGGCGAGCCTTGCTGGTATTGCGCTTGCTGCGCTTCTTGGGGCGCTCGTGGCCCGTCGCCTGAGCGCGCCGATAACGCAAGTAGCGGGAGCTGCTCGCGAGATGTCGTTCGGACCGGAGCTGCCATCGCCGATCGAAGTGACCCGAAGCGACGAGGTCGGCGACCTTGCGACGTCGTTCAACCAAATGCTCTCGGCGCTTGAGCTCAGCCGAAACCAACAGCAGCGTCTTGTGGCTGATGCGAGCCACGAATTGCGAACGCCGCTTACGAGCCTTCGCCTGAAGCTCGATCTCCTTGATTCGCGACCAGATCTCCCCGAAGCCCAGCGCCAGGATCTGCTGGCAACCTCTGCGCTCGAGGTCGAAAAGCTGAGCGAGCTGGTCACCGAGCTCGTCGTGCTGGCGACCGATCCAACCGGTACTGAGGAGGAGCTCGTCGAACAGTCGCTTCCGGCGCTTGTTGACGAGGTCGCCGCTATGCACGAGCAACGGAGCGGTCGATCGATCGAGGTCATCGCGAGCGGCACCGATGCGGCGTTCCCCATGCGGATCCGCATGACCCGCCGAGCTGTTTCGAACCTCATCGACAACGCTGTGAAGTACTCGACCGAGGGCTCTCCGGTCACCATCACGGTTACCGGCGGCAAGATCGAGGTTCGTGATCGTGGTGAGGGGATCCCCGCCGAGGACCTTCAACACGTCTTTGACCGGTTCTATCGTTCACCGACTGCTCGAACCCGCCCAGGCAACGGCATTGGCCTCGCAATCGTCAAGCGTGTAGCCGAGCTGCACGGCGGCACCACCTGGGCCCGAAACGCCGACGACCACAACGGCGCGGTCGTCGGCTTCTCGCTCGGCGCAACACCCAACCTCCACCCCGCCTAGAGATTTGTGAAGGAAAAGGTACCTGTGGGGTATCAAATCCTTCACAAATCTTCGTGGGATCGGGTTGACTGGGGCATGAGCGTTCTTGACTCCCTTGAGTTCGACAATCGGTTCACGGCAGAACTGCCGGCAGATCCGCATCCGTCGAATGTTCCGCATCAGGCACCGGGAGCGCTCTTCACTCGGGTTGAGCCGACACCGACGGCTGCGCCGGAAATCATCGCGGTGTCAGACGAGGTCGCCGAACTTCTTGGGTTGAGTGCCGAGCAGGTGGCCTCCGACGAGTTTCGAGATGCGATGACCGGCAACCTCGTGCTGCCCGGCATGGACAGCTTCGCCATGCGCTACGGCGGCCACCAGTTCGGCAACTGGGCTGGCCAACTCGGCGACGGTCGTGCCATCAACCTGGGCGAGCTCGTTACCCCCGACGGTCAACGTCAGATGCTGCAGCTCAAGGGAGCCGGCCGCACCTCGTACTCGCGCACCGCCGATGGACTCGCCGTGCTGCGATCGTCGATTCGTGAATTCTTGTGCTCGGAAGCCATGTTTCACCTCGGTGTGCCGACCACCCGGGCACTGTCGCTGAGCCTCACCGGTGACCAAGTCATGCGCGACATGCTGTACGACGGACACCCCGCGCTCGAACCTGGCGCCGTCGTCTGCCGGGTCGCCCCGAACTTCATCCGCTTTGGCAGCTTCGAGCTGCCCGCGTCGATGGGGGAGATCGACGAGCTCCGCGCACTCGCCAACTTCACCATTCGTGAGTACTTCCCTGAGCTCTGGCCCGACGACGGCGAGCCCACGCCCGACACCTACGTGGCGTTTTACAACGAGGTCGTGAAGCGCACCGCCGAGATGATCGTTCACTGGCAGCGCGTCGGGTTCGTGCACGGCGTCATGAACACCGACAACCTCTCGATCCTCGGGTTGACTATCGACTACGGCCCGTACGGTTGGCTCGAGGACTACGACCCAAATTGGACGCCCAACACGACCGACAAGCACGGTAAGCGATACCGGTTCGGCAACCAGCCTGGCATCGGTCAGTGGAATCTGGCTCAGCTCGGCAACGCGCTCTATCCGCTCGTTGAAGACACCGACGCTCTCCAAGCCGCGATCGACGGGTACGTCGACCACTTCCGCAACGGACACCAAGACATGATGGCCGACAAGCTCGGCTTCGCTGCGTGGGACACCGACCGCGACGAGTCGCTGATGGTCGAGTTGTTCGAGCTCCTGCAAGCAGCCGAGACCGACATGACGCTGTTCTATCGGGGCCTCGCCGATGTGAGTACCGACGAAGGCGTCTCAGCAGCCGACCGATTCGCGCCTTTGCTCGATGCCTTCTACGTTCCTGACGAGCAGCTCACCGAAGACCTTCAGGTGCGGTGGAACGACTGGCTCGACGCGTACGCGGCCCGAGTCCGCACCGACGGAACGAGCAACAACGACCGCCGTACCGCCATGAACTCGGTCAACCCGCTGTACGTCATGCGGAACTATTTGGCCCAGCTAGCCATCGACAAGAGCGAAGCTGGCGACCATTCCGAAGTCATCGAACTTCTCGACGTCATGCGCAATCCATACACCGAGCAGCCAGGCAGGGAACGCTTCGCCGAGAAGCGACCCGACTGGGCCCGCACCCGCGTTGGCTGCAGCATGCTGTCCTGCAGCAGCTGAGTTTCCCGGCTTCGGGCTACAAGAGTTCAGGATTGCTTGCCTGTCTGTCGATAGGGTTCCACTATGAGCGCAGACGCAACCACCACGCCACTCACACGACTTGAGCAGACCGCGGCGAGCGGTCCGATCTCACACCTCCCCGTTTGGGAAGGGATTGCCGCGGCAGATGTACAACCCGGAATCGAAGCGTTGCTCGCCACCCTCACCGACGAGTTCGAACGCATCGAAGGATCGCTTGAACCAACGTGGGCTGGAGTGATGGAGCCGCTCGAGCATCTTGGCAACCGGCTCGGAGCTGTCATTGGCCCGGTCATGCATCTCACAAGCGTCAAGTTCGACGAGGAGATGCAGGAGGCCTACGAAGCAGTGCAGCCCGCAATCGTGGCGCTCTCGAACTCCATGGGTCAAAGCCGCCCGGTCTACGACGCGATGGTGGCCCTACGCGACAGCGACGAAGGACAGGCGCTGTCGGAAGCTCGAGCTCGAATCCTCGACGAATCGATCCGAGGCATGGAACGCTCGGGCGTGTCGTTGTCTGGCGCTGATCAAGAGCGCTACACCGAAATCAGCGAACGCCTTGCCGAGCTCAGCACCACATTCGGCACGAACCTCATCAAGGAAGAGAAGATCGGGCGCATCACGGTCGTCGACGAATCTCGACTCGACGGAATCCCGGCACCGATCATCGAGATGGCTCGAGCGCAGGCCGAAGAGGACGAACTGGCTGACACGTGGAGCTTTCTGGTGAACGGCGTCAACTACACCTCGATCTTGCAGTACGCCACCGACCGTGCGCTTCGTGAAGAGATGTATCGGGCGTTTCGCGCTCGAGGCCAGAGCGACGAGTTCGACAACCTCCCGGTGCTTACCGAGATTCTGACGTTGCGCCAGGAGCAATCCAAGCTCGTCGGGTTCGACACCTATGCCGACTACAGCATCGACGCGAAGATGGCGCCGTCCGTGAGCGCAGTCTGGGACCTCATGGCTCAGCTCGAGACGGCCGCTCGCCCAATCGCTGAACAGGAAATGGAAACGCTCAACGCCTTCATGGCCGACAATGGCTTTGGTGATGGCGATCCGCAGCCATGGGACATTGCGTTCTGGGCTGAGCGACAGCAGGAAGCGCTCTATAGCTATGACGCCGAAGCGCTGCGCGACTACTTCCAGCTGCCACGTGTCCTCGACGGTCTCTACTCCCTCATCACGAAGCTCTACGGCGTTGAGATCCGCGAATCAACCGATGCGAGCGTTCCGGTTTGGGACGAGTCGGTGCAGTTCTTCGAGGTTGTGCGCGATGGCGACGTTATTGCTGGGTTCTATGTCGATCCATACAGCCGTCCTGGTGAGAAGCGCGGCGGTGCATGGATGAACACCGTCGTCGGACGCGATCGCCTGCTTGCCGTAGGCGACAACGGCGCCTCGTTGCCGGTTGCCCTCTTCGTCATGAACGCTCGCCCGCCAGCCGAAGGCCGGCCCGGACTGATGTCGCTCGACGAAGTCCGCACGCTCTTCCACGAGTTCGGCCATGCGACCCAGCACATGTTCACCAAGATCGACGAGGGCGGCGCGTCGGGAATGAACTTGGTCGAGTGGGATTCGGTCGAGCTCGCCAGCCAGTTCAACGAGTACTGGATGGAACACAAGCCGTTCCTCAAGGCGCTCACCGCACACGTCGACACGAACGAACCGCTCGACGACGACACGATCGACCGCGTCATCGACAGTCGCAACTTTCTTGTCGCAAACGGAACCCTTCGTCAGCTGCACTTCGCCAAGTCCGACATGGCGCTGCACGAGCGATTCGGCATCGACGACTCGATCGTCGACCCGACCGACCTCGACCGTCAGATCGGCGACGAGACCCTCGTGACTCCCCGGTTGGAGGGCGAATCGAACCTCACCGCCTTTGGTCACCTCTTCGCAGGCGGATACGCCGCTGGCTACTACTCCTACAAGTGGGCCGAGGTACTTGCCGCCGACGCGTTCGCCGCGTTCCGCGAAGCTGGTCTCGACAACGACGACGAACTTCGAGACGTCGCAAGCCGTTTCCGCGACACCGTGCTCGGTCTTGGCGGCAGCAAGCCAGCAGCCGAGGTGTACCGACTGTTCCGCGGCCGAGACGCAACCCCAGACGCGCTCCTCAAAGACCACGGCCTCATCGCCAGCTAGCGTTCGCTGGCAGGGGTGGTGCGTCAGCGGCGGATAGCGACGCTGCCGAAGCACATTTCGTCTTCGGTTCCTTCCGCCCACACCAGGTAGCGGCTCTCGAGCCCCGCTGGCCACAGCGCACGATCCCAACCGCATTCGAGCCGGAGCACGTCGCCGCGTTCGAACATCAATGGCTCTGCGGGGTAGTAGCCCATCTGCCATTGGAAGTCCCAGGCGTCGATATCGATGAGGATCTTCTCCTCAGCGGTGCCGGGGTTGAGCGTGAGACGGTACGTCGTTCCGAGCTCGTGCATGTGCGGCAGGATAGAAACAACCTCGCCTGCAGGTGTCGGGATATCGCACGACGAGCTCGCCTTGCCGTCCGTGAACAGTGCAAAGTCAGCCGGGGTGACGTTGCACTGGCTGTTGACGAACTCGGGAATGAGCGCTGACTCGGAACCGAACTCGGTGCGAAGGCGATCAATCGCTGCATCGCGATCGCAGAGCGGTCCGCTCTCGTAGGTCGCACAGGGAATCTCGACTGGTCCGACGAGTGTCATGTTCGAAATAGGATCGAGCGCGCCGCCAGCTGCGGCCACTTGCTCGGCCGAGGCAATCTCCAACGCAATGCCAGAGTTGTCGGGCAACGGTCCGTTGTCGTAGTGATAGTGCCACTGGACCACGAAGGCGTCGCCGGCTTCCATCTTCAGTCCCGATCCATCGGGCATCGACGAAGGCCCGGTTCCGGGGGCCCATCCGGCCACCTGATCAAGCCCGAATGTCGACACGGTCTGGCACTGCCAACCGGGACTGCCGTCGGCGCCGTCCGAGGCAGTTGCCGAAGCTCTCTGGGATGCAGGCAAGTGGTAGATGAGGCTGTGGTGGAGCACCTTGGTTTCGTCGGGGCGGGTCTCGATCGATGTCACCCAGGTCGTATCGGTGAACTCCGGATCAAGGATGCGGCAGCGGTAGTCGTCCAGCTTGTCGGAGCCCGGATACGGGCTGCTGGCGTTGATCACCATGTCGGCATCGATCGGCGGGTACGCCTCACGTGTACCGGTCAGATTCGTTGCTCGATCAACGTCGAGTGGAGCACCTGCGGCAGCCCAATCGATGATGACCTGACGATCCTCATCGCTCATCGACAGGTCGTACTGGTAGGCAATTTCCTGCAGACCGGTCTGGGGCCACGGTGGCATCTGCTTATCTTCAACTCGGAACGCGATGAACTCGGCAATCGATGCAACGTCGTCGACGGTTGCCATTTCCAGGTGGGTCGTGCCGGGGCCGGTATCGGAGTGGCACGACACGCAGTTGGCCTCAAGAATCGGCTGGACGTCATTCGCAAACGAAGTCTGTGACGGCGCTGCCGTCGTTTCGGTACCTCCGCTGTCTTCGCCAGCGTTGTCCTCAAGTGCGGCGGGTTCAGCGACCGAGGTCGAGTCGGTTCCGCAGGCAACGAAAACCATCGCCGCGAGAAGAAGCACGCCGGAAAGTGTGAGCCAGCGGGGGACGCCCGCACGGGCATCATAGTTTTCAGCCATAGTTCACCCTACGGCGAATTTGGCGGCTACTTGAGTCGCACCTTTGCTAGCAACGCACTAGCGGAGGGCGATGCCGTTGTAACACATCTCGTCCTGCGTGCCCTCGGCCCACACGACGTAACGGCTCTCCGCGCCTGCCGGCCACAGGGCTCGATCCCAGCCGCACTCGAGAAGAAGACGATCGTTCGCCGTGAACTCGAGTGGCTCGTCGAGGTAGTAGGCGATCTGCCACTCGAAGTTCCATTTGTCAATATCGATAAGGACTCGCTCGTCGGGAGTGCCTGGGTTGAGCGTAAGGCGGTAGGTGGTTCCGAGCTCGTGCAGGTGGGGCCAGATAGAAATGACGTCGCCTACAGGAGCGTCCATCTCACATGATGACGATGCAATGCCATCGGTGAACTGTGAGAAGTCGGCCGGGGTGACGCCACATTCACGGTTGATGAACTCGGGAATCAGCGCCGCGGTCGTGCCGAACTCGGTGGCAAGGCGGGCAACGGCTGCGTCACGATCGCACAGTGGGCCGCTTTCAAAGCTGGCGCAGGGAATCTCGACGGGGCCCAACAAAATGATGTTCCGCACCGGATCGAGGCTTCCACCCGCAGCTGCGATTACTTCATCGCTCGCGTATTCGACGGCAAGACCAGAGTTGTCGGGGAACGCCTCTCCGTCGTAGTGGTAGTGCCACTGGATTACGAAGAAGTCTCCGGCTTCCATCTGGAGACCCGAGCCCTCTGGAAGGTTCACTGGGCCGTTGCCGGGTGCCCACGACCCGATCTGCTCGAGCGTCCCGCCACCAAGACCGGGAAGGGCCTGGCAGTTCCAGCCGGGTTGACCGTCCGCGGCGACCTCTTGGGTGGCGACACTTCGTTGATCGGCTTCGGCGCGGAAGATAAGCGCATGGTGAAGCACTCGCGTTTCGTCGGGGCGAATTTCGAGTGCGGTGACGTACTTCTGCTCGTCGAGCTCGGGGTCGATGACCCGGCACCGGTAGTCGTCGAGCTTGTCGGAGCCTTCGTAGGGCACGTCGGGGTAGAGGACGGCATCGGCGTCGATCGGTGGAAAGGCCTGAGCAGTGGCGGTGAGCTCGGTGCCCGCGTCGACGTCGAGAACTGCCCCCGAGCGAGCCCACTCGATAACCGTGGCCTTCTCTTGGTCGGTCATCGACAGGTCGTACTTGTAGGACACTTCGTGCAAGCCCGTCAGCGGCCATGGCGGCATCTGTCCGTCTTCGATTCGGAACGACGCAAACTCGGCCACATCGGCGAACGACCCGGCGGTTTCCATGGTCAGGTGCGTGGTGCCGGGGCCACTGCCGGAGTGGCACGACACACAGTTCGCTTCGATCACCGGCTGGACATCGTTGGCGAACGAGATCTCGGTTGGAGCAGCGCTGGTTTCGGTTACCGAACCAGCCTCTTCGTTGCCACCCTCGGCGGCGTCTTCAGCTTCTTCGGTTGTGCCGGCAACAGCAGGAGTTGCATCGTCTGAAGTCGCCCCGCCGCAGGCTGCGAAGATCAACGCACCGAGCAGGAATGCGCCAGCAGTGGCCAGGAATTGGGCGGGAAGCGGCCATGAACGTGCAGGGCGGGACATAGGTCGAGAGTAGGTCGCTTTGGGGAAAAAGTTCAGTCGAGCTGAGCGAATGATTCGGCCGGTCTCGTGACGAAATCTGGCCGCAGTGGCGGTGCCGAAGACAGCGAATTAGCTTTCGCCGAGCAAGATGTCGTGCACATCCACGGGTGTCATGGCCACGGCATCGGCGTTTGCGCCGATCAGCTCGTCGATCGATCCGAAGCCCCATGCCGCACCGATGGCCGTCATCTGCAGCGACTTCGCTGCTTCGACGTCATGGCGGCGGTCGCCGATCATCGCAACGCCCGAGGTCGGACGATCGAGGGTCGCAACCGCATGCTCGATGATCGCCCGCTTGTTCGTCCGCGTGCGTTTGGCGTCGGAGCCTGAGATCACGTCGAAGTAGTCGGCAATGCCAACTCGTTCGAGGATGCGAGGGGCGAAGAGCTCGATCTTCATCGTTGCGACCCCGAGCGTCCATCCGGCGCTCTTCAACGCGTCGACAAGGTCGGCGATGCCGTCATACAGCGTGTCGTCGAGCCATCCGGCGATCGCGAACCTCTCGCGGTAGAGCTCGGTCGACGCTGCGATCTGGTCGGTGGGAACGCCAAGCAATGCGTGGGCTTCTTCGGCAGGTGGACCGATGAGCGTGGCCGGGTCGATCGAGTCGTTCCAGTCGATTCCGAGCTCGCCCAATGCCCACTTGTGGCAGGCCAGGATTCCGCCAGCCGGATCGGTGAGGGTGCCGTCGAGGTCGAACAATGCCAGTGGCCGAGCCTTGGGATCGACAGGTACGTCGTTGGATGTGGGGGTGAACTCGGCTGATGCCATCTCGTCGAGCCTATGGGTACCGCGCCTAACGTGCCTGCATGGCTTCACCCACGCACGAAGGTGCGCTCACCGGTATTCGTGTTCTCGACCTGTCGAGGGTGTTGGCTGGGCCAGCTTGCGCTCAGCTACTTGCCGATCTCGGGGCCGACGTAATCAAGGTCGAACGTCCAGGCGTAGGTGACGACACGCGGCATTGGGGTCCGCCGTGGCTGCTCGATGAGGATGGCCAGGAAACGGCGGAGGCTGCGTACTACCTCTGTGCGAACCGCGGAAAGAAGTCGATCACGGTCGATATGAGCACGCCCGGGGGGATCGATCTCATCACGCAGCTCGCTGCCGAGAGTGATGTGGTGATCGAGAACTTCAAGGTCGGGTCGCTGGCGCGCAAGGGCCTCGATTACGAGGCGCTGAGCTCGATCAAGCCCGACCTCATCTACGCATCGATCACCGGGTTTGGCCAGGACGGGCCGATGGCCGACCAGCCTGGCTACGACTATCTTGCGCAGGCGATGGGCGGGATGATGAGCGTGACGGGCCGAGCCGACGGCGAGCCAGGAGCTGGTCCGCTTCGGGCGGGCGTGGCCACGGCTGATCAGATGTCGGGCATGTACGCGACCGTTGGGATCTTGGCCGCGCTTCGCCACCGAGATCAGACGGGCGTTGGCCAACACATCGACGTTGCCCTGTTCGATTCGCAGCTCGCGTTCATGGCGAACCAGGCGCTCAACTACTTCGTCGGGGGAGTGCCGCCAACACGAAGTGGTGAGTCGCATCCGAACCTTGCGCCGTATCAGCCGTTCGATGTGGCCGATGGTCGTGTGATCGTCGCCGTTGGCAACAACGGACAGTTCGCAGCGTTCTGCGGTTGGCTCGGGCTCGACGAGCTCGTGACCGACCCGCGCTTTGCCGAGAACCCCGACCGCAACAAGCACCGGGTCGAGCTCGCCGGGCTGCTCCAAGCCGAGTTGCGGTCACGGACGAAGGCCGAGACGCTCGATGCGCTCCCAGCGCTCGGCGTGCCGGCGGCCAAGATCAACGACATGGCCGAAGCCTTCGCCGAGCCCCAGGCCATCCACCGCGGTGGACGCATCGAGCTACCGCACTCGCTTGCGGGTACCGCGCCGGCGATCTCAAACCCGATCCACTTCTCGGCGAGCCCAATCACCTACCGCAACGCCCCTCCAACACTGGGCGAACACACCGACGAGATCCTCCGAGACGTCCTAGGCCTCTCCACCGAACAAATCAACGACCTCCGAGATACCCAAACCATCTGAGGACACACAAAGGGGACAGGCCCCATGTATCGGCTCAGTCCTGGTGTAGAGGGATAAAGGGGACAGGCCCCATTGGAGAGAAATCGGCGATTTTTCAGGGGATTTGGAGCTGAACCTGTTGCGTCTAAGACATAAAGGGGACAGGCCCCTTTATGTCCTGGGGCTGGAAAGGTCGCCGTCGGAGAGCGCTAACGGGGAGCGGAGCTCGCGTAGCGACCATGTCGGCAAACGCGGATCTCGACCGGCAGTGTCGAGGACCATACGTTGAGGGAGCGGAGCTCGCGTAGCGACCATGTCGGCAAACGCGGATCTCGACCGGCAGTGTCGAGGTTTTAACGTGGATGTCCGGCTCGAGGCACCCTGTTGCACCGAGCCGGACACCCGATCTAGTCGCCCGCGAGCCCTTGGTTGTTGGGGTCGCTGTGGGCGGGGACGGGAAGGCGTTCGCCGATCTTCATGCCGGTTGGCAAGGCACCGCTCTTCCATCGGTCGTCGGCAACTCCGGCGGCGAAGGCGTCGACCATCTGTTGGCTGAACTGGATGCGCCAGTCGCCGCCAGCTTTGGTGTCGTTGAAGTAGACGAACCCGATGATGTCGGGGTTGCTGCGGAGTCCGGCGAATACCGTGTTCAGCCAGTTGACCCGGTCGCCGTCGACGTTGGTTCCTGCTCCGATCTCGGCGAGCAGGATGGGCTTGGCGGTCAGTGCCCGGAGCTCGGTGAGCGTCTGGTTGAAGATGGCGTCGAATGTGGGCTCGGGTGCACCTTGGTAGCCACGCCAGTAGCCCGAGATGCCCACCCAATCGGTGTACTGCTCGCCGGGCCAGTAGGTGGCGACGTCGGTCTTCAGGTTGTTCGAGCGGTTGACGCTCCACAACCACACGACGTTGTCGGCGCCGGCTGCTTCGAAGCGGCTGTGTACGTGGCGCCACATGTCGACGAAGTCACCCTCGTTGTTGCCGTTGAGTTGCTCTGACCATGAGTACCAGTTGCCGTTCATCTCCGAAGCGAAGCGCAACACGATCGGTTGGCCATGGGCTGCGGCGGCCGCGGCCCAGTCGTCGATGTAGGCGTCCCATTGGCCGTCGGCGATCTCTCGCAATGTCGGCTGACGGTCGGCGCCGGGAACGATGGGTTCCCAGGCAACCTGCGGTGTCATACCACGACCCCAGGCGGTGCGCACCTGCTCTGCCGGGAACGGAGTGGCCCAGTTCGAGAAGAACAGCAGGTTGTTCGGCGCCTTGCCGATGAGGCGGGTGACGTAGTCGGTCTCGCCCATCCACCATGGTGCTTCACGGGTGTGGAGGCCAAAGACACCTTGCTGTTGACGGACGGCGTTGACCGAAAGCACCTGGGCTGCGGGTGGAGGCGTCGGAACCTCGGCTGGAGCGCCCGGAAGCTGCTCGCATGCACGACCGTCGCCGTCGCCGTCGAGGTGGTCGTACGTCTGAGGATCGTCGTCGTAAATGCTCTGTGCATCTGGCTGGTTCTCGAAGCTCTCGCACGTGATGCGTTGTGGTGTGCTGAGGTCGGGGATCTGTTCGCATGCACGGCCATCGCCATCGCCGTCGAAGTGTGCAAGCGCAGTCGGATCGGCGTCGAATGCAGTTTGGGCTTCACTGCGGTCGGTGAAGTCGCTGCACTCCGGGCGTGGCGGCGTGGTTGTTGTGGGGGCTACCGGAGGATTCGACGCAGGTGGTGTTGGTGTTCGAACTTGCTCGGTTCGGTAGACGACCTGGACGAGGTCTTGGCGAGGTGCCCGGGGCGGCACAACAACATCTGCATCGGGGTCGGCCGAGTCGGTCTGCTCGTCACTGTCGTCAGTAGATGAATCGTCGCTGCGTGAACTCGATTCCCCTTCGTCGGTGGAGTCGGAGCTCTCGCCGTTGCTCAATCGTTCGTCGAGTAATCGTGCCACGACCTCTTCAAGGTTGGGGATGCTCGTTGTCGTTGTTGGGATCGGCGAACCATCGCGGAGCTCGACCGGGTCCTCAAACGCCAGGACGTTTGGTGGGGCGTCGTCATCGGCACCGACACTTGCGGTCTCTGTCCTCGACGGGAGCGCGACCGCAAGAAAGGAGATGCCCATCAACATCGCGACGAGGCCGATGTTGAAGAGGGGGCTGCCGATCGAGAACGGGCCTGGTTGCTTCGCTGGTGGAGGTGCTGCAGATTCGGGAATCGGCGTGTCCTCAGCGAACTGGTTCATGCTCATGAAGTTGGTTGGACCTTTCAGGGCTTAGGGCTGATAGAGCGACATGCCGACGACCATCGTCAGCGCAAGGACGTAGGGGATGAACGCCTGTGGGTTGCGGGACGACTCACCAGCGAAACCGCCGGCTCGCGTCCCCCAACCCGAGTTGTGGGCCATGCGGGTGAAGCCGAGCATCCGAATCGGCATCAGCATGAGCGTCGAAATGACGAGGAACGTGGGGATGCGCCACAGGTCGCTCGGGTTCTGGCGCAGGTGCCTCGACTGGCGAAGCGCCGAGCTTGCAGTTGACGCCAGGATGGCAAAAAGCGCTACGAGTGCCCCACCGCCGAAGCGGCCAAAGGTCGACACGAACGGTTCGAACAGATCGAGGTCGCTGATGATGAACTGGCGTACGAACCACCCGAGGTATGCGCCGAGCAGCAGGAATGGCAGAAGGATGTCGGCCAGGTAGAAGAACGCAAGCGGCTTTGCGTTCTTCAGCATCCAGGGGAACATCCGCAGCGTGTTGTACTGCGAGCCTCGAGCCCAACGGAGCTGCTGCTTGGCCATCTTCTTCCACTCGAGTGGGGCGTCGGTGTAGACCAAGCTGCTCGACTGGTAGACGGCCTTGTACCCGTAGCGCAGACACTCGTTGGTGAGGGTGCGGTCGTCGCTGACCTCGAGGAAGATGCCGAGGAACCGCGCATTGAGGAAGTGGTCCATCGACTTCTCGAGGACGCTCCGGCGGAACGCAATTGTGCGGCCGGGAAGACAGCCGACTGTTCCGAGCACCGACATTGCTGGCATGGCGTACTCGTTGCGCAGCGACTCCATCCAGTCGGCCCAGCGGCTGAGGATGTGGCGCTCGGGCGCAAGGATGCGTTGCTTGGTGGTGACGCCGCCAACCTCGGGGTCGGCGAACGGACGAACGAGCTCGGTGAGGGTGTTGGCGGTCCAGATCGTGTCGGAGTCGACGAGGACGCAGATGTCGGAGGTCGTCTCCTCGACGCCGATGCGCAGTGCATTTCGCTTGCCCGGCACTTCGGTCCAGGTGACGTCGACTCGCGGGAATTCAGCGCAGATCGCTTCGAGCGGTACGTTGCGCGGCCCGTTGATGACGACGTGAATCTCGTCGGGGCCTTGGCGAAGGATGCGGTTGAGCACTTCGCGAAAGAGCTCGTGGGGTTCATCGACCACCGGGATCAGCACCGCGGTGGTTTCATCGCAGTCGCCAGTGAACGGCGTGTAGCGGCGCGACAGCCACGCCTTCCATCCCCACACAGACCAGACGAGGGCCATGTAGAGCATGAAGAGATGAACGCGGTGATGCACGAGGAGATCGCGCATCTGCAGCAGGAACACAAACATGTGGGGCGGAAGATCCTGAGAGATGGTGGGCGGTGGGCCAGTGCTTAGGTGTAGGGGTGGGGTGGGCGGACCCCTGGTGAGCCGCTCGACCTAGAGGGACTGAGTCGAGCGGCCCACGGGCATAGGCGTGACTACCTACTTCGGATCGATCATTCAAAATCTTGATGACTTTCTGCAACATTTTCGCAACGAAATGACGCGGAAGGTGATTGTCATCCGTTCATGACCCTGAACGAACCGTGAACGGGTTCATCACTGTGAAGCTCCGGAGAACGATCACGAAATCTGCAATACGGGCATCTCTCTATGACTTTCCGTTCTGATGCGCTGACAAGTCGTCAGCAAAAGGAGGAAAGTAGTTATGAGGAAACGGGCCATCCTGGCGATCATCGCCACACTCGCCATCGTGTTGCCGGTAGCAGCAACAACGGCTGGCGCACAGGGCGCAAGCGGGGAAGCTACCTACGAGATCCAATTCAGGAACATCACCGACGGCCAATACCTGACACCACCAAACTGGGCCGCGCACACCACCGACGTCGACGTGTTCGAGCGTCGTCAGCCAGCGAGTCCTGGCGTGCAGGCCGTTGCCGAAAACGGGGGAGTCCCAATCCTTGCGGCCGAGCTCCAAGGAGCGGTTGACGACGCCGGACTCGGTGTGTCGGGCGTAGGGGCTGAAGCACCGCTCGCGCCGGGCGAATCGACGTCGTGGCAATTCACCACCTCGGCCGATCGACTCAGCATCGTGTCGATGCTGATCTGCACCAACGACGGCTTCGCCGGGCTCGACAGCGTCCGCCTTCCACGCATCGACAACGGACATCGCGTCATGCGCTTGCCTGCCTACGACGCAGGCACCGAGATCAACACCGAGAACCGTGCCGACCTTGTGCCCGCGCCGTTCTGTGGTGAGGGTGGCGGCACCGGCGAGAGCAACCCCGAGCTCGCCGAGAACAGCCGAGTCCGCTTGCATCGCACCATCCGTGGAACCGGTGACCTTCCGGCCACGTTCGATTGGCAAGGCCGTGTGGCCGAGATCGTCATCACTCGTATCGATCCGACCCCGAGCTACACCGTGAGCTTCGAGAACACGACGTCGGGTCAGTACTTCACCCCTCCGAACTGGATTGCACACGACGATGATCACAGCGTCTTCACCGTCGGCCAGGCCGCATCGCCAGGTGTCCAGGCTGTCGCCGAAAACGGCGGCGTTCCGATTCTCGCTGCTGAGCTCGGTTCCGTCATGGACGCCACGGGCAACGGCATCACCGGCGTGGCCGGCGAGACTCCGATCCCTCCTGGTGGCACGGTCGAATTCACCTTCACGACGAAGGAAGACACGTTCTCGTTCGTATCGATGCTGATCTGCACCAACGATGGGTTCGGCGGCGTTGACTCACATCGCCTGCCAAGCCGGTCGGGTCAGACCATCAACGTCGGCGTTCGTGCGTTCGATGCTGGCACCGAGATCAACACCGAGAACCGTGCCGACCTCGTGCCCGCGCCGTTCTGTGGTGAAGGTGGCGGCACCGGCGAGAGCAACCCCGAGCTCGCCGAGGACTGGGTTGTTACGCCGCACCGCACCCTTCGTGGCGTTGGCGACATCGGTGAACAGTTCGACTGGGTTGGCTTTGTCGGCAACCTGACGATCACCCGCAACTAACGCACAAGCTCGCGATCTGGACCCTCCAGATCGTCCGCCCCGGCTCGATGGCCCGCTGTCCTATCGAGTCGGGGCGTCTCGCGCGTAGGGACTCGGGCAACTAGCCTTGTCTCATGAAGCCAGCGGCGTGGCAGCGCATCACCTTGGGAGTGGCCACCGCTGCAGTTCTGCTTGCGCTACTGGCGATTCTGTCGGTGAGCTTCGTACGCCGCGCCGGCGAGGCGACCGACGTGCAGACGTTTGCCGAGTCGAGCGCGCCCTCGTCCACGACTGCGCCAACAACCACATCGACCACGACGACCACCACCACGACGTCAACAACGACGACGACGATCCCACTTCGAGTCGCCACGTTGGCGTTCACCGGCGACACGCTGGCCCATAGCGGCGTGGTCCGGCAGGCCCGAGCGAACGCCGGGCGAGCTGAGGCTCCCGAAGGAGCGCAGTACGACTTCGCGCCGATGTTCCGCCTGGTCGAGCCCTACCTCGCAAGTGCCGACGTGGCGATCTGTCACCTCGAGACACCGCTGTCGCCCGACAACTCTCGCCTGAGTGGCTACCCAACGTTCAACGTGCCTCGGGAGATGGCTGACGGGTTGGTGGCCGCTGGCTACGACGGCTGCACCTTTGCCTCGAACCACAGCCTCGACCGGTGGCCTCAAGGCGTCACCGATTCGCTCACCGTCCTCGACGAGGCTGGCCTTCAACACTCGGGCGCGGCGCGCGACCAAGCCGAGTACGACGAGCCCACCATCTACGACGCGAACGGCATCTCGGTTGCCTCACTCAGCTATAGCTACGGATTCAACGGATTCACCGAACCGGCCGACACCCCGTGGCTCGTCAACGAGATCGACCTCGACGAGATTGCGGCCGAAGCCCAAGCCGCCCGCGACGCCGGCGCCGAGTACGTGGTGCTATCGGTGCATTGGGGCACCGAGTACAACCACAACCCTGACGAGGCTCAACTCGAATGGGGTCGTCAGTTCGCCGAACTCGACCTCGACATGGTGATCGGCCACCACGCCCACGTCGTCCAACCGGTCGGCATCGTCGACGGACTGCCGATCGTCTACGGGCTCGGCAACTTCCTGTCGAACCAGTCGAAGAACTGTTGCGTCGACGGCAGCCAAGACGGCATGATCATGCAGGTCCATTTGCACGAACGTGCTGGCGGCGGGTTCGAGTCGTCACTCACCTACGTGCCCACCCGAGTTGACCGCAGCGACTTCACCATCGTGCCGGTCGCCGACGCCCTCGCTGACACGAGCATCGCAACCCTGCCTGCAGCGGAGCTCACGACCTCGAAAGAACGCACGGCCGAGGTAACGAATCGTCTTGGCTATCGCGATCTTGGCGAAGCCGGGCCGCTCGATGCAGTTGGCTCAATCGGTGAAGCGCTGGACTCGTAGACCCCAGACACCATCGCCGGACTCATCACCCGAGGGTCGATTGTCCAAATCCTGCCCCTGAGTGTTGCGTTACAGGTTTGCTTCGAGGAATCTCAGGATGTGAGGAACCGTCGTGGACATATCGACGATCTCTCGACCATGCGCCCGCGAGTTCGCAATGATGACCGACTCGGATGTACCCGTCGCTATCTGCTCAAGCTCCATGCACGCGTCAGCTTGGTCTCCGTCGAAGTCGTCTGCGCCTGCAAAGCACAAAACCGACCGGACCGAAAGCGTCTCGCCGCCCAGGAGTTCATCGACCCGCATGAAGCGTGCCGAGACCGGAACCGTCACCTTCACGCTGGGTTCCAACGAGTGTGCGACGACGGCCAAGTTCGCTCCCACACTTGTGCCGACGACGGCAATCCGGTCCGGATCGACTTGGCTGTCAGCAGCGAGAAATTGCACGGCGGCCTGAACGTCGAGTGGGGCTTGGGTCGGGTCTGACAGCAAAGAGGTGCGGCCGACCGTTGCCGAATCTGACTGGCCATGTGAGCGAAGATCGATCGCCAGGGTGACATAGCCTTGGCCAGTGAAGGCGTCGAGATGATCCTCCCACTGCTCCTTCGTGGAACCGAATCCGTGCACGAAAACCACGCCGGGAGAGCAGTCGACACTGGCCTCTGGGCGGCTGATAATTCCAACAAGCGACGTGCCGTCTTCAGCGGTGAACGTCACGGTCTCATCATTTTCGATCCCAGTGACGCATCCCTCCGCGGCAGGTGCCTCGGTGGCGTTGCCCTCACCGGCGCATGCCGCCGAAGCCAACGAGATAGCGACGGCGAGGACGAATAGGCGAGAGATGTTCATGGTCATCGAGTCTGCCAAATGATCTCGTTCGGGACGAACGGGCCGAAGTCGAAAGCGCTCACTGCCGACAGCATGTGGCTACGCTCCAGCGCATGACCTCCTGGCGGCACGGTAAAGACAGCACCGGCTATCGGACTGTTGGCACGGGACTTGAACCGCTTACGATCCCGAACCCGAATACAACGACACCGACGGATCAGTTCTTCGTATACAACGCAGGACATCATGCAGAAGTCGATACGTCGGCGTGGTCGATGCGCCTCCATGGCGAAGTTGCAACCGAAACAACCGTCACGCTCGACGTGCTGCGAGAGCTTTCTCAGCGTCGCGTGACATCGTGGCTGGAATGTGCCGGGAACGGGCGCAGGCTCTTCGTCGAGTCGGCCGGTTACAACATCCCCGATGAGAACATGATGACACCGTGGATGCTGAGCGGCATGGGACTGGCCGAGTGGTCGGGGCCTCGACTTCGAGATGTTCTTGCGCTAGCCGGCCTGAGCGAAAGCGCGAATTGGATTGCTCCAGTAGGGCTCGACGATGACTCGGCTGAACCTGACGCGCCACAGATGTGTTTGCCGATCAGCAAAGCACTCGATGACGACACGATCATCGCCCTCGAGATGAATGGCGAACCGCTGCTCCCGGCCCACGGCGCTCCAGCCCGGCTACTCGTCCCGGGTTGGATCGGAGCGTATTCAGTGAAGTGGATCGATGAGATCTGTGTGTCGAACGAATGGGTCTCATCCTGGCGCAGCGACGAATACTACGTGCTTCGAGACGAAACGGGCGCTGCGACTGGGCCAGCGACCACGCACCCGGTCAAGAGCAATCTGTCGATCGAATTCCCTGCGGACCTTCTTGCTGGCGTGCAGCAGCTATCGGGTGTGGCACGCTCGGGCGAGGCTCCGATTGCAGCCGTTTCTTGGCGGCTCAATGGCGGGGAATGGCAAGAGGCCACCCTCGGTGCGCCGAAAAGTCGCTGGAGCTGGACTCCGTTCAGCTTTGCGATCTCCTTGCCGCCTGGACAAAACGTCGTCGAGACCCGGGCAACCGATGAGCTCGGGAATACTCAGCCCGCTGTGCAGCCGCCGCATCCCAATGGCGTGCTGTGGCACGCAGTCATAGCGCACCCGGTAGTCGGAAGAGTTGACGCACACGGTTATGAGCATGTGGAACGAGAAGAGTAGGTGGGGAGCCGCTACCAGTGGGCGTTTACGAACTCGGCGATCTTGGCGACAGTCTCAAGCGAGGCGTCCATGAACCCGACTTGGGTGAAGTAGGTGTGAATCTGCCCCTCGATCATGTGGTACTCGACCTCGACGCCGGCTGCGGCGAGAGCATCGGCGTAGTCCTTGCCCTCGTCTAGCAACGGGTCGTATTCGGCAGTGAACACGATGGCGGGCGGAAGCCCAGAGAGCTCGCCGTTGATCGGCGACAGGCGAACGTCGCCAAGGTCGACACCTACGGGCACGTAGTGGCCAGCGAACCACGCCATCGAAGCCGCGGTGAGCAGGTAGCCCTCGCCGTTGCGGACGAGCGACTTGCGCCCTTGATCGGAGAAATCGGTGGCGGGGTAGACGAGCGCCTGCGCACTGATCTTCGGGCCATCAGCACAGTCCTGCGTAGCAATGGCAGCGAGGTTGCCGCCGGCGCTGTCGCCGCACACCGCCAGCCTCGAACCGTCGACACCGATCTCTGCTCCGTTCTCGGCCACCCACTTGGTGGCGGCGGTGCAGTCATCGGGTGCGGCAGGGAAGACGTGCTCGGGAGCGAGGCGATACTCGACCGACACGACCGTCGCGTCGAGGGCCTCAGTGAGTGCCCGGCACACCAGGTTGTGAGTGTCGACCGTGCCAATAACCCAACCGCCGCCGTGGAAGAACATCATGCAGGGCGTGGCATCACCAGCATCGACCGGGCGATAGACCCGGATGCTCAGATCACCTGCCGGCCCCGGAATGATCTTGTCGTAAACCTCACCAACACTCGGCTCAGCTTCAAGACCAGCGGCGCGCAGGTCGTAGATCGCTCGAGCTTCATCGGGATTGAGCGTCTCAAGAGCGGGGAGCTCGGACTTCTCGGCCAGGTCGATCAGGATCTGTGCTTGAGGATGCAGTGCCATCCCGTTGGTTTAGCAGAGCTGTGTGTCCGATTCCCGCTCGTGTTTCTGTCGAACCCACGAGAGACTGCACCCATGGCAAAAACGTCGCCCACAATCGCTCGGGCAACCGCACAAAACGAGGGCGAGTTCAGCTCGCTCGATTGGGCGTTGTTCGTCGGTGTGTCGCTCATTTGGGGATCGTCGTTCTTGCTCATCGCCGAGGCGTTGGAGGGGCTTACCCCTGGCCTTGTCACGCTTGGCCGAGTTGGTCTTGGCGCAGCAACGCTGTGGGTCTTTCGGGCGTTGTCATCTGACCTTCCAACGATCGAAGCCGAAGACCGCGCAACGATCGTCATCCTCTCCTTCCTCTGGGTCGGCATCCCGTTCACGCTCTTTCCCCTCGCCCAGGAACACATCAACTCGGCCGTCACCGGCTTGTTGAATGGGGCAACGCCCGTGTTCGCCGGTGTCGTTTCGGCGTTGCTCGTGAAGGTGGTCCCCAAAGGCATGCAGCTTCTTGGGATCGCCATCGGGTTCATCGGCATCGTGCTGATCAGCCTCGGCTCGACCGGCAGTGGCACGAGCACCGAGCTCAAAGGCGTGCTGATGGTGCTCGCGGCGACGGTCTGTTACGGCTTTGCCCTCAACGTCGCCGCTCCCTTGCAAGCAAAGTACGGCGCCATCGTCACGATGAGCGCAGTGCTCAGCCTCGCCACGTTGTGGGTGCTGCCGTTTGGGCTCTGGAACTTCGGCGAGAACGAGTTCTCGGCCGTGCCGGTCTTGGCCGTGATCTTCCTCGGTGCTGTCGGCACGGGCTCGGCGTACTGGATCATGTCGACGCTCGTCGGCCGGGTCGGCCCGATTCGAGCCTCGTTCATCACCTACCTGATCCCGGTGGTGTCTCTCATCCTCGGCGTGACGATTCGAAACGATGACGTGCGGCTCCTCGCCATTATCGGCGCAGCGCTCACCATCGTCGGAGCGTTCATCGCCAGCCGAAAACAGCGCGGCTAGTTTCTCAAGGCAGTTGCTACGGGCGTCGACCGGTAGGTATGGCAGGACCATCGAATCGTGAGCTGTCTCGGTACCAGAAAGAGATAATCGGGGTCGTCGCGTGTTCGATTCTGGTGATCTTCGTGCTCACTCCGTTCACGGCCAAGGTCTTGGGACCGCTGTCGCTCGTGGTTGTGTTAGCCGCATCGTTGGCCCCCTACCTGTGGCGCTATCGGAAGCTGCTGTATGACTACGCACACCAAGAACTGACCCTGAGTGAGTTCATTGGGTCGCCGTCCACGTCGTTCGTACGGCGAACTCAACAACTTGAGGATCTTGGCTTCGAGCTGCACCCGCTGTCGGTGCTCCGCCTCAACAGCAGGCTGATGGACAGCAAGCCCTTGGCATTGTTCAACTCACCCGATTCCCTTATTGCGGCGACCGTACTTCGCAAGCGACTGGGATTTGCCACCGAACTTGAGGACGGGCGATGGCTCGTGACGGCGAACCGGCCGATGATCAACCACCGTCAGGTTGTGCGGGTCGTAGTAAAGCAGTCTGACGCAGCGGCCGTGTTGCACGAGCACAAGCGAACGCTCGCACGCCTGACCGACGAGCATGGAATTTCGCCGGTCGCGCCGACGAGTGACGACGTCACGGTGTTGAATCGTCTCGAGCAGGAACGCCTTCGCCAACACTTTGCCGACGGCGACGGCATGCTGGCGCTCTTCGGGCTGTTCAAAGTTGGCCCAGAGGGCGATCCCCTGGTGGAAGTCGTGGACCAGGAGCCGCTAGCCGGATAGCTGTTCCAGTTCGAAATCCTTCAGATGTGTTGTTGGACGAAGGCGAGGCGTTCTGCAGGCGTTAGTGGGGGAACGGCGATTGGCTCGTAACCGAGCTCGCGGTACACATCGAACATGTGCTTGTGCACGGCAGCCTGGTACGCGGCGTCTTCGACGCGCTGCTCGTCGTTCTCCCACCCAACAGGGTCGAGGATGAACACTGCGGCGTAGCGAGATCGAACCGCGGCTTGAGCGAGCCCAGGGGTGAGCTCGAGGCCCTCAGTGCGGTGAAACGCAATGTTGCACGGCAGCGCGTATTCGAGGAAGACACGATCGTTCGGATCGAGCAGGTCCTCGGCTGCCATCATCGCCTTGAGCACCCGAGGCTGGAAGTCATCGGCAAACCGAAACTCCTCGGCATCACGACCCGACGCAGTCACATCCGCGATCAGCTGGCGAGTGCTGTCAGCTGACGTCTTCTCGCCAGCTTCTGCGAACACGTTGACCAACGTGGTCTTGCCAGACGACGGTGGGCCGGTAATCACGACCCACCTGGTTTCCACAGCTGTGTTGTCCACGTCGCTCGGTTCGTCCGGGTCGGTGGGGGTGGTGTGTGCGGGTTGGTCTGCCGCCCCGTTCATCCCAGGAAGTCTCTCGTCACGTCGATAAAGAACTGTGTCGTCAACGCCATCGACTCGACATCGATGCGCTCGTCGTTGCCATGGAACCGATCGCTGAACGAGAACGGGTCGAGGCTTGGGCTGAACAGGCCCGCACCGTATGCCACCGAGCCCATGTCCCGGTAGATCCGGGAATCGGTAAAGCCCACGATCAGGTGCGGAGACAGCTCAGCCGTTGGGAACTGGCGGTTCACCGCATTGGCCATCGAATCCCACAGCGGAGTGGTGGTCGGGCTCATGTGTGATTGATGGCTGATGATCACCTCGTACTCGACCTGGTCGGCCAGGTCGCCAAGGGCGTCGCGAAGGTGTGCCTCGATGTCTTCCTGGGTTTCGCCAGGGAGCGTGCGAATGTCGACCTCGATATCGATGACGTCGGGGATCGTGTTGGTCTTCTGTTCGTGCGGAACAGTGACGACGTTTGGCGAGAACGTGGTGTGCGTGCAGCTGTAGAGGTGGCTGGCCAAGCTCTCGATGGGATACTCGGCGAGATAGTTCGTGATCTGCTTCGGGTCGAGCAGCATGGCACTGGTCTCGTCATCGAGCCCAAACGACTGCACTTGCTGGCGCCACAGCTCGTGGAACTTTGGTTGCGGCCGGTACTCCGACAGCTTCTGGACCACCGCTGCTGCGCGCACGAGCGCATTGTCGGAACGGAAGGGTCGCGACCCATGGCCGGGCGTGCCCTTGACCCGAATCCGACGCCACTCGATGCCCTTCTCGCCCACATTCATGACGATGGACGGGCGCTCAGGGTCGCCCAGGTGGATGCCCCCGCTCTCGGTGAGGACATAGTCGGCTTTGACGTCGTCCCACTGGTTCTCCTGGAACCACTGGGCACCTGCTTGAGAACCGGCCTCCTCGTCGGCGACGCCAAAGAAGATGAGGTCGCCCTTTGGCTGGAAGTTGGTGTCGGCCAGATGGCGAAAGGCCACGGCCATCGACGATGTGAGGTTCAACATGTCGACGGCGCCACGGCCCCAGATCTCGCCGTCGATGAGCTCGCCGCCGAAGGGGTCGTGCGTCCATCCGTCGGGGTTGGCTGGCACGACGTCGGTGTGGCCCATCAGACAGAGGCTCGGGGCGTTGGGGTCCGACCCCTCGATGCGTGCAACGATCGAACCGCGGTCGGGCACGGGCTCGACGGTGATCGAGTCCATGCCTGGGCCTTCGATGACTTGACGGAGCGTGTCGGCGTTGCGCGTTTCGTGACCGGTGTCGTCGGTCCCATCGTTGACACACTTGTTGCGAATCATCTGCTGCATGAGCTCGATCGACTGACGAGTTAATGCTGATTCGGATCCGAGGACGTCGTTACCTGCCATAGGGCGCATTCTTGCACGCCCAACTTCGACGAGTTCAGTTGTGAGGGATCGGCATCTGATGCCGCGAACGGGTGTCTAGACGGTGCGGATCTCGATGGAGAGCAAGCTCTCGCCTCGGCTGGTCGGCGCCTGCGGGTCACGAAGCTGGATAGCGGCAAGTACGTCGTCGCCTTCGATGACCTCGCCGAACACGGTGTGGAGCCCGTCGAGCCAATCGGCCGCGTCGAGGGTGATGAAGAACTGGCTGCCGTTGGTGTCGGGGCCTGAGTTCGCCATGGCAAGAAGGCCGCGTCGATCGATTGCCGTCAGGCCGCTCTCCTCATCTTCGAAGGAGTAGCCGGGCCCGCCTGAGCCGGTGCCGGTTGGGTCGCCAGCTTGGGCCATGAACCCATCGAGCACACGATGGAAGATCGTCTGGTCGTAGTAGCCGTCCTGCGCTAGTGCCACAAAGGAGTTCACGGTGATCGGCGCTGTGTCCTCGTAGAGGTCGATGACGATCTCGCCGTCGTCGGTGGTGATGACTGCCTGATAGTCGACGCCATCTTCAAGCCTCATCGATGGTGCTTCGGAATATGCGCCGTTGCGGGTCAACGGATCGACACCGGCAAGGACGCCTTCGCCAGCGAACTCGACAAAGTCAGCTGGGATCTCCTTCGGCAATCCGCTATCGAACGTGCTGCTGCACTCTTCCAAGAGCGGTTCGAGCTCGGGGTTCGTCGCCGGATCGTTGGTGACGATGCCCTCCCAGAAGGTGGTGCGGAACGATTCGTCTAGGCCGTTCGCAACACAGTCGCGGTCGACCTCAACCGTGAAGCCCGCAGCTTGCTCGCGTGAGGCACCGAGCTGGCCCGCGAGGATGTCGTTGGTAACACAGTTCGCCGCAGCGGCAACGGTTGCGTCCTGAGCGCCTTCAGGAACCGGGAAGTTCACCTGCAGTGCGGAGAGACCAACGTAGGCAAGGTCGCCGTTTTGTTCGTCGCCGAACTCGGTGGTCAGACAGGTCGCAAAGTCGGCAGCATCGCCGGACCCGCCGGCAAGGCCGATCAGCGTGCCGCTGAGGGTTACGGGGTCGACGCAGTCATGCACGTTGACCGTCAGAACGGTGTATGCCTCGGGAGTGAACTGGAAGGTCTCTTCCTGCCAACCGTTCAGCACCGAGCTCAGTGCAACGTCATCGTCAGCATTGCTAACAAGACAAGTGAGGGGGTCACCCTCGACCTCTAGCCCGGTCAAACGCTGGACGAGCTCACGAGCGCTCTCGGGGTCGACGGGGCCATCGAATACCGGCGCCTCGACGTCGTCAGCTTCGCTCGGGTCATCGGGCTCGCCGTTGTCATCGCCGGCGATGCTCGACTCGTTGTCACTGGTGGTCGAAGCAGCGTCGCCAGTGTCGGAGGAAGTGCAGGCAATTGCAGCGAGCGAAAGGGCGAGAAGGAGGGCGAGAAGGCGCCCAAAGGGGGTTTGTTGCATCGAATAGGTGTACCACTTCCGGTACTGAACCCATCGGCATCAGCGAGACTTCTGGCGGAACTATTACTCACGCCATCTCAAGTCTTCCGCACGCTCCACGTACTCTGAGTTGCATGGAGCACGAGACGAGCGACGGTTCGAACGCGCCGCTGCCGTCCGTACGGATCGAGGTCGATGGCGCCTCACCGGACGCGCCAATTCCAGACGTGCCAAGTGCAAGCGGGTCGGGCTCGTCTGCAGTAGCTATCGCCGCGGTGATTGCGATCGTGGCGCTCGTTGGCGGCGCCCTGTTTGGCTTGCCCCCGAGTCGGGGCAGGCCGCCGACGGCACCGCTATCTCACCGACGACCAGCGTGCCGCAGGTTGCCGAGGTCACGCCGACTTCGGTCAGCCCTACGGAGGAGACAACCACAACCGCACCAGTTATTCTCCCGTTGGCGACGCCCGTCGACCGATCGGAGCTCGGCGCCCCAATATCGCCAATCGAAGAGTTCACATCTGCAGCACTTCCGGGGACCTTCTTCTTAGATCTGGTCTCCTTCAACTCGGAGTGGTTTGGGACCATCTTCGATGTCGAAACCTCGGACTTTGTGCTTGCCAGGTCGAGCGACGGTCTCGAATGGGAAACGGTCGTTGTCGATGCCGAGCGTCGCGTGGTTGGGCTTGGTTTGTCGGCAGACCGCCTCGTCGCAGCAGTTACGACGAGCGCACCGATCGACTCCGATCTCGATCTACTCGACAGGACCTACGAGATCGACTTCTTTGACAGCCTCGATGGTGATAAGTGGCAACCATCGCAGACGTTCGCCCCGATGACGGGAGACGGAGAGGCGTTCTATGCCGCCATTGGTTCCAATGCCGTGGTGCTACCGACGATTCGAATGACCGAGGAACCCGACATTGCCGGTCTGCTCAGTTTCTTTGACGGGGTGCTGCAGCCCGAGCGTGCCAGCCGCGTGTGCGATGCCGAGCACACGAACATCGGCGGAACAAGGGTGGCTCTGCTCACCGACTGCGACGGGAACCTGTTGGGAGAGCTGAACCAATACGACGCTCCCGACCTCTTTCGTGAGAGCGGGTACATCAAGGAGTGCGTCTCGCAGTTCCGGAGTGGGCTGAACGAAACACAGAATCTGATCTTTCAGGAACGACCTGCTGAGAACGACGGGGTCACGGACGCCAACACGATCTCTGAGCGTCGGGTCAACGCGGTCGGCCTCGGCCGAGTGTTCGGATCGACCTACCTAAGCGCGGTATTCGGGGAGAGTCGTCAGTTCTGCACTTCAGGCGCTGTCGAACCAAGTAGTTGGAGCATTAATCGAGCGACAGCCGATGCCTCCACGTCAGTGCTCGCTGATGTCGATTCGATCGGTGGTGCGTCGGTGGGGGTACTGGGTCGGACAAGCGACGACGTCGCGCTGCTGATCGAGTCGAGTCCGTCGGGCGGGGTGAACCTCTTGTCGGCTCGAGAGCCGTATATCGCTTGGGAATCGACGTTGCTCGTGAACGACGATGACATGCGCTTTGCGTTGTGGTCGATGACCAGCGACGGATCGTTAACGCTTGGAACAACCGGGGGACGGTGGATCTTCTTGCGGCCGGATGGAACGATCATCAAAGAGCTCGCCGTTATCGACGCCCAGAATGCTGACGTTCTTCTGGCGACAAACGACTACGCCATCGTTCGAATCAACTTCGACTTCGAAGAGGCGAGACTGGTTCGGGTGCCGCTCACCGAGTGAGCGTTGCCTCAGTAGAGCGTTCGTTCCTTAGAACGACAAGACGAGGATGAACAGAACGATTGCGATCGCCAGGCAGATCGCAATAGCGAAATAGAAGACCCGGGTTTGCGCGTCGGTGCCGCCTGCGGAAAGCGGTTCGCCCATGACCATCGGTTCCTCGACATCGGCGCCAGCCGCACGAAGAGCATCGATGCTCTGTTCAATCGACTGATCGGTCGTGTCGATCGTCGGGAACTTGTTGTAGACCTCACTCCGCTCGTCACGAAGCGCATCGATGGCGGCGTTCAGATCGTCGGCTTCGGCGAGCTCGGGCCGCATCGCAAGGCCATCGGCCATCACACGCTTCGCGAGCTCTTCGGTCGATGCGGTGAGGTGATAGACCTCGGCGCCAAGCATCGACACGATGTTCTCGTTGTCGAGGAACGTTGTTGGCGTTGTGGCGATGACCAGGTTGCGCTTTGGTGCGTAGTCCTTGACGAGCTCCTGTTCGACCTCAAGTCGGTGGTCGTCCTCCAGCTCGCGGACGTCGCCAAATTTGGCCACAAGTTCGGCACCAAGGTCGACGAACTCGCGGCTTGTCAGCGTGGCAATTCGACGCCCGATCGTGCTCTTTCCGCTGCCTGCAGGGCCGGTGAGCACGATGTTGGGGCGAAGGGAGTCGGACACCTACCTAGATTAGGCAGATCGAGACAGAGCGTCGCGCACCTGTGCGACGATTCCTGCGGCGTCGAGGCCATAGCGGGCCAAGATCGTGGCGGGCTTGTCGTGCGGGACGTAGGTGCGTGGCATGCCAAGCACGCGAATCTGACAGCTCGCCGCGTCCTTGCCGGTCGAGTGCATGTGCGACTCGATCTTGTCGCGGAAGTGATCGCCAGCGCCGCCGTTGCGAATGCCGTCTTCGACCGTGATCACGAACTTGTGGGATGCGGCGTCTTCGATCATGGCCGGGTCGGGTGGTGAGACAACCCGTGGATCCCAGACGGTCGCCGAAATGCCGCTCTCGGCCAAGATGTCGGCAGCTTCGAGCGCATCGGCGAACATCTTGCCCACGCCGAGAATGCACACGTCCGTTCCTTCACGAGCTTTGCGAGCTCGAAGCCCGGTGCCGATTTCGGCTTCGGTGACCGATGGTGCTGGCAGCTTCGACCAACGGATCATTGCCGGCCCGTCGGTGCAGAGCTCGACCGCGTCGGTGAGCTGCACCTGAAGTTCTTGATAGCTCGAGGGTGCGAACACGGTCATTCCGGGAACCTTGGTGAACAGCACCATGTCGAGGAGGCCGTGGTGTGATGCGCCGTCGTCGCCGGTGACTCCGGCTCGGTCGAGGCAGAAGATCACGGGTTGACGATGCAAGCCAACATCCATGTTGACCTGGTCGAACGCCCGCGACATAAAGGTCGAGTACACGGCAACGACCGGACGAAGGCCGCCCATAGCCATGCCTGCTGACGCAGTGACGGCATGTTGTTCGGCAATGCCGACGTCGTAGGTGCGGTCGGGGAAGCGTTCACGGAACGGAAGCAGCCCGGTCGAGTCGGGCATCGCCGCGGTAATGGCGACGAGCTCGGGGTGCTCTTCGGCGAGCTTGATGAGCGTCTCGGTGAACGCCTGAGTGTACGAACCGGCCTTCACTCCCGACGTGTCGTGCATGTTTTTGATCGGGTCGTTCTCGGCAGGTGCGTAGCCGCGGCCCTTTTGAGTCAACACGTGAACAACGGTGGGCCCGTCGAACTCTTCGGCGTTGCGCATGGCAGCCTCGAGGCCTTCGATGTCGTGACCGTCGAACGGGCCGAGGTAGTGGACGCCGAGGTTCTCGAAGAATGCTGGCGGCTCCCACATGTGGCGGATGGCCGACTTCGTTGCCTGAATACTGCGCTCGATGTGATCGCCAACCCACGGGATGTTCTCGGCGATCTTCTCCATCTTTGCCTGACGGCGCATGTAGACGGGGTTCGATCGAATCTTCACCAGTGAGTCGGTGAGCAGCGAAACGGTTGGGGCATAGCTGCGGCCGTTGTCATTGAGGATGACCGTGACGTTGCTCTTGGCATGCCCGAGGTTGTTGATGCCTTCGTACGCCATGCCGCCGGTGAGCGCTCCGTCGCCGATGATTGCGACGATTCGCCGACCCGAGCCGACGTCGGAGGCTTCAGCAGTAGCGAGGCCGTGGGCGTAGGAGAGAACGGTTGACGCGTGACTGTTCTCGATCCAGTCGTGCTGGCTCTCTTCCCGTGATGGATAGCCGCTGATGCCGTCAGCTTGGCGAAGAACCTCGAACTGGTTGGCTCGGCCGGTGAGCATCTTGTGGACGTAGGTTTGGTGCCCGGTGTCCCACAGGAGAATGTCCTTGGGCGACTCGTAGACGCGGTGGAGCGCGATCGTCAGTTCGACGGCGCCCAGGTTTGAGCCGAGGTGGCCGCCAGTTTTTGATACGGATGCGACGATGAGCTCGCGAATTTCCTCTGCGAGCGCGTCAAGCTCGTCGAATGTGAGGCCAGCCAGGTCGTCTGGACCGGAGATGGTCGAGAGCTGCATTGCTTGTCACGTTATCGGAGTTGAGACAGTCGAGAACGACGCGGCGGAGCATTCGTTCGTCACGACAATCGCGCGCTGCGTGTTGCTAGAGTCCGGGTGTGGCGAATCTGTGGGGCGGCAAGTTGCAAGAGTTCAGCGCGTTCAGCGTGCGGTCGGTCGTACTCGCCGTGCTGATGACGTCGATGCTCGTGGCGGGTTTGCCCGTGGTTTCAGCGGGTGCCCAGGGCCTTCCTGATCAACCGGTTGCCGATCCTGTGGCACAGACTGATGAACCTGCACGGCCTCGTGTTCTGTTGGTTGTCGAGAACCTCGATGACGGCTCCTTTCAAGCCGAGCCGGGCCGCGGGTTCTTCCGAATTCTTGACGGAGCCAACCGCGTCGAGCTGCAGCTCGCATCGATCCTCGGCGGCTTCACTGACATCACGGTCGTGGATGACGACGAGGTCGAACCCGAGCACCTTCACGACACCGACTTGGTGGTCATCACGGCGTCGACCACCAGCAAGACTTTTCAGCCGTTCTATTTGAAGGCGGCCGTGCCGATCGTGGCGTTGAAGCCGGCGAACTGGAATGCCCTCGGCCTTGCCGAGCGCGCGGCTGATGCAACGACACCGCTGCAACCCTTGCAGCGCATCACGGTCGACCGCTCGCACGAAATCGCAAACCTTCTCAACGCCCGACACGGTGTCACGGCCGATTCTCCCGCGGCCGGCACGGTTGCTGATGTTCGCCTGTTCACGTTCGGCAAGTACATGGTGGGCCGGGCGTGGGCTGCGGGTGCCGAACCAACTGGCGATACTGCCGCCGACGTCGTTGGGATGGGTCCCGACGGTGGCGCGCTCGTGGCCTTCGAGCCGGGAGACCGACTTGGGTGGGCGTACGTTGATGCCAGCGACACAGCGATTGCCTGCCGGGTGGCGTTCCCCTCGAACGGATCGAGCCAGGCCACCTACACCGGCGATGGCATTGCATTGTTCGTCGGTGCGGTCGAGTGGGCCCTGCGCGACGAGTGTGCCGCGCACACGACCCCGATCCGGCCGTCAACCAGCGCGTCGATGTGTCGCACCGAGCAAGCCGACGAAACCCGCATTGCTCGGGCCGGTGAGATCGTCGAGCGGGGCCAGAACGACCCGCCGAACCTTTCGGCGCTGTGGGTTCGAGCGATCGAACACATCGAGCTCGACGGAACCGACATTGCCGTTGTCGGCGGCCGGTTTCAGCGGGCCTACGACGCGCCGTTCGACAAGGAGAACGGCGAGGCCACGCGCGGCCTGAAGCGCATGGGCGTATTCGGGTGCGACCTCACCACCGGCACGGTGACCGACTTGAACGTGCCGATCGAGATCGCCTCGATGACGCCGCAAGGCGACGCCGTGGTCAACGAGCGGGTTCGGGCCTTGGCCTACGACGGCACCTGGCTGTACGTCGGCGGCAAGTTCCGACTGACCCGTCGAGCGTTCGGCGATGTCGAACCTCCAGCCGAATTCGCAACGACCGCCGTCTCACTAATTCGAGTCGACCCACGAACCGGCGATGTCGACCCCACGTGGCGTCCTGACATTCGGGGCAGCGTGTCAGCCCTCGAGCTCCACGACGACTGGCTCTACGTTGGCGGTGGCATCCGTCGAGCGGACGGTGCCCAGGCGAACCGTCTGATTCGGGTTGCTGTCGGGCCTGATGCAACCGGTGCGGTCGACACCGAGTTCCGTCCGAACATCCGGGCGACGATCGGCCTTGGTAACGACGACCCGTTCGCCGTTGTCCTCGCCATCACTGCCATCGACGACACGCTGGTTGTTGGAGGCTCGTTCCAGAAGATCAACGGTGAACCGCGTAACTCGCTCGCTGCGTTCGACCTGACGACGGGCGAGCTCACCGACTTCATGCCGAGCATCGGCGACAACAACGTCGGCACCGACCCCATCCCGCAGGTCAAAGACGTCGTGGCCATGCCCGACGGTTCGGTTCTTGCGTGTGGCGATTGGTGGATGATCTCTCCAACACCAGGATTGACGTGGACGGCCTACGACCATGACGGGGAGGCGGACGACCCCAACGGCAACGCCGACCAGTGGTTCGGCCAACGCTCGAAGACCCAACCCCGGCCGAACCAGTTCAACCACGGCAAGTTCGACCTGCAGACCGGCGCTGCCGCAATGGTGAACGGAACCCCATGGGGCCCAGTCACCGACGGCGGCATCCAGGCGTGTGCGGTCGACCCGGTGTCGAACATGGTGATCTTCGGCGGACACTACGAGTCGGTCGGCACCTACCAGCCGGGCTTCGAGCCAGAAGATCGCCGTGATTACCCCGACAGTCATGTGGCGTATGAGAAGGTCACCGCCATCGACGCCACCACCGGCGAGATCATCCCGTGGGACCCCGACGTCGACTCGGTGCGCGGCCTCGACGCTGTCACGATCATCCCAACAGACGACGGTGCCAGCGAGGTCCTCGTAGGCGGAGCGATGACCAGCGCCGACCGAGTCTCCAGAGACGGCCTCGCCAGATTCCCGATTCGTTAGATGGTTGGGTCTGGTGTGCCCGACGAGATCTTCGCTAACCCTCGCTTGGCTGCGATTTACGATTTGGTAGATGCGGACCGAGGCGATCTCGATCACTACGTAGCGATCGCAGAAGAGTTCGGCGCTGCTGACGTTCTCGACGTGGGGTGCGGCACCGGAACCCTGGCGTGCATGTTGACCGGAAGTGGGTACGTGGTTGTTGGTGTCGATCCGGCACAAGCATCGCTCGATGTCGCTCGGCTGAAACCGTACGCAGATCGGGTTCGATGGATCAGAGGTGACGCCACGGCACTCGACCCTTTGTCGGGAGACCTCGCGGTCATGACGGGCAACGTTGCACAGGTATTTACCGAGGACGCCGCATGGGTTTCGTCGCTAACAAGCATCAGAAACGCGCTGCGTCAGAATGGCTATTTCGTCTTTGAGACTCGAGATCCATCGATGCGAGCGTGGGAGAACTGGACTCGCGAACGTTCGTTTCGGGTGGTACCGCTGGACACAGGTGGCGAGATCGAGACGTGGATCGATCTCTTGGACGTGTCGCTGCCCTTTGTGTCGTTTCGACATAGCTATCGCTTTTCGGAGGACGGTGCATTTCTCACGTCAGACTCGACTCTTCGGTTTCGCAGCCAAGCGGAGATAGCGGAATCGCTCAAGAAGACCGGTTACGTCATCGACTCGATCCGCGACGCCCCTGACCGCCCCGGCAAAGAGTGGGTGTATGTCGCGCAGAAGGCCCGCTGACCACGCTGCGGGCCAAGTCGGTAGCGCCAGAAGGTCGGCCCGTTACCTGGCTTCGAGCCAATCAGGGTTCGACATGATCTCGTTCTCATCAAGTCCGTAGTAGCTGGCAGCGTCCCGTAGCGCTTGCTCTTCACCCCGACCAAGAACGAACAGGTGCCCGTCGGGGTCGGCCACAACGAAGTCGCGCATGCCATTCGGGCGTGAAGCGACTGCGTCGATGATCGTGGCGCCGGCCTGTTCATATTCTGCATACAGCGTGTCCGGGTCTTCGACATACACGTATGCAGATTGGGTTGGCGGGGAGCCGACACCGTCCCACGGCGTCAGAAGCAGAACCTCGATCGGTCCGCTGGCGATCGCACTGAGCCGTTTGTCGGTTGTTTGCCAGGCGAGCCGGAACCCCAACACTTCGCAGAAGTAGGCGATTGAGCGCGCCATATTGCTGACCGGTAAATGCGGCAGGAAGTGAAGCCATGCTGGTGGTTCAAGAGCAACCTGCGTAGTCGAGTCGCCTTCATTTGCGAGTTGGTCAACTGCAGCGAGCAATCGTCGGACTTCTGACAAGCGCTCTTCGAGGCGGGCACGATGGTCCTTGAGGAGTTGCTGTCGTTCCGACTCTTCCAGACCCCCGAGGATTTGGCGGATGTCGGCGATGGGCATGTCCATAGAACGCAACAGCGCGATCACCCGACCTGCTGCAGTCTGCCCGGAACTGTAATAACGGTATCCGGCGGGAGATCGTCCTTCGGGGGCGAGCAGTTGGAGTCGGTCGTAGCGTCTCAGCTGCGGAATGCTGAGTCCCACGAGTTGGGCAAACTCACCGATCTGGTATTGGTCTCGTTTTTCGTGCACGCGAACACAATGGCAGCCTCACCCAGGTGAGGGTCAAGGCAAAATGTACGCGCGCTAGCGATCTGTGATGCGTGGTGGGCGGTTACCGCCCACTACGCATCAAATTTCAGGAAACTCCGCTGGCCTACAGGCTTGAGAGGAAGCGCTCTTTGTCGATTTGGACTCGGATGATTCGGCCGATGCCTACGACTCGGTCGTTGGCGTTGGCTTCGGCTTCGAAGATGAGGCGGCGGCCTTCGAGGCGGGTGAGCACTGCGCTTGCGCTG
Source organism: uncultured Acidimicrobiales bacterium (assembly GCA_937922235.1). Lineage (GTDB taxonomy): Bacteria > Actinomycetota > Acidimicrobiia > Acidimicrobiales > SHLQ01 > SHLQ01. Next base: position 28,832 of record CAKZVC010000014.1, on the reverse strand, counting down.
ACTTCGGTGCCAACGCCGCTTCCGTGCAAGTGGTCGAGGTTGATCCGCAGGCCAGCGGTGATCATGCCTTCGGGCAGGTGGCCATCGAGGGCGTCCATCGTTGCTTCCTGCATGAGCTGCAGTAGGCGAGGGGTGCTGAGGACAGCAACATCGCCGGTGCCGTGGACGATTGCCGTGTCGCCTTCGCCGACGGTCATCTGCGCTGTTCCGGTGAGCCCGAGTTCTAATGCCACGGCCGAATCCTAGAACCCATGCCCGTCAACACCAGGCATTTAATCAACCGCGACCGAACACGGTCGATACATTGAAGTACCTACCTTGAAAGTTGGTCGACGTGCTCGAAGACGCCCTCGTAGCTTCCACTCTTGATACCGCGCTTCTCGGAGGCGCCGATTTTGCGGAGGTCTTTGTTGAAGACAAGCGCAACTCATCGGCGTTTCTCGACGACGGAAAGATCGAGGAGCTCACGTCTGGGCGCGACCGTGGAGCGGGCATTCGCGTCGTCGCCGGCGACACGACTGGCTTCGCGCACACTGCCGACCTCAGCGAGAACGGCCTCCGTAAAGCTGCCGAAGCTGCATCTGCTGCAGCCCGCGGCGGCGGCGGTGGTGTCCGCAAGGTCACCCTCGAACGACAGCACGCCAGCCGCGACATCGAGATCGAGACCTTCCCCGAGACCGTCGCCAAGGCCACCAAGGTCGAGCTCCTCCAGCGAGCCGACGAGGCCGCCCGTGCTACCGGCGATTCGATTTCGCAGGTCAGCGCTCGCTACGGCGATAGCCGTCGCAAAATCCTCGTTGCGAACTCCGACGGGCTTCTCGCCGGCGACGACCAGGTGCGCACACTCTTTTCGATCAACTGCGTGGCCATTGGCGACACCGGCATGCAAACCGGACGCGAGAGCCACGGTCGAACGATCGGCTTCGAAACGTTCGATCACCACGACGTTTCGGAGATGGCTCGCACCGCAGCGAACCGCGCCATCACCAAGCTCGCCGCACGCCCGGCACCAAGTGGCGCCCAGACGATCGTTGTCGGCCCAGGTGGCGGTGGCGTGCTCTTCCACGAAGCATGTGGTCATGGCCTCGAGGCCGACCTCGTCGCCAAGTCGGCATCGGTCTTTGCTGGCCGCATGGGTGAACAGGTGGCCAGCCCGCTCGTCACGCTCATCGACGACGGCACCATGTCGGCCGAGTGGGGCAACTTCGCCATCGACGATGAGGGCCGCCCGGCGCAGCGCAACGTGCTTATCCAAGACGGCATCCTCACCGACTACATGTACGACCAGCTCCGAGCTCGCAAGGAAGGCCGTCCGTCTTCTGGCAATGGTCGCCGGCAGAGCTATCAGCACCTGCCGATGGTTCGCATGACGAACACCTACATCACCGGTGGCGAAGACAACCCAGCCGACATCATTGCGTCGACGCCAAATGGCATCTACGTGGCTCAGCTCGGTGGTGGCCAGGTCAACACGGCAACGGGCGACTTCGTCTTCGGTATGACCGAGGCCTACCTCATCGAAGACGGCAAGATCACCGAGCCCATCCGTGAGGGCAACCTCATCGGCAACGGCCCGGAGGTGCTCAACCGCATCGACGCCCTCGGCAACGACTTCGCAATGGGCCACCCAGGCACCTGCGGCAAGGACGGTCAAGGCGTGCCAGTCGGCGACGGAACGCCAACGCTCCGTGTCACCAGCATGACCGTCGGCGGTACCGCTGCGTAATGACTGATCTGCTAGCGATCGCAAAGAAGGTCGTTGGTTGGGCCAACGACGACGAGGCGATCGAAGTGGTCGCCGTCCATGACCGAGACACCGAGATCCGCGTCTACGGCGGGGAGATCGAACAGTTCACCGCCAGCGAATCCCAAGGTGTTGGCGTGCGTGTCATTCGCAACAACCGTCAAGGCTTCGCCTACGCGGGTTCGCTCGACGAAGACGTGCTCGCTGAAACTCTGGCCGAAGCACGCGATAACACCCCGTTTGGGTCCGAGGACGAGTTCCTCGGCCTTGCGGCTCCCGATGGGGTAGCGGTGCCCGAGCTCGGTCTCTACGACGAGCGCGTCGCCACGATGGACACCGACGCAAAGATCGCGTTGGCCATCGACCTCGAAGCACAAACGCTCGCTGGCGACCCACGCATCTCCGGCATTGAATCGGCCGACTACGTCGACTCGATCAGTGAAAGCGCTATCGCCTCCACCGCCGGCATCGAGTCGGTGAGCCGCGAGTCGGGTTCCTACGTGGCCATCACGGCGCTCGCTGAAGAAGACGGCGATACCCAGATCGGCTTTGGGTTCAGCGTTGGCCGAGACCCAAACGCTCTCGACATCGGCAAGGCATCAAGCGATGCCGCCGACCGAGCAACCCGCCTACTCGGTGCAGTGCAGCCCGAAACCGAACGGCTCACGATCGTCTTCGACCCGTTCGTCACGGCGCAGTTCCTGGGCATCCTCGGCGGCACAATGGACGGCGATGCGGTGTTGAAGGGCTACTCGCTCTTCGCCGACAGACTGAACGATCAGGTTGCCTCACCGCTGTTTACGCTCGTCGACGACCCGACCAACACTGACGCGTTTACGGCGGGTGAAACCGACGGCGAAGGTCTTGCAAGCCGGCGGAATGTGCTGGTCGAGAACGGTCGCCTCAATGCCTTCGTGCACAACGCCTATACCGGCCGTCGAATGGACACCCCATCAACCGGTTCGGCCGTGCGGAGCTATTCATCCGTGCCACGCGTCGGCACCCGAGCGCTCTTCCTCGAGCCCGGCACCCAAAGCCAGGCCGAGCTCATTTCCGGCATCGACAACGGCGTCCTGATTCAGGGCGTTGCCGGCATTCACTCCGGGGTCAACCCGGTCAGCGGCGACTTCTCCACTGGGGCTGAGGGCCTACGCATCCGCAATGGAGCGCTTGGCGAACCGCTTCGCGAGATCACGATCGCGTCGACACTTCAGAAGATGCTTGGCGATATCCAAGCGGTCGGGAGCGATGTCGACTGGCTGCCAATGTCGGCTGCCGGCGTCAGCTTGGTGATCGCCGACGTCACCATGAGTGGGTCGTGAAAGCTTTCCACGGATAGGTCAAACGGCCTGTCAGCCCCAACATTGGTGTGCCGATGTTATAGGGGTGATTGAAACCACGTATCTCACGTTCGGCGGCGTACGAGTAGGAGCAATTTCGTGAAGTTTTCCCTGCGCCGGAAAGACAAGTCCCCACAACACGTCGAGCCAACTCCGGCCGAGCTCCAGGCAGCAAAGGAGCTGATCGTGAGCGCGTCGACGCTCGATGCGATGGTGGCTGAAACAGCTGCCCAGATCAGTCAACTCACCGGAGCCACAGGTGGCTTCATCACGATCGATGGCACTGACGCCCGAACCGGTGAGCCTCTCAACATTCACTCCGAGACCGCCGTTCGCCTCACCAACGAGACGCTGGTTCGTCAAGGCAACATTTCGGCGATTCCGATCGAGTACGAAGGCCGCGTCACCGGGTTCGTCGCCGCAGAGTCGTGTCACGTGGAGACCCTTTCCGCACTGGCCCGATTTGCTACCGAGTCGTACGGCGCTCGTCAGTCGAAGCCGACACGATTCACGAGCTCGGCCAAGGTCGACTTCGATGGTCTCACCGGTGTCGGCAACCGTCGCCGATTCGACAACGACCTCGCCGAGGTCGTCGCCGATGCGGGTGGCAAGAAGATCCCCGTGTCGTTGGCCATGTTCGACATTGACGACTTCCGCTATTACAACGAAGCCCACGGCAAGCAGGCTGGCAACGAAGTACTCCGTTCGGTCGCTGAGCTCATCGCCAGCAACCTCCGCGGCACCGATGTTGTCTACCGCTACAGCGGTGTGAAGTTTGTAGCGCTCCTTCCCGGTGCAACCGTCGACAATGGCTACGCCGTTGTCGAGCGCATCCGAGACGCAGTGGAGACCACCCACTTCGAAGGTGAAGAAGTGCAGCCCACTGGGCGAGTCACGCTGTCGGTCGGCATTGCTGAAGCACCTGCCGATCAGACCGACAACCTGATCGAAGCTGCTGATGCGGCGTTGCTCACTGCGAAGGAGAGCGGCCGGAACAAGGTCGTGATCGAGGCGGACATCCGCTAACCACTATCGTGAGCCCTCATGATGAGGGTTTGGTTGAGCTTGTGGTGTGTGGCGGTTCTCGCGTTGGCGGGATGCTCATCGCCGAGCGAAAACGTCGCCGACTACGTCATCGACCTTGCTGACCCCGTGGCATTGCAGGCAACGAGTGCCTCAGCCATGGGAGATGTCACAAGCGTCCGATTCGCACTCGTTCGCTCGGGAGCGTCGGTGTTTATCGACCCTGCAGCGGTCATCGCCATCAACTCGATCGACGGTCGATTCGTCGTGCCGGGCTCGGCCGACGCTGTTCTGCAGGTCACGGTCAACGACTCGCTCAACACCAAGCTCGGAGCTGTAGCGATCGACGACGAGGTGTGGCTGTCGAACCCGGTCACGGGCAAGTTCGAAACGCTGCCTCCGGGCTTCGACATCGACCCGAGCTTGTTCTTCGACCCGAAAGGCGGATGGGAACCGCTGATCAACGAGCTCGTCGACCTCACAGTAGTTGGCCAAGAACAGGGTCCTGAAGGTGAGACGCTGTTTCACGTAACAGGAACCGCTCCGGCCGCGCGGATGCAAGCAATCACCGCTGGGCTTGTGCGCGACCAAGATGTCGAGCTCGATCTGTGGCTTCTTCCGCTCACCGGTCAGGTTGCCCGGATCGAGTTCTCCACCGTGTTCGACGGCGAGACCAGCGACTGGGTTCTTGAGCTGCGCGACTATGGCGAGACGTTCGAGATCGTGCCGCCCGAAGAGTGACCTCACCGACTCGTCGCACCGCCTCGCCCACGGCGATTCTCTGGGTTGTTGGCTTTGCGGTCTTCGTGGCCGCAGATGACCTCACGGTCGTCACCACCATGCTGCGCCCGATCATCAACGACCTCGGCCTAACGCTTCCCGACGGGCTCGACGATGCCGCATGGATCGTCAACGTTTACCTCATCGCCTTCGTGTCGGTCATGCCGTTGGCCGGGCGTCTCAGCGATGTCATCGGTCGGCGAATGTTGTTCGTTCTGGCCTACGTGGTGTTTCTGATCGGCACGATCGTGATCCCGCTCTCGTCAACTATGACGCCCTTTCTGATCGGTCGAGTGCTCACCGCGCTGGGCGGTGGCGCCATGGTGCCGGTGGCGTTGGCCGTGGTTGGCGACGTCTTCGACGAGGACAAGCGAGCTCGGGCGCTCGGAAACCTCGGAGCGATCGAAACCATGGGTTGGGTATGGGGTCCGCTCTATGGTGCGCTGCTCGTGCGTTTCCTCGATTGGCGTTGGCAGTTCTGGCTCAACATTCCACTGGCCCTGGTAGGCCTTGCGCTGGCGTGGTGGGCGTTGGCTGGCATCGACGACGTGCGGGAAGAACGCAGTGAGCGGGTCGATTGGACCGGCGCAGTTCTGTTGGCGTTGACGCTGATCGTCCTCGACCTTGCCCTGCTTGGCAACGCCGAGATTCAGAGCGTCTCCGGGCTGGATGAGCTTCAAGGTGGCAGCGACTTCGACTTCCGTTTGCTCTTCCCGGTGGCGGCTGCGCTCGGCGTCGCGTTCGTGTGGCATCAGCGTCGAGCGAGCGACCCACTCATCGACCCAGCGTTCTTCCGGGGTCGGAACCTTCGCATTGCCCTCTTCGTAAACCTGCTGGTCGGTGCGGCGTTGATCATCGCGATGGTCGACGTTCCGATCTTCGTCAACGCCATCGAAGTCGACCTCGAGCGTTCGGCCGTGCTCGCCGGTTGGATCTTGGCTGCACTCACTGCGGCGATGGCGGTGGCGTCATGGGTTGGCGGGCGCCTTGCTGAACGATTCCCCTACCGCACTCCAACCGCACTCGGCATGGCCGCAGCGTCGATCGCGATGCTGCTGATGGGGCTGACGTGGAACCCCGACCTCAGCTACGTCATCGGCGCCGCGCAGCTGGCGCTGCTTGGCGCGGGCCTCGGTTTGGTCTTTGCCCCGACAACTGCAACGGTCGTCGATGCTTCGCCTCCGACTCAACGCGGTGCTGCGGCAGCCATCGTGATGATCGTCCGGCTCATCGGTCTTAGTGTTGGCCTAGCTGGGCTCACCGCGTGGGGTCTTGGTCGCTTCAACGAGCTTCGTCAAGGCCTCGAACTTCCCGCCATCACCGACCCCGGCTTCCAAGAAGCCATCACCGAAGCGTCCGCCCGCCTCACCGCCGACGCCATCTCCGAAACCTTCCTCGCAGCAGCCGTCGTCACCGTGCTCGGTTTTGTCGCTGCGCTCTTTGCCCGATCTTCGTCAACTGGAGTGAACACCATGGCTACCACTGGGAACACCGCTGAAGACCCGACCGAACCACTCGGTCTCGAAGCAACACCTGATGGGGGAGGGCCCGGGGGAGAGGTCGTGTTCGAGCGGTCGAACGACGGCTGGTTGAAGCCGGCTGTCATCATGCTGGGCATCGGGCTGCTGGGGACGCTGGTCGTGCTCGGGCTGGTGGTGCGGTCGTTGAACAACACTCAGGACGAGCTCGTCGAGACCCAAGCCAAGCTGGTCGAGGTTGAGGAAGGCGCCGCCGGATCGGCGATCGTGTCGGCTCAAGTACTCGAGGTGTCACGCCAGATCGCCGAGCTCGAGCCGCAGGTATCCGAAGGGCTGAATACGGCAATTACCGAGCTCGAGAACTTCTCAAACTCGTCCCTCGAGTTTCAGGTAGCGGTCGACGAGACGGTCGTGATCGACACCGAGATCACCATCGACCGAGACTTCACCTTCCCCATCAATGAGGTAGTCACTATCGACGAGATCTTGCCGATCAACCAGACCGTGGACACAACGATCGAGATCGACACGGGCCTCGGTTTCGAAGTGCCAGTCGATGTGAGCGTGCCGGTCAACGTCGACGTGCCCGTGAAGGTGGATGTGCCAATCGATCTCGACGTCGACGTGCCAATCAACGAGACAGTGCCAGTTCAGGCGGAGGTTCCTGTAAACCTCAACATTCCAATCGAGGTCGACATTGCCGAGACCGATCTCAAAACACTTGCCGACCAGCTAGCGGTCGGCCTTCGCAACGTGCAAGCCGTCTTAGGCGACCTGTCCGGCTAACGCACGTTTTTCTGAGGATGATGCTCGCCGGGCGTGCACCATCCTCAGAGAAAGTGGACAGTCTTGCCAAATGACACAACTTCGTGCAGAATTGGCCGCATGGTGTGTCATATTCTTGAGAGCTACCTGAACGGACAATGGACAGCGGGAACCGGAGACGGTCAGCAGTACGTCGACGCGGCAACAGGGGAGGCGCTCGGCGCAGTGTCGTCAGTCGGTCTCGATCTCGCTGCGGCTGTTCACTACGCACGCACCGTCGGTGTTGCTGCCGTGCAGGCACTGACTTTTCACGAACGGGCCACGATCCTTCGCAACATCGGCAAGCTGCTCCTCGAAGACGACGTCAAGTCTCCGTTGTACGAGCTCTCCGCAAAGACCGGAGCGACCGCCAAAGACAGTTGGATCGACATCGATGGTGGTGCCGGAGTGCTGCTGTCGTACGCCAGCAAGGCCCGTAAGGAACTTCCGAACGGGCACGTCATTGTCGACGGACCGTTCGAACCGCTGTCCCGAGATGGCTCGTTCGGGGCGGTCCATATCCGCACGCCACGCGCCGGGGTGGCCGTACAGATCAACGCCTACAACTTCGCCGTCTGGGGCATGCTCGAAAAGTTTGCCCCGAGCTTCCTCGCTGGCCTGCCGAGCATCGTGAAACCCGCTCCGCAAACAGCGTTCCTCACCGAAGCGGCGGTCCGCGTCATCATCGACAGCGGCCTGTTGCCAGACGGTGCGCTGCAACTGATCTGCGGTGAACCTGGAGACTTGCTCGATCACCTCGACGGCCAAGACAGCGTGGCCTTCACCGGCTCGGCCGCAACCGGTGCCGTCATCAAGGCGCACCCGAACCTCGTAGCCAAGTCAGTGCACGTGACCACCGAAGCCGACTCGATCAACTCGGCCATCCTGGCGCCAAGCGCCAGCCCAGGAACTTCCGAGTTCGACCTGTTCGTCTCCGAAGTCGTCAGCGAAATGACGACCAAAGCCGGTCAGAAGTGCACGGCCATTCGCCGAGCCTTCGTGCCCTCCGAACATCTCGACATCGCCTCGACCTCCCTCACCGACGCCCTCGGTTCGGTGGTGCTCGGCAACCCAGCAGGCAAGGCAACCGATATGGGCTGCCTTGTCGATGATGCACAGCGCGAACGAGTCCGAGCGTCGATCGCCGAGCTCGCAACTGCAGCCGAGGTGCTCACGGGCGGCGCCGACCTCGACGACGATCGCATCATCGGCGCTGATGGCACCGCAGGCGCGTTCGTGGCGCCCACGCTGCTTCGGGCAACCGACGCATCGGCCAACGTCATTCACTCCGTCGAGGCGTTTGGGCCCGTGGCCACGCTTATCCCGTATACCTCGATCGACGAGGCAATCGAGCTCGTGGCCCGAGGAGACGGAAGCCTGGTCGCCTCGGTGTACGGCAGCGACGTCGACGAGATAGCGTCGCTCGCCCGAGGCATTGCATCGCATCACGGGCGAGTGTTTGTCGCTGACGAAACCATGGCGAAGGCCAGCACCGGTCATGGTTCGCCCCTGCCCAACCTGACCCACGGTGGCCCCGGCCGAGCGGGAGGCGGCGAGGAGCTCGGAGGCATGCGAAGCGTCTACAGCCACATGCAACGCACCGCTATTCAGGGAAGTCCCGCAATGCTCACGGCGATCACTGGCGAGTACATCACCGGAACGCCGACAATCGATAAGGGGCATCCGTTCAAGCTGAACTTCGATGAACTTGCCGTCGGCGACTCGCTCACCACCGAATCGCGAGTCGTCACCAACGACGACATTGCCCACTTTGCCGACTTCACCGGCGACACGTTCTACGCCCACATGGACGAAGAGGCCGCGGCTCGCAGCCCGATCTTCGGCGGCATCGTGGCCCATGGCTATCTCGTGCTGTCGTTTGCAGCCGGTCTGTTCGTCGACCCGCCCGAAGGTCCCGTGCTTGCCAACTACGGCATCGACCGCTGCCGCTTCGCCACCCCAACTCGTGCGGGCGACGAGATCCACGTCGTGTTGACGTGTAAGCGAAAGACCCAACTCGACGGCCGCGGCTATGGCGAGGTTGCGTGGGACACCAAAGTCATCAACCAAGACGGCGAGGTCGCCGCCGTCTACGACGTACTGACGATGGTCGCCAACGCCCCCGGAGTAAACGGAGCCCCAGCATGAGCCGTACCTGGAAAGACCTATCTACCTTCGAAGCTTTTCTTGATGACGGTGGCATTGTTGAGGTCGACGACGACATGCCCGACGAGTACCGCAATGCGGTGTTCACGTTCATCGAGATGCACGCCAACAGCGAGTACATGGGTGGACTGACCGAGCGCGACTGGATCCCGAAGACGCCCGGGCTTCGCCACAAGATGAGCGTGCTCGCCAAGACGCAAGACGAAATCGGCCACGGCCACTTGCTCTACATGGTCGCCGCCGACATGGGCATCAAAACGCGCACCGAGATGCTCGAAGATCTGATGGCCGGCAAGAGCCGCTTCCACAACGTCTTTCACTACAAGGCCGAAACCTGGGGCGACCAGGTGGCCATCGCATTCCTTGTCGACGCTGCAGCGCTCGCGAGTCAACAGGCCGTGTTCAAGAACTGTAGCTATGGCCCGTACCGGCGAATCCTGAAACGGATCATCTCCGAAGAGGGCTTTCATATGCGCCTCGGCGAAGACCGCATGATGCGAATCGCACAAGGCACCGACACCCAAAAAGAAATCTTCCAAGGTGCGCTCGACCGATGGTTCTGGCCGGCGCTGCAACTTTTCGGCCCCGACTCGAAACCAAACGACGTGCTGCTCAAGTGGCACATCAAGAGCGAACGCAACGAGGTGCTGCGAGACAAGTGGGTGCAGAAGTTCGTGCCGATGCTGCAGAGCTATGGCTTCACGGTTCCTGCGCCTGACCTCTCCTACGACGAAGAGACGAAAAAGTGGGATGTCGGCCCGATCGACTGGGAACCGCTCAAGAAGACATTGGCCCAAGGCGGCCCGGACTCGGCACGGCGAATTGAGACTGCCAAGAACGCCTGGGACGAGAGTGCCTGGGCAAGGGACGTGCTCGATGGATCGAAGGCAAACGCATGAATGCTCTTGGACTCGACATAGAAGCTGCGGTACTCACGGCGGTTACCAGCGTCGACGACCCCGAGTACCCGGGAGTTTCGATTGTTGATCTGGGTCTGCTCGAACACGTCGAAGTTCGCAATGGCATTGTTGGCATTGGCCTTATCCCGACGTTCTCGGGATGTCCGGCACTCGCGATGATCGCCGCTGACGTCGAGACCGCCGTCTTGGCTGTTGATGGCGTCGACGAGGTATCGGTGAGCTGGTTGTACTCACCAGCATGGTCGCCTGAGCGTCTGAGCCAGCGAGGTAAAGAGGCGCTGAAGGACAAATTCACCGTCGCTGTGCAGATCGGGACTCGCACGCCGGATTGCCCTCTGTGTGGCGGGCCCATGGTCGAGCAGTCTCTGTTTGGTCCAAGCCGATGCCGGTCGGTACATCGTTGCGACGCGTGTACCGAAACTGTCGAAGTCATGCGAGGTTGATGTGGCGATATACGAAGTGTTTCTGAAGAAGGACGGGCGCGACGAATACCGCCACGCCGGTGCCCTCGACGCTGCGAATGACGAGCTAGCGCTCGTGATGGCTCGTGAGAGCTACATCCGTCGAGCCGAAGGGGACCGCTTGTGGTTGGTCAACCGTGAGCATGTGCTCGTGGCCGACCCCGACTTCATTGCACCGAACGCCGACAAGCCGCACCGCCACCATGACGGAGCAGCAGTGGCAGCGCGCCGCAAGGCGGCGCGGGAGGCAACCGAATGAGCGAACAAGTAACTCCGGGGCTTCGCGATTTCCTATTGTCGTTTGCCGACGACGAGCACTTCATTGGTCAGCAACACACCGAGTGGATCGGCGTTGCCCCATTCCTTGAAGAAGACCTCGCGCTGGCAAGCATCGGGCAGGACGAGCTGGGTCATGCGGCGATGTTGTACGAACTCGTGCTCGACCTCGACCGCGGCCCTGATAGCGACAGTGAGGCCACCGATATCGAAATCGATCGGCTTGCCTATCGGCGAACCGACGGTGAGTACCGCTCGTGTGCCTTCACCGAATACCCGACAACCGATTGGGCTGAGGCGCTCGTTCGCCACTGGATCTACGACACGTTCGAGGCCATGCGGTGGGACCTCGTGGCGAGCTCGTCCTATCAACCACTTGCCAACGCTGCCGTTCGAGCTGGGCGAGAAGAGACGTTTCATCTTCGCCACGCCGACGCCTTGATCGACACGCTGTCAACAAACGCAGAGGCGATCAGCCGGCTACGAACGGCAGTTGACGTGTTCTTGCCGATGGTCGGTGGTCTTGCCGGCGTTACCGAGAATGAAGACGATCTCGTGGCCGCTGGTGTGATCTCGGCAAAGAGCAGCTCACTACACGAGCCACTTCGCGCCGCCATCGCGGAACGGTTTGGCATCGACCACACCGATCTTGGCCCCACGGACAGCAAGCCCGAATCCGAGCTCCGTCGAGACAGCGGTCGCTCCGAGCACTTCGCACCGATGATCTCGCGGATGCGTGAGGTCTTCGACCTCGACCCGACGGCAATCTGGTAGCTCGTGGGTCCTGACGTCGTCGAGCAGTGGGCGGAACAGCCGGATATCTCGGCGCGCTCGGTCATCGTGACGATCATCGGCGACACCTTGGTGCCGGTGGGAGCGTCGATGTGGATGAACCAGATGCTTCAGCTCACCTCGGTCTTCGGCTTCAGCGACCGTCTGGTTCGAACGTCGATGACGCGCCTCGTAAACGACGAGTGGTTGCGCAACGAACGGGTGGGGCGTCAGAGCAAATACCACCTCACCGAGCTTGCGCGGCGTGAGTCGACCCAGGCCGCCGAGCGGATCTATGGCGTCGATACTCCCGATTGGTCGGGGGAGTGGACGCTGGTTTTTCTTCCGGGGTCGCCAACCGGTTCGCTCGATCGGGGAGTTTCCGACGCTCTCCGGTGGCACGGGTTCGTTCGGATTGGCCGAGACGCGTTGGCATCCCAATTGGTTAAGCCGGAGGTCGCCAAGGAGCTAATGGCGTTGCACGCTCCTCAGCTATCACCGGCGATCGCCACGGCGACGTTCGACGAGCTCGAGCGGCTCACCGCTGACGGCTTCTTCGTCAACGCGGTGGACAGCAACGATCAAGCCGATGCCTATGCGTTGTTCGTCGACCGCTATTGCCCGCTCGCCACGAAGGTCGGAACGAAGACCGACGGTCGCACAGCGTTTGGGTTGCGCACGATGCTCGTGCACGACCTTCGACGCATCCGCCTGCGCTGGCCCGATCCGCCGCCGGCAACTCGACCACCGAACTGGTCGGGCGGTGAGGCAGCGGCCATCGCAGCCGAGCTGTATCCACGGCTCGTGATCGCGTCGGCCAATTGGCTCAGCGACGTCTTTGACGATAACTATCCAGCACAACACCCAGGCCGATTCGGCCTGACCTAGGGGAGCACGAGCAATGGGGTACGAAGCGATTGAAACGGCGAGCGTCGATGAGCTCCGGTCGTTGCAGCTCGAGCGAATGCGATCGAGCTTGGCCAACGCCTATGAGAACATCAGCCATTACACCGCAGCCTTCGATGCGGCCGGGGTGACCCCGGCCGATCTGACATCGCTCGACGATCTCTCCAGGTTCCCGTTCCTGATGAAGGACGACCTGCGGGCGAACTACCCGTTTGGCATGTTCGCGGTTCCCCGCGAGGAGCTTATTCGAGTGCACGCATCGTCGGGAACAACAGGGCAGCCAACGGTCGTTGGCTACACCCAAGACGACATCGATATGTGGTCGACGGTCATGGCCAGGTCGATCTACGCGGCTGGCGGCCGCAAGGGCGACCTCACCCACGTCGCGTACGGGTACGGATTGTTCACGGGTGGCCTTGGAGCGCACTACGGCGCCGAAGCATTGGGGTGCACTGTCATTCCCATGGGCGGCGGTCAAACCCAAAAGCAGGTGCAGCTGATCGATGACTTTAAGCCACGCATAATTCTCGTGACTCCGTCGTATTGCCTAAACCTGATCGACGAGATGGAGTCGCAGGGTCTCGACCCGCGAGCGAGCTCGCTCGAGGTCGGCATCTTTGGCGCCGAGCCGTGGAGCGATGGTCTGCGTGAAGAAATCGAAGAGCGACTGCACATTGACGCGGTCGACATCTATGGCCTGAGCGAAGTGATCGGGCCCGGCGTTGCCCAAGAGTGCGTCGAAACAAAGGACGGCCTCACGGTTTGGGAAGACCACTTCTATCCCGAGATCATCGATCCCGAGACCGGCGAGGTGCTTCCTGATGGCGAATTCGGAGAGCTCGTGTTCACGTCGCTCACGAAGCAGGCGCTGCCGGTCATTCGCTACCGGACCCGAGACCTCACCCGCCTGCTGCCAGGAACTGCGCGCACCATGCGCCGCATCGAACGGATCTCGGGACGCTCCGACGACATGTTGATCATCCGCGGAGTCAACGTGTTCCCCAGTCAGGTCGAAACCCAGGTCATGCAGGTCGAGGGGCTCAGCCCGCACTTCCAGATCACGGTTAGCACCGAGGGCAACATGACCGCCATGGCGATCGCCGTCGAACCCGACCCTGGCAACACCATTGCCGCCGACGACCTCGCGGCCGAGCTCACTCGACGAGTGAAGGAGAACATCGGCGTGTCGACGGCGGTAACTATCGCCGAGCTCGGCGCGGTGCCGCGCTCGCAAGGCAAGGCACAACGGGTAGTCGATACTCGCTAGGTGTCGACGGGTCCGATGAAACCACGAGGGTGACGACAGTCTGCGACGACACGCTCGTTCCCGCTCGATGGCCTTGCCTGCAGCGGCCTGTTCGGACAGTCCCTCCTGATGTTCAGGCGGCTCGAAAGGCTCCACACTTAGCCTTCACCCGAGGAAACGACGATCGTGATGACCGAGTTGGGTGCGACCTGCGTTCCTGCCTGTGGCTCGGTGCGGATCACAACGCCCTCTGAAACCTCGCTACTCGGTTCACTTGTGCGTTCGATCTGTAGGTTCCAATCGAAGAGCGTCAGGATGGCATCGTCGATCGTGAGCTCGACCACGTCAGGGACAGGCCGGCCGTTCGGAATGCTCGTCGTTGTCGTTGTTGTCGTCGTTGTTGTCGTAGTGCTTGCGGTCGTCGTTGGCCCAGCAACCACGACGGTGGGTTCGGCGCCCGTACGTACCGGCGGACCGGTGGTCGTCGTTGTTGTCGGACGAGAGTACGGCTTGACCAACCCAGCGAACTCCGGGCATGTCACCAGGTGGCTCACCCACCAACCGGTTGCTGATGGATACATCGTCATCGCCTGAATTGGTTGACCGTCGGTGCTCCCGTAAATCGCAAACATGCCAACGCCATCGAAGCTGTCCATCCACATAAAGCTCACGGCATCAGTCTCACGGGAGTAGGCGAACTGCTCGGGGTCGTCAGCATCGGCCGGACCCAGCCCCGGCCCGGAGAACACGGTGATCGCCGGTTCTGAGTCGCAGGCGACCATGAAGGGAAGTTCGACCTCGATCGCGGCGGAGTCCATCGCTACGGCGTACTCATCGCCGTAAAACGCCTCCTCAATGGCGTAGTCGTCGAACGGTTCCGCGTTCGAGCCAAACGCCGAGAACACTCCCGACAGCACAAAGAAGGCAAAGCCAACGAAGCCACCGATCTTGAAGCAGCCCGTGCTGGTCGCATTCGGTCCGGAAGGAGGATCTGGGTGACCGTGCTTCGGTACGTACGGCTTCATTGGCTTCATGTTCAGCCCTCGCCCGATGAGACGACGATGACGATGACCGAGTTCGACTCGACCTGGGTGCCAGCCTCGGGTTCGCTACGGATCACCACGCCGACTGGGATGGTGTCACTCGCTTCGTCATCGCGCGTGAATTGCAGGTTCCAGTCGAAGAGCTCGATGATGGCATCGTTCACGTCGAGCCCGACGACGTCGGGAACCGGGCGTCCATTGACGAGCGGAACCGTCGTCGTGGTTGTTGTGGGCGTACTCGTCGTCGTGCTTGTGGTCGACACGTCGGTGGTAGTTGGAGCCGCTGTGGTTGTAAGCGGAGCGACCGTGGTCGTCACAACAGGCAAGGGGCGAACGGGTGGGCACGAGGCTACGCCTGTTGGCACCCAGCCCGCAGCGGAGAGCTGACCCCTGGCAGTGCGTGACCGGTTGCCAGCCTCGTCGACGTAGTACCCGTACGCGAACACGTCGTTTCGTTCTTCGAACGACTGCAAACGGTGATCGCTGTCCTCGAACTGGTTGACGAATTCGCGGAGCGTTGCGGCCGGAGTCAGGCTGCGGTTGTTTCCGAGGAACACCACCTCGGGGTCATCGCAATCGACATCGAGGACCATCTGGAGCTCAACCGGGGATGACTCGCCTGCAACCGGAACCCGAATCGGCGGAAAGAACTCGTCCTGGGCAGATGGCTGGGCCGTTGCGACCTCGACGTTCTCGTCGCCGCTAGCGGCCTGGATCGCAATGGCCATCACCAAGATGAGGAAGACGAACGCGGTAAAGACAGCAAACGCATAGAGCGCTGTTTTTGATCCAGACCCAGGGTTCGTTGGCTGCATTCTCTCCTCTCAACCCAAGAGTACGACGCGAATCCGCCCAGCGTCAGTAGGGGATACGCCCCAACGGCAAAGGTTGGCGCAGAGCCAGGCAACGTCCGATTGACCGTACAAATAGTTCGATTTGTTTGGTCGACTCTCGGCGGCTCTCTCGGGCGATGTTCATAGTGTTCGTTTCAGACAACAAGTGGAGACATCATGAGTGCCGACTGGGGCTTTGAAACACAGCAACTACATGCGGGCCAGGAAGCTGACCCGACCACCGGTTCTCGGGCGGTGCCGATCTATCAGACGACGTCGTTTGTGTTCAACGACGCCGAGCATGCAAAGAACTTGTTTGCCCTCGCCGAGATCGGCAACATCTACACCCGCATCATGAACCCGACCCAAGGCGTGCTCGAGGGCAGAGTCTCCGCTCTCGAAGGTGGCATCACGACGGCGGTTGGATTGCCCGGGGCGCTCGTCGTGTCGTCAGGTCAGGCAGCTGAGGTCATCGCCATCTTGAACCTCGCCGAGTCCGGCGA
Organism: uncultured Acidimicrobiales bacterium; assembly: GCA_937922235.1. Taxonomy (GTDB): domain Bacteria; phylum Actinomycetota; class Acidimicrobiia; order Acidimicrobiales; family SHLQ01; genus SHLQ01. Next base: position 12,538 of record CAKZVC010000014.1, on the reverse strand, counting down.
TCACATCGTCGTCTCGTCATCGCTGTATGGCGGCACCTACAACCTGTTCAACTACACGCTTCCGAAGCTCGGCATCACTGCCACGTTCGTCGACGACCCGGACGACCTCGATGCCTGGGCTGCCGCCGTTCAAGACAACACCAAGGCGTTCTACGGCGAGACGATCGGTAACCCGCGCGCAAACGTGCTCGACATTGCGGGCATCTCGAAGGTGGCCCACGACAACAACGTGCCGCTCATCGTCGACAACACCGTGGCCACCCCATATCTCATCCGCCCGTTCGAGCACGGCGCCGACATCGTCATCCATTCGGCCACCAAGTTCATTGGCGGTCATGGAAACTCGATCGGTGGCGTAATCGTCGACGCGGGTTCGTTCGACTTCGGCGCCAGCGGCAAGCATCCGTCGATCACCGATCCGGACCCGAGCTACCACGGCCTTCCGTACTGGGAAGCTCTCGGACCGGGCGCGTACATCATCAAGGCGCGCGTTCAGCTCCTCCGTGACCTGGGCCCGGCGGTTGCACCGTTTAACTCGTTTCTCTTCCTTCAGGGAATCGAAACCCTGAGCCTCCGTATGGAGCGTCACTTCGAGAACGCACAGAAGGTGGCCGAATTCCTCGACGCTCACCCAAAGGTCGAGTCGGTTTCCTATGCGGGCCTGAAGAGCTCGCAGTGGTACGACCGTGCGACCGAGCTCGGTGGTGGCAAGGGCTACGGCTCGATCGTGGCGTTCGACATTGTCGGCGGCCTCGAAGCCGGTCAGACGTTTGTTGGTGCGCTTGAGCTTCACAGCCATGTCGCGAACATCGGAGATGCGAAGAGTCTCGTGATTCACCCAGGCAGCACGACGCATAGCCAACTCACCGAAGACGAGCAGGCTGCATCGGGTGTTCGTCCGGGGCTTGTCCGCCTGTCGGTTGGCCTCGAGACGATCGACGACATCATTGCCGACCTCGAAGCAGGCTTCGCCGCTCTGTAGCTCTACTCCTCGGCGGGAAAGGGACGCCGACGCGTCCTCCTTGGGAGGCCTCGGGTGATCGATTCATGGTCGATCACCCGAGGCTCTCGCAGTTTTCGACGCACACTTTTCGATACACGGTGTTGAGCGGTCTTCTACGATCCGGATATGACGACCTCCAACGCAATGCACACCATGACCTTTGGCCGCACGGGCCATGAGAGCAGTCGAGTCATCTTTGGAGCAGCTGCGTTCTTTCGGCAGGACTATGGCCAGGAGTGGGCCGAGGCGTTGCTCGACACACTTGTCGCACGAGGAATCAACCACATCGATACGGCCGCGTCGTACGGCGATAGCGAAGACATGTTGAAGCCCTGGCTCGCCACAAACCGGTCGAAGGTCTTCCTCGCAACCAAGACTGGCGAGCGCAACGGCGCTGCTGCCCGTGCCGAGCTCGAACGGTCGCTCGAGCGGATGGGTGTGGACTCGGTTGACCTGATTCAGTTGCACAACCTGGTCGAGGAGGATGAATGGCAACAGGCGCACGCCCCCGGCGGAGCCGTCGAGGCCATGGTGGCGGCACGCGACGAAGGCTTGGTTCGTTTCATTGGCGTAACCGGACACGGCCTACGGATCGCCAACATGCATCAGCGAAGCCTGGACGCGTTCGACTACGACTCGGTCCTACTGCCGTGGAATACGACGCTGGCCCGCGAAGTGTCGTATGCAGAAGACGTGCATGAGTTGCTGGCTACATGCGGCGAGCGAAACGTGGCCGTGCAGACGATCAAGGCAATCGCCCGGCGCCGATGGACGAACGCAGAGAACATGCGCGATCGACGGAGCTGGTACGAACCTCTCACCGACCCGGCGCGCATCGAACGAGCGATGCAGGCCGTGCTGGCAAACCCACAGGTCTTCCTCAACACGTCAAGCGACGCCCGCCTGATGGAGGAGATGCTCAGCGCCGCCGAACGGCTCTTCGCAGCTGCGAACGGCGCGGCAATAGACGCGCCAGACCCATCGCTGGTCGACGCCGACATCGCCGCCGAAGAGATGGCACCGCTATTCGACGGCAAGGAACTCGAGCTGATCTGAGACTCTTCGCTAGCGCCTGATACGCCTCGTGTCATGGTGGACATGTACGTGGTAGGAGCGCCAAACAGGGCTGACGAGGAGCAATGACCGCAACGACTACCAAACGAAAGGCCGAGTTCGCGAAGCTCTACCGCTCGGAGCTCCCGGCCATCGTGAACTACGCAGCTCGCCGTTCTACGGCAACAGACGCAGTCGACGTTGCGGCGGAGACGTTCGCGATTGCGTGGCGGCGGATGGATGACATTCCGGCCGGGAACGAACGGCCGTGGCTCTACGGCGTTGCCCGCCGCGTCTTGGCCAACCAGCGCCGTGGAACCCTCCGTCGAACTGCCCTCCACGACAAGCTGTGCTCCGAGTGGAAGCCGTCAGTCGCGCAAATCGCAGAGTCGATGACGCAGTCCCCGCTCGCTCAAGCGCTGAACCTCCTCAGCGACGACGACCGCGACATCTTGCTTCTTGCCGGGGTGGAAGAGCTTCGGCCGGCTGAAATCGCGCTGGTTCTTGATGTCAAGCCCGAGGTTGCACGAAACCGACTATCGAGAGCACGAGCCCGGCTTCGCATCGCCCTTGAAAACACCGCTCTTCACACCACGCAAACCAATGCACTCACCGAAGGAGGCGAGTCATGAACGACGAAACGCTCGACCAAGAACTTCACGCACTCTTCGCCGCCAATGCAATCACCGTCGACCCAGCGGGTGAAGCCGCCGAGGCACTTCTCGACGACATCACTTCCGAACCAGTCATGACCGGGCATGTCGTCGAAACCGCCGCCGTTTCGGCACCAGTGCTCGACGGTGAAGTCGTCGAGCTCCGCTCGGAGACCCCCGACCGTTCCCGCGGTCGACTCCTGGTCGCCGCAGTCGTTGGCTTCATTGCGCTGATCAGCTTCGGCGCATGGAACGTTCTCACGAGCAGCGATGCCGGTCCGGTAGTCAGCGACGACGGAATCGACGACGGACCCGTCGATGACGATCCCGTCGATGTTCAACGAACGGATGTTTCCCTGCTCCCACCTGGTTCGATCGTCGGAAGCGAGGTGCCGTTGGTGATGGTGGTTCATGGTGAGGAGGGCCGCCTCGGTGAAGTAGAGGAGTGCATATTCAAGTCCACTGATTCCTGGGACCCTCGACAACCAGGGTCATTTGCGACTGCCTATGCCTTCGAGCACTCGTCCGGCTTCAACGTACCGGTGCATATTGATACCGGTTTCTCCAAAATGTCATGTGCTCCCGACGGATCGGGGTCTGGAGGCGTTTCGTCAGCATTGCTGCCGTTTACCGAAGCAGAGCGAGTGCGCGTCGATAGCTACAGTGGCTCTGGCCTACCGTCTGGCCAAGCCCGGATTCTCGTCGAGGGATTCTTAAGCAGTGACGTCACCGTGATCGAGCTTGTCGATCCTGCGCCCGCCGAACAAACCTTCGTGCGTCTTCGCGGTCGGTTCGTGATTGTTGCCGTCCTTGATGAGTTTCCGGCAGACGAAGTCGCGTTGGTCGAAGTCACGTTCGTAGATGGCGAGAAGCTGACCCTCGATGACGTGAGAATCGACCCGATAGCGAGCATTCAATGTGATGCCGACTGTTTGCCTGCCAAGCTCCAAAGCCTCGCAGACGAGGCGGAGGCGGCAGGCGTTGCGTCCGCCCAGGCGGAGGCCCTTGCCGATGGCGAGCTCACCCAGGCTGAGTACGACGAAGCGGTCGACGCCTTCATGACGTGTGCGGCGAGCATCAGCTCCGTGCAGATCACGCTCCCTGGTGTCTTCATGGAAGGCACACGGGAGGCCGACGCTGCTGGAAAGTGCCATGAGGTGCACCTGCGATTCGTCGAGCTCGGTCGAACCTGGCACAACCACGCAGCCATGTTTGGCCAGGGGATTCCTGGAGAAGAAGAGGTCATCGAAGGGTCAATCGATAGCAACGTTGTCGAGGCGGCGGCCAACTGGAAGTTCCAAGCAGCAGATCTCTTTTCCAAGGGGCTCGATTCAGTTGAACTTGTCGAATTCTGGGACGGCTATCCCTATGGCGAAGGGGAGAAAGACGCGAGGATCGCGAGCTATCTTCGTGAGTTTGCGTGGATCCAGGCCGATGAACTCAACATCGAGATCAATAGCTTCACTGCCTTCGATCAGAGCCCATTCTTCACTCCGATCGTGACCGTGCAATCACAGGATGATCCGTCAAAGGTGGCTGCGTTCGTCATGGGTCTGACCGAGAACGACGATCTGACCATCGGGCGACTGCCCGAGCGAGGCACGCCAATCGTCCGCAGGGATTCGCAATCGATCACCGTGGCCGGCATGGGAAGTGAGGGCGGTCCGGCGGCTTTTGCGAAGGGTGAAGAGCTCGTCGTTGACACCGACCCAACAGAGCCATCGACCACAGTTTTGTTCCCCGAGGGGATTGACGCTGCAACGCCCATCACCGTCGTCTTTCCAACGCCGGAGCTGCCCGGAGCGTTCGTGGTCTTCCCGGACTCTGAAGAACCCGTTGACGCCACCGAGCCAGTGAATGGGCAGACGGGCCGCGAGTGGCCAGCGCAGGCGAACCGGGAGGCGTCGAACCCGGGCGGAATCAACCGGGCGGGTGGACGCGGCGTCGGTCTCGTAGAGGCAACGGGTGAGCTCATCGAGATCGACCTGGCCGTCGGCGAGACTCTCGGTACGTTGACTCGAATCGACATCGAGGCGCGCACGCTGGGTCCACTCCAGCTCAATTGGGATGGCACTGCGGTCTACTTCTCCGAGCTTGTCGAAGACTTCTGGTTCAGTTGCGACTCTGCGGGTGGAGCGATCCGTCGGGTCGATCTGGCCAGCGGCGTCAACGAGGTGGTGGCTCAGGGAACCGAGCCCCGGATCTCTCCTGACGGAACCCGGCTTGCGTACCTCACCTCATCACAGTGCCTACCGGACCCGACTGGCGGAGACTTCGTGCTGAGCATCGTTGACACCGTTGTCGTCCGTGACATTGAGACGGGTCGAGAGGCCCGTTGGGCCGATGAAGAGCTGCAGGCAACGGTCCTTGCTGAATCTAACGGTACGGGCGTTGGTGGCGACCTGGGTGAGGCGGCGCTCTCTGGCTTGCAATGGCTCGATGGTGACAGCATCGCCATCGGTTCGTTTCGGCTCAATGCCGACTCACTTGGGGTCGAGGGTGAGTCGTTCGATATCGGCGCTGAGGGCGGCTCGCTTCACGACGTGCTCGGATACGCCGGCGAGGACGATGGGTTCGTTATTGCCACGCCACTTGGCGACGAAGGAACGCAGCTGGCGCTGGCGACCGGTGATGCGTATTCAGTTTTGGGCTTCGTCACTGCGGCATCATTCGATTCGACGTTCGAAAACCTGGCAGTCATCGAAGGCAACACGCTTTCGATCGACGGACGTAGCGTCGAACTCGAGGTCGAGCTCAGCAGCTTTGACTGGTAGCTAGTCGGGCAGCGGGGCGACTTTAGAGAGTTGGATGGCCCACACTTCGACTGCATCGAAGACCGGCTCAACCTGTTTGCCTAGGTCGGTTAAGTGGTAGTGGATGTCGCGGGTTGCCGTGCAGCGCTCGACGACCCCGAGCTCCTCGAAGCTCTTGAGTCGTTCGCTCAAGAGCCGGTCGGAGAGCCCGGGGACGTTGTCACGAATATCGCTAAAGCGGGTGAGGCCGCCCAGCATCGACTGCAGGATCGGACCCGACCACCGCTTTCCGATCACTTCGATAGCGCGGTGGAACTCGGGGCAATAGCACTCGCCGTTCGGTTCCTCATTCGCGCTCATGAGTCGATAGTACGCCTATACAAGTGCCAGGTCAGCTACGGCCTGCTGAGCAGCTGCGGTTGCGCCCTCGGGGTCGACGTTCATGTTGTCGCCAGCGATCACGGTCACGTTCGTGATTCCGATAAACCCGAGGAAGAGCTTGAGCCACCCGGTGGCCCAGTCCATCTCTCCACCGATTGGGGTGCCGCCCGAGGTAACGATCACGTAGGTTGGGCGATCTTCGAGAAGGCCGACAGGCCCGGTCTCGGTGTACTGGAAGGTCTCGCCGACGCGGGACACAAGATCAGCCCAGGCCTTGAGCGACGCTGGTGCTGCGAAGTTGTACATCGGCATCGAGATGACAAGCGTGTCCGTGGAGCGGAGCTCCTCGATCATCTCAGCACCTTCGGCAAGGAGTTCAACCTGCTCGGCGGTTCGGGCCTCAGGCGGAGTGAAGACGGATACAACGGTGGCTTCATCGACGATCGATGGGCCTGGAGCAAGATCGCGTGTGACGATTGAAGCGGTGCCATCGGGGTTGAGGCGTTCGATCAGGCGAGTTGCCAAGTCGCGGGTGACCGAGTCGGCGTAGCGGGCGGATGAGTCAATTCGAAGAATGTTCATGCTTACGAAGTGTAAGCAGCTTACGTAAGGTAAGCAATGTGACCTTTGACCGTCGCTCACCACGAACTTAGGAATACTCAAGAACCGTTGCATATCGAACACTAGTTCGATACACTGTGATTAGTCGTATTGATTCCGCAATGCGATCAGCACCTTCTTGCCGTGAAGACTTGCGTCCGTCGCATAGTCACCCAACAGGAAGGAGCGCACATGTCGAACATTCACCATCAGTCCGACTATGTCGACGATCTGCTCCTTCGTCTCGACGAAGTGCTTGGTGAATTCGCCGAGCTGTCTCTTTCGACCCTCGACCACACTGAGCTCGATCGCGTGCTGAACCGTTCGATCAACCTTGGGTCCCAGGCCGACGGGCTTGCGTTCGCCGCCATTCAAGAAGCAGAGTCAGCGGCCATGTCGTTGACCTTTGGCAATCGGGTACTGACTACTCACTTGGCCAAGACCACGCGTCAGCCTGTTCGGACGATTGGAGGTGATCGCTCCCTCGGCCTATGGCTCTCCGACCTTCCCGAGCTCCACGCCGCTCTTATCGCCGGCAGCCTCGCTCGACCTCACGTCGCTGAGCTCAAGAGTATTGACAGCTCTCTCGTGCATCCTTTCCTCGTCCGAGACCAGGCGATGTTGATCGAAGCCGCTGAGTGCTTGGGATGGACCGACTGGATGCAGGTCGTGGCCTACTGGCTAAACGCCGTGAACCCTGACGGCGAGCTCTCCGACCCGTCCGATCCGAACTACGGCATGCGCGTTCGCACGAAGGCCAACGGTGATGTCATCGTGACCATCCTGATGGACCCCGTCACCGGCGAAGCGTTCATGACCATGCACGATGCCGAGGTCAAGAAGATCGAAGTAAACGAACGTCAGGCCCTGAAGCACGACCCGAACGCTAAGACCACATCGCATGTCCAGAAGAACCTCGACGCCCTCCTGCGGTTGATGGCTCGTGGCTGGCGACGCGCAGATGGCAGCTACCCCGACTTCCTCGTCAACATCGTCATGAGCGAACAGGTCGCAGAAGATCTGCTTGCTCGGACATTCGGCCACATCGATCCTGATGGGTCGAACCCGTTGAACATTGATCCATTCGAAATTCCGATCGACTGGTCCGATATCGATGGCCGGTGCGAGACCATCCGAGGCACGCCCGTGCACCCAAAGCACGCCCTTGGGGTGTTGCTCGCTGCCCGGCTGCGGCGGATGGTGATGTCGGCCGACTCGAAGGTTCTCGATCATGGACATGACGTCCGCTTGTTCGACAAAACCCAGAAAAACGCTCTCCTCGTGCAACAACGCGGCCAATGTGCCCTGGGCACGCAAGCTCCGTTCCGCTGGTTGCAGGCCGATCACATCCACCCGCACACAAAGGGCGGGCCAACAAGCCTGTCAAACGGTCAGATGATCAACGGCGCTGACAACCTCGCAAAGGGCGATCGCTAGCTCACGCGATCTCAATCAGCAGTTGTCCGTTGGGAACGGTGAACCAGGCGTCTGGGTGTGCCATCCAGCTTCGCCAGGCTTCAGCGATCCTGGCTTGCTCTTCCGCTGTGGTCAGCTCGTATTCGAGCGCCTGAGCTCCAAAGTCGCTGGTGATGCCGCGGTCGGCCCAAAGGTCGCCCCACCAGGCTCGATCATCCTCGGTGCAAAACAGCCAGGTGTCGACCGACGCGGTGATCGCGTTCGCTGGCACCCCAGCGGCATGGGCCCACGCCAGAAGATGCCGTGCTGCGTTTGGCTCGGCGTTGTTGCGGCGGCAGACGCCTTGGTATATCTCCATCCACCGGTCGAGCTCTGGTAGCTGCGGATACCAAGTCATGGCGTGATAGTCGGCGTCACGAATCGCAACGACGCCTCCCGGCTTCGTTACCCGCACCATCGCGCGGGCTGCCTGCACTGGGTCGGTCAGATGTTGGAGGACTTGGTGGGCGTGGACGACATCGAATGAATCGTCATCAAAACGGAGCTCGTACACCGACCCGACTTCGAAGCTGGCGTTCGTGATGTTCCGCTCGGTAGCAGTCGCACGTGCCTTGTCGAGGATTCCCTCGACCGGCTCGATCCCGATCACGGTGTCAACCTTCGTCGCGAAGTCGCAGGTGATCGTGGCCGGCCCGCAGCCAACGTCGAGCATGTGGGTCGACGGGGTGAGATGGGGGAGGAGATAGCCGGCGGAGTTCTCGGCCGTGCGCCACGTGTGTGACTTCATGACGCTCGAATGATGGCCGTGCGTGTAGGTGTCCTCGCTCATGCGTCCACCGTAGCGAGGGGCTGGGCGTGCGCTAGAAGATGAAGCTCTGAAGCACGACCAGCGCAATCGCAAGGGCGAAAATGAGGCCCCAGACGGCGAACAGAATACGGACCTTGCGCTTCCGCTTCGACCGATCGAGTGGCGGTCCGTCGTGCTCGCCGAACGAATACGAGCGAGACAGCACTTCGCGGACAGCGGGTGCGTCGTGTTCCGTGACCATCAGTCGGCTTTGAAGCCCTGGCATACCGATGCCGCTGGACGAGTCGTCATGAACGAGCTCGACCCGATACCCCTCGGCCCGCACCGATTCGGCGAGAACCTCGGACGTAAACCGATCGCTGGACAGCAGGATTTCGGTGACGTTTGCCATGGCTGAAGAGTACGGCGCCGCTGGTGTTAACAGAATGGGGAGGAACCCCTACGCGCCTAGGAATCGTTGGAAAACCAAGCCTTCGCCGTGAGTTCAAGGCTGGCGAGGCGTTGCTCGACATTGGCGACCGGCACGGTGAGCATGAGCTCGTTCGCTCCCATCTCGACCGCCAGCTTCTCGAGGCCCTCGACGACCTCGTCGGCCGTGCCGAACTCGGCGTTGGTGCCGGCGTAGGCAAGGGCCTGCTGGTAGTCGGGGTGGGCCGTGGCGTCGTCGGCGTCGAGCACGCCATAGAGGCGCCCGGTTCGCAGGCCGTGTTTGAACAACCGGTGCGTGGCCATCAGGTGATCGGCTTCGACCGATGTCTCGGCGGCCAGCGACACGGCCGTAACAATCAGGTGTGGCTCGTCGAGCACCGGCGATGGCCGGAAGTTCTGGCGGTAGGTGTCGGCCGCTTCGCTCGTGCCTCCCATGCCGAAGTGGTGGGCGAAGCCGAACGGTACGCCAAGAAGGCCGGCCAGCTGGGCGGAGTAGCCACTCGATCCGAGGAGAGCGACGGTTGGTCGAGAAGTCGCGTTCGGCGTTGCCTTGACCTGGGTAAAAAGGCCGTCGTCAGAACGGACATCGCCGAGCAGTCCCAAGACGTCGATTACGTGCTGCGGAAATTCGTCGACGTTGATGGCCTCGATACCGTGACGAAGCGCCATCATCGTTGCCCGGTCAGAACCTGGTGCTCGCCCAATACCGAGGTCGATTCGACCAGGGTGCAGCGCCTCGAGCATTGCGAACTGTTCAGCCACAACGAACGGCGCATGGTTGGGCAGCATCACGCCGCCCGAACCGACCTTGATGCGGTTGGTTGATGCCGCAAGGTGGGCGATCAGCACCGGGGGAGAGCAGCTGGCGACTGCGCCCATGTTGTGATGTTCTGCGACCCAGAAACGCTCGCAGCCGAGCTCGTCGGCCAGTTGGGCCAAACGGGTGGTCGCCTCGAGTGCTTCGGAGCTCGTCGAGCCCTCGGGCACTAGCGACACATCAAGTACGGAGAGCGGAAGCCGCGTCATGCCCGAAGCGTACCGGTCCTACACTCCGAGCAATGACGACACGCTGGCTCCCTGGGTCTCTTCTCCTCGTTCTGGTGTTGCTGACTGCATGCAGCGGCAGTGAGGCAGACGTTGTTGGCCAAGACACTTCGCCAGGCCTTGAGTCGGTAGCTGAGCCAGCGCTCGTCGACGATGTGGTGTCCGATGCTGCTGCTGTAGTGACGCCAACAACGAGCACCACGACTACCTCAGTATCCACGACGGCCTCGACCACGACAGCGGCGGCTCCTGCCGTGCCGACTGCAGCTGAAGTGAACGCACGTCTCGGCAAGGGCATGAACTTCGGAAACTCGCTCGAAGCGCCACGCGAAGGCGAATGGGGAGCTGGCCTCGACGAGGCGTACTTCCAGATCATCGCCGACGCCGGCTTTGACCACGTGCGCCTGCCGGTGAGCTGGGCCGGATACGCCGACGAACGAGCGCCCTACACCATTCCCGACGGCGTCGACCCGGCGATCGTCGCACAGCCGTATTCGAACATCTGGGAACGGGTCGATTGGGCGATCGATCAGGCTGAGCAGAACGACCTGATGATCATCGTGAATATGCATCACTACGACGCAGCCCACGAAGATCCCATCGCCCACCGTGACCGGATCATCGCAATGTGGGAGCAAATCGCCGCTCGATACGCCGATGCCGGCGACCATGTTGTATTCGAGCTCTTCAACGAACCGAACACGGCGTTCACCGAGGAGCCTGAGCTCTGGAACGATCTGCTCGCCGATCTTCTTGCCGCCGTCCGCGAAACCAACCCCACTCGTGCGGTGCTGATTGGGCCCGTTGCGTTCAACAGCATCGACTACCTCGACGAGATGACCTTGCCCGATGACGAGCATCTCATCGCAACAGTCCACCTCTACGAGCCGTTCGGCTTCACGCACCAAGGTGCTGCATGGATCGACCCGATCCCGCCACTCGGCGTTCGCTGGACCGCCGACAGCTTTGGGCTGCCAGACGGTGTGTTCGACCGATCGTGGGACACGCAAAGCACCATGGAAAACGGTGAGCTCCGCATCGAGTTCGATCGGCAGTGGGCTGGCTTCAGCGTCGACTATGGGGAGGACGTTGGCCTGACCGAGGTGCAATTCAACGTTCGCGGGCCAGGGCGCGTGCGCGTTGGTTGCCAGGCCCCGGACGACACCGAGATCGACGAAGCCGAAATCGTCACGACCACCGAGGCGCAAGACGTCACGGTCGACCTCAGTACCTGCTCGCCGGGAGCTACCGGAGTGAGCATTATGAACTCGGCGCCAACGTCGGAACCGCTGCTGTTCACCTCGTTCACGGTGTGCTCGGACCGAGGCTGCGAGAGCATCATGTCGTCGGCGGAAGCATCGCTTCGGGGATGGGTCAAACAAGCGAACGACTGGAGCGTGCGAACCGGTGTGCCGGTGCACATCGGCGAATTTGGAGCCTTCTCCGCTGACGGTCAGGTGCCGATGTCCGACCGAGCTGCCTGGACCGCGACGATCGTCGACGAGGCCAACGCACTCGGGATGTCGTATGCGTACTGGGAGTTCCACGCTGGTTTCGGGGCGTACGATCTCGACGCTGACGACTGGAACGCAGAGCTTCGCGACGCACTGTTGGGCTAGTGCACCCGCTTGGTGCTTAACTTTCGGAATGAAAGCAGCTGTGTGTCGTGAGTTTGGTCAACCTCTTGTTCTCGAGGACGTGATGCTCGGCGAGGTTGGGCCGACCGACGTTCGAGTTGATGTCGCTGCGTGCGCCGTGTGCCATAGCGACATCCACTACGCCGAAGGAGCGTGGGGTGGCTACCTGCCCGCCGTTTACGGTCACGAGGCTGCTGGCGTCATCACCGCTGTCGGCGACGACGTGTCCGACGTTGCCGTTGGCGACCACGTTGTGGTCACGCTGATCCGTTCGTGCGGCGATTGCAGCCAGTGCGATCGCGGAAATCACGTCTTTTGCGAGACACCGTTCTCCAGCGATGAGAGCCACCGGCTCAGCACCGACGCTGGCGACGAGGTGCAAGCAGCAATGTTGTGCGGAGCCTTTGCCGAGGAGGTCGTCGTCGATCACAGTCAGGTTGTCGCCATCCCGAAGGATCTCGATTGGACCGTCGCATCGTTGCTCGCATGTGGTGTCATCACCGGCGTTGGTGCCGTGACGAACACGTCGACGATCGATAGCTCAAGCAGCGTTGTTGTCGTCGGAGCTGGCGGCGTTGGGCTGAACACTATTCAGGGCGCCGCCATCGTCGGCGCACCCGTGGTCATCGCTGTCGACATTGCGCAAGAAAAGCTCGACATCGCCAAGAACTTCGGCGCCACTCACGTTGCAACGCCCGATGACGCCCGCTCGGTTATCAAGGAAGCGACCGGCCGCAAGGGCGTCACACACGCCCTCGTGA
>CAKZVC010000013.1 GCA_937922235.1 uncultured Acidimicrobiales bacterium | reverse complement strand
CCGATCGGTCGCAATATCGAGAATGTCACTGACCAACCGCTCGACATCGTTCGAGGTGGTGGTCTCTGAAGCGAGCGCATCAAAACCCAACAAGTACTCGCCAAGGCCCGCGATCTCTTCATCGCTGAGCTCGGTTCGTTCGGGCTCGTCGAGCTCGGCAACGAGCTGTCGAACCGTTTCGCTGACCGGATGATCACGAAGCGACAGAAACTGCCCCGGTTCAAGCTCGATCTCGTGACCTGCAGCCACGCGAGCCTCGGTAATCGCTAAGTAGAGGGTGTAGACGAGGTCGCTGTTTCCGCTGGCCAAGCGGTCGCGCAACGGCGACGCTCGAATCGCCTCCGCGCATCGGTGAATCGGAAGTTCGATCAAGCGATCGCGCAATCCAGCTGGCACGCGCACCTGGAGCAGGCTGGCGTCGTCGATCGAGAGGGTAGCGAGCTCGTCGAGCACATCCGCCGGCACCGCTTCGAGGATGAGCTGCACGAGCGCCCGTCGAACTCGCTGCTCAGATCCGGGAAGTTGAATGCCTTGACCAGGCTTGCGCACGACGGGCAAGCCCATGCGTTCCAGCCACGGTTCTACCCGTTTCAAGTCGCGGCGAGCCGACGTCTTCGAGACTTCGAGCTGTTCGTTCAAACGATCGAGCGAGATCGTGCTCGGGTGGCTCCACAGCAACGCATCGAGGAGCAGGTGCTCTCGCTCTTCGGGTGCGTACACCCGCGGTGCGGCAGTTCGCTCTTCGAGCTCGGCGAGAATGGCTGCGCGCGCATCGGCGTCAGCGGTAATCGACAGACCGCTGCCGCGCTGGCGATGGAGTTCAGCGCCGTGTGTCTGAAGAAAGTTCTGGACGGCCGAGAGTCGGTAGCGAACCGCTCGCTCACTCAATACCAAATCGGTCGCGAGGTCAGCGGTGCTTCGTGCCTCGGTTTGCGACAGGAGCCACCGGACGATGCGGACGACTCGACTGTCGAGAGGTGCGCTCACGGTTCGATCAGCATTGGCATCAGTGTCTCCCGAACCTCGGCGGCCGACGACGCCGTTGCCAACACCTCGTGCACTGCGTCGGCAATCGACGGAGTTTGTGCAGCCAGTGTGGCCTTGATCAGGTTGACTGAGCCGGCCGAAACCGACAATTTCGTAATGCCGATCGATGCGAAGATCACCGCAGCCAGCGGATCAGCGGCCGCGAGCCCACAGACTGACACGCTGCGCCCCTTGGCTTGTCCGGCTTCTGCGGTAAGGCGGCAGAGCTCGAGCACAGCCGGGTGGAGCGGATCGTGAAGGTCACTCAACGAGCTCAGCAAACGGTCGGCAGCCATCGTGTACTGCGTGAGATCGTTCGTCCCGATCGAGAAGAAGTCGACCTCTTCTGCAAACGCCTTGGCGTTGAGGGCAACCGACGGAACCTCAACCATAACGCCGAGCTCGATGTTGCCGCACTCGATGCCATCAGCCTGAAGCGACGCCTTCACCGCGTCGACTCGTGCCTTGACCGAACGGAATTCGTCGAGGGTCGCCACCATCGGCACCATGACGGCAACCGGACCGTGAGCAGCTGCACGAAGTGCGGCTCGGAGCTGTCCGTCGATGAGATCGGGGAACTGGTCGTAGATGCGCACGCCACGCTGTCCCAGGAACGGGTTCTCTTCAGGCGGAAGGTCGAGGTATTCGGCAGGCTTGTCGCCACCGATGTCGAACGTGCGGATCACGACGGTGTCGGACCAACTCGACGCCGCCAAACGGTACGCCTCGAACTGCTCGTCCTCGGTCGGCGGGGTGTCGGTATCGAGAAAGAGGAACTCGGTGCGGAATAGGCCAACACCATCGGACTCCTCGGCTACCCCACGCTCAACGTCGTCGGTGCTGGCAATGTTGGCCGCAACGGCAACGGCAGCGTCGCCAAGGCCGACCTTCTTGCCACGAACCTTGTCGAGCCGGGTCTGCAATGCAGACTGCTTCGTCAATCGGTCGGCAAATTCGTCGAGTACGTCCTGCGACGGGTTTGCGTAGAACTCTCCTGTCGAACCATCGAGCGCAGCGGTCGTAGCACCTGAGGCCACCAAGTCAGCCACACCAACGACAGCAGGTACGCCGAGCGACCGGGCGATGATCGCCACGTGACTCGTTGCGCCGCCAACCTCGGTGGCGAATCCCAAAACGAGTTCGGGGTTGAGGCCAGCGGTTTCGGCTGCGGTGAGCTCGTGTGCGATCAGAATGCTGGGTGTGGTGATGTCAGCGCTCGACGCTTCGGCGCCAGCAAGGTCGCGCTTGATTGCAAGCATGACCTCGCCAACATCGGCAGCCCGCGCGGCGAGATACGGATCGGGGATCGACGCCAACATCGACTCGAGATCGGAAGTCGCTTGAGCGAACGCAGCTTCCAGGTCGAGTCCGCCATCGAGATGTCCGGACACGGCGTCGACGATCATCTCGTCTTCCGCGATCAGGCTTTGTGCGTTCAACACGTCGGCTGCCTCGTCCCGGCCCCCCTCGCGAGCGGCGGTCGACAGCGCCGATAACTGGGCAGAAACGGCAGAGCCCGACGCAGTGATCGCCGCAACGGGGTCGTCGACCTGGTCGAGCGTGACCTCATCTTGGGTCAGTGTGACAACCGGTCCGGTCGCCGTGCCAGGTGATGCTCCAACTCCATGAAACTCGTCAGCCACGCTTCTTTCCTTTCGCCTTTTTCTCTGCCTTGCGCGGTCGCTGCGCACGGGCGTCTTGGGGGATCAGGTGATCGCCGAGCTTCTCTTTGAGCTCGTCGTAGATATGGGCGCCAGCAACCAGAGTCACGCTGGTTGTGATCGTCAACCCGACCACGGCCGCGGCATATCCGGCGATCGTGTTCTCGAGCGACTGGCCAACAGCGATGCCAGCAACGGCACCGAAGAAGTTGAAGATCATGAACAGGCAGGCGATCGCGAACAGCCCGAACCGACGGTTCTCGGTGAGACGGACGCTCGTGCCCAAGGCGAACGAAGATCCGCGCATGCCCTCTTTGTCGGGAGGGGTGTCGGCAATGACGTAGCCGTAGAAGGCGTAGAGCACGAGGATCAGAATCGACAAGAACGGGATGCCGAGGAACGGGTAACGAACGCCGAGCAGGATGCCGGCCCAAAAGAAGAACGATGCTCCCGCTTGGTGGAGGAAGCGTTTTGGGTATGCCAGAGGCTCGCCAAGCGGGTTCTCTTCATCACGAGCGGCCTTCAATGCATACGAGTACCACGGGTAGGCGAGCGTGCCGCTGACCAGTAGCCCGACGAGATCGACAGCTATCGAGGTCCACACCTTGTCGTCGACGAACAACTGCTGGGCTGGGATACGAAAGACCGCGTAGACGGCGAGGGTGACGAGCGCACCGACGGTGAGCGGCACGATGTTGTTGCGGTAGCCCTTGAAGCCGGCAGCGAAAACGTCTGGGATGTTGATCCCGAATTCGACTTGTTCTTTCGCCATGTGGGGTCCCCCTAGGAATCCAGCCGCAAAGCCCGGTCAGGATTCGTTGACACCGTGACGGCAGCTCGGTCGTCATCGGTCGCTGGGGGGAAGGCGGTCAATGGCGAACTCACGGCAGCACGGCCCCAGGCGAGGGCTTCGCTAAGCGCAGTGATACCAGACGCGCCGCCCGCGAGAAACCCCGCAAGGAACGCATCTCCGGCGCCGACCGTGTTTTCAACGTGATCGACGGGTGATGTTCCGAAGGCAATGCCCTCAGAATCGACGAGTAACGCACCGTCACCGCCAAGGCTGACGACAACCGCACCTACGCCCCCGACGTGGAGTTCGGTTGCGACATCGATGATGTCGCCAAGGGTTTCGAGCGGTCGGCCGACGAGCTCTTCGAGCTCTTCATGGTTGGGCTTGATGAGGTCACAACCGGCCTCGACAGCATGCACGAGTGCAGCTCCGCTGGCGTCGATCGCTAGCCGAGTTTCCCCACCGAGCGACGCGTGAAGCCGTGAGGCAAAGTCGGCCTCGACACCCGGTGGCAAGCTGCCACACACCGCAACCCACGAGCCCGCGTGGGCAACGTCGTTGACCGCCGCGATCATCTTTGCCTGACCCTCGGCGTCGAGCTCTTCACCGCTTTCGTTCAGCTTGGTAGTTCGGCCATCTGACTCGACCACCGTCGTGTTCACCCGAATCGGACGATCAACCGGAACGGAAATCGGGCTCAGCGCATAAATGACGTCGAGCAACGAGCCAAGGTGTTCGCCGTCTTGTCGGCCACCCGGGAAGACCGCAGCAGCCTCGACGCCAGCGAGCGCGAGTGCACGAGCCACATTGATCCCCTTGCCACCAGCCTCGAGGGTGACTTCTGATGCTCGATGCACGTCGCCTGGGACGAGTGCATCGAGATGCATGGTCTGGTCAAAGCTTGGATTCGGGGTGACGGTGATAATCATCCGCGTCGAACTTACGACGTG
>CAKZVC010000012.1 GCA_937922235.1 uncultured Acidimicrobiales bacterium | reverse complement strand
CCGAGCGGTTCGGCGATGTTGTCGTTGAAGTACTGGCCGATGGTTCGAGACTCGGGGTCGGTGCGACGGATGAGCTCGGACTCGTACCAGCCGAGGCTGATGCCGTGGTAGCCGTGGCGGGTGCCGGGCTCCCACGCTGGTGTTTGAACTGCGAGTGCCGCCGCCATCTTGTCGGGGTCAGCCAACGCAGCCATATCGATCTTCTCGTCGATGGCGCACAACCCGGCCTGGTGGGCGAGCAGCTGGCGGATGGTGATGTCGTCCTTGCCATTGGCCGCGAAGTCGGGCCAGTGCTGTGCTACTCGGTCATCGAACGTGAACAGGCCAGTCGAGGCGGCGTGGAGGATCGCCATCGATGCCATGCCCTTGGTTGTCGAGAACACGTTGATGATCGTGTCTGACTCCCAGACTCGTTTGGTCGCAGGGTCGGCGTGGCCGCCCCAAAGATCGACGACCAGTTCGTTGTCCACGACGGCCGCACAGGCCGCTCCGATCTCGCCCCGGCTAGCGAAGTTCTCAGCAAACGCATCTCGAACCGGCTCGAACCCGGGCTTTACAAATCCACCTATGTCCATCGACCACTGTCGCAGGCCAACCAGCCATCCGCCAAGTGGCTACTCGTTTGGGTTCGGGGCGACCCAGGCCGAGGTCCGGGTTCGTTCGGTATCGATAACGTGCGCCCGAGCCACCGCAACGGCCATGACCTGGATTGCGTTCGGGTTGTCACTATGAGCGGCTTTGACCTTCTCGAACCGAGCTTCTTCATCTTCGGCCGCGCCGTAGCCGTCGGGGTTTCGTTCGCTGAGGTCGAGGAACACTGGTGACCGACCTTCCGCCAGTGCTGCAACCATTCGATCGTGGCCGTCGAGGATGAGGCTGGAGCACAACGCGGTGATGTTCCACGTCAGTACCGGAGGAAGCAGTCCGCTTGCGACTAGTTTCCGCCAAGCCTTCACTCGACCGGATTCTGGATCGCTGAGGGGGCGGAGTGGGAGCACGGTGTTGTGGCCTCCTATTCCCCAATCGACGTCGTCTTCGTAGCCAGCGACTTCGTGAGCGGCGACGGGGTCCATCGAGGTGAGTGGACGAGTCGGCGCAGCTGAGCGACCCTCGAGCTGCATTGGTCTCAGCAGCCACTCACCAGGGAAGACAGGTCCGGTTGTCGATGACTCGAGTCCATCGACGAATCGATGGGCCCACCGCTGTAGCCAGTCGCCAGCGTCAGCATTGTCGATTGATCGTGCGGTCGCGGCCGTGATGGGTTCGAGGCTGGTTAGTGCCGCGCTCGTTCTCTCTAGCCCGGCCCCGTACCAGCCTCTATCGATCCTGGCGGTGAAGATCGGCGTAGTGTTCTGCATGAGCCGGAACTCGAGTGGTTTGACTGCCTCCGGCCGCAGTGGTGGCTTGCTCGGCTGTCCGGGAACCGTGAACCGGAGTCCTCGCCAGGTGTGGCCCTTCTTGAACAGTTCGAGATTCTGCCGCACTCTCTACTGGCCGTCTTGTGGTGATAGCAACCGGTGCGGGGAATCGCCGTCGACCGAGATGACCGTTACTGCGTCGGCGTTGATCCAGCCGATCTGGGCATGCTCATCGCATACGCAGATGAGGGCGTTCTTTCCGCCCTTGGTCTCGGTGCCGAGGTTGCCGAAGAACGGGTGCGGCTTGCTCGATTGATACATGCCGTAGCCAGCTCCGAGAAGAACGAAGCGCTGCTGGGTTTGAAGGTGTTCAACGATTGTCGCCATAGACCACTGTGGCAAGCGCCGTGCAGAACAGCTAGTCGATGATGCTGCCCAAGATGTTGAGCGTGTCAAGGTTGGTGACAATGATCGCAGTGGAAACGGCGAACATGCCAGCGACGACTGCACTGACGATGCGGTTGTGGCGGGTGCGTCGGGCAACCTTCGGGATGAGAAGCGCTGCGGCCACGAAGCAAGCAATGAAGGTGCTCACACCGAGGGCAAGGCCTGCGAGGCTCGCATCGATCGTTCGTCCGACTCGGGTAGCTCCTGGGTCGACGCTCGGGTCGAAGTAGGCGCCGGCACCCTCGTGGGTGTACCACTCCTCGATCGTCAGTTCTCGGCCAGCTTCTTGCTCGAGCATCTCGATAATCGGCGCCGCATCGCCGAGCATGCGCACGAACGCGACAAGCCAGATCGCGCTGACGAACATCCACACGTAGGCCGCAACGGCCCAGAACGCTTCGCCCACTCGGGGCTTCGCCACCTTGGACGCCGGTGGAGTATGAACTGTCGCCGTTGCTGTCGCCATGACCAACCGTACGACACGACCTGCAGAAGGGTCAACGAGTCCAAAACGCGAAAATTTCGTGGCTTGAACACAGCAGATGTGTTCAAACCACGAAATTTTGGAGGAACGGGAGCTGCTACTTGGGCGGCATCCGGATGCCGCCGTCGACGCGGATGGTCTCGGCGTTCATGTATGGGTTGGTGATGAGGTCCATCACCATGAACGCGAGCTCTTCGCCCGAACCGAGGCGCTTCGGGAACAGCACCGACTGTCCAAGGTGAGCCTTGAACTGGTCGCTCTGCTCGCCCTCGCCGTAGATCGGAGTGTCGATGAGGCCTGGCGCAACGGTGTTGACGCGGATGCCGATGGCCGAAAGGTCACGGGCGATCGGCAAGGTCATGCCAACCACGCCGCCCTTCGATGCCGAGTAGGCGCACTGGCCGATCTGTCCGTCGAACGCAGCAGCTGATGCCATGTTGACGATGGCTCCACGCTGGCCGTCTTCATCGACCGGATCGGTCTTCGACATGGCAGCAGCGCACCGGCTGAGCATGTTGAACGAACCGACGAGGTTGATGTCGATCACCTTGCGAAAGGCGTCGAGATCGAACGGTTCGCCATCGCGGGTGACCGTGCGGCCAGCCCAACCAATACCGGCCGAGTTCACGAGCGCACGAAGTGGGCCCATCTCCGATGCAGCACCGATAGTGGCGTCGGCGTCTTCTTGTGACGTGACGTCGCACTTGACGAACAGCCCGCCGAGCTCGGAAGCAACGGCCTGACCCTTCTCCTCGTTGAGGTCGGCAATGACGACCCGACTACCAGCTGCGGCGAGCTGGCGAGCCGAAGCTTCGCCAATTCCAGAAGCGCCACCGGTGATGATCGACGAGCTTCCTTCAAGATTCATTCGTGGCATTAGGCATCCACCCTTTCAATGAGTGTTCCGTTGGCGAGGCCGCCGCCTTCACACATGGCCTGGAAGCCATAGCGTCCGTCAGTGCGCTCGAGTTCGTTGACGAGCGTGGTCATGAGCTTGGCGCCAGAGCAGCCGAGCGGATGTCCGAGGGCAACAGCGCCGCCGTTGACGTTGACCTTGTCGAGGTCGGCGCCGGTTTCCTTCTGCCATGCGAGCACGACCGAAGCGAACGCTTCGTTGATCTCGAACAGGTCGACGTCTTCGAACTTCACGTCGGACTTGCTGAACAGCTTCTCGGTGACCGGAATCGGACCCTTCAACATGGTGACAGGGTCGGTGCCGGCGAGGGCGAAGTTGCGGAAGACTGCACGTGGCTTGAGGCCGAGCTCGTCAGCCTTCTCGCGGCTCATGATGAGCACGGCGGCAGCGCCGTCGCTGATCTGGCTCGAGTTGCCTGCGGTGATCTTGCCATCTTCCTTGAACGCCGGCTTGAGGCCCGCGAGCTTCTCGGCGGTGGTGCCCTCGCGGATGCCTTCGTCGCGGGTCATCATCGTGGTCTCACCATCGATGGTGATCGGCACGGGGATGATCTCGTTCTCGAAACGCCCCTCTTCGGTTGCCTGGGCAGCACGACGCTGGCTTTCGGCAGCGAACTCGTCGAGGTCTTCTCGGGTGATGCCGTATTCGTCCGCGATCATGTCGGCGCCGATGCCCTGTGGTGGAAGGCCGCTGTCGGCGTACCGATCCTGCATCGACTGCGGGAAGGGGAAGCCGAGGTCCTTGACGATGGTCGCTCCCATTGGGGTGCGGGTCATGACCTCGACACCTGCAGCAACGACGACGTCGTACGCGCCAGCCATGACACCCTGCGCTGCGAAGTGGATCGCCTGCTGGCTGGAACCGCACTGGCGGTCGACGGTGGTGGCCGGAACAGACTCGGGCCAACCAGCGGCGAGCACGGCGTTGCGGCCGATGTTCAGCGCTTGTTCGCCAGCCTGCATGACACAGCCGGTGACGACGTCGTCAACGATTGCTGGGTCGAGGTTGTTGCGTTCTTCGACGGCCTTAAGGACGTGGGCGAGAAGGTCGGCGGGATGCCAATCCTTCAACATGCCGTTGCGCTTGCCAGCTGGCGTGCGAACGACGTCGACGATGACGGCTTCATGCATAGTGGTTCTCCTGGGGTTATGCGCCGTTTGACTCAGAGTCGAGTGCGGCGGAGATGTTGGTTTGTAGACGGACAAGGACGTTGGCGAGGGCTTGACGATCTTCGCGCGGGATTCCGTCACGCAGTTGCTTGCGGACAACTACGTCGATCTCGACGGCCTCGGCGGCGAGGTTCGTGCCGGCGGCGGTCAGCTGAACGAGCCATACTCGCCGCTCGGTTGGGTCGGGGAGGCGTTCGATCAGACCGCGTTCTTCGAGGCGATCGATTTGGGTACCGGTGACGGCGCGGCCCTGGCGAAGATGGTCGGCAGCGCGGGTCTGGGAGACCGGCCCGAACTCATCGAGGTAACAGAGCAACAGTGCAAGGCTGAGCGTGAGGTCGACCTCTTTGTAGCGCTCGTCGTAGACCCGACGGATGTCGTTCGCCGCAGAGATGATCGTGCTCTCGACTCGCTGCCACGGCGGCGCGTCGAGCTCGTGCAACCGATCGTTCGAAGACCCCGAAGCTGATTCTGTAACCGTCATGACTGTATGGGAGCATACAATCTCGTGAACCGGTTTGCTCGCTGGGGTCCCGCACATAATGTGCTGCTTATTGCTCCGACTTGCAGAATCGCTGCAGGCTGCCCCAATATAGGTCTTGGGTCTTGGACCCAAAGTCTGCCGTAGGGAATCCTGCGGCACACGACCGTGGGCCGTGATGCTGGGGGCGGGCCCTGCTCACGGCCCACTTTCGCTACGATGAGGCGGTCATGCGAAAAACACGAAGCCGTCGCACGGCTCAGGAAACCCGCGATCTTATGGTTGAGATTGGACTTCGGCAGCTTCAGGCCGAAGGTGTGGGGCTGGGCGTCGATCACCTAACGCTGGAGAGCGCATGTCTGGAGGGTCAGATCCCGCGCTCTTCAAGTCACTCGGCCTGGGCGATCGATGACGACTTCACTCCGCAGGTGGTCTACCAACGCGCGGTGATTAAGGCGTGGCTCCTCGAGCGGGAGAGTTCGATGTTTGCCGATTCGGCACAGGCGGCTCTCGTCGAGCTCTTTGCCGACCCGGACAACCCGCCCAGCGCATCAACGATCGTCCGCACAGCAATCCAGGCCTCGTATGTGGTCGGACATGGGCTCCACGAAGACGGACGTCGCGGCGCCGACTACTTGTCGACCGACTTGGCCTTGCGGTTTTCGATTGCTTCTCAGCCGCCGGAGATGCGAGACGAAGATGTCCAGGCATGGCTCAGGACCGGTGAAGTCAGCAATCGGGCTGATCGAATCGAAGACTCGTACAAGCCGCTCGGCACCCTCCTCGGAATGCGCCCACGTCCAGAACTGGGCGAGGCCGCGTACGAATTGTTTGGGATCGCAGTCGCATCACTCGTCGAGGGCATCGGTCTGCGGAACCAAGTTCTTCCTGAGCTGAATCTCGAGAAGCCGTTGTACGAAGGGGAGCCGGGCGAAACCCCACCGCTTCTCATTGGACTGTGTGTTGAGGCATTGATCCCCGCATTCTTTGAACCCGTACCTGCCGACGAATAGGCATCACGCTCCGCAAGAAGCTCATACAGGTTGCACGGTGCTGCTTTCCTCCTGTGCGGTCGCAACCGAGCCGCCGGCGATGACGAGTGCGAAGGCAACAAGGTTTGTGGCTGCAGCGAACAATAGCGAGAAGCGGTAGTCGACCAGGTCTCGCAGCGCCCCAAGAAGAAACGGTCCGCTGGCCACGCCTATCGTGGCGATCAGCTGACTGTACGAATAGATCTGCGAGTAGTGCTTCACTCCGAACGTCTCAACCAGTAACAGCGGTTGGAGCATGAGGAGGTTGCCCACGCTTAGGCCGAAGACGCCCGCAGCGATGAAAATGGTGGCGCGGGTGTCGGCGAAGGCCAGGAAACTCAGCGCCGCAGCCTGCACGAGTATCAGCAGCGCGGTGAGCTCTCGGGCTGGCACCTTCGTCACTACGACGCCACCGACAAGTCGGCCGATGACGCTGGCGAACGCCAGCACCGACAAGGCTGCGGCACCGGTGGCCCGGTCGACTCGCTCGGACACCAGCGAGACCATTTGCGCCAGTGCACCGACCTGAGCGAGGAAGATGAGAGAGTAGGCGCCGGACAGAGCGCGAAAGAACCGCGTGCCCTTGGCCGAGGCGAATGATGCCCCGGTGAGCTCGACCGGTTCGAGTGGCGCTGGTTCGCCGTCTGGTTGCAGACCCTTGTCCGATGGCTGCGACCGGAGCAGCAGCGCCAGCGGTACGACGCCGACCAACCACGCCGCTCCCATGATGGGGCCGGCACCTGCGAGCGACTCTTCGTCGATGAGTTGCGACGCGAACGGGGTAATCGCGATTCCGCCGACCGACAGACCGGTGGAAGCAATTGAAAGTGCAACGGAGCGGCGGCGGGAAAACCAGCGGGCCACGAGCGTCACTCCCGGCACCAGGCCTGCGAGCGCGAACGACACCCCGAAAAGCGCAAAGAAGAGGTAGAGCTTCGGAACGGAGTCGACCCAGCGCAGCGAGACGAGTGAAAGCGCTCCGCCGAACCCGCCGACGACATAGAACAGTCGAAGGTCGAGGCGATCCATCCAGCGCGACATGGCAAAGGCGGTCAGGCCTGCAATCCCGAAGAACAGGGTTGGCCCAAGTGAGACTGCGCTGACCGACGCGTCGAGCTCGCTGCGCGCCGCTACCAGAATGACGGACGCGTTGTAGAAGCCCAGCCCGGCAGTCACCATCAACGTGGCGAACACGACCGCCACGATGACCCACCCGTAGAAGACTCTGCGAGGTTCGGTCGTCGGACTGGTCACCGGCAGACCATACTCCTGACGGTCGTAAACGGAGTGCCCGTCTGCGAGACTCGGGCT
This sequence comes from uncultured Acidimicrobiales bacterium, assembly GCA_937922235.1. GTDB lineage: Bacteria > Actinomycetota > Acidimicrobiia > Acidimicrobiales > SHLQ01 > SHLQ01. The sequence continues at coordinate 135,503 of CAKZVC010000012.1, read as the reverse complement.
ATGTCTCATAACTCGGTCAACCTGTCCGCGAAGCTCGACACCTTTGACGAGCATTGGTCACCCCGGGTGGTCGGCAGCTTCAACGGTCACGACCTCATGGTGGCCAAGCTCAAGGGTGAGTTCACATGGCATCACCACGATGACACCGACGACTTCTTTCTCGTGATCTCGGGGAACCTCACGATTCGCCTACGTGATGGCGACGTGCACCTCGGGCCCGGCGAGCTCTACGTGGTGCCGCAAGGGGTTGAACACCAGCCGCACTGTGAAGACGAGGTCGAGGTCTTGCTCATTGAGCGCGCGTTCACGCCAAACAGCGGCGACGCGGAAACTGCGGCGCCGCGCATCGAGATCTAGCTGGTGTTGCGAGTCGCCACCTGGAACCTAGAACGCAAGACCGTCACCTCGCCGACTGGTTCAGCGGCCATTGCGTATGTGACGGGGCTTGGCGCTGATGTGCTTGTGCTCACCGAAGCTCGCACGGGGTTCCCCGCTGGTGACGGTCATGTGCTGGTCGGTGAACCGCGTGCGCAGAAGCGGTTCACCGAGGACGAACGCACCGTGTTGTTGTGGTCGGCTGAGCCGCTCGAGCTCGTCGAGTTCGACTTGCCGATCGACCTGACTCGATTCGTCGCGGCTCGAACCGAAACACCGATAGGGCAGGTGCTGATCCTGGCGGTGTGCATCACCTGGCACATGGCCGAAGTGCAGTATCACGAGGGCCCGAAGCGGAAGCTGTGGGAACTGCACCTCGAGTACCTGCGAGACCTCGCCGTCATCATGGGGCAGATCGACGAGCCGTTCATCGTGGCGGGAGACTTCAACCAACGGGTGCCGCGGGTGAAGGGGGGCAACATCGCGGCCGCCGAAGCCTTGGCGAACACGTTCGACGGTCTCGACATCGTCAGTGCGGGCACGCCGTCTGGCTGTTCTCGTCCAGGCATCGATCACATCGCGCTCACGCCGCACTTCACCGCCAAGCAAGTGAAGGGTTGGCCGAACACGGTTACCGGTCGCCGGCTTAGCGACCACGACGGCGTTATGGCCGACGTGGTTCTGTCCGGCTAGCTATTCCTCTTCGTCTGCTGGCGCGCTTTCCTGCTTTGGAGCTGTTGGCTTTGCCTTCTTCACCCGGATGTACTCGCCAGCCAACTCGTAACCGTTGAGGTGATGCATTGCCGCCTTGGCATCGCCTGCCTTTGGCATGTCGACAAAGCCAAAGCCCTTCGACTGTCCGGTCTTCTCGTCATGAACGAGCACGCACGACTGCACGGCGCCGAACGACTCGAACAGGTCTTGCAGTTCTTCCTGAGTGGTTTTGCGAGACATATTCCGAACGAGGAGGCGCATGGGCACGGACCCTATCGGCGTTTGCTGTCAGGGGTCATCGGTACCTTCGGAGCATGTGTGAGGCCGGCCGCTCTGGACGCAATCGTTAATATGGTTAACGATTGGGTGTGTTTGATCCGCAGAATTCTGAACAACTCGAGGAGAGGTTGGATGCGCTCGCGGCATATGCAGCCGACATTCAAGATCTCGAGGTGCGAGCTAAGGCGTTCAAGGATCTTCGGGACGTGATCATCGTTGGCCTGGTCGAGGCTGGCGTGCCTTCGCGCGAGATCGCTCGGGCGGCTGGCGTCTCCCATGTTCGGGTTGCTGCTATCGCCAAAGCCTCGGCAGCGGCGTAGCCGTTGGGCCGAGGTTTCTCGGTCGTTGCATCTGGGGAGCGGGGGAGCGGCTGGCTGGAACCGACAGGGTGCGTTGGTCGTGTTTGAGCTGCTGCCGAATCGAACGGTGCTGTGAGACACTGGAGACGTGCCCGACTGGACATACATTCCCCTCCACAAGCCAGCCATGGGCATCCTCGGCAGCGCGACAAGAACCCGCCGCGCCGCTATCGGTCTTGTGTCCACCATCGCCAAACTGCCCGGCGGCGAAACCATCATTCGCGGCTTCGACTACACCCACGATCTGCCCGATGCAGAGGTCACCGTCCACGACACGACCTACGCCTCGCCCATTGGTCTTGCCGTCGATGAGCCGTCCAACGAAATCGAAACGGCGCTGCGGGCCATGGGTTTTGGATTCGTCACCGCTAAGGACGAGCTGCCAGAAGGCGCCGTGCTCAGCGAAGCGACCACGATCGACGGGCTTGTCGACGAGCTCAACAACGGCGCATCACTGCTTGTTGCTAACGACGCGGCTATCGAGCTCGGGCCGACCACGGCGCAGCGAGTCAACGAGGTGCTCGCTCAGCCCAACGGCAACGAGGTCGAACCCATCGGCTGGCTCGCCCCGTGGACATGGCCTGCGTGGGTGTGGGCAATGTGGCTAGGGATTGCAATGGTCTGTGGCGGCCTCGGCGCCTCCCTCATCACCATGGGGCCGATCTTGCTCGGTTACGACATCGACTTCTTGCAAGCCGACGTCGACGACCTTCGCGCGTTCAATGACAACCTCGTCCCGTTCCTGCAGCACGATCGCATCACGATGGCCGGTTGCATGATGGCCATTGGCTTCAACGACATCGGATTTGCGCTGGCCATGCGCCGTGGTTGGGCCTGGGCGCGAGCCGGGTTCATTTTCGCTGGAGCCATCGGCTTCCCGACGTTCTTCCTCTTCCTCGGCTACAAGTTCTTCGATCCGCTCCATGCTGCGGTCGCCATTGGATTCTTCCCGCTCTACCTCGGCGGCGTGTTTGGGCGGAAGGTGGCGCCGACCTGGCGAGTGCCAGTGGCGGTCGATGAAGCCGAACGGCGCTCCAGCCTCTACGCCCAACTGATGATGGTCATGCTCTCGGCCGGCGTGTTTCTCTCGGGCTTCTACATCATGAGCATCGGACTACGCGATGTGCTCATACCCTCCGACCGCGTGTTTCTCGGCGACGATCAAGCCGTATTCGCAAGCGCACTCGACGGGCGACTGCTGCGGTTTATTGCCCACGACCGCGCTGGATTCGGGGGAGCGTTGGCGTCACTTGGGGGCGGGTTGCTCACCACTTCGTTGTGGGGCTGGCGTGCGGGCGAGCGATCGACGTGGTGGATGCTGCTGATCGCCTCGGTCGTTGGCTTCGGTCCCGCCCTCGCCGTTCACCTCATCGTTGGCTACACCGACCTCTTCCATCTGCTGCCGGTGTACGTAGGCATCGTGTGGGTTGGCGCCGTGTTGACGATGAGCAAGGGATGGTTCTTTCGGGAGGTCTAGCTCTCGACCGGAAACCCGAGCGTCGCCATGTTCGCAACGAGCGAGTCGACCGACTCCCATGGCAAGATCGGCGCGTTCTGTCGCTCATCTGGTGGGTCTTCGGCCAGTGTGTCTGACCAGCCACCCGTGCCGGTCAGCGGGAGTAACGGACGCTTGTTGAGCCACGCCAAGTGCACCTCAGACTTTGTGCCTGCCCGACCGCCAATCACAAGGCAAGCATCGCCGCTGAGTGCCATGAGTAGGTTGCGGGCATCGCCCATGCCGCACGGTATGAGAATCGTGCATGGGTGATCTTTAGGATCGATGTCGCTCGACGGCAAGATGCTCAACACCTGTCCGCCAACTGCGAGTGCCCGCTCGGCCGCATAGCGCGTGGCAGGGCTCCCGCAGCCGCTCACGATGGTGTAGCCCATCGTTGCCAGTTTCTCGCCAGCAGCACCTGCGAGCTCGTACGAATCTGATCCGGGCTCGGCGCTGCCTAGCACGCAAATTTGGGGTGGACGCTTCGTGAATTCTCTCATTGCTGGAACCTACGGACTGGTGGATAAAGGCCTGAGAAACGTGGCGCTAGAGACACAGGCACCGCAGTTTTGATGAGGTCAAAGTTGGTAGAACCTCCTGCGACAGCTTTAAACCGATATAGGGGCCGCCGAGTGTCTCTTTAGTCATGTGAAAATCACCATGACCGCGCGGAAGGCGGAAAGACATGTTGAGTACGAAAGTGAAACGGCGTCTCGAGTCGGGTCAAACACCACGGCTACGTGAGGCATATTTGGTCGACGTTGCCGAGATCGGAGCAGCACTTGGCTCCGGCGACGTTGAGCTCGCACACGAGATCGATCGTTCCGCGGTGCCATCAACTGGTGATCACCGCACCACTAGCTGCATTGTCGAGCTCCTTGAGGGTGGCGCCTTATTCGATCATGACGCACAGTTCTACGTCGATGCGTTTGCGTTGATCTGTAGACACTTCGGTGAGCAGGCAACGGCTGCTGAAATTCATGCTCTTGACGGTGCCGCTCGTGCGCAGGTGCCCTTCGACATACCGTCGGACTCGGCCACTACATCGCTTGTATTCGTCGGCGCTGCAGATGTCGAAGCATCGATGGGCGAAGGGTCGCAGGGTCGAAGCCTGCTGCTCTTCTCGAGTGAGCAATAGAACCGGTGTAAGCGAAACAGTTACTCCTGCCTCGCGTGTGAGAACAGGCTCCCTTGCCCTGGTTGTACGGTGGAGGCGATGAGCGCGATCGAGGAAATTGGCGAGACGGATGGCTGGCGATGTTGGTTGTGCGATGAACCAGTCGACCCCGACATGGACCCACGCGATCCACGAAGCGCAAGCATCGACCAGCGGGTCACGAAGAAGAAGGCCAAGAAGAAGTCGATCGATCTCGGCGAACGGCTCGCCCACCGAGATTGCAATACCGGCAAGGGCAACAACGATGCGGTAGTGCCCTGGCCTGACGATCTGTTTGTTGTCGATCCTGCCGTCATCATCACGAGCGTCGAGCGCTTGTCGAAGAAGGGCGGACGTGAGGCGATGGCCCGATGTCCGACTCAGGAAGATGCCGATGCGGCGGGGGAGTGGCTCGTCGACAGAATCTCGCGTCTCGAACCGAGCCTTGATCTTCACGCAAAGATCGAGCCTGGTGGCGGTCAGTTCCTCGTCATCTTGTCGACGTAGATACGAACACCGACGGGCCCAGTCATGGATATTGCCGAACTTCGTATCGCTCTCCTCAAGGTTGCCGACGCCGAGAAGGCGCCACAGATGGCCGCTTACATGAAGGGGCACTTCGACTATCTCGGCTGCTCCGCTGGCGATCGGCGAGTCGCTTCAAAGGCGATCTTGAAGGCTGCCAAAACGCTCGACCCCGACACGCTGCTCGACCAGGTCGAAGCGCTGTGGTCGGAACCCGAGCGCGAGTTCCACTACGTCGGGATGGACGCGATTCGTGCCGGGGCCAAACATCTTCGAGTCGATGACCTACCGCGAGTGCGGGCGCTCATCGAGAAGACGCCATGGTGGGACACGGTCGACTCACTCGCCATCCACACCGTTGGCACGATGGTGACCAATCATCCTGAGCTCGACTACGTGATGGACGACTGGGTGGAATCCGACGACATCTGGATCGCCCGCACGGCCATTCTGCACCAGCTCATGTACAAAGAGCGCACCGACACCAACCGTCTGTTCACCTACTGCGAGATGCGGATGGACCACCCCGACTTCTTCATGCGCAAAGCAATCGGCTGGGCCCTACGTCACTACGCCCGCACCGACGGCGACGCTGTCAGATCCTTCGTCGCCAAAAACGAAGACGCGCTGTCCGGCCTCAGTAAACGCGAAGCCCTCAAGCACCTAAGTGGCGGATGAGGGACAGTCCCTAATTCGCCACTTAGGTGAGCGGGGCTACGCCGATGAACAGGCCGCTGGCTTCGATAAGCGGGCGGCCGTTCGAATCGACGATTGCGCCGCTGACTCGAACGGTGCGGGAGCGTGGCTCATCGGTTGAGCCTTCAACCCGGTACGGCCCGCCGTCGAGCAGGACCGGCTGGCGGTATCGAAGGTCGAGGGTTCCGGTTGCCACCTTCATGCCAAGCGCAGCTCCAGCAAGACGGGCACAGAACGAATCGAGCACGGTTGCCGACAGGCCTCCCTGCACCCAGCCGGGAGCCCCGACGTGTTCGGGTTGAGGCGAAAACGCAGCCGACCCCGACACGACCTCGCCGGTAGATCCGGTCGTGGCCATCTCGGGGTAGAGCGCCCGCATGATGCGTTCGGCCTGTGCTGTGAGTGCTGCGTCGATAGCGGCTTGAGTTGCCGCATCGTTCTCGGTCATGGCCGAGTACGGTACCGGCTCGCCCGGTCTACTAGCTGAATGGGAGCAACGTGTACGGCTCGGCTGCTTCGTTGAACGCAACTTCACAGGATTGCACCGACGTTGGCTCGCCCGAGATGTACTCGCAGCGATCCTTCTTGCTTGGGCCACCTCGAACAACATCAGGACCTTCAAGCTCGATGTGGTCGAAGCCGCTCCCGCCGTAGATATCGTCTTGGCCGCCGCCACCACGGATGCCGTCGTGGTCAGGGCCACCCCGGATCCAGTCTCGGCCGTTCTTTCCCCAGATCTGATCGTTGCCCGAACCACCTTGCATGCGGTCCCAACGGTTCGATCCGATCATGAAGTCGTTTCCTTCGCCACCAAACATCCGGGCGCCACGAACGTCGTCGAAGCGAATAGCGCTCTCGGTCGCATACATCAGGTCGGGGCCGGGGCCGCCGAACATGATGTCGAATCCCTGTCCGCCGTACATGATGTCTCGGTCGGTGCCGCCGCAAAGGATGTCGTTGCCGCCGAGGCCGTGGATCTCGTCGAAGCCTTGCAGGCCGGCGATCACATCGTCACCGGGCGTGCCACGCAACACGTCGTTGCCGGAGGTTCCGACGATGGTTGCCGGCACACCGCCGCACGTGACTTGCTGTTGGGCGGCGCTCGCCGGTGCGCTGAGGCCTGCGACCAGGGCCAGCGTTGCGATGCCTGCGGTGATGGCCTTGCGTCCTGCAGTAATGAGTTGACTCGACATGGTGTGACTCGACATGGTGTGATCCCGTCCTTTGGGTGATGTTCGTAAGTTCACGATGCCAACGCCAAGCCGAGCGGCCAATCGGGCACGATCCCCAAGATTTCCAAAAACCGAGTGAGCTCGGCCGGCATCACGGCGTTCCCGTAGACAGGCAACTCATCGATCTGATAGACCCGCGCGGTCGATCGAATTCGGTCGACCTCAGCGGGCCATCCAGCATTAGGAGATGAGAAATGAACACTTCGACCATCGGCAATCGATCGAGGCGGGGTGTGAAACGCTCCTTGATCTCGATCCTGGGACTGCTCGCAGCATTCATAGCTGTCGCGCAACCAGCGGCCGCGCAAAGCGACGACTCACCAGTGCCTACCTGTCGGGGCGTGGAAGCCACCATTTCGGGTGAAGGCGTAATCGACGGTACCGATGGCGACGACGTCATCGTCGGCAGTTCGAGCGCGGACACCATCGACGGCGGCGCGGGCAACGACATCATCTGCGGCGGCGGAGGAGCCGACGTCATCGTTGGTGGACCCGGCAGCGACATCATCCAGGGCGACAACGGAGCCGACACGATCTCGGGTAACCAAGGGCGTGACTTCATCGCCGGCGGTGCTGGCAACGACGTGATCTTCGGTGGCTTCGGAAACGACGTCGTGTCTGGCGGCAGCAACGCCGACACCGTGCTCGGTGGCCCAGGCCAAGACATCGTCCGAGGGGGCGCCGGCAACGACACCGTGGCTGGCGGTAAGGGTGCCGATCTCGCCGAAGGTGGCGGAGGCGACGACGTCGTCCGAGGCGGCGCTGGAAACGACACCGTTCGCGGCAACGCTGGTGACGACGAGCTCGTCGGCGGCAGCGGCAAACGCGACCGGTTGAACGGTGGCCCCGGAGCTGACGAATGCACCGACCGCGGATCTCGCACGAAGCTCACCAACTGTGAAAGCGACTTCTCGCTCACCGTTCTGCACATCAACGACCACCACTCACATCTCAACCCCGATAGCGGCGACCTCGACCTTGCGGGCGAGGGCACCCGAGTATCGGTCGGCGGCTTCCCGTCGGTCGTTGCAAAGATGGACGAGCTCACCGACGCAAACGCCGATGGCAACGTCGTCAAGATCCACGCTGGTGACGCCGTCACCGGAACGCTGTTCCACAGCTTGTTCTCCGGCGAGGCTGACGCTGCGCTGATGAACGAAGCCTGCTTCGACATCTTCGAGCTCGGAAACCACGAGTTCGATGACGGCGACGCAGGGTTGGCCGACTTCCTCGGCTTCCTCGGTGACTCTGCGGACTGCGACACCACGGTGCTCGCCGCAAACGTTGTCCCCGAACTCGGCACCCCACTGAACGAATCGGGAGACATTCCATTCGAGCCGTTCACCGTCATCGACTACGACGGCGACAAGGTTGGCTACGTCGGACTCGACATTGCTGGTAAGACCCAGAACTCCTCGAGCCCGCTGCCGACAACGCAGTTCCTCGACGAGATCGAGACCGCCCAGAAGTTCGTCGACCAACTCACCGAAGACGGCATTAACAAGATCGTCCTCGTGACCCACATCCAGCTGGCCAACGACATCGACCTGGCCAACTCGGTTACCGGTGTTGACGTGATCGTTGGCGGCGACAGTCACTCGCTGCTTGGAAACTTCAGCGATGTTGGCTTGAACACTCAGGGGAACTACCCCGTCCGCACAGCAGATGCTGCGGGTGCTCAAGTCTGCATTGTTCACGCATGGCAGTACTCGGCGGTTGTTGGCGAACTCAACGTCAACTTCGATGCCGACGGCAACGTGACCAACTGCAGTGGCACACCTCACCTCTTGCTCGGCGACTCGTTCATGCGTCGTCCAGCGGACGGTGGCGATCGAGTGGAACTTGTTGGCGAAGCCCGCGATGCAGTGCTTGCTGCAGTCGAGGAAAAGCCTGAGCTCTCGATCGTGACTCCTGATGCGGATGCACAGCTGGTTCTTGATGGCTTTGGCGAGCAGGTTGCCGAGCTTGAAACTCAGGTCATCGGAACCGTGCCCGAGGATCTGTGCCTCGAGCGCATTCCAGGAGAGGGTCGCAGCACCGTGTGCGATGTTGCCGATACCGCCGTCATGGGCGGAGACATCCAGCAGCTGGTGACTGAAGCGTTCCGGGTCCGCAGCTTTGAATCGGACATTGCGATTCAGAACTCGGGCGGTGTTCGCATCGACATCCCATCAGGCGATATCACGATTGCTGATGCCTACGAGTTGCTGCCGTTCTCGAACACCATCGTCAATCTCGAAATGACCGGTGGAGAGATCAAAGCCACGCTTGAGGAGGCAATCGACTTCGCGCTCGACCCTGATGGATCGACCGGTGCGTACCCGTATGCAGCGGGACTTCGCTTCGATGTCGACCAGAATGAACCAGAAGGTGATCGAGTGACGAACATCGTTGTTCGCCGTAACGGTGAAACCGAGTTTGCGCCGCTCGATCCTGATGCGACCTACATCGTTGCGACAAACAGCTTCGTCGCAAGTGGTGGAGACAACTACGTCACCTTTGAAGAAGTGACAGCTGACGGACGGTCGACCGACACGTTCCTCAACTATGCACAGACCTTCATCGACTACATCCAACAAGATGCGCAAGGCGTTCTCGCAAAGCTCCCAGCATCGGAGTATTCGACGCAGAGCTTTGCCCCGGCTGCGGGCGACCCGCAGTAATTCTGCGTTTGAATTACCACTATTGATGTGACGGAAAACGGGCCCACGCACCTGCGTGGGCCCGTTGACCTCACTCGTTTTTCTACGCAGTGACGTAAGATCAGTCTGTGATGTCACGCAATGCACCCGCCCGCTTTGCGATTTCCGGATTGATGTTTGCGCTCGTCGCATCGCTTACGGCTGTCGCACTATCTCCAAGTAACGCCGGAGCTGCAACTGTCTGCAGCGTTGTGGCGGCGGGCGACACCAACGTGATTTCCTGGGAAGACCAGGGTGAACGATACGTTCTGCGCCGGAATGGCAGCTGGCTTGCGAGCCCCGGCCGCAACGCTTCCACCTATACCGACGCGTCACCGGAGGCCGAGTCAACCTATGTCCTGAAGGCATGGGGAGCGAACGGGTCGCGCACCGAGGAGTGCGTCACCGACACCGGAGAAGTCGAGCCGCCACTCGCCGACTGTGTGGCTGAGGTGGCAAATGGGCAAGTGACCCTCAGCTGGTCTGATGACGGTGGCAAGCACATTGTTCGCCGGAACGGGAAGTGGCTTGCGACGCCGGGAGCGGGAACATCGTCGTTCGTCGACACCAACCCAATCCAGGACGGCACCTATCTCATTCGCACTCGCACGGCGGTGCTCACCACCGATCGAGTGTGTGAGGAAGCTGTCGAAGAGCCAGCGGACGATCGCAAGTTTGTCGTGCATGTTGGCCTCGATGGTCTTCGCGCCGACCAGGTTCGGTCGGGATCGATGCCCAACTTGGCTCGCCTTGCCGATGAGGGCGCGTCAACGCTCAACGCCCGCACGGACCCAGCTCTGACGCAGACGCTTCCAAACCACACCTCGCAATTCACCAGCAGGTATGTCTACGGATCGAAGGGCCACAAGATCACGGTCAATGAAGATCCTGGTGGCACGATCCACGATGCTGCTGGCCAATATGTGGCGTCGGTATTCGATGTCGTGCACGACAACGGTGGCCGCACGGTGGTCTATACCGGTAAGGAGAAGTTCAACCTTATCGACCGGTCGTACAGCGCCGAGTTCGGCGCTCCAGACACCACCGGTGCCGATGATGGCCCTGACAAGATCGACGTCTTCGAGAAGGAAGATCCAACGGTTGCGGTCGTGCCATTTGTGCGCGACCTGATCGCCGGTGAAGGGGACACGTTCGGGTTCTTCCACATCCGCACTCCAGATTCTGCGGGTCACGTAAACGGCTGGTTGACGCCCGGGTACACCGCCGCAGTCATGCAGTCCGATGCGCTACTGCAAGAGCTGGTCGATGCTCTCGCATTTGCCGGTGTTCTCGATCAGACCACGATCATCGTCACGTCCGACCATGGTGGTCCGGCAAACGACGATAGTCACCGCGATCACACCAACGTCGAGAACTACACGGTTCCGTTCGTTGTGTGGGGTCAAGGCGTGCTTCCTGGTGCTGATCTCTACGAGCTCAACCCCGACCGCGACGAACCCGGAGTCGGCCAGCCCGAGCGCTGGGTGGCAACTCCAGTTCGCGGTCATGATGTGGGCAATCTTGCGCTCGACTTGCTCGGACTGCCACCGATCCCGGGCTCGTTTGCGAACGCCGATCAGAGTCTTCGAGTGGGCTAGAGCTCACATCAAAAAGCGGCTGCCGCGGGTTCCGGAACACGAACTCACCACAAAAAAGATCCCTATATCGCACAAATACTGGGTCAAATAGGTCGTCTGGACCATCGCCACTTCCCGTTCTCGTGTCGATCTTTCACTTACGAAATGATCACTGAGAGCGTTTGCCCCCTGCGGGCGACGAAGGGACCAACAATGAAAAAGCGGTGGATAGCACCGATCGCAGCAGCCTCGGTGCTGTTGTGGGCGAATCCGGCAGCAGCGCAAGCATCACGAGGCACAGTCGACCTGAGTCAGCCAAGTGTTCTTGCGGACAACGTCTTCATCCTGGTGTGTGCGATCTTCGTGATCTTCATGCAGGCAGGCTTCGCAATGGTGGAGGCTGGTCTTACTCGAGCCAAGAACGCAGCACACATGATGCTCAAGAACCTTCTTGACTTCGTGGTTGGTGCCGCAGGCTTCGCCCTTGTTGGCTACCACATCGCATTCAGTGGCGCCGCCTACCTCGGCTTCAACTGGCTGTGGGCCGGAACCGACACGGTCGCTCCGTACTCAGACACGTTGTCGCTTCCGATTCACTTCCTCTTCCAGATGGCATTCGCCGCCGCAACCGCGACGATCATTTCGGGTGCGGTTGCTGAGCGTGTGCAGTTCCGGGCGTACTTCGTGTACTCCGCTGCGCTGTCGGCAGTCATCTACCCAGTGGTCGTGAGCTGGGTCTTCGCAGGAGACGGGTGGCTCAACACTCGCGGCTTCGTCGATCTCGCTGGTGGCTCGGTCGTTCACGTCGTCGGCGGCACTGCTGCTGTCATCGGCGCCGTCATCCTCGGCCCTCGCATTGGTCGCTTCGACGAGGATGGACGCTCTAACCCGATCCCAGGTCACAACGTTCCACTCGCTGTTCTCGGCGTGTTCATTCTCCTCGTTTCATGGTTTGCGTTCAACGCCGGCTCGGTCGGTCGTGCAGACATCTCCATCGGTGCAGTTGCTGTAGCGACCGCAATGGGTGGCGCATTCGGCGGCCTCGGCGGCACGATCTCGTCGTGGCTCACGTTGAAGACTCCCGATGTAACCCTCATCGGTAACGGTCTGCTCGGTGGGCTCGTATCGGTCACCGCAGGCGCTGCAAACGTTGGCATCTTCTCGGCCATGATCATGGGCCTCATCGGTGGCTTCATCGCTACCAACGGCGTGTTCTTGCTCGACCGCCTCAAGGTCGATGACCCCGTCGGCGCTATCCCCGTGCACCTCATGTGTGGTGTTTGGGGAACACTTGCTGTTGGCATCTTCGCCGACCCTGACGTTGCGATCGATGGCAGCGGACCTGCTGGTCTGATCTACGGCGGCGGCTCGCTGCTCGTCGACCAGGCCGTCGGTCTGCTCGCAATCATCGGCTTCGTGGGCGTTGCCTCGCTCGCAATGTTCCTCGTGCTCCGAGAATTCGGATGGCTCCGAGTTTCGGTTGAACACGAGATGGTCGGCCTCGACCTCGCAGAGCACGCACTGCCTGCATACAACGACGACTTCGTTGACTACGACGATGCGCTGATCGGAATTGACGAGCTCGATTCGTACTACGACGACGAGTTCGCAGGATAACGGGACCGGACGAACGTGAGAAAGGCACTTATTCATGGCTGATGACAAAAGGTCACGTGACCTCGAACTGCTGAAGAATGCCGTCGATCGCTCGAAGGGCAAACCCAAGAGGAAAGACTCGTCACAGATCCTGTACCGGGGTCAGCCAGTGGCTGGCCGTGGTGGTCGGGGTGGCAGCGCCCCGGGTGCACCCGGAAGCGGTGGCGCCCGACCAACAGGTAACAGTGGCGGCGGCGGTGCCGATGTAAAAGAAGCACTCCGCAAACTCACACAACTCTTTAACGATGGCCTCATTACGACGGCCGAGTACGACGCTAAGCGAGCAGAAATTCTCGACCGGCTGTAAGCCGAGGAGACCCATACAACTATGAACATTAGAAACAAGCTCATCTTGATGCTCGCCATCCCAATTAGCGCCCTGGTGCTGATGGCGGCAGTGGGTTTCCGTGCCCAGAGTGCACAAGCGGAAGAGAACGAGGACGCAGCACAGATTGCGGCCTCGGTTAACCAGCTCCAGGACTTGGCGCTCGATGTTGCAGACGAACGTCTTGCCAGCGTGCGCCTTGCGTTGACGGCCTCCGACCCCGCCCTGGCGTCCCAGGCTCCGTTCTTGGCCGAGCAGGTTGAAGAGTCGGTCGCCCGGACAAACGCAGAGATCCTGTCGATCCAGGAAGGCGGCGATCCGATCTCCGCTCCGATTGCGGAATCAGTTCTTGCGACGATCCAGCCAGCTCGAGGATTCGACGTAACCGGCGACTCGCTTAGCCTGTATGGCGAGGCCCTCCAGGAGATCAACTCGGCCATTGAGGGTCAGCCCCTCACCGGTTTCAGCGCTGACGCTGTTCTGTCCGTCCAGTCGATCCAGGACGCTCGCGAAGTTGTGAACACCCAGGAAAGTGTCTGGATTCAGTTCTTCTCAGCTGCGCCAATCGGCGGCATCGAAGTTCCTTCTCCAACACCACAGCAGATCTCTGGAATCGTCGAAGGTTTCGGCCACGTCGAGTTCGTTGCGAACGAAGCTGCTCAGCGAACTCTGAGCAATGGCGCCAAGCCAATGGAAGCCCCAGCAATCTCGAGTGCGTCACGACAGCTCAGCACGCTCGTTGCACTTGCAGAGGAAGACCTCTACAAGAACACCCTTGACGAGCTCACGCCAGCTGACGTACTTCCGTTCCTCCTGGAGAACCGCGCCGAGTGGAACACCGCCATTGCAAACACGCAGGCGTTCCTCACGGCCGACATCGAGACGAGCGGTCAGAACATCGACGACAGCCGCTCACTGTTCACCCTCTTCGCCGTACTCGGAACGCTCCTCCTCTTCACGCTTGTCTTCGTGATCGGCCGTTCGATTCTTGGCCCACTCGGCCGTCTGATGGACCACGCCGACGTCATGACCAAGGAGCGCCTCCCATTCGCGGTGGCAAAGCTCCGCTCGCTCGGTTCGTCCGACGAGCTCCCAGAGATTCGTCCGATTCCAAAGGAAGCGAACGACGAGATCGGCTCGCTTGTAGATGCGTTCAACGACGTGCAGGAAACTGCGGTCAAGGTCGCAACCGACCAGGCTCGTTCACGACGCAACGTTGCGGAGATGTTCGTATCGCTCGGTCGTCGAAACCAGCAGCTGAACCATCGCATGATCAACTTGATCACCGACTTGGAGCGTGACGAGCAAGATCCCGACACGCTCGCCGGTCTCTACCAGCTCGATCACTTGGCTACTCGAATGCGTCGTAACGCAGAGTCGCTGCTCGTGCTTGCCGGTAACCGTTCGCCACGTCAGTGGTCTCGTCCGGTTCCAGTAGAGGACGTGCTTCGTTCGTCACTTGCTGAGGTTGAGCTCTTCGAGCGAATCGAAGTTGGAGACCTTCCAGACATCTCGATGCAGGGCAATGTGGTTACCGACGTAACCCACCTTCTTGCCGAGCTCCTCGATAACGCCACCCAGTTCTCCGAGCCGTCGACCACCGTGTCTATCTCGGCTCAGGAAACCCTCGAGGGTGTTGAGATCGAAGTATTCGATGAGGGCTTTGGCATCAACGAGCACGACCTTGTTGAGCTGAACGAGCGCATCACCAACCCGCCTGCTCTCGATGAGGCGCCAAGCCGTCTTCTCGGTCTGTTCGTGGTCGGTCGTCTTTCGCAGCAGCACGGAATTGACGTTGAGCTGCAGAGCCAGCCTGGCGTTGGCACGGTTGCAACCGTGTCGATTCCATCATCGCTGTTTGCCCAGGAAGTCGAAGACACTTCTGGTCGTATCGAGGCTCCGGCGGCACTTGCTGGGGAGAGCGACGATGCAAGCGATCTGCTCGCCGAACTCGATGCGCTTGCAGCAGCGAAGGTTGAGGCTCCAGCAATCGAGCAGCCGGTAATCGAAGCTCCAGTAATCGAGGAGCCAGCAGTTGAAGTTCCAGCAATCGAGGAGCCTGCAGTTGAAGCTCCAGCGATGGCCGCCCCTGAGGCCGAGCCAGTCGAGCCAGGTTGGGACTCGGCAGCTTTGCACGAGGAAGATCTTGCTGACGCCTCCATACCAACCATGGAAGAAGTCGAAGAGGCGTTGCCATCGTTCCCAGACGTCACCATCGACGCCCCTGAGACAGTCGAAAGTGCCGACCCGGTCGTCTCTGATGATACGTGGCCGCTGACCAAGCTCGATGCCCCGCAGATCGCCGAGTCAACAACGTCGATCGCCAAGCTCGACGCACTGACCGAGGCACATGCCGCAGCGAACGAGACATCGATTCCAGACATGGCCGCTCCGCCTGCACATGCAGACGAAGCAGCCGTTGCAGACGCACCATTCGCTGAGACCCCAGTAGTCGAAGCGCCAGTTACCGAAGCAGCAGAAGCTCCAGCGGAGGCACCCGCGGCTCCGGCGCACGCCGCGTCTATGGAAGCCCCGATCGTCGATCCATCACCGGTTCGTGACGAGTTCCCGCCGATCGAGCCATTCTCGATTGCACCTCCATTGCCCGAAGCCGACCCGGCCCCAGCGGCCACCCGTCAGCTTCCCGATCCACCGATTCTTGAGTCGGCACCAGAGCCAGCTCCTGCCCCAGTGGCAGAGGCAGCTCCGGCACCCGCCGCACCCGCGGCGCCAGCGCCAGAAGCTCCGGCACCGGCGCAGTCGTTTGGCGGCCTGCCAACACGAGCCCCAATGGCGACCCTCGAGTCGGCTCAGGTCACCCCAGAACTCATTCCATTGGAGACACCAGCTGCAGCTCCAGCCGCAGACGAGAATCCAAACAAGAGCGCCTCTGCATTCGCAGCGTTCGCCACCGGTGTGAACCGGGGCCTGAGCAAAGTGAATGAAGAAACCACTGAAGGAGAAGACGCATGAGCGGACAAAACCCGGGCGAAACATTTGCCTGGCTACTGAACAACTTTGTTGACTCAACCGGCGGTGTCACCCACGCACTTGCGGTATCGGCTGACGGCATCAAGCTGGCGACATCAAACGCACTACCGACGGCGAACGCCGATCAGTTTGCGGCAATCACGGCGGGCTTGTCGAGCCTCATCCACGGTGCAGCAAACTGCTTCGGTGAGAGCTCTGTCGAGCGTGTGATGATCGAGATGGGAAACAGCTTCTTGCTGATCTCCAACGTCAGCCATGGAGCTGTTCTCGGTGTCATTGCTCGCAAGGATGCCGACCTCGGCTACGTCGCCTACGAAATGACCGTCTTCGCCGAGCGTGCCGGCAGCGTGCTGTCGCCTGCGCTCATCGCCGAGCTTCAGAACTCGCTTCTGGCGTCGTAGGGAATTCAGCAATGTCACGTGGCGATTGGGATGATGGGATCATCTTTGAAGACGACGAGCCGAACGTTCGGCCCTTCGTCGTCGCGTCAGGAAAGACCGCGCCTACAGCAACGGTTTCCATCGAAACGCTCGTTGAATCGCAGCAGACAGACACCCTCGTCCGCTTTGAGAAGCGAAAGATTCTTGAACTGACAGGACAATCAATTTCTGTCGCAGAGCTTTCGTCTCACCTAAAGATGCCGATTGGAACCACGATGGTCCTCATCGCAGAAATGATTGATGAGGGCGTTCTAGCGGCACACCAGACAGCAGACCAGTCCGATATCTCAGAACTGAACATCATGACTCGAATTATCCAACGCGTACGGGAACTCTGATATGACAGCCAACTCACAAGTATCAGCAAAGTTTGTTGTCGCTGGAGGCTTCGGCGTCGGCAAGACAACCTTCGTCGGAGCCGTCTCGGAGATTCAGCCGCTTCGAACCGAAGCGAACATCACCGGAGCCAGCGTCGGCATCGACGACACCTCCAAAGTTCAGACCAAGACGACCACCACGGTCGCTATGGACTTCGGCCGTCTGACCATCGACGAACAGCTCGTACTGTTCCTGTTCGGCACCCCAGGTCAGAGCCGCTTCGGCTTCATGTGGGACGACATCACTCAAGGCTCTCTCGGCGCAATCGTTCTGCTCGACTCCCGCCGTCTTGCCGATTCGTTCTACGCCATCGACTACTTCGAGAAGCGCGGCATCCCATTCGTCGTTGCTGTCAACAAGTTCGAAGGCAGCCTCTCTCACGAGATCAGCGACATCCGCAACGCACTTCAGCTTCCTGATGGAATCCCGGTCGTCGACTGTGATGCTCGTGAATGGGAATCGGTCAAAGAAACCCTCCTGGTGCTGTTCGACCTCATTGTCGCCCGCATCAACATGGCTTCAGCTGCGTAACTGTATTTGCCCGGGAGTCCAGACCGTACTCCGCGATGACCCGGAGGGTCAGACCCCGAAAGCCGCGCGATGACCTGGAGGGTCTGACCCCGAAAGCCGCGCGATGACCTGGAGGGTCTGACCCCGAAAGCCGCGCGATGACTTGGAGGGTCTGACCCCGAAAGCCGCGCGATGACCTGGAGGGTCTGACCCCGAAAGCCGCGCGCTGGGTAACTCAGCCGTGGAGGCTTAGAGGCTTTCCAAGAACGCTAGGAGTTCTTGCCGTTTCGCTAGCTCGGCGTTGATGAAGGCATTTCGGGAGCGTTGTGCTTCGCCTCCATGCCACAGGACAGCTTCCTCGATCGTGCGGGCTCGACCGTCGTGTAGGAGACCTCGATCACCGTCGATGGGAACCAGCCCGAGCCCCCAAAGCGGCGCGGTGCGCCACTCGATGGGGGAGGCGGCGAAGTCCGGGCGGCTATCGCTCATATCGAAGCCCATGTCGTGCAGGAGCATGTCGGTGTACGGGCGGATCTCGACGTTGGAGATTGCTTCGATCGGGCTCGACCCGGTCGTAAAGCTCTCGACATGACAGCTCGTGCACCCGAACTCACGGAAGTGTTGTTCGCCGCGCTGGGCTGCCTCGGACTCTGCCGTCCGAGCCGGAGGAACACCGAGTGTGCGGAGATAGTTGGTGATGTTCTGGAGCTTCTCGTCGGAGACTTCCGCGGTCCCGCCAGATGGGGCGTCATCGCATGCTGTCTGTTGCGGGGCGCAGTTCTCGAAAGGAATGAGCGTTGACGTCACGCCAAGGTCGCCGTGGAAGGCCTGAGCAATCTGTTGGTCGAGCGCAACGACGTTCGCCTTCCAACCAAACCGTCCGAGCTCGACCTGACTTGTCTGCGGGTTCCACACGGCGTTGGCACGCCCGCTGATGCCGTCGTTGTTCGCATCGCTCGGGTCGGCCAGCGCCAGTATCTCTTCTTGGGAGATGAGCTCGAGCAGCCCCATTCCGATCATCTGTGAACCGATCCGGGCGGACGTTTGGAACCCCTCGGTCAACGGGCCGTGGTTGCGTCGGCGGATATTGACCGTCGGCCACAAGATGTCATAGCGGGTGCCGTCGGCGTAGAAGTCTGACTGGACGATGTAGTTCGTGAACACCGCCCCCTCGGGTTCGACGGCGCCGGTTGCACGGTCTTGAAGCTGATCGCCATACGCCGGCTCCGGCACGGGGCCGCCGGTAATCGGGTCTCGCCCGGGGATCGAAAGTCGAACAACCAAGCCCGATCCGGTGAGCTCGCCCTGTGGAGGCACACGGCGCCGCCCATTGGCCGGGTGGCACGCCACGCACGATTCGGCGTTGAACAACGGGCCAAGCCCATCGCTGTCGGAGCGGCCGTTCGTTGCAACGGGCGTCCAGACCTCGTTGAAGAAGCCTTGGCCGGTGATGAACTCGGCAAGTTCATCGTCGGTCAGGCCCTCGACCGGGTTGGCGAACACGACGGGAAGAAGCGACTCATCGACCACACCATCGTCAGCGATCGAGTCGTCCGAGTTCGCTGGCTCGTCCAAAACAGCGGTCGTGCTCGACGGCGAGGGTTCGTCGGTCGAGCGAAGCGATACTGGGTCGCTGCTGGTGCATGCGGCGATGGCGATCGCCAGCCCCAAGGCGAGAACGGCCGAACAGGGTAGCGATGAGCGACGCATAGCCCAAGGGTACGATGACGGCCAGCGTTTGAAGGGGCAGCAATGGGGCAAAAAGAGTCGATGGAAGAGCTAGCGGCCTGGTATCGCCGAGCCATCATTCCGCTCGTAGCCGAGGCTGAGCGCGGCCACGGGGCGCAGGTGCAACGCCGAAGCTGGGCTGCGGCCGCTGCATCGGCCTATGCCGTCGCCGCCGACCCACCTCCCGAACCACTGGCACGGCCCCTTGGCGCTCAACGGCACCTTGAACCGTTGCTCGACAGCACGCCGCTAGAACCCAGCCCCAACCTCATCTCCGATTTCGTCGCCTTAGCGCCGAGCCTTCCGTGGGCAGCATCGACTCGCACGGACCCCGACGGCGATGACGTTGCGCTCGTCGACCTCTTCGAGTGCCTCGACATGGATCTCGCCGGCGCCGGGATGATGCTTCTTGGCCCAGGTGCTGCCTACCCCGAACATCAACATCGCCCCGCTGAGATCTACCTCGTCTTGCATGGCAGCCGTCGATGGCGATTCGGCGGATCGGATCGGTACGTAAAGGTCGACCAAGGCCAGGTCCTGTCGAATAGTTCGATGGACGTACATGGCATCGAGCCCGGCAACGACACGATGCTTGCCATGTGGGTCCTCATGGACGACCGGTACTGATCTATTCAGCTGTCGCAATCCGTCGGCTGGCGCCTCCTCGATGCTCGGCTGTTGGCCGGAGGCCGTGTCCGTTCGAACCGGCTTCGCAGCTTCGAACTCGAAAGCGGAACGTAGCGGCCGCTGAGTCAATGGCGCTGCTAAGGCCGAGCCAGCGCTAGCGTTGCGTTGTGTCTCGTGGTGACAAATTCAAGGAACGGCTGAGGAAGGCCGGCGAAACAGCGCGTCAAACCGCTGTCGATCGAGGGCTCGATGAGCGCCTCGGGAACCTCGGCGTCCCCACCCAAGCACTCACCGGTGGAACCCGTTCGCTCGAAGAGATCCAAGCCGACCTCGATGCGCTTGTCGGGCTCGATTCGGTCAAAGAGCAGGTGCGCACCCAGATCGCCTTTCTGCAGATTCAGGCGCGGCGCCAAGATCACGGCCTTGCCGAGGTGCCGACGAGTCAGCATCTGGTGTTTCTCGGCAACCCTGGTACCGGCAAGACCACCGTGGCCCGCTTGCTTGGCGAAATGTACGGAGCCCTTGGCTTGCTGAAAAAGGGCCACCTCATCGAGGTCGATCGGGCCGGGCTCGTCGGCCAGTACGTGGGCCACACCGCGAACAAGACGAACAAGGCGGTCAAGCGAGCGCTCGACGGTGTGCTCTTTATCGATGAGGCCTACGCACTTTCGCCCAAGGGCATCGTCGGAAACGACTTCGGTCGTGAGGCCATCGAGACACTGATCAAGCGCATGGAAGATCACCGCGACCGGCTTGTCGTGATCGTGGCTGGCTATCCGCGCCTCATGCAAGACTTCTTGAAGTCGAACCCTGGTCTGCGCTCACGGTTCGCACGCGAGATCATGTTTCCCGATTACTCCGGAGACGAGCTCGTACTCATCACGAAGAAGCTGGCAGCCGAAGCCGACTACAAGCTCGGTGACGAGGTCGACGACGTCCTCACACAGATTCTTGGTCGAGCCACGAGGAACGAAGCGTTTGGCAACGCCCGCTTTGCTCGCAACCTATTCGAGCAGGCGATCAACCGGCAGGCCGTACGTCTGGCCGGACCAACAGCTGTCGTCGGTGGGCTCGATAAGGCTGCCGTGAGCAGCCTCGAAGCGGTCGACTTCGTTGAAGCTGCTCGCTTGCTTT
This sequence comes from uncultured Acidimicrobiales bacterium, assembly GCA_937922235.1. Taxonomy (GTDB): domain Bacteria; phylum Actinomycetota; class Acidimicrobiia; order Acidimicrobiales; family SHLQ01; genus SHLQ01. Next base: position 114,622 of record CAKZVC010000012.1, on the reverse strand, counting down.
CGGCTACGCCTCCAACTCGGTAGCCCCAGCGACAACTGGTTCGTCGTCGGCGCTTTCCGAACGGTCGAGCCGTGATGTCTCGACGATCGCAAAGCTGAGGACGACGAGCACTACAGCGATGCCAAGGATCTGCAGCATCACCAGCGGTTCGTCGAACAAGATTGCTGCGCCGAGCACTGATAGCACCGGCACCCCAAGTGTCATCAACGACACCAAGGTGAGCGATACGTGGTTGTGGGCCCAGTTCACGAGAAAGTGACCCGTACTGGGGAAGGCGATGAGTCCGAATACGTACCACCACTGATCGTTCGCGGGCACGGGCAAACCGCGGCTGTCGAAAAGGAGAACCGCTCCGAGAACCGGAACGCCCGAGATGAGCGAGTGCGTCTGCAGGGTGATGCCCGACAGGGTCTCTCGGGCGACTTTGCCAAGCGCGAAGTATGCCGCAAAGAAGATCAGCGCTCCGACGGCGAGCGCATCTCCCACCGGGTTCCAGCCCGCAGCTGATGTTGATCCGAAGACAACCGCGGCGACACCGACAAGGGCGAGCAGCGTGGCCGCGACGACCTGCGGTGAGACCCGCTCACCGAATCGACGCGCAGCGACACCGAAGAGCAAGAGGGGGGTGAGCGAGCCGATCACGGTCACGTTCGCGACGGTGGTGGTTTTGATCGCAACGAAGAAGAGCGCGATCTCGAGCGCAAGCACCATGCCCATCGGTGCCGCAACCTTGAAGTCTTTCCAGCGCAACGGTCCAACGAAGATCGAATGCCCAATCGCATACAGGGTGGCGGCGAAGAGATAGCGCCAGAAGGCCACCTGCGGCCCCGTCAACTCGGTGCCACGAACGATCAAATTGCCGATCGACCAGAAGAGGATCGTGGTGACGACGGCGGGTTTTCCCCATGGGCTTTTCGCCGTCTGATCAGGTGACATCAGCGAAGGCTACCGGTGCCCGCCTCGCAGCGAGCGTGACACGTGCCTGGGTACACTGCCGCGATGAACGAACGCTTGGGCGCCCTCATGTTGCGTCGGGTTCCCGAACAGCCCAAGCAGCCACTTCGAGCTTGGGATGCGGCCGACGAGTTGGTGCTCTCTCATCTCGATGAGGTGCCGCTAGCTGCTGGGGCTCGAGTATTGCTGGTGAACGATGCATTCGGTGCGCTGACGTGCTCGCTCCGTTCGTTCAACCTGGTCGTTATCAACGAATCGTCCGCCGGGCGTGCGGCCACAGCGCAAAACCTTGCCGCGAACGAACTCGAGCCAATCGACGTGTATTCGATGCTCGACCTCGACGCCGAACCGGCGACAGCTGAATCGTTCGACCTGGTCGTGATCAAGATCCCTAAGGCCACCGCCCACCTCGACGACTTGCTGTACCGGCTCCGCCCGCTTCTGCATGCCGAGACCAGGGTCGTCGGTGCTGCCATGGTGAAGCATCTCCACCGTTCAGCGACCGAGTCTCTTGAGACGCTCGTTGGGCCTGCGACGGCGTCGCTAGCAAAGAAGAAGGCACGGTTGCTCCACGTGATTGTGGACGAGGAGCTCGAGGTGGGGGAGAAGACCTGGCCTCAGGCGTGGTCTGCTCGTGGGCACACGTTGCTGAACCACGGCGGTGGTTTCTCGCCCTCGGGACTGGACTCGGGGACGGCGATGTTGCTCGACACCGTCACGGATTTCGCTGCGATGTTGCCACACGACGTCAGCGGGAACGTTCGTGCAGTCGACCTCGGCTGCGGGAACGGCGTGATCGGGCTGCGGCTCGCTCAGGACCTCGTTGCTTCGGGGCGAATGGTGTCGATCGAGGCGATCGACGACTCGGCGCTCGCGATCGAGGCAACTCGGGCCTCGTGGGAGGCAAGCACGGTCGATGAACGAGCCAGGCTTACCGTCCATCATCAGCACCGGATGATCGAATCGCTGGGGGCCCGTTCGGTTGACTTGATCGTGGTCAACCCGCCATTCCACGATGACCGTGTCGTTGGTGATCACACCGCCTGGTCGATGTTCACCGATGCCCACAAAGTCCTTCGCGGTGGGTCCTCGCTGATCGTCGTAGGTAACCGGCACCTCGGATATCACGCAAAGCTTGCGAAGATCTTCGGGTCAGCCGAAGTACTGGCAGCGAACAAGAAGTTCGTCGTGTTGCGGGCAGTCCGTTGAGCATCCAATGAGCGTCGTCCGCTAGCGGTCTCGAATACAGGTATCGAGTACGATCTCGCGCATGGGACAGGACGCACCAGCTGAGCTCGACCCGGTCGACTACATCCAGGTCACGCATGACTCGTACGCATTGCTTGGGTACGACGCATATCGATGGGCCGACAACACCGAGGAGCCTCCGGCGCTTGTTCCGCCGGCGAAGCCACTGAGCGAAAGCAAGGTCGTGCTCATCGCCTCGGGCGGCGTGTACCGAGTTGGCGACATCGGCTTCACCCACAAAGACGACCTCACCCATCGCGAGATTGCGTCCGATGTTCCGAGCGACGAACTGCGCGTCACACACTTCGCCTACGACGAGACGTCAGCCAAGGCCGATATCAACGCCGTCTTCCCGATCGATGCGCTCCGGGCGATGGTCGATGCGGGTGAGGTCGGTTCGCTCGCTGACGTTGGTCTGACGTTTATGGGCGGCATCTACAGTCAGCGTCGTCTCGGAGAAACGCTCACGCCGGCGATCGTCGATCGAGTGCACGAGCTCGAAGCCGACATCGCGTTGATGGTGCCGGTATGACCAGTGTGTCACCAGTCGGTCGGTCTGATCGCACGAGCACTTGAAGCATCTGGAATCACCACGGTCACGCTCACGAGCGCATGGTCGATCACACAGTCGGCGAACCCGCCACGGGCGCTCTTCTCCGACTTCCCACTCGGCAACACGGCAGGTCCTCCGAACGCACCCGACGTTCAGATAGCGATCGCACGGGCAGCGCTCGACTTGGCCGTCTCGGCGTCAGAGCCGGGCATCATTGTTCCAACCGAGCACCAATGGCCTGAACCATGGAAGGACGAAGCCCGAGAGCTCATCGACCATCGAACGCCGCGTGAAGCCACGCCGCAGTACGAACGGATGAGCGACATGGCAGCCGCCATCGAGAAGCACGGCGAAGAGCTTGCGTGTCCGGTGTGTTAGCAGCTCGCCAAGACGGCCTGTAGGGCATCTCCATCAATGTTGACCGCAAGCCAGGTGGCTCCAACGATCGACGGATCGCCGGTGGCGAGCACGAGAGTCTCTTGCTTCGCGGCCTCATCGAGCACTGCCTGATGCACATCGTCGACAATGAACGCCAAGTGGCATTGCACTGGGCTCGTTATGACGACGTCGAACCGCACATTGCCGCCGCCCGCTGGCGTTGCGAGCGTGCGGATCTCACCGATGCCCTCGGTTGCATGCACCCGGGCAAGATCCTCAACATCGGGCCGTTTGGCTACGTCGAGCGCAACCGACGGCAATGCGTGGAGTTCGCCATCGATCTCCGACATTGTCCACCCCGTGGACACGACCGGAATCAGCGCGTCTTCGAGCGATCGGATCATGCTCAACGGTGGCACACGATCGGGTTGGGTGAACGTCCGTTCCAGCAATTCGTTGGAGCTTTCTGAGATGCAACGGAATGCGAGTTCATCCTCCGGACGTTCAACAGGCATGGAAGAACGGCCACCGCAGCAACGACGTGAGCTCGTCTTGCTCGCTATCGGCCTTGTCCTTGCCATGTCGCCGTGGTTCTCAACTGCGGCAGTGCTCGGGCAGCTTCGCGATGCATGGGACCTCTCTCGGGCGCAGGCGAGCTGGCTGACCATCATGGTGCAGATCGGTTTCGTTCTCGGCGCCGTGATTTCGTCCGTTACAAACCTCGCCGATCGGATCCCGCCACGAAAGCTCATCATGATGGGAGCGACAGGCGCGGCAATCGCCAACGTGGTCGTCGTTCTTGGAAACTCGTTTGGCGTAGCGGTTGTGGCGCGTCTCGCCACCGGTGCGTTTCTTGCTGGCGTCTATCCGCCATCACTTAAGGCGATGTCCACTTGGTACCGGGAAGGTCGGGGCATGGCGCTCGGCGTGATGGTCGGGGCGCTCACGATCGGCTCGGCCCTTCCACACCTGGTCAATTCGATTGGCGGCGTCGACTGGCGCATCACCCTCGTCGTTGTATCAGCAATGACGATGACGGGAGGGATCGTCGCTGAACGACTGTGCTGCGACGGACCGTATGCGACCGGTGCTGCAAACTTCGATCCGACTCAGCTCCGTGCGATCTTCGCCAACCGTGATTTCCGGCTGGCGAGCGCTGGGTACTTCGGCCACATGTGGGAGCTCTATGCCATGTGGGCGTGGATTGCGGCCTTCTACCTCGACGTTTTCGAGTCGGCGCGAGTAGCAAGCTTCGTTGCCTTCTTGGTGATTGCTGCGGGAGCGCTTGGCGCGGTGTATGCAGGAATCATGAGCGACCGGCGCAGCCGATCTGACGCTGCAGCACTGGCGATGCGGTGGTCGGCGTCTGCTGCGGTCGTGGCTGGATTCTTGCTCGACGCTCCATTGCCGATCGTTGTTGGCATCGGGTTGGTGTGGGGGTTCTGGGTTGTTGCCGATTCGGCGCAATTCTCAGCGATCGTCACCGAGGTCACCGATCCTCGCTACGTCGGCACCGCGCTCACGGTGCAGTTAGCGGCTGGCTTCGTGCTCACGATCTTCACCATCTTCCTTGTGCCCGTTGTTCGTGACGCGTACGGCTGGGGTTGGGCGTTCTTCATGCTCGCTCCAGGGCCGATGCTCGGAGCCTGGGCGATGCGAGCGTTGCGTCTCGGGCCACGGAATGCACCCGAGCCAGTGGTCGAACCTGAACCCGAAGTCGTCTGGGTCAGTCCCTTCTTCTAGTCAGCGAAGTCGGGGTGGTTGCGTTCGACGTCTCGCAGAATCGCCATCCAGTCGCGGTACATATAGCCGTGGCTGTCGTCGTGCTGCTGCTTGGTGTGCTTGCGGACCTTCCTCGTTGGCTTGAGGATCATGTCTGTTGACCCGATGGTTGCAACCTGAATCTGGCAGGCCATCTCGGCGTAGTACATCGCACTGAAGGCCTGTGGAACGCTCACACCTGCGGTCAACAGGCCGTGGTTATTCAGCAATAGCAGTTCGTGGTCAGCAAGGTTCTCGACCAGACGAGGACCCTCGTCGCCGTCGAGGGCAACACCTTCGTAGATGTGACGTCCGAAGTCCTTGTAGAAGCGAAGAGAATGCTGCGATAGAGGTTGAAGGCCCTCGTAGGAGTTGCACACCGCAACCCCGGCGACCGTGTGGGTGTGCATGACCGAGTTGATCTCGGGTTTGCCTGCGAGGAGCGCGCCATGAATCGTGACCCCGGCGGGGTTCACGCCCACACCATCCTGAGGAGTAGCGCCATCGACGCCGAGCATGACCAGGTTGCTGGCGGTCACTTCGTTGAAGAACAGTCCCTCTTGCAAGATCAGGTACGTATCGGGCATCCCCGGCACTCGGCTACTGAAGTGGGTGGCTCCCAGGTCGGTCCAGCCAAGGTCGTAGGCATACCGATAGGCAGCGGCAAGCTCGATCCGGGCATCTCGTTCAGTCGTAGGAGCCGTCCAGCGCTTGAGTTCCATCTCCGCAATGTACTTCGCCCGCCGAAATGGTGCCTGGCACGAATCGGGGCCACTGTCCCGCTGAGTGGGATGAACTTCGCTATTTGTACCTGGCACCAGAAGAGGCTGCTGTCCCGCTGAGTGGGATGAGTGTGGCCATGGTGCCAGGTACAAAAGCGGGGAATGGTGCCAGGCACCGAGTCGCGGAGATAGGTCGGCGAAGTCTCATTCGCGATCGTGATATCGCCTTGGAAGATGGGCTCCCGTTCATAGGCTGAGGCCGTGGCTATCGCTGAAATTCCTGAGTCCGACCGTCAAGAGCGCTTACGAGCTGACATTCGCCGCATTGGTGCCCAGCTCGGAGATTCGATTCAGCGCAACGTAAGTGTCGAGTTCTTTGAGCTCGTCGAGAAGGTTCGGGTTCTGGCTCGCAGCACTCGCGAAGGTGACGAGACCGCACGTGCTGAGCTCGATGCGACCGTTGCTGACCTGTCCGAGGTCGAAGCGATTCTCCTTGTCCGAGCGTTCACTATCTATTTCCACCTGGCCAATGTTGCCGAGCAGGTCAACCGCGTCGAAGAACTGCGCCTCAAGACCGAAGGCTCCGGCGAGTTGTTCGACACCTTCACACGTGCCGACAACGCCGGCATCGATTCAGACGTCTTGGCCGAACGGCTTCGCACCGTCGAATACCGCCCGGTCTTCACCGCCCACCCAACCGAAGCCTCCCGACGTTCGGTTCTGCAAAAGCGCGCCGAGATTGCCGACCTGCTGCGGCAGCGTCCGTCGAGCACCACGGCCGGCGAGGTACGAATAGACACTCGCATCGGCGAGATCATCGACCTGCTCTGGTTGAGCGACGAGCTCCGTCAGGTCAAGCCAACTCCCGTCGACGAAGCACGCTCCATCATCTTCTACGTGGAAGGCCTCGTAGCCGACGCACTTCCACCCGTGTGGGCCGACCTTGAACATCTTGCGTCCGAACGTGGCGTGGAGCTTCCCGACGACCTCACCCCAATTCGCTTCGGCTCGTGGGTGGGCGGTGACCGCGATGGAAATCCGTACGTCACGGCCGAGGTCACGAACGAGGTTCTCGAACTCCAACGCCAGCGCGCACTTCGCCTCCTGCGCTCAGGTGTCCAAGATCTTGCCGGCGATCTGAGCGTGTCGGGCACAATCCGGCCCGTTACCGACGACTTGTCGTCATGGATCGCCGACGAGTCGGCTCGCTTTCCTCGGTTGGTCGACGGCATATCGCCGTTGATCGCCGACGAGCCGTACCGAATTGCCTGCACGATCATCGATGGCAAGCTCGCCGCGGCCGAACGCACCCTCGAACAGAATCGTGGAGGAACCGAAGCCGCCTACGACCAGGCGTCTGAGCTGTATGACGACCTCGATCGTATGGACACATCGCTTCGGGCAACCGGCGCCGATGTCATCGCGAAGGGCAAGCTCTCGGCGCTGCGCCGCTTGGCCCGGACAATCGGCTTCCACCTGGCAACGCTGGACATTCGTCAGCACACTCGCCATCACCACGATGCGCTGAACGACCTGTACGCAAGCGTCGGCACTGAGTACCCAACCGATGCTGATGCACGTCGAGAGTTGTTGAGCGCCGAGCTTCAGAAGCCTCGGCCCTTCGCTCCAGCTGGAACGCCCGACCTGGGCGATGCCCTCAGTCTGTTCACGACGCTGCGTAAGCAGATGGACCGCTTCGGCGATTCGATCGTCGAAAGCTACATCGTGTCGATGACCCAGGGCGCCGACGACATCCTCGCTCCGGCAGTGCTGGCTCGAGAAGTGGGCTTGATCGATCTCAGCCGCGACATCGCCCGCATTGGCTTTGTGCCGCTGCTCGAAACGATCGACGACCTTCGTGCCATCGACACCGTGATGGACGCGCTCCTCAATGACCCCGGCTACCGGCGCATTGTCGAGCTGCGGGGGAATGTGCAGGAGATCATGGTCGGCTACTCCGACTCGAACAAGGACGGCGGCATCTCCACCTCGCAATGGGAGATTCACAAGGCGCTCCGAGCAGTACGCGAGATCTCGAAGCGTCACGGCGTCGACGTTCCGGTCTTCCACGGCCGAGGTGGCACGGTTGGCCGTGGTGGCGGCCCGACGCACGACGCGATCTTGGCCCAGCCATCTGGTGTCATCACGGGCCTGATGAAGACGACCGAACAGGGCGAGGTCATCGCCGACAAGTACAGCCGTCCGCGGTTGGCACGTCGCAACCTCGATCTTGCGTACTCCGCGATGCTCGAAGCCACGCTCATGCACACCGAGAGTCGTATCGGCGACGAGGCCCGTGACCGGTGGTCGGCGGTCATGGAGATCGTCTCGGACAACGCGTACAGCAGTTACCGCAAGCTGATCGAAGACCCGAGCCTCGTCCCGTACTTCACTACGTCGACCCCAGTCGAAGAACTCGGTGCGCTCAACATCGGATCTCGACCGGCACGACGCAAGGGGGCGTCGAGTGGCATCGACGACCTGCGGGCTATCCCGTGGGTGTTTGGATGGACCCAGTCTCGTCAGATCGTGCCTGGGTGGTTTGGCGTTGGAAGCGGCCTCGCCGCCGCTGCCGAAGCGGGTCACGCCGAAGACATGGTCGACATGTTCCGCGATTGGCGCTTCTTCCGCACGTTCCTGTCGAACGTCGAGATGACCCTGTCGAAGACCGATCTTGGGATGTCACGCACCTACGTCGAAACGCTTGTTGAACCCGAGCATCGCCACCTCTATGACGTCATCTGCGCTGAACACGTTCGTACCGTCGATGCCATCCGCACCGTCACCGGAAGCGGACTACTCGATGATCTGCCGGTTCTTCGTCGCACCCTCGAGATCCGCGACAACTACCTCGATCCGTTGAACGTGTTGCAGGTGGCATTGCTCAAGAGCGCTCGTGGAAACACCACCGATCTCGATGCTGACACCGAAGCCGGAATCGCAGCTCGGCGCATTCGACGTGCGCTGTTGCTCAGCATCAACGGTGTCGCTGCGGGTCTCCGCAACACCGGCTGATTCCACATCGACTTCTCGCTAACGGGGGCGTGCTTAGGCGTCCTGTGGTGAAAGCTCGGCGTCTGATGGTTCGTGGGCCTTGACGTTGCTGACCGTCACGGTGATGCTGAGGATGATCGCTACCCCAAGTGCGGCGAGCGCAGCGGGACGAAACGGGAAATGGGATTGCGCCGAGGCGACGGCCACGAGTGCCGGAACGACGATGCTTAGGCCAGCAGCGATTCGTAGGCGCCTCGTCGAAAGCCAGGCAAGACCGATCTGGATCGACGCCGCCACAAGAGCAATAACCGCCACGGCGGTGCCGATCCAAAAGCTGAGACCGTCGAGGTATGTCTCGTTGAACGCGTCGTCCCACGCAACGCTCACGCCATGTCCAGCAAAGATCACTCCGACTGCGGCTTGCAGATAGAGCGCCATGCGCCAGACGGCGACAAGTGATGGCTGCTGGGGCTTCATTCCCTTTTGTCGGTAGGCCGTGGTGGGCAACTTAAGCATTCGATGACTCCAGCGTTCGTCATACTTTTGGCCGAGGCCGAATCGCACGGGTGGCTGATGACAGGGCCGAAGTGCATCCGTACGGTGAGGTCATGGCACCACTTCCACCCCGACCCATTATCCGCCTGGCCTGGAAGATCCACCGTGGCCTCTTTCGCTACAGCAACGGAAGGCTCGGGCTTCGAGAAGCAACCCCCGACCAAGAGGGCCTCGCACAGCTCACCACGATCGGCCGCAAGAGCGGCGAGAAGCGCGTGGTGATGATCGCTTACTGCAAAGACGGCGACGACTTCGTCACGATGGCAATGAACGGGTGGGCCGAAGCCGACCCGGCATGGTGGCTGAACCTGCAAGCCAACCCCAACGCGGAGCTCGTGACGCCCGATGGTCGTATCGAAGTTGTCGGCCGTGCGGCCGAGCCTGGTGAAGAGCACGATCGTCTGTGGAACACGTGGCGTGCACTCGACAAGTTCATCGACCAGCACTCCCACCGCCGTAGCAACACCCCTGTGGTGATCTTGACTCCGGCGAGCTAAGCAAGCCTCCGGAGAGCTGGCAGAATGCAGACATGCCGACTCCCCATATCAACGCAGTAGATGGCGCCTTTGCTCCGACCGTACTGATGCCAGGCGACCCGAAGCGGGCCCAGCACATCGCCCAGACGTTCATGACCGACTGGGAACAGGTGACCGACGTGCGAGGCATGCTCGGCTTTACTGGGCTGTTTGAAGGGCACCGCCTGTCGGTCATGGCTTCCGGAATGGGCATGCCCTCGGCCGCGATCTACATCACCGAGCTCGTTCGCGAGTACGACGTTTCGACGATCATTCGCGTCGGCACTGCTGGTGTGTACAAGCCCGAACTTCAGCTGCGCCAGATCGTCGCCGCGACCAACGCCGTCACGAACTCGAACATGCCCGAGCTCATCGGCGCACCGTCACCTATTGCGGCATCACCGCGCATGCTCGACGTGATCAAAGACGTGAGTGCAGCCCAGGGCATCGCCGTTGAATTCGGAACGGTCTTCACGAGCGACATCTTCTACGAACAAAATTCGAACGCTCAGGACGAGCACACCGCCAATGGCGTGCTCGCGGTCGAGATGGAAACCGCTGCGCTCTACTCGGTATGCGCGGTTGAGGGTGCCGAAGCACTGTCGATGTTCACGCTCACCGACCACCTCGTTACGGGCGAACACTTGAGCTCCGACGAACGTCAGCTCACCGTGAACGAGATGCTCGAGCTCGGCCTGCGCACCGCTGTCGCTGCCGACCTTTCGAAGTAGCCAACGTGACGAGCGAACGGCTCAGTTTCGGAACCGCCGGACTGCGAGCTGCGCTGGGTGAAGGCCCGATGCGCATGAACGTGCAGACCGTCGAACTTGCGGCCACGGCAATCGCTCAATGGCTACCCGCCGAATCGGTCATCATCATCGGTCGCGATGCTCGCTATGGCAGCGAGGACTTTGCCAACGTCACCGCACGGGTGATGGCCGAGCACGGACACCGGCCGCAGCTGTTTCCCGACCCCGTGCCGACGCCAGTCGTTGCCCATGCCGTAAGCGCTGGGCCCGCTGCCGGGGGAGTGATGGTCACCGCCAGCCACAACCCGGCAACCGACAACGGCTACAAGGTGTACGCAGGTGACGGTAGCCAGATCGTCCCCGTTGACGCCGACATCATCGAGGCCAACATGAGCGTTCTGCCGTGGCCTGAAGAAGTCTCAATCATCGTGCCCGATTCGGTCGAGTTGCTCGGCTCTCTCGAGGTCGACCAGTACCTTGCTGCCATTTCTCGACCAGCGGCCAAGCGCTCGCTGACGATCGCTTACACCGCAATGCACGGTGTTGGTGGCGATCTCTTCGTCCAGGCACTCGAGTCCGCTGGGCACACGATGTTGAGTGTTCCCGAGCAGCACGCGCCCGACCCCGATTTTCCAACCGCTGCGTTCCCGAATCCCGAAGAGCCCGGAACGATGGACTTGGTCATGGCGCTCGCTGATGCCCGGCACGCCGACCTTGTCCTTGCCAACGATCCCGACGCCGACCGTCTCGCTGTCGCTGTGCGCCGTGAGGCTGGCTGGGAACGCCTCACCGGCGACCAGATCGGTGTCTTACTCGGCTGGTATCTCATCGGGCAGACCGAGGGGGATCGTGCCGTCGCCACGACGATCGTTTCGTCGTCACTGCTCGGGAGGGTGGCGAGCGCTGCGGGAGTGACCTGCCATGAAACGCTGACGGGGTTCAAGTGGTTGGTTCGTGCGGACAGCCCTGAACAGCCTCTGGTCTTCGCGTACGAAGAAGCATTGGGCTACTCGGTGCTCCCGTCGATTCGTGACAAAGACGGCATCTCGGCCGGCCTCGTCTTCGCCGAGCTCGTTGCCCAGGTCGCCGAGTACGGACACACCGTCGATGATGTCCTCGCCAACCTGTATGCCGAGCACGGCGTGCATCTCACCTCGCAGGTGTCGGTCCGCTTTGAAGGCGAGAACTCGATGGGTCGCATGACCGAACGGATGGCGTTACTTCGAGAGGCGCCGCCGACGGAGATCGGGGGAGTTGTGGTCGACGTCACCGACCTAATCGACGGAACTCCCGAGCTCCCCGCCTCCGATGTGCTGATCTACCGAGGCGAAGGTGTGCGGCTGATCATTCGCCCCAGCGGTACCGAACCCAAGATCAAGGCGTACATCGAAGCGGTCGCCGAAGATCAAGAATTGGCGCACTCCCGCCGATTGGCACTGGAACACGAAGCACGCACGCTCCTGGGGTAACCCCGATGTCTCTCAGGGTGTAATCCGGGTCATCCCTTATGGGAATCTCAGAAAGGGTCATGCAGAGTGGAACTCGTGAACACCGCAGCCGCCGAGAGATCCGGTCCCTCCCCCTCCGCCGTGATCTCCGCGGTTGCGGTGTCGAAATCGTGGGGACCAAACCAAGTGTTCTCCGATGTCACCGCCGACGTGCCTCCTGGCGTGACTGGACTGCTCGGATCGAACGGTTCGGGCAAGACGACGCTGCTCGGCATGTTGCTCGCGCTTCACGCACCCGACGGCGGCACGCTTCGTGTGCTCGGCGAAGACCCAGCAACTGCTGGCCCCGAACTTCGGATGCACATCGGCTACGCCCCCGAGCACCACAACCTCCCCGGCGACGTGCTCGCTCAAGACCTCGTGCGCCACATCGCAATGGTGCACGGCCTCCCTCGCCGTGAAGCCACCACTCGATCGAGCGACGCACTCTGGCTCGTCGGCCTTGGCGAAGAGCGTGCCCGCCCGATCGGCACGATGTCGACCGGCCAACGCCAGCGCGTCAAGCTCGCGCAGGCCATTGCCCACGGGCCCAAGCTCGTCCTCCTCGACGAACCAACTGACGGGCTCGACCCAGTGCAGCGCGACGACATGCTCGAACTCATCCGCCGGATAGGCACCGAGTTCGACATTCACGTAGTCCTGTCGTCGCACCTACTCGAAGAAGTCGAACGCATTGCCGACAACGTCGTCATCCTCGCCAATGGCAAAGTCCGTGCAGCGGGCCCCATCGACGAGCTCTATCAAGGGCAAGGCGGCATGACCGTCGTGCTTGACGAAGGCGCCGAGCTCGTGGCGGCGAGCCTCCAACGTTCTGGCTACGCGGTGACCGGCGAGCGAAACAAGCTTCGCATCGGCACTGACGAATCGATTGACCAGCTCGCTGATGCGATCCGAGACGCGGTTGCTGAACACAACGTTCCGCTGCGCCGCCTCGAGGCATCAACACAATCCCTGGAAGATCTCTTTCTCGACGAGGTGTACGGATCATGACGGCACCTGGATCAGCAGAGATCTTCGACCGCGGCTATCGGGCCTACGACGGTCCACGTGCCGGTGTGTCATCGTCGATGAAGGCCGTGTTCGTGAGCACGGTGCAGCGAGCACTCGGGCTACGTCGCAAGTTCCGCTACAAGATCGTTCCCCTCGCCACCATCTTCATCGCCTACGTTCCGGCGCTGGTGTTCCTTGGCATCACGGCGATCTTGCCGTCGGAGCTCGCCGGGCAGGTTGTTGAGGAGTACGCCGGCTACTTCGAACTCATCTCCGTGATGATGTTGTTGCTCACTGCGTTTGTCGTTCCCGAAGTCATGGGCGCCGATCGCAAGACCGGCATGTTCGGTTTGTATATGGCCTCGCCGCTCAACCGCTGGCACTACTTAGCAGCCAAGTTCGTCGGCATCATCGCTGTACTTTCGCTCGTCACGACCATGCCGTCGATCTTCCAAATGGCTGGCTACTCACTTCTGGGAATTGGGCCGGAGGGGTTTGTTGAAACGATCAAGACCCTGGTCAAGATCATTGCCAGCGGCTTCGTTCTGTCGATCTTCTTTGCGTTGTTCGGAATGGCTGCATCGACGCTGACGAACCGCCACCTCTTCGCTTCGGCCGGCATCGTGATGTCGACGATTGCTACCGCTGCGTTCGCCGACATCATCACGCAAACCTCCGATGCGCCGTCATGGATCCAACTGATCAGCGTGGTCACGATTCCGCTCGAGTTGATCGTCCGAATCTGGGGCAGCTCACCGGAGTTCCCCCAGATCGAAGGGGTCTCGACGCTCGCGAGCTTCGGCGCTTGGGCATTGGCATGTGCAGTGTTCGGCGGCGTCATCCTCTACGGCTACCGGCGCATGGAGGTCACCAAGTGAGCGACCTGCCACCACCACCCCCACCACCATCTTCGACGCCGCAGCCAACCACCGCTGTGCCATCAAGCGCGGTGCCAACGCAACCCGACCCAGCTACTCCACCACAGACTCGCCCTCCACCTCCCACGAGCGAGCGAGTGCGCATCGCCATGGGGGCCCCGGCAGCACCCAACGAGGTGCTCTCGGTTCAGAACATCTCAAAGTGGTTCGGCGATGTGGTCGCCGTGTCTGATGTCAGCTTTTCTCTCGGACCCGGAGTCACTTCTCTGCTCGGCCCGAACGGAGCGGGCAAGTCCACCACGCTTCGCATGATCGCTGGGTTGGCCTCACCGTCACAGGGCGCCGTTCGTGTCTTTGGTGAGAATCCTCGCAAGAACACGGCGGTTCGCGGTCGGATCGGCATCGTCCCCCAGCAAGAGTCGCTCTTCCAAGAACAACGAGCGCTCGACTTCGTGACGCTCGCCGGTCAGCTGAACGGGCTCGACAATCCTGCGGGCAAGGCCAGAGCGATGCTCGAGCTCGTCGAACTCGACCCCGACGACACCCGCAGCATTGCCACGTACTCAAAGGGCATGCGTCAACGCGTGAAACTCGCCCAGGCCCTCGTCCACGATCCCGAGCTTCTGCTTCTCGACGAGCCACTGACCGGGCTCGACCCTCGCCAGCGCATTCAGATGACCGAGCTCATCCGCTCGCTAGGGGCCGGCGGAGTTTGTGTTGTCGTGTCGAGCCACGTCCTCGAAGAGGTCGAGCGGCTTGGCTCGCGGGTCATGGTCATCGCTCAAGGCCGCCTGGCTGCGTCGGGTGACTTCCACGAAATTCGGGCGCTCATGGACGACCGCCCCCACCGGATCCGAGTCCGAACCAACAATCCACGTGCGCTCGGTGCGGTCCTCCTCACCGGTTCAGGGATCACCAGCCTTCACGTCGTCGACCACGAAACTGTCGTTGTCGATACCGAAGACGCCGACACGTTCCGCCGCACCATCGCGGGCGTGGCCAAGCAGGCGAATGTGTCACTCCATGGCGTACAACCCCTCGACGACGACCTCGAGAGCGTCTTTAAGTACTTGGTGGGACGATGAGCACGGTCATAGCAATGTCGAAACGAATCATCCCGGCCATCGCCACTCGTGGGCGCATTATCGCCATGCTGCTCGTCGGCGTCGTTGGAATTGCCGTTGGGATGTTCATCCGTCGAGCCGAAGCTGACTTCGAGCCAGAAGAGTTGTTGCTTCAGTTCTTGTCGCAGTTCGGCTTCGTCATCTTCGTCCCCCTGGTGTCCCTCGTGATCTCGACCGCAGCGCTCGGCACGCTCATCGAAGACAAGACGTTGGTGTACTTCTGGCTCCGACCGATCGGTCGATGGAAGATCGCACTCGCGGCGCTGCTGGCCGGACTGTTCGTACTGCTTCCGCTGGTGCTCGTTCCGATGCTGGGATTGTCGCTCGTTGCCGGTTCGTCCTCGACAACCGGAGCGCTCGTTGGTGCGTTGGTCGGTGTGGTCGCCTACACGTCGGTCTTCACCATGCTCGGGCTCTTCACCCAACGAGCGCTGGCCTGGGGGCTTGGTTACATCCTCGTGTGGGAGGGCATCATTGCCAGCTTCAGCGAAACCACCGGCCGCCTCTCGATTCGCAACTACTCCACCGGCGCCATGCAGCACCTCGTCGATCTCGACGTCCAACTGGTCGAGAACCCGGCAAGCATGGCCACAATCCTGATCGTCGTCGCCTCGATCGCCGCCGTCTGCTTCGCCGTCACCACCGTGCGCCTCAACACCATGACTGTCGAATAACGTCTCTGCCTCTACACCAACCTGACAGATCAGAAATGGGGCAGAACGATCTTCTACTGGAAGCGCTGGGCGATCTTGCGGTGAAGAGCGAGCTTGGATTCGAGCTCGGTGTTCACGAGTTCGCCGTTGGTCACGACTGGCCTGCCGTTGACGATGGTGTGCCAGGCCTGGTTTGGTCCGCTGCGTAGCCAGCCTTCGATCAGGTCATCGAGCACGCCTGCGTAGGCCGGCCCCTCGAGCTTCCAGATGGCGATGTCGGCCACCGCCCCGACCGAAAGTTCGCCGAGCTCTCCTTCGCGACCGAGACATCGAGCACCGCCGCGGGTCGCAACCTCGAGCGAAGTTCGTGCGGTCATTGCATCAGCGCCGGAGACGAGCTTGCCCTGCAGCATCGCAAGGCGAGCTTCTTGCCAAAGCGACGCGCTGTCGGCCGACGACGAACCATCGCAGCCCAACCCAACCGGGCACCCGGCATGTCGCAGGTCGACGACGGGTGAGATGCCCGAGCTCAAGATCATGTTCGAACTCGGACAGTGGGCTACGCCGACACCTGCTGACCCGAGCTTGGTGACTTCGTGGGCGTTTGGCCGAACCACATGCGCTCCCCAGGTGCGGTCGGTCAGCCATCCGACGTCTTCGTACAGCTCGACCGGCCGCATACCGAACGTAGCTATTGCGTACTCATCGTCTTCGGCGTTCTCGGCCAAGTGCGTGTGCAGGCGAACGTCGAGCGTTTCGGCGAGCTCGGCGGTGCGACGCATGAGGTCGGGCGTCACGCTGAACGGGCTGCAAGGAGCGAGTGCGATCTGCACCATCGAGGCGTGGCTTGCGTCGTGCCAACGTTCGACGTGCATCTTTGAGTTGGCGAGGATCTCGTCTTCGGTGAGTACGGCATCATCAGGGGGAAGGCCGCCGTCTTTCACCGACTGGCTCATCGACCCGTACGTCGGATGGAATCGCATGCCGAGGTCCTGTGCTGCCCGAATCTCTGCTGCTAGCAGGTCGCCGGCGCGCTTGGGGTGGAGGTAGTGGTGATCAGAAGAACTCGTGCAGCCCGAGAGTGCAAGCTCAGCGAGGCCAACCCAGGCAGCGGTGTGGACGGCTTCCTCATCGAGGTTTGCGGTCCATGTGGGATACAGGGCTTGCAGCCAGCCAAAGAGCGGCTTGTCGGTCATTGGTGACCATGCCCGTGTGAGGTTTTGGTAGAGGTGGTGATGTGTGTTGATGAGCCCGGGTGTCACGAGCTGGTCGGTTGCATCGATGACCGAGTCGGCTTCGGGCGTTGGGTCAGTCGATGATCCGATAGCGCTGATCAGCCCGTCGGTTATGGCGATCCACCCGCCCCGCAATTCGCGTCGGTCGGCATCGACGGTCGCGAGCAGTCCAGCATTACGAATCAGAAGATCAGCCACCGCCACAATCTAGAGCGAGCTGCCAAATTCACAGTTACCCGAGCCGCGCGATGACCACGAGGGTCTGACCCCAAAGGCCGCGCGATGACCAAGAGGGTCAGACCCCAAAGGCCGCGCCAGGCAAAACATGTGTGCCTTTACGCGCCAACAACAGGTACCGGCAAACGCCGCTGCGCGAGCACAACCCGCATCTAAACAGGCCTTGCCGCCGGCCTGGCGGGACCGAGCGCGTGGGTAGACAGTCCCCGCATCCAAACAGGCCTTGCAACCCGCCTGGCGGGAGCGAGCGCGTGGGTAAATCAGAGCAGAATGAGCTCTACGGGTTCGCCTTTGGCGACGCCTTCCCCGTTGGGGATCATGGCGAGGGCGTTTGCTGCGGCCATTGCCGACAGCTGGTGGCTGCCTTGGCCTCCGGAGAAGCTTGCCTCGTAGCGCCCGTCGGCGGTCATCGTGGCGTGGACGCGAGCGAAGTGGGTCTTGCCGTCGGGGCCCCGGCCCATGTCGGCGCCGGCAATGCCAGAGACTGGTGGGATGACGGGTTCGCTGTGGCCCATCATCTTGCGGATACCGGGGCGGGCGAAGAGCTCGAACGACACCATTGACGACACAGGGTTGCCGGGGAGGCCAAAGATCGGAGTGCCGTTGACCGTGCCGAATGCGAGGGGCTTGGCGGGCTTGATGGCGACCTGCATCCAGCGCATGTCGCCGATCTCGGTGAGGACCTTCTTCACGTAGTCAAAGTCGCCCATGGAAACGCCACCGCTGGTGATGACCGCGTCGCACGATGCTGCGGCTTGCGTCATCGCAGTGCGGATCTGGTCTTCGTCGTCGGGCACGAGGCCAAGGTCGACAGCGGTAGCGCCCATGGCGTTCACGAGTGCGAGGAGCGTATGGCGGTTCGAGTCGTGGATCTGGCCGATGCCGAGCGGGCGGGGGCCGTCCACGAGTTCGTCGCCAGTCGAGATGACACCGATTCGAGGACGGGCGTAGACCGGAATGTCGTAGACGCCGATCGAGGTGCACACGCCAAGGTGTGCGGGGCGCAGATGGGTTCCGGCCTCGAACACGATCTGCCCGGGCTGCACGTCATCGCCGGCCGGCCGAATGTGATTACCGACGGGCACCGATTGAGAGACGTCGACCGACGTTTCGTCGTCGGCCATGTTCGTGAGCTCAACCATGACGACCGCATCGGCGCCGGGTGGCATGGGGGCGCCGGTCATAATCCGAACTGCTTGCCCTTCGCCGACGTTCATGTCGGGCGCAGCGCCGGCAGCGATCGTGCCGATCATCTCGAGCGTCACCGGTGCGTTGGCCACATCGGCCGAGCGAACCGCGAACCCGTCCATGGCAGTGTTGTCGAACGGCGGAATCGGACCGGTTGCCGCTAGCTCAGCTGCGGTAACCAGGTCGGCTGCGTCATCGACCGGCACCGACACCGCAGGTCCAGGCCCACACTTCGACAACACGAACTCACGAGCTTCGGAAAGAGGAATCACCACGCCATCGTACCTGTCGAATTTTGATCGATGGTGGGCGGCTAAGGCCCACCATTCATCACAGATCGTCCAGTGCTGCTCGCACGGTGGAGATCATCTGGCTTCGGAAATTGGTGAAGTCCGACCAGGTGAACGTCAGAACGCGCCACCCCTCGAGCAACAGAGCGTTCTTGCGTCGCGGGTCGGCTTCGAACGACTTCTGATTGTGATGCCAACGCACACTGTCGAGTTCTATTGCAACTCGATGTCGCGGATACGCAAGATCAACCCGAGCAACGAAGCTTCCGTCACCACGTCGGACCTCGAACTCGAGGCGAGGCTCGGGAAGGCCAGCGTCGAAGAACGCATCGGCTACCTGTCGGTTCCAGCGGCTGTCGGGAACCCGAGCCGATGTATCAACAGCGTCGAGGAAGGCTCGAATCTTGCCGCACCCGTCGCGTCCGTGTTCTGAGTGTGCGTCCAGGACGTTGCGCAGATCGGGCCAATCGACGAGTTTCATCCGCAAAGCTGCGTCCAGGGCAAGTTGCATGCGTGAGGGTTGCAAGACGGCAAAGAGATCGAGAATCGTGCGTGAAGCACCGGTAACTGGCAAGCCGTTGAGTTCGCACGCGTCGATGAGATTGAACTGACGCGTCCGATGGATCGTGATGTTCGGCCGGGTTATTGGCTTCTTGTAGTCGACCGTCAGCTCGATTCGGCCGGGCCTGAATCCGTCAATTCCCCACAAGGCGGCAGCGCCTCGGTGGCTGATTACGCCGTTGGTCGAAGCCGTCGCCGCCCGGGCACGTGCGAACCAGGTTTCTTGATGCATCACGAGCCGGTAGGTGGATGGATAGATACGAACTGCCTCTCCTCGCGCAATCATCCGCTTCAGCTGATCATTGCTCACGCCGTAGGCGCGGGCCTCAGCCCGACTGAAGACGCCGTGGTGCAGAGATGCAAAGGTCCAAAACTCGTGCATGTTTTCCCTCGATTTGGGTCCGTTGGATGTGAGGGAAGTGATCTGTGATCGATGGTGGGCGGCTAAGGCCCATCAGCAATCAAAATTCGAGAGTAGTGGTGGGGTGTGTCAGGGCTTTCCGCTTTGGGTTGTTGGGTCGTAGTCTTGGTGGATGGAACTTGTCGACACGTTTGGGCGTGTGCATCGTGACTTGCGAATCGCAGTCACCGATCGCTGCAATTTTCGCTGCCAGTACTGCATGACCGAAGAGGGCATGGTCTGGATGCCGCGTGAAGGTCTTCTTTCGTTCGAAGAGATCGAGCGCATTGCTCGCCTTGCTGTTGAGCGTTACGGAGTCGACAGCATTCGCCTTACCGGCGGCGAGCCAACGGTTCGAGCGCACCTCAGCCGCCTCGTGAAGAAGCTGGCCGCCCTCGATGTCGACCTGGCTATGACGACCAACGGCGTGTCGCTGCCGCTCGTCGCAAACGATCTGCGCGACGCTGGCCTTCGCCGTCTGAACATCTCGCTCGATTCACTCCATCGTGATCGTTTCCTCGAGCTCACTCGCCGGGACGATCTCGACCGGGTTCTGCAGGGAATCGACGCAGCGATCGACGCAGGCTTCGATCCGGTCAAGATCAACGTCGTACTCATGAACGGCATCAACGACGACGAGATTGTCGACTTTGCTCGCTTCGGTCGTGAGAAGGGTGTGATTGTTCGCTTTATCGAGTTCATGCCACTCGACGCCGATGAGAAGTGGGGACCCGAGCGCGTCGTACCGCTCAAGCGCATCATGGAGGAGATCAACGAGGTCTTCCCGATCGAACCGGTCGAACGCACATCAGCGCCCGCAACCCGTTACCGCTACACCGACGGTGAGGGCGAGATCGGAATCATCGCCACTGTCACCGAGAAATTCTGCGATACGTGCGATCGCATTCGCCTTACCGCTGATGGGCAGTTCCGCAATTGTCTGTTCGCCGTCACCGACTACAACCTGCGCGACGCCATGCGCGGGGGAGCGTCAGATGACGAACTTGCGCAGATTATCGAGGGCGCGGTGCACGACAAGTGGGCTGGCCACGGAATCGATACGGTTCACTTCATTCGACCGAAGCGAAACATGAGCCAAATTGGAGGCTGACATGTCGGCGCATGACGACTTCACGCACCTCGACCCGCAAGGGCGAGCCCGAATGGTCGATGTCACCAAGAAAGAGCCAACGCACCGGCGAGCGATCGCCAGGGGACGGGTTGACATGACGCCCGATACGGCATCAGCGGTAGCTCGCGGTGCCATTGCCAAGGGTGACGTGCTGAGCGTGGCCCGGGTCGCCGGTATCCAGGCTGCGAAGAAGACCTCCGATTTGATTCCGCTCTGTCACCCGCTGCTCATCGGTGCGGTAAACGTGAACTTTGAGCTCGGTGACGAGCACATCGACATCGAGGCGTCGGTCGAGACCTTTGGGTTGACCGGCGTTGAAATGGAGGCGCTCACCGCGTGTTCTGTTGCGGCGTTGACGATCTACGACATGTGTAAATCGCTCGACAAATCGATGACGATTTCCGAGGTTGCCTTGTGGGAGAAGACTGGCGGAAAAAGCGGGGCCTATCACCGTCCTGCTCCAGCGGACGGAACTGACTGAGGTCCACGACCTACCAACATTGGGGCAGTAATGTCTCGACGTTCATTCTCGTCAACAGAAAAGCCCTGCACTACATGTTGTTCCTTGCCATTCTTGTTCTCGCGCTCGGTTGGGCAGGATGGTTGTGGGCGTGGGGCCGCGACCGCGTGGCGGCAAACTACGGCTTCTCGATGGGCCCTGTCGGACGCGGTTCGGGTGGTCGTTGGGGAATGCCACGCACTTCGACCATGGCGCACCAGCGTCGTCGCGATCTGCTCTTTGCCCTAGGCGGACTCGCCGTCGCCTCATTTGTCGGTGCGCAGACCTGGTCGGCCCTGTGGCTGCTCCACGGCATCATCGACTGCCTGTTTCTCGCCTACGCCGTTGCGGTTGTTGGGGTTGAGCGGTCGTCACAATCGACGCTGCTCGCCTCGCCGATGGTCATGTCGACCGCTCCACAGATCAGTCCGCTGATGTCGGCTCCGCGAATGGCGCTACAGCCGATTCGCGACGACCAGTACTAATCGTCGACCTAGCCTTCCTCGATAACGCGCGTTACTCTGGAATTCATGTCCACTTAGCGTGACGCGACCCACAGTGGTTTTCGTTGGTGGATTACACACTTGTCAATAAGCTACCGGTCGGTAATACGTTGAGCTGAACGCCTCTGTGGAACGTGTGCAGCTCTACCGATACCACATCTAGATCGCCGTCGTGACCCGCCGTCTCGACGCTGGAATCGTTGAAACATTCATGGGGGTTCCGCCACCTCCGTTTCAACGAGGCCCGCTCCTGGTTCCGCCGCCGTGGAGCGGGCCGCTTTCTTTTTCGTGTGCGTTCTCGTTGCGATTGCTCGATCGCTAGGGTGAGGCCATGTTGCGCCACGTCGTCATGATTCGCCTGAGTGCCGAAGCAACGGAGGCCGATGCGGCCGCCATTGTTGACGGACTCGAAACGCTCCCCGAGCTGATCCCCGAGATCCGGTCCTACACGATTGGGCGCGATGCCGGACTGGCCGAAGGCAACTTCGACCTCGTCGTCGTTGGTGACTTCGACGACGAGGCTGGCTACCAGGCCTATGCGACAAATGCTGATCACGTCGCTGTCATCCAAGAACGCATCAAACCGTTCCTGGCAGAACGCGCTGCGGTTCAACACGTTCTTCCAGAGTGATACGGCTTCCTGAGTGACCTCCGTATCGGTCAGCTCACGGGCGGCGATCGCTGGTAACCCGTCGGACGGTTTCGACGGTGCTGTCTGCTCGCTGATCCTCCCGATGTTTTCCGCAACGGCCACCGTGGTCGCCGCTGATGGCGCGGAGCACGTGCCGCTGCCATTGGTGGTGGCGACCCGAAACCGATTCGCCGCGGATGTTCGCCAGGTCGATGGCATCAGCATCGAGATCGACACAACCATCCCTCGGTCGGTTGGGCTCGCTGGTTCGAGCGCCATCGTGATCGCTGCGCTCCGTGCCCTTGACGAGTACACCTCCGCTGGCCTCACCGATATGGACGTGGCAGAGCTCGCCCACACGATCGAACGCGTCGACCTCGGAATTGCCGGCGGATGGCAAGACCAGCTGATCCAGAGCCATGGCTTCTCCGCGCTCGTCGAATGCGCTGAACCTCGACGAGTTGAAGCGATCGACATGGCCACCAACCCGCCCATCCCGATGTACCTAGCGTGGTCGGAGGCCGCCGCAGAATCAAGCGGTGAGGCTCACACGGGGCTACGCAGTGCCCGATCGCCACAGGACCCAGAGATGCGACAGCTTGCCGAGCTTGGCCGACAAGCCGCCGCAAGCTTTGCGAACCGTGATGTCCATACGCTCAAGGACGCAATCAACTCAACGTTCGACATCCGGCGGTCCATCATGCACATTGCGCCTGCCCAGCTCGAGATGATCGTGACGGCGCAGGCGCTCGGTGCATCAGCAAACTTCGCCGGCAGTGGTGGCGCGATCGTTGGGGTACTGCCCAAGGAGGGGCAGCCTCTACTCGACGGCCTGGCAGCAGCCGGATACGGCGTGATCCACTGGGACGCTCAATGACCTCTAACTCAATGACATCTAACCAAATGACATCTACCCCAGGGACATCAGATCAGGTCCCGCCGCCTGGCCTGTACACCCTCGACGAGGGCCAATACGTGCCGAGCGAGTTCACGCGCGGACCCTGGCGCGCTGATGCCCAACATGGCGGCCCGCCATCGGCGCTTCTCGCTTCACTCTGCGAACCGCACGTTGAGGATGGTGAGTTCCTTGCTCAACTGCATATCGAACTCCTGCGGCCTGTTCGGCTGCGGCCGCTACGGCCAGTCGTCGAGCGCACCCGTGTGAGCGGACGAGTTGGCCGAATCATCGCTGAACTGACTGATGATGGCGAGACGGTTGCCCGAGTAACGGCAACGGTGCTGCGTGAGTCCGAGCTAACCACGCCCGACTTTGTCGCTCACACCACCCCAGCAACGGAGCCTCCGACGGCCGATGCCACCGTCGACCCGCCACGATGGGCCAGCGGCGACGTCACGACATATCACCGCAATGCGGTGGAGCATCGATTTACTGAAGGTTCGTTTCGAACACCCGGACCAGCTGTCGACTGGATGCGCCTCCGGTTGCCACTGATCGCCGGCGAACCAACGTCTGGGTTGCAACGGATAGCAGCAGCGGCAGACTTCGGGTCGGGCATCTCGGCGGTCTACGGCGCGACGTCACCCGTCGGCCTCATCAACGCAAACCTCACGATCAACCTGATTCGTTCGCACAAGGGCGAGTGGGTCTCGCTCGACGCCACCACTCACGTAGGCGCCGGGACAGGCCTTGGCATCACGATGCTCGGCGATACGAGCGGCCTGGTAGGCGTAGCTACGCAAAGCCTCCTGGGCTATTCAACCGGTTTGTAGCTGCTTATTCGATGCGCTCGAGGAGCTCGAGCTTTGCATCTTCGAGCTCGTCATCGTCAAGCTCTCCACGCTGATGCATGCGCTGGATCTTCTCGGTCATCGCCATGAGCTCAGGTGCCGAAAGGCGCCCCTTGCCAGCGAAGAGACGCTCGACCGTCGTCATCGACTCAAGATCGAGTTCGGCGACCTCAGGAGCGACCTCTTCAACCTCAGGCTCTGGAGCAGGCTTGCCTCCGTTGATTCGTGCGGCCTGCTTCTCTGCCTTCTTCGCTGCCTTTGCGCGTTCACGCTGCAGTTTCGCGAAAGTAGTGCGTTGCTTTGCCATTCGATGCTCCTTCGGTCAATGGGTCCGATGCGTCTACGTCTGCGGTTGTGCAAAGACGAGCGCGGCGCCCGACGGTTCTGAGCTCAGATGCGTACGGGCAATCGAGAGCTCAGCGGATATCCAATCGTCCACCATAGAGATATCGGCGCCGATTTCACCGTCATCGCCGTGTGACACCTGTAAAACAGGGCCTACGAACTACGAAAATGGCCTGTCTAGGCCGCAGAACGCAGGTTTCGGCCTTTGACAAAAGCGGCGGCGACATCTGCAGGTTGGGCTCGATCGAACAGGTAACCCTGACCAACGTGATAGCCAAGGCCGATAAGCGCCTCTTGTTGGCCCTTGTCTTCGATTCCCTCAGCAATCGTCATGACTTCGAGGCTCTGCGCCATGGTGGCGATGGTCGCCAGCATCGAGCGTCCCTTGCGCTCGTCAATCCGGTTTACGAACGACCGGTCGACCTTGATGATCGTGATTGGTAGCTGGTGGACGTTGCTCAGCGATGAGTAGCCCGTGCCAAAGTCGTCGAGGGCGATACCCACACCGAGCTCTGCGACTTTCTCGAGGACCGAGATGACATGGCTGACGTCGCCGGTCATAACCGATTCGGTGAATTCGATAACCAATCGCTCCGGATCGAGGCCGGTGGAATTCAGAATGGCGTTGAGGGTCGAGACAAATGCCGAGTCGGTGATCTGGCGAGGAGACACGTTGACGCTGACAAAGCCGGAGTAGTCGAACTCGTGTATCCACCGCTGCACAGTTCGGGCCGATTCACGCAGGACGTACGAACCGAGGTCGATGATCGAGCCGGCTTGTTCGGCAATCGCGATGAATTCTGCTGGAGACTGACGTCCGAGAATCGGATGGTTCCATCGAGCGAGCGCTTCGACACCGAGCACATCGCCGCTCACAAGGTCGACAAATGGCTGGAAGTGCACGTCAAGCTGATCATTCTTGAGCGACGTGCGGAGGTCTTTCTCGAGCTGGATACGACGCAGGAGGCTGTCATGCATCGACTGCTCGTACACCGAGAGCCGATTCTTGCCCTCGCGTTTAGCGTCGTACATCGCAATATCAGCGTGGCGGAGTAGCTCAGCTGAGTCGTTCACCGCAAGGTCGGAATGGGCAACACCAAAGCTCGCATGAACTTCAACAGAGAGACCGACGTCGAGGTTGAACGTTGGCTTGAGAACCTCTTGGGCTCGGCGAACAAACGCTTCCGCGACCGAGATACCGTCAGGAGATTCGAGGCACACGGCGAACTCATCTCCTCCGAGGCGAGCGAGGGTGTCGTGGTCTCGGAGGACGCCGGCAACACGTCGAGCAACCTGCGTGAGGAGCGTGTCCCCGGCCGCATGTCCGAGCGTGTCGTTGATGTCCTTGAAGTTGTCGACGTCGAAGAAGACGACGCTTACGGTCTCTCCGGTTCGGGTTCGGCGAGCGAGTGCTTGGCTCACCCGATCGATAAAGAGTGACCGGTTCGGAAGGTCAGTGAGCGGATCGTGGAAGGCGAGGTACTCGAATCGGGCGTCGTAGTCGCGGCGCTGCAGCGCGTAGCGGATCGTGCGCTCGAGCATGTCGGCGGTCAGCCCGTCTTTCACCAGGTAGTCCGACGCACCTGCGAGCATTGCGAGCTCGTCGACCTCGGTTGAATGTTCGCCAGTCAGCAGCACGGCAGGGGTAAGTCGGAGTGCTTCCTTACTGTCTTGGAGGACTTCGACACCGGTACGAGAGCCGAGTCGGTAGTCGATCAGACACACGTCGAACTGGCCGGATTGCAGCGCCTCTAAGCCGCTCGCGTGATTGTCACGCCACTCGACTTCGTAGTCCTGGGTCGTGACCGATTCAAGAAGATCGCACGCAAGGCAGTAGTCGTCTTCGTCGTCTTCAATGAGGAGTACAGAAATTGGTGGCATAAGCGGGTTGCGATGGCGCAGCAATGTGCCCCGCCAACCGTGTTCTATCGACGCCAATTTCGGCAGCTTTAGCAAAGGGCGATTGACGGCCATCAGTTCATGGCCTCATAGGTCTTTTGGCCTGTTAGGTCTTTTGACCCCTAACCCGATACCAGTAGCGGTCGATGGACCTAGGTACTTCTTCTGACGTACTCGAAAGGTAACGATTTTCATGGGTCAAACGATGATGCCGGCGGCGTGGTCTTCTCTGCTCGAACAGGTCAAGCCCTTTGGTGAGACTGACTTCGATGCGGTGTTGACGAATGCAGGAGCCTTGCTGGGCTTTTCTTCGGCAAAGATCGAACAGTCGGGCCGCTCAGTGGCGCGCATTGGCGGTATCCGTGACTTCGCGAGCGGTCAATCGGTCGAGCTCCCACATTCGGGCTGCATGATGCACGTGCTCTGGGATGACGACGCGGATGCAGATCGTGTCGCCACTCTCAGCTCGCTCGCTGGTGTAATCGACCTCGCGTTGATCGCCAAGGACCGCCGGTCGCACGACACCCCAACGCCGATGATGGCGCCGACTGGAGCCAAGGACCGGCTCACAAACACGATCGATCGCGACGCCTTTGCCGATTACCTCGACATCGAGTTTGCTGCGGGCCCGAGCAACGCCACGATCATGGTTCTTGGTCTCGATGGCATGAGCGTTGTGAACAACACGATGAGCCACACCGTTGGCGACATCGTCATCGCTGAAACCGCCGACCGTCTGCGCGACACGCTTCGCTCGTGCGACATCGTGAGCCGCTTGGGTGGAGATGTCTTTGGCATCTACTGCCCGAACATGGCAACCGAAACCGCTCAGCGCCTCGCCGTCCGGCTGCAGGCCGCCATTGCTCGCCCGATCGTTGTTCAGTCCAACGAACTTCGTGTCACCGCCGGTGTCGGCATTGCCTCCCGGGCAAAGGGCGAGAAGGCCCACGACACGTTGTCGAATGGCGATACTGCGCTGCAGGCATCGAAGATGCAAGGCCCGAGCGAACTCGTCATTTATGACGGAGCGATCCGTGCCCGCACCGAAGACCGTCGCCAGCTCGCAACCGAGCTTGTCGAAGCGCTTGCCCAGAATCAGCTCACCACGGCAATGGAACCAATCGTCCATCTGCCGGGTGGCGAGATTGTTGGTGTGGAAGCCCACGTTGTTTGGGAACACCCCAAGCGCGGCAGCATCGACCGGTCGGAGTTTATGGATCTCGCCGAGCTGATCGGCCGGGTTGCCGACGTTGAGCGCGCTGTTCTCGAATACGCCTTGACCGAGAACGACCAAGGCATGCGAACTGGCATCAACATTTCTGGCTCAACGCTTCGAGATTCTGTAGCGATCGGCTGGATGGTCGAGCGCCTTCGTGGTGCTGAGGGCAAGATGATCATCGAGGTCAGCGAGTCTTCAGTGAGCACCGGCGGAAGCATCGTGGTTCG
Organism: uncultured Acidimicrobiales bacterium; assembly: GCA_937922235.1. GTDB lineage: Bacteria > Actinomycetota > Acidimicrobiia > Acidimicrobiales > SHLQ01 > SHLQ01. Next base: position 86,925 of record CAKZVC010000012.1, on the reverse strand, counting down.
CCACTTGGAGATGCTTCGCGAAGCTGGTGCGTCGATCGTGCTGGACGACTTCGGCCTGTCCTTCGCCTCGCTGCGCACCTTGCACGCATTCTCCTTCGACGGAGTCAAAGTACATACGTCGCTACTCAGCGATGGCGATGCGACCCGCATGGTCGCTATTGCGAAGGGCATCTACGCAAGCTCCGCGTCGATTGGCTTCGATGTGGTGTTCAGCGGTGTTGAGTCCGATAGCGACTTACGTCTCCTCATGACGCTCGACTCGCAGATTGCCGAGCACGGCTTCTATGCCCAGGGCAAAGCAGTGCGGGAACGTGTCGAGGCTGCCACCAGCGGTTCGTAGTCGCTAGGCGTCGACCGATTCAGCCTGTGCTGCTGGATCGGTGAGATCGATGATCATGCCCTTGCCTGCGGTTGCGTAAACACGCTCACCGTGCTGGCTGAGGTCGAGACCTTCGTACTCTTCCTCGTCGCTGACACGGAGGCCCATGGTGAGGTCGAGCACCTTGGCGATGATGTACGTCATCACGCCGGAGAAGATGATGACCGACCCCATAGCGATGACCTGGCTGAGAAGGAACTTCGGCTCGCCGAAGAACAAGCCATCCTGGCCACCGATCTGTTCTTGAGCGAGCAGGCCGAGCAAAAGGCCGCCGATGATGCCGCCGACACCGTGGATGCCGACAACGTCGAGTGAGTCGTCGTAGCCGAGCTTCTCCTTCAACGTGATGGCGTAGAAGCAGACGGCACCGGCGACAAGGCCGAAGAGAATGGCAGACATCGAGCCAACGAAGCCAGCAGCCGGGGTGATGGCAACAAGGCCAGCAATGAGTCCCGAAGCGGTTCCGAGGATCGTTGCCTTGCCTTCCTTCAACCATTCGACGCCGACCCAGCCGGCCATGCCAGCAGATCCGGCAACGAGGGTGTTGATGAGCGCCTGTCCTGCAGATGCGTCAGCAGCCCCTGCTGACCCGGCGTTGAATCCGAACCAACCGAACCAGAGGATGCCGGTTCCGATCAGCAGGATCGAGAGGTTGTGTGGGCGCATGTCTTCGCTGCCGAGGCCGCGACGCTTGCCGAGGATGAGGGCCATCACGAGGGCAGCGACGCCGGCGTTGATGTGGATGGCGGTGCCACCAGCGAAGTCAAGGGCTGCTGGGTCGAGGCCGGTGTGGTGCCAACCGGTGTATACCCAGTAGGTGACCGGGGTGTAGACGAGGACCGACCAGACGGTGAGGAACACGCACCACGCAGAGAATTTCATGCGGTCGGCCACCGCGCCGGAGATCAGTGCGGGGGTAATTGCTGCGAAGGTCATGAAGAAGGCGACCATGATGATGTTCGGTACGCCCGAGTCGTTGACGCCCTCGATGTTCGTGAGGCCGGCGAAGTCGAGGCCGCCGATCAGGCTGTCGGTGCCAAGGAAACCGAGGAGCGAGCCGTCACTCTCGTTGCCGAGTGAGTAGGTGAACAGCACCCAGAGGATTGGAACGATGGCGATTGAGGCCATGTTCATCATCAGCATGTTGCCGACGTGCTTGGCGCGAACCATGCCTCCGTAGAAGAGCGCGAGGCCCGGGACCATAAAGACGACCAGCGCTGCGCTGATCAGCATCCATGCGGTGTTGCCACTATCCATTTGAAAAACTCCGTCCAATCACGTCTGACGGAGAACACTGTGGATGTCTTGGTGGCGAGTCGCCAAACGATGCAAACAGTGTTTACGGAGGCGAAACATTGCCGAAACACATGCTGTGACTGTCGAACGATTGACGGGGATCTTCGCCGGGAGCGAAGGGCGGGGACTGCCCGGCCGCAGGTAACCCTCTGTTACTACCTGCGGCCGGGCACTTTCTCCGATGGCATCTAGGAGAGGACGGTGGTCGATGCCTCGAGATCGATGGTTCCCAGGTCGTAGCCGGGGCTGCCGTGCTCGGAAAGGTCGAGTCCAGTGAGCTCTTCTTCCTCGCTTACTCGGAAGACTCCTGCGCTGCGGAGCACCGTGAACAGGACGCCCGAAGCAATGGCGACGAAGGCGAAGATCGCAAGGCCGCCAATGGCCTGGTCGATTAGTAGACCGGCACCGCCACCAGCGAACAGGCCTTCAAGCGATCCGTCGACTGGTGAGGAAGAGGTTGCGAAGAGTCCGGTTGCAAGGAGGCCCCAGAAACCAGCGACACCGTGGACGGAGAACGCTCCGACCGGGTCGTCGACCTTGGCGGCTTCGACTGCACGGATCGAGAAGACAACGATGACGCCAGCGATAGCACCAGTTGCGATCGTGCCGATCGAGGTGAAGTTGCCGATGCCCGAGCAGATAGCGACGAGGCCAGCGAGCATGCCGTTGCCGGCCATACCGACGTCGGGCTTGCCCATGACGACCCACGACGTTGCCATAGCGGACGCAGCGCCTGCGGCTGCGGCGAATGCGGTCATCATGGCGATGTACGGCACTGCCATGTCGGCTTGGAGCTGCGAACCGGGGTTGAAGCCAAACCAGCCAACGAACAAGATGAACACGCCGAGCATGGCGAGCGGAATGCTGTGGCCGTTGATGGTTCGAGGTGTGCCGTCAGGAGCGAACTTGCCAATGCGTGGGCCCAAGATGATGGCGCCCATGAGTGCAGCTACGCCGCCCGTCATGTGGACGAGTCCAGAGCCGGCGAAGTCGACGAAGCCGAGCTGATCAAGCCAGCCGCCGCCCCACTTCCAGTTGACGACGATCGGGTAGATCACGGCGGTGATCACGATCGAGTACAGCAGGTAGCCCTTGAACTGGGTGCGCCCTGCGACTGCACCCGACACGATCGGGGCGGCAGCGGCAGCGAAGGCAGCCTGGAAGAAGAAGTCGACTGGGACGGCAAGCGGGTAGTCGGCAACATCGCCGGGGTTCAGGTTCGAGAGTCCGTCGACACCGAAGATGCCCCACGCTCCGTCGAGGAAGCCGAAGAAATCGGCGCCGCTATAGGCGATGTTCCAGCCAATGAGAGCGAAGAACAAGATGCCTACCGACACGTCCATGAGGTTCTTCATCATGATGTTGGCTGCGTTCTTTGCCTCGGTGAAGCCCGCTTCGACCATGGCGAATCCGGCCTGCATGAAGAGCACGAGCACGGCGGCCACGAAGATGAAGATGTTGTCGAGTACGACCATGTTCAGCAGGTCGTTGCCCGTTGCCGTGTCGCGGGTGATCTCGTCGATCGATTGCGCTGCGGCGGGTTCGGTGATGGCCAGCGCCGCGATTGCGATCGCAGCGCCACCCATGAGCTTGCGTTTCATTCTGTTCTCCTCAGAACTCGTGTTGCGTGAACTCGCAACGGTGATGGGCGGCGCCACGACGCTGTGGCACCTGGAGACAGAGTGGCCGAATCATTAGGCGTTAGCAGCACGATGCGGGCGCTGTTCACCGATGCGAAACGCCGACGAAACACGCGACACACGCACGAAACACAGAGGTGACACGTGTGTCACGAAGCCGTGTCGGCTGAGCCCTGGCGGGCTTGCCCGCGACCATGTGGGATTCCGCGGATCTCGGCGGAAGTCCGAGCGGGTTCCAGGTGAGCGGAGCTCGCGTAGCGAACTTGGAAGTTTCCGCGGATCTCGGCGGAAGTCCGAGCGGGTTCCAGGTGAGCGGAGCTCGCGTAGCGAACTTGGAAGTTTCCGCGGATCTCGGCGGAAGTCCGAGCGAATTACAGCGCCAGTTTTCTGCGCATCATGTCGGGGCCGTCGAGCTCGATGTAGCAGCCCTGCAGGTGGCGCATGCCGGATTCGAGCTCGTAGCTGTTGCGTCCGTGGAGCAGCCGCCGGTTGTTCATCATCATGACGTCGCCGGGGGCGAGCAGAAACGTGGCCCGACGGGCGGGGTCGTTGAGGAGCTTTCGCAGCCCAGCTCTCCCTCGGTAGAAGAGGTCGAGGGTGTCGGGGTCGACGGCGTCGACGAAGTCGAGTCGGTCCGAGTTGCGGATGCCCGAAAAGGTGCCATCGGCGTCGGTCTCGAGAATGGGGGAGCGGTTGGTGAGCCGTTCGTCGGCGTAGTGATAGCGGTAGGTCACCATCGTGCTCGTGAGGGCGCGGTGGCCTTCGGGGTCGATCTCGGCGAAGTCTTCGAACGCCGCAAGGCCGTCGACCAACGTGGATTCGCCGCCGGTCGCGTCGTTGACCAGGCAGTGCAGGAACTGGATGCTGGGCACAGGGCGGCGATAAGGGTTGTCGGTGTGCGCCTTCAGTTCGATAGGGGTGTAGGCGAGGTCGACGGGGTTGGGCTTTGAGTACACGTCGAACAGCAGACCGAAGTTGGTGTCGCGAATCGTGCCAAAGCGACCCGCGATTTGCTCGAGTGACCCCGGCTCGGTTGGCGTGTCGGTGAACACGACGAAACCGTGAATCCAGAACGCGTCGAGGGCGTCGATCATCGCGTTGTCGTCGCCCTCAGCTGGCCAGGCGAGTCGCGGGAATGGCGAAGGCTCCGCCGACCATCCCACGGGGTCAGGCAACTGGTGAGGGTCGTGCTCCCAGCCGAGTTCCTTGGCAAGCGTCAGGTGATCGACCGTTTGCACGTGTCCGTCTGACCACGTGATCGTCGTCGCTGCCTCGGACTGCTCGACGTTGGACGCCGACAGATCGGGGTCGAGCGTTGCGGGGTCGAACAACCGCTGCAGGCTGCCGGTGTCGATCGTGCCGTCCTCGGTCGTGCGTTCGCGAAGCCAGATCGGGTGGAGCTCGTGCGACATCGCCCCGTTGTCGAAACGCAAACGGCTCGAGCCGTCGATGGCCTGGAGTGAGTAGGACGAAGACATGGGAACCTCGCAGCGATAGTGCTGGTGCAGGACGTGACTGAACACTCGTTCAGTTCCTACAGAATGGCAGATCTTTCACCTGTGCGCACTAACGTCGCAAGGATGCGCCCTAACCCACTTCGAGATGCCTTTGCCGCCCGTACTCCCGCCCTCGGTGCGTGGATCAGTTCCCCGTCTCCGGTTACTTCTGAGATCGTGGCACGAGTCGATTATGATTACATCTGCATCGATATGCAGCACGGGCTTATCGGGTACTCCGACATCATTCCGATCTTGCAGACGCTGACGCTCGGCACCGCCACGCCAACGGTTCGCGTGCCGTGGAACGAACCGGGCATCATTGGCAAGGTGCTCGACGCCGGCGCCATGGCGGTCATCGTGCCGATGGTCAACACTGTCGAGCAAGCCGAAGAGGCCATACAGCGCGGTAAGTATGCGCCGCGTGGATCTCGCTCGTCTGGCCCAATTCGTGTGGCCCCGGTCGAGGGTCCTGAATATGCCGATGTTGCCAACGACCACGTCGAGATCATCCCGATGATTGAGACGGTCGAAGCGCTCGAGAACATCGACGGGATCCTGTCGGTCGATGGCGTAAATGCGATCTACGTCGGCCCGATGGACCTTGGCGTATCAATGGGCTTTGGGCGAGGTGCAACTGATCCTGCCTTCTTCGAAGCGCTCGATCTCATAGCAACGAAGTGCGAAGCGCATGGTGTGGTGGCAGGCATCCACGCCAACCCCGACGTCGTGGCAAACCGCATCGAACGCGGCTATCGAATGGCCACGGTGCAAGGCGACACGATTGCCTTGCGGTTGGGCATGGTCGATGCGTTGTCGGTCGGTCGAGGTGTCGACGTGGCTGACGAAGGCGACGGCGGCGGCTACTAGTGGCCCGCGAAGAGGGCTTGGCGAAGCAATTCGCAAGCGATGCCGAGACGATCCGGTCGATCTACGACGAGTGGTCGTCGAGCTATGACGTCGACATCGACTCGTGGGGCTACGAAGCTCCCCAAGTCGCCACGTCATTCCTGACGTCGCGGGTGCCGACGAGCGGGCAGATCCTCGATGTTGGGTGCGGCACTGGCAAGGTGGGCTTGGCGCTCAACGAGCTTGGCTATCACGACGTTGTTGGTGTTGACCTTTCCGAAGCGTCGCTTGATCTGGCCGCAACAACCGGTGCGTACCGGGCGCTGGCATCGGAAGACTTCACCGCACTTCCCACGAGCCTTGCTGACGACACATTCTCGGCGCTGGTGTGCGTGGGCGTGATGACGTATCTGGCCGACGTCGAGGCGGTCTGCCGAGAGTTCTGTCGGGTGGTCGAGCCCGATGGCATCATCGTGCTGACGCAGCGAACCGATCTCTTCGTGTCCCGAGATACCCAAGCCGCGTTCGACAGCTTGGCCGCCGATGAAACATGGCGAATTCTTGAGGTAACCGAAGGGCTCCCATACCTTCCGGGACACGACGAATACCAAGGCATCGATGTGCACTACGGGGTCTTTCAGGCGCTCTAACGCCCGACGGTTTCACCGGTAACCTCATAGCGTGCACCCCCGCCTCGCCCGCCCCCGTGTTGTTGTTGCCCTCGCTGTTTTGTTGGCGGTCGGTGTGCTTGGGCTGTCGCCACTCGCCGCACACACCGAGGTGTGGCAGCGTTCGCCCGAACAGGGCCAGGCCTATGGCGGCACGATCGACGAACTCCAGATCTCGTTCTTCGCCACGATCGAGTCAGGTGACATCACGATCCTCGATCCCAACGATGAACCCGTCGCCGTGGGGCCAACCACCTTGGCGCAGGGCGATCGCATAGCCGTCGTCGAGTTCCCGGCGCTCGAAATTCCGGGACGCTATCTCGTCACCCATACCGAGCTCGCTGCCGATGGCGATATCCAGACGGCGACCTATCAGTTCTTCTACGAACCCGGGAACGAGAACGAAGCGCAGTCGCTGATCATCGGCGACGACGGGCCCAACTGGGCGCTGCTCGGCATCATTGCCGGTGTCGTCATGATCTTGGGCGGCTTGTTTTGGCCGGGCAGATCGTAACGATTAGGGACGCCACCATGGCTGGAACCGAGGAGGGGTTCAGCGCCAGCCATGAAATGACGTTCCGTTCTCAGTGTGGCACCTGTCATAGTGCTGTACGTGCATGGTGAGAGGAACCAGCCAAGTTGACAGTATTTCCATCAAATTCTCCGCCGGTCGCACTGACAATCGCGGGCACCGATAGTGGTGGCGCGGCTGGTTTGGCCGCCGATTTGAAGACGTTCGCGGCCCATTTCGTGCATGGCGTCTTTGCCGTAACCGTGGTGACGGCGCAGAACAGTACCGGCATCCGCTCAGTGAGCACCATCGATGCCGACATGGTCGGCGCGCAGCTGGATGCGCTGCTCGATGACGTCAAAATCGAAGCCACGAAGACCGGTTTGCTCTTCACGCCCGAGATCGTTGAGGTTGTTGGATCACGGGCTTGGGGGCTTGGCCAGCTCGTGGTCGACCCGGTCCTAGTGACGTCGGCGGGAGTGCCGATGCTCGACGATGCCATGCCCGACGCATACCGAACGCATCTGTTTCCACACGCGGCGGTGTGCACTCCGAACGTTGCCGAAGCCGAACTGCTCTCGGGTGTCGAGATCACCGACCGAGCGTCGGCAATGACTGCTGCAAAGGCAGTGCAGACTATGGGCCCGAGCTTGGTCATCGTGACGGGCTTACTGCTCGACGACGTGTCCGTCGATGCCATTGCTGATGACTCGGGTGCGAGGGTCCGCGAACAATCCCGAGTCGACACGGTCAACGTGCTTGGCACTGGGTGCAGCTTGAGTGCTGCGACGGCAGCGCATCTCGCCACAGGGACGACGCCTGGTGAAGCGGTCGACTTGGCGGCTGGGTTCGTGCACGACGGACTACGGTCGTCAGCGAACTGGCGGTTGGGTGCGGGTCGAGGGCCGATCGATCACTTCACGCGAACACGGAGGCACGACGATGACTGATGGGGAAGCCACGATCCTTGTCCTTGTCGTGCTGCTCGTCGGCCTCGCCGGAACGCTTCTTCCGATTCTCCCAGGCATCTTGCTGATGTGGGCCGCAACCATCGGCTACGGGTTCGCCGTCGGGTGGAGCGGTACGGGCATTGCTGTGGTGGTTGTCAGCACGCTGCTTTCCGCCGCGGCCATTGCGGCGGGCGTGGTGTTGCCAAAGAAGGCCGCCGAGGACTCCGGAGCGTCGACCCGATCTCAGATAGCGGCGGCGATCGGGGCGGTCATTGGGTTCTTCGTTATCCCGGTTGTTGGCATCGTCATCGGTGCTATTGCCGGCATTGCCATCAGTGAATACCTGATCACCAAAGACTGGGAACTTACGAAGCAGTCGACGATCGGGATAGCGAAGGGGTTCGGGTTGAGCACGCTCGCGCAGTTCATGCTCGGCTTTGGAATCTTGGTCGTGTGGAGCGGCTGGGCCGCAGTCGTCAACTTCTAGGAGCGTGCGTGAGTAGAGGAGTGCAGTGAGCGAGCAGACGCAACGGATCGTGTCGTTGCTGCCATCGGCAACCGAGATTTTGTATTGGCTTGGGGTTGGGGATCAGGTTGTCGGCGTGACCTACGAGTGCGCTGTGCCTGAAGAGGCCGCGTCGAAGCCGCACGTGACGAACACGATCATCCCCGAAGGTGCAACGCCAGCTGAGATCGATGTGATCATCGGCGAAGCTATGGCATCGAGTAGCCAGCTCTACACCCTCGATATCGAGCTCCTGCGTTCGCTCGAGCCCACGATCATCGTCACCCAAGACTTGTGTCGGGTGTGCGCACTGCCGGCCGGTCAGGTTGCTGAGGCGGTCGAGATGCTGGGCACCGATGCCACCGTCGTGTCGTACGACCCGATGACTCTCGACGGAGTGCTCGACGAGATCGAGGTGCTCGCCACCGCCGTGGGCGCCACCGCTGGTGAGCGCAAAGTGGCCGAGCTCCGGGCGACACTCGCAGATCACCGCTCGGCAATACCAAGCGAACGTCCGAAGGTGCTGCTGCTTGAATGGCCCGACCCGCCGTACACGCCGGGCCATTGGATCCCCGATCAGATCGCGGCCGCTGGCGGTGAGGTGCTGCTCGGCCATCCGGGTGGCAGGTCGAGCTCAACCACCTGGGACGCCGTTGCTGCCAGCGAAGCTGACGTGCTCATCGTCGCGCCGTGCGGCTTCACGGAAGAGCAGGCCGAAGAACAGCTCGCTCAGGTCGTTGCCCGCAGCGACCTCGCCGACCTCCCGGCGATTCAGAACGGCCGAACCTACGCAATCGACGCCGATTCGTTCATCGTGCGCCCCGGCCCACGCCTTATCGATGGCATCGCCGAGCTCAGGTCATTGATCTATCGGTAGGCAAACTGGGGCAGGGGAGAGCGGCCCTTTGGCAGGGCTGTTCGCTCTTACTTCAGAACGGTTCCGTCGGGGCGACGGATTTCGATGGCGCCTGTCGCGAGGCGGGTCACGGTGTACCCACGTTCTTTATGGCGGTTGTGTTTGCCGCAGGCCACGCCTGCATTCTGCGGGTTGGTGAGACCACCACCCCGATCGGGAGCGCCGTCATTGTGAGCGTGGGGTGTGAGGTGATCGATCTGGCAGTTGGACACGTTGACGTGGCAACCGGGCCAGTAGCACTCGTGGGCGTTGAGTTGCGCTGCGAGCCGGGCATAGCCCGTGAAGAGGCGGCGGCGGCCAAGGTCGATAACGACGCTGTCCGCACCGATGACGACCCGCTGGAGATGCCCGAGAAACGCTCGAGCTGCAGCCACATTCGGCGGCAGTCTGTGTCCGGTCTTGGTGTGGCATGCAAAGGACTCGCGGCAAGGGTCGATCGGTTCGACCTCTTCGCCCACGATCTTCTTTGATTCGCGCTCGAGCGTTTCGTTGTCGAGCAGTACTTCGGTCGTGATCGTCGGGCCGCCTTCGGCTTCGAGGCCCTTCGCTGCATAGACATGCACTCTTGCGAAGGCATCGGCACGCCGCTGGGCAGCCGTGCGGGGCATATGGGTGCTGTTGGCCTTCTCGCCGTAGTTGTCGACGGCGTACTGCCAGTCGATGTCGAACTCGATCTTCTCGAACGCATCGAACACGTCTTTGCTGATTGCCCCGTCGTAGGCAGCACAGCTACCCGCCCAGCTCCACTCGCCGGTGTCCTCGTCTTGGATCATCTGATGGTTGCGGGCCCGCTCGTGCCGTCTGTTCGCGGCCTCGGCGCCGTCTTCATCAGCCAGCATTTCCCACTGGGAGACGACGAGGTCGAAGAATTCGTACGTGTCGTTGAGGGCGTGCTCGGCAAACCACTCATCGGCCTCGGGCATCATGTCGCGAACACGAGGGTTGGCGTAGACCTTGCCGAGCTTGTTCACCATGCATGTCGAGATCTCGCCATCGTCGTGCAGGCGGCGCACTGCGGGTAGCACCTGCAACGCTCGCATTGTCTTTCGTCGAGCAGCGGCGGCGGGCCCCGAAAGCTTGCCGGTGTTCGCCACCATTGCGCGCGCCGTGCGATGGCCATCGACAGCATGGACACCGGTCCGGTCGATCGACTCGAGAATGTGGTTCTTTGCAGCGTCGAGCTGACGGCCGACAGACTCGGCCGAATCGATCAGCTCGAGTGCGGCATGCACGTGGTGCGTGTCGAGATCGGCATTGCGAAGCTTGGCGACACCAGCCTGAATGAGAACAAGGGCATCAAAGGCATCGCGGCGGAGCAACGTCTCGGCGGTGGTTCCCACCTCGAAATCTGCCACGAGCTCCATACGAACAAGTGTACCCATGGGGTGTGACACGCTGTTTTGTGCTCGGACTTCCGCCGAGATCCGCGGACGCCGACATGGTCGTCCGCTCCGCTCCCTCCCCTTCAGCGCTTACTCTCGCCGATACGACTGCCGGTCGAGATCCGTCGATACCGACATGGTCCTTCTAGCCGCCGCAGCCGCCGCAGCCCCCACATCCACCGCAGCCGCCACAGCCTGCCCAGCCGACGGAGTTGTTCGACGTGACCGGCTCGTACCACCATCGAGGCTTGCGAATAACCCAGTTGCGGCGGGTGCTGATTCGCCGGAAGAGTGGCGCCTCAGCAAAGCGAATCGCAGCGGATGGCCAGATGTCGGTGGGGTGCTCTCCAAAGTACGTCTCGTAGCTTCGCAGCGTCTCCTCATAGAGGTTGGTGTACTTGTCGGTTTCTGCTTCGCCGCCAGTTGTTGGCCCGTGATGCAGAGGGATGCCGAGAACGTTGCCGCACAGATCGTCCCAGTACGACCGGGTGTAAGTCAGGTGCAAGTGCCAGACCTGATCGACCTCGTCCGATGGGGTGACCGTATGTCCGGCAACCATGGCCAGAAACAGAAACTTGATGTATTCATCGACGACGCGCTCGGCGAACTCGGCGGTCCAGTCGTTCTCTCGAGCCAGTCGATCGGCGAAGGTCAGTTCAACGCCTTCGGGATCGAATTCGAACTCGGCGAGGCGGCGCCAGAGCGCCTCGTGGTCGGCAACAGCATGAACATGATCAGTAGTCGCTTCCATGAGTAAACGGTACGAAAGATCGACCCGTCAGCCCATGGGGAGGACCCCCGGTTTGTATTCCGCTGGGACTCCCGCCCAGGTCCGCGGAAGTCGACATGGTCGTCTGCTCTTGTAGGTACTTACGCAGGCTTTCACCGCGCATCGGTATGTTCGGCTTGTGAGAAGTAAGAACGGCGAAGGACTCCTTGGGGTGACAGCAATGGCTGCTCTTGTCGTAGCTTCGTTGCTCGTGTTTGCCTGGAACCAGGCGGACAGCCAGGTCGAGGAAGAGGAGGTGAGTGCGATGCCACGTGAACGATGGAATGAATTTGACGGCCGGTGGGAACTGGTCGCCGCCGAGTTCGCCGGGCTCGACGAAGTCCGGCCACTGACGCTCTCGATCTCCAATGGACTCGTTAGCGGCTCGGACGGTTGCAACAGCTTTGGCGAGCGCCCAGATGGCGACATGGTGAGCACCATGAAGGGGTGCAGGGGAGTCCGAGGTGACTTCGCCAGAGCACTACGGGCGGCCGTGATCACGAAACCGGAGAAGGTCGGCGAGAACATCGTGTTTACGACCCCTGAAGCGACGCTCACTTACGTCCCATGGGTTGAGGTGCTGGCGAGCGAGCTCTTTTCGATTCTCGACAGCGATGCACCCAACCTCGACAGCACCACCATTGCGTTCGAACAGAGCGGGAAGCCGCTGGTCTACAAACGCTTCATTCGACTTGAAGACGGCGGACATCCCGCTGAGTTCTACATCGGCTACAAAGCCCCAGACGGGCTTGCGTTCCACATCGACCTACCGGATGAGCCAGCTGCGTCGCGAACGTTTGGACTCCTAGCTCGCTTCTATCGAAGCTCGGTGCCGTCACATTGGGCCGGCGACGTTCGCGCGGCGCTCATCCCTGACAGCTTTCTCACGCCGTCGAATACCGCCCTGCTCCAGCATCGTGGCGAGCTTCACGGCAACCTGCTCATCTTCTCTGAGGACGAACAGGACGGCGACACGTTCGTGCTCACCAATCCGGCGGGCGACACCACAACGGTCGCGGTTCGAAGTACTCCATAGCCGCAATGTCACAGCCTGTCCGCAAGGCGGTTGAGGTTCAAGGCTGGTCGCCTGACTCCGATGGAGTGATATGGCGAAGACTCGGCGTGGGCCGAACATACGCGATCTCATCGAGGAGATTCTTAGAGAAGTGATGCCGCTGATAGCGGACCGCTTCGCAGCTGTCGGACAACCCCACCCGGATAGCCCCCTTGCTCAGGTCTTTCTCGCCGATGGCGACGAGGTCGTGCTGGACTACCTCGATCACAACGAAGCTGGAATTGCGTTCGACCATCTTCTCTACATGATCGATGCAGTCGACATTCCGATTACTCCCGATACCTATGGACGGATTTGCCAAACCGGTGAGCTGCTTGGGCTTGACGCCGAGCGTTCGCAGCGGGTCAACCCCGGACTCGATCCGATCAAGAGCGTCGTCGAACTACACCGCGCGATCGAAGGGTCTTACTCCTTCTCGTTCAAGCGACTTACAGGTGTCAGAAAGTCATCAATTCACCAGGGTCCCTTTTGCGGAGACGTTCTTCACTGGCGGCCAGTCAGCGAAGGGCAGGAGATCTTTCGGGCGATTCTTGGCCTTGAACATGCGGAACAGATGCGATGCCACATGCCGACCTACTCGATTGAGTTCCACTCACCGACCAAGCCATGCGTTGAAGTCGCCCCATGCTTTGAGTGCAACAACGCTCGTACCCGAATCGGAAACTCATTCGGATGGTTCAGCTTCGACGGAGCAAGTCCGTCCGCAGAACGACTTCTGGCCGAGCTCAAGTCGATCGAAGCGACGGCGTCCGGCGCGTAGTTACTTCGCGACCGCTAAAGGCGTGTGGTCCTTACTTCGTGAGTAGCAGGGCCAGTTGGCGGGCTTCGGCTACGAGGGTGTCCGTCGAGTCCCAGAGGCGCACGTTCTCGATGAGGGTTCCGCCTCGAACGTTTGCGCTGGTGACCTCGCCGCGGATCCAACCTGGTGCAGCTTCGGCTCGGATGTGGGTGGTCATTTCGAGCGTCGGCACCCAACCGGTTCCCGGGAGGGTCACTAGAACCGCAGGTGGGAACGAGTCAACGAAGAGTGTGAGTGCAAGTGAGTCGTTTGGGCGGTCATCGCGGAACTTCACCCACCCGGCCACTCGCTCGCCTTCGCCGTCGGGTCCGTCGGTGGCCTCGGTGGCGGGGTCGAGGCGCACATCGAGTGTGTCGAGCAGCGACATGTTGAGGCCCTGGCTCTTGGGGTCGCGTGCCGGGCAATCGTCGACGGGCGCAACCTCGGGCGGAGGCGTCGAGAGAATCATGTCGGGCGCCGGGTAGCTGCCCATCAGCGCAACCGAACGGCACCGCACCTTGCCGTCCTGTTCGAGGACGGCGTCGGCGTGCGTGACCGTTCGTCCGCGCTTCATGATCTCGGTGCGAACGGTGAACGGTGCATCGGGCAGCGTCGGCCGGTAGTAGTGCGTGGTTAGCGACGACGCAACGGCGGCACCCGTGTGCTGCTGCAAGGCGTTCGCCAACACCGCACCGCTGTAGCCACCGTTCGGGACCGGGCCGATCGACCAATCGTGGGTCAGGTGGCCGTGCCACACCATCTCGTCGCCGTCGCTGCTGTCATCTGAGCTCAGAGCAATCGCATCGTCAAAGTTGGGGATGGTGGTCATCGTTGCTCCAGGTAGGCGGGTAGACGTTCGGTTGCACGTTCGATCGCCGAGCTCAGCACTCCGCCGAGCGCTGGGATCCACAGGCCGCCGTCGTACGACAGCCCGAGTGTCACCGCAGATGCTCCGTCGACATTGGCCACATCGGCTTCCATCGTCCATTGCGCGTGGTCTCGACCGTCGACTTCGTGACGAATGAACCGAACCGAGGACTCGGTCGAGCGGTCTCGAACAAATCGCAGCTGCTTCGATCGTGCAAACGGGCCAACTTGGGCTCGAAGTGTGGTGAGCCAGGCCGGACCGGCATCTCCATCGGCGGCTTCGGTGGGCTCGGCGTTGCTCACCAGGTCGTTCCACAACGGATACGTCGCAAGGTCGGCAAGCACGTCCATCATCACGGCCGGGTCGGCCTGCACCAGGAGTTCGCTGCTGTGCTTCACCTAACCAGTGTGCCGCCGCGTACGCTCAGAGTGTGTCCTCAACGACAGTTCGATTAACGAGTGGCTCTCTGGCCGATGTCGACCTTCTGGCGCTCGGTTCGGCGACCGAGCTCATGTGGCGCTCACCCGACATCACCCTCGTCGGTCTTGGCGAGGTCGAACGGGTCGAGCTCGGGCTCGCGAGCGATTCACTTTCAGCTGCAGGCGCACACCTGCAGGGTCGGTCGGGCGATGCTCTGGGTCTCGCAGGTGCTGGTGCGGTTGGGTTTACCACGTTGCCGTTCGTCCGATCGGATGCCGGTGTGATGTTGGTTCCCGACGTCGTCATTGGCGAGGCCGACGGCGAACGATTTGCCACCTGGGCCCACCCGCTCGACCGGGCCGCGGTCGAAGCGCTGGTCGCCGACGCGCTCGCCGCACCGCCAGCGCCATCGCCACGCACGATCTCTCTACAGCTCGATCGCTCGGCCGAAGCGTGGCGCGACGACGTCATTGCGGTGGCACGCGACCGGATCTCCGGCAGTGAGCTCCAGAAGGCGGTGTTCGCCCGAGCGCTCACGCTTACCGCCGATACCGACTTCCCCATCGGGCCCGTGCTCGCCAGTCTCGCCGCCCGGTTCGATCACGCGATGGTGTTCGCCGTCGATGGCTTCCTCGGCGCATCGCCCGAGCTGCTGGTCAGCCGCACCAACCGCACCGTCCGGGCCCATCCGCTCGCCGGAACCGCAGCCCGTTCCGACGACGCTGCCGTCGACGCCGAGCAGATCGCCACGTTGCTGGCGTCCTCGAAAGACCGAGTTGAGCACCAGATCACGATCGACTGGCTCCTCACCGAGCTCCTGCCGTTCTGCAGCTACGTCGACGCCGAGCCAGAGCCATCCGTGCTGACGCTGGCCAACGTCCATCACCTTGGCACGCTCGTCGAAGGCGTTCTCTCCGAGCCAGCGGCGTCGATCCTCGACCTGGTCGACGCTGTCCACCCAACGCCTGCATTGGGCGGAGCTCCGCAAGCCGAGGCATTAGCGCTGATCGACGAGCTCGAAGGCTTCGAACGTGGCCGCTACGGCGGGCCCACCGGATGGGTCGATGCCGCAGGTAACGGACAGTTTGCGGTCAGCGTGCGAACCGCACACATCGACGGCCCAGTCGCTCGCATCGCAGCTGGTGTTGGAGTCGTTGCCCAAAGCGACCCACAGGCCGAGCTCGAAGAAACCCAAGCGAAGTTCCGGGCCATGCTCGGGACCTTTCTTTCGTTGTAGCCAGCGAGTTCACAACCTGTTCTCCTAATCTTGGAATCTCGACTACAGGCGGCAGGTTCCCTAGTTATGGACAGCATCAAGAACAACAAACCCCTCGTGCTCATCGTCGGCGCCGCACTTCTCGCAGTCGCCGCCTGGCTCGCTTTTGGCTTCTTCGGAATCCAGTCGGCCTTCATCGACAACGAAGTCAGCGAAGCCGGCCCGGTCTTCACCGCAACTGTCGAAGAACAAGACGAAGTGGCCGCAACCCCTGAGTTCCAGGAAGCCATGGAGGAAGCAGACGCCAACCCCGTCGAAGTCGACGAGTCCGTCGAAGAGATGGAAGACGACATGCCAGGCGAGATCATCACGCAGTTCTCCGCCTCGTTCGCCGGCGAATCCCGCTACACGATCGACGGCACAGCCTCGGTTCTCAACGACGGCAGCGAACAACGCTTCCTCCGCTTCGAAGACTTCTCGTCCGACAACGGCCCTGACCTCAAGGTCTACCTTCGGGCAGAGAACGGCGACTTCGTGTCGCTCGGCGAGCTCAAGGGCAACATCGGCGATCAGAACTACGAGATCCCCGTCGACGTCGACCTGACCGAATTCAGCACAATCCAAATCTGGTGTGAGCGCTTTGGCGTCAACTTCGGAAGCGCCGAACTGATGGCCGCCTAGTCGTCGACCGATTAGCTTCGGCGAAATACGCCCCAAGCCTCGAACACGCCGTTCGTCCTCCACGCTTCATCGTGGTGGACGACGGCAACGTTTTGAGGCCAGGCTGGGTTTTGAACCAGGGTCGGTAGTTCGTCGGGATCGAGCAGGAATCGGGCCGACGGGCGTTGATGCCGCTCAAGGTTTGTGGTGGTCGCAATCGCGACGACGAGACGCCCCCCTGGAGCGAGAGCTGCGGCTAGCCGGGGGAGGAGGTCACGATCGAGGTAGTGGGTGCAGGTGATGACGTCCCACGTGCCGTCGGGTGAACTGCTGTGAGGTACGTCGTCGGTGGTCAGGTCCGTAACCACCGTCGTGACGTCGAGCCCAAACTTCGATGCCCGAACTGCGGCGGCATCGAGGGCGATGGCTGACACGTCGGCCAAGGTCGCAACGGCTCCTTGCTGAGCGAGCCACAGCCCCGCATCGCCCCAGCCGCACGCAACGTCGAGCACTCGTGCCCCTGGCGGTAGGTCGGCCAGCATTGTCGAGACGAGCTCTGGTGGTGACAGGTCGCTGGGCGATTCGCTACTGCCGTAACGGGCGTCCCAACGTTCGGCGTCTGGGCTTGGCATGGAGGAAGTCTTGCAGAGTCTGGTAGGCAGTCCTCATGCAGATTTCGTTCTTTGACTCTCAGCCCGTTGTGTCCGATGCCGTTGCGAACGCCCAACGAGCTCACGAGGGCGGCCTCCACCGATACTGGGCGCCGCAGATCATGAACGCCGACACGATGATGACGCTCGGCGCGGTTGCCGCTGCCGTCCCTGAGATCGAGCTGGGCACGTCGGTGATGGCGATGCAGACGATGATGCCTCAAACCATGGCCCAGCAGTCACGCACGCTCAACCAGATCAGTGGCGGCCGCTTCACCCTTGGCATCGGTGTCAACCACAAGCCGGTCGTCACGAACCGTTGGGGTCTTCCGTGGGACAAGCCCTACAGCCGGTTCGTCGAATACCTAAATGCCATGACCCCGTTGCTCGAAGGCAACCCGGTCGATGTGTCGGGTGAGTTCATCTCGCACACCACCGAGATCGCGGTCCCAAGCGACACCCCAGGCCTCATGCTTGCGGCGCTCGGTCCAAAGATGCTGAATCTTGCGGCGGAGCGAAGCGCCGGAACGATCACCTGGATGACCGGACCAAAGACGATCGAAGCACACATCAAGCCGAACCTCGATGCGGCTGGTGGGGGCGAGATCGTGGCTGGCGTTGGCGCAATCGTGACCAACAGCGACGAAGAAACAGCAGCGGCACGTGCCTGGGCGAACAAGGCGCTGGCGATCTACCCGCAGCTGCCGTCGTACCGAGCAGTGATGGATCGTGAGGGCGCAGTCGAGGCGGCTGACCTCGTGCTCATTGGCGACGCCGACACGGTTCGCTCTGGCATCGAGGCCTACCGCTCGGCTGGTGCAACGGAGGTGGCGATGAACCTCATTGGCTCCCCCGAGCAAAATGACCAATCTTGGGACTTGATCACCAGCATGGTCCCGTCGTAATAGTCACTGCTGACGCGACTTTTTGGTACTACGTTGCGTCATACACACGACGAACCCTCGACAAACGAGCGGTTCAATCCCCAGGAGGCAACCACATGGGTATGTTTGACAAGGTCAACGAAATGAAGGAAAAGGCTGAAGGTCTTGCCGAGCAGGCAAAGGGCATGGCCGAGAAGGTTCCTGGCGGCGAAGGCATCGCCGAGAAGATCGACGAGGCCACCGGCAAGATGGACGAGATGACCGACAAGATCCCAGGCGCCGGCGGCGACGAGCCAGCTGCTGAGTAATTTCGCCATCTAGGCAAACGAACGCAAGAACCCCGGGCCCTCGGCCCGGGGTTCGTTCGTTTTGAGATTTCTGCCCCTTTTCAGACCTGACAGGTCGGTTTTGGGGCAGAGAAATTCTTAGAGCTCGAGGTCGAGGGGGAAGTGGGCCAGCTTCTCGTAGCCGGTGTCGGTCACGACGAATTGTTCTTCGAGCTTTACGCCTTCGCCACCGTCTCGACTGCCGACGAACGCCTCGACGCTCAGCACCATGCCGGGCTCGAGCGTGCAGTCGATTCCCCAGTCGTCCCACGCGGCGGGGAAGTAGACCTCGGGATACTCATCGCACTGTCCGACCCCATGAAAGAGGCAGGAGTAATGGCGGTACTGGTCGACCGGAGGGGTCCAGCTCTTGTGGGTGAGTTCTTCGACGGTCACCCCAGGTTTGATGAGCTCGATGTTGTTTTCAATCTGATGCAACGCCATACCGTAAATCGACTTCTGGTGATCGGTCGGAGCTTTGTCACCCACCACCCACGTCCGGCTGATGTCGATGCACATCCCGTAGGTGCCGATCAGGTCGGTGTCGTACGCGAGGATGTCGCCGTTCTCGATCACTCGTGCGGACGCTTCCTGGAACCATGGATTTGTTCGAGGCCCCGACGAGAGAATCTGAGTTTCGATCCATTCACCGCCTCGTCGGATGTTGCCCGCATGCAGCATGGCCCACACGTCTTGCTCGGTCATGCCCGGTTGCACCGCCTCGGCCATTTCCTTCATGGCGGCGGTGCAGGCCACCCCAGCGCATCGCATCGAGTCGAGCTCGTCGGCGCTCTTGATGAGGCGAGCCTGCTCCATCAATTGCTGGCCGCGTTCGATCGTGATGCCGTGCGCCTCAAGCAGCGTGCCTTCGAGGTAGTTCACCTGGTCGACGGCCACGCGAGCGTTCGGGCCGCAGTGTTGGGTGATGACTTCTGCCAGTTCATCGGCCCAGCGCCTCGAGATCTCTTCGAAACGGTCGCCCGCAAGGAAGTACGTAGAACCAGTGCCAGGACGGACCTCGTCGACATGGTCGTGGTGACCCGCAAGGAATTGGCAGCCCTCGTAGTCCCACAAGATGACGTAACCATCTGCGGTCATGAGCGCATACCTCGCTGCGTTGTGCATAACCCAGATCTGCATATTGGTCGTGTCGGTGATGTACCGAATGTTCATCGGGTCCATCACCAAGACGGCGTCATACCCAAACTCGTTCAGCTTCTGTTTCACTCGGGCCTGGCGATACACGCGAATCGCTTCAAGGTCGGGAAGTGGCAGACCAGCGGCGGCAAACTCCGAAACGGCTGGTTCTCCCGGCCCAAGCACGAGGTGGTGATTGTCCGTGGCAGCAAGCGTGAACTCGGGCGTTCCATCGCCATCACGATGGGTGAAAAAGCGGCGCCCTGGGGCGGTCGAACCATGAGTAATGCGTCCTGTCATCGCCCCAGAGTTGCAGAAGTCACATAGTTCGTAAACCCCATTAGTCGCCACTCAAGGTGTGCCGACGTATGGACGTATGAAAGGTATGAGCGGAGTATCAACCCTCGATGCGATTCGACGACCGGTTCTACCTCCCCTGCCACCAGACATTCAGTCATCGAGTGTGCTGGAAACCGAAGCTCCTGCGCCAGTGGCTGCGCCCCCACCAAACGCCGCTCCGGCAGCCGTTCAAGGCCCGCCACCTGGCGCTCAACCAGCCGCTCTAGCACCACCACCGATTCCCGACGGAGCCCTGACGCCCGCACCCGCCCCGGTCGCTCCGGCACCTATTGCTCCAGCACCTATGCCCAACGCGGCTCCACCGCCCGTTGCACCTGCGCCCGAATCCATGGTCGCGATGGACCTCGGCGACGCCTTCCCTCCAACCGGCGAAGAGGTCGCCGCCCAGCTGGCGGCCGAGCAGGCAGCAAAGGAAGCAAAACAGGCTGAGCACGAGGCCGCTCAGGAAGCCGAAATGGCCTCCCGCCTCACCCGCAAGGGACGCAAGGCAGGCGCCAAAGACAAGGAAAAACTCGATCTTCGTCCAGCAGGCGTATCGCCCGTGGTCAAGAACGCCCTCAACATCATCGCTGGCCTGGCGGTTCTCGGCGTGCTGTTCGCTGGATACCTCTTCTACCAGCGGGTCCAATCAGCAACCCTCGTTACCCAACTTGAGTCGGGCGAATGCGTCAGCGACTTCTTCTCCCGTGCTGAGGGTGAATTCCGAAACGTGTTCGTCGTCAACACAACAGACTGCGAGAACCCACACGCCTACGAAGTGTTCTCGACTGCTGAGAACGTCTTCTCCGAGGCAGGAACGAACTATCCAGGAATCGAACGCACCTTCGCCATTGGCCAAGAGTTCTGTCGAGCCGAGTACGACGCATTCGTCGGAGGCGACTTCGCAACGTCACCGTGGCAGGTATGGACGTTTGTGCCGACCGAAACCCGCTGGGATCGTGGCGAGCGCAAGGTGCAATGCCTTGTCGGCGACGCTGTTCAGCGCCAACTGGTCGAAGGCTCGCTCCAGGGCGCCGGCTGACGAAACCGCTCAACGCCACTCATTCCTGAGGCGATCTCGCCGATTCAGCAAGTATGCCCGTGGACAACCAACGCCTCATGCGCGCCGTCACGCTCTCTTCAGGCCTTGTCTTTATGTGTATTGGCTGGGTGATGAGGGACATGGCCTTCACCGACATGCGCATTCTACATCTGGGCGCTGACCTGATCGCCGATGGGCGAGCGGCCGATGCCTACGACCCCCGTGCGTTCGCTGAGGCGAGCAGCGTCGACCCGTATCTTGCCGAGAGGCTCGGAGCATTAGGTGTGTTCTTCAGCACGCCAGCGTTCGCCTTTGCCTTCCAGCCGCTCACCTGGCTCTCGCCAGCTGCGGCGGTTGCGGTGTGGACCTGCCTTGGCATCGTGGCCGTGTTCGTCGCGGTAAAGGTCCTCGAACTTCCGCCGATCGCAGGGTTCGCGGTGCTGCTCATGCCGTCAGGCATCGTCAATCTCCTCTTAGCTCAGACCGGCTTTCTTGTGCTCCTTTGGGCTGCGGTGATCCATCGCCTCTGCGCAAATGGGCGAACCGTTCCGGCCGGTCTCGTGGCCGGCTTGGCAGTCTTGAAGCCGCCGCTGCTTCTGGGCGTCGCCGTTTGGTGGCTGGTCGATTGGCGTCGCTGGTACCCGGCGTTGCTCGCTGCTTCTGCTGTCGGCGCGGCGGTGATCGGCCCGACGCTGGTCAATGGGTTTGGGCAGTGGCGAGAATTCTTCCGCGCGTTTGAGGCTCGCGCTGCGGTCGAAGGAGAAATCACACACAACCAGGCGACCCTTGGCGAACTCTTGCTGCGGCTAACGAACACCGCGTTCGCTACTCACCCAGCCACGCAGCTCGCGATCTTGGCGGTCGGTGGGGGTGTCCTCCGATGGCTGAGCTCACGATGGGAAGACCGTCTCGAGTGGCTCTCTGGCGCAGCCATGATCATGTCGATCTTGATCTCGCCGCACTTGCTCATCTACGACACGCCGCTACTTCTCATCCCGTTCGCCATTGCCCTGCGAGCGGGTGTTCCGAGCAAGGCGCTTGACCGGCTTGTGGCGATCATCGTGACGACCTCGTTGTTTTCGGCCATTCCGTACGAACCCTTGGGCTCGATCAACGACGTCGTGATGCTGACAACGATTGGTTTGCTTGCCGCCGGCGCAATCTGGTTCCGGGCACTCGAAGAGACCGGCCAAGATGTGGCCACGGTCGGGCACATCGAGCCGACGGTTGAGCTGCCGAACGCCGCCTAACTCACGCCGAGGTAGTTGCCGACCTCGGCGAGCCCCGTCACACACGTGACGCCGTCAATGCCACTGAATCGGTCACCTGGGTCGAGCGCAAACACCTGCATGCCCGCCGCACGAGCGCCCTCGACACCGGGACGGCTGTCTTCGACGACAGCACAATGAGCGGGTTCAACTCCGAGCGCTTCAGCTGCAGCGAGGAACACTGCCGGGTCGGGCTTCCACGCGCCGACGTCGTAGGCACTGAACAGATGCCCATCGGGGATGTACTGCAGCAGGTCGGTGGCGCCAAGGCAGAGCTCCATCTTTGCGACCGGAGCGTTCGACGCAACCGCTAGCGGTAATGACAGTGAGCTGAGGAGCTCGGTAGCGCCTGGAACCTCTTGTAGGCCGTCGAGGATCATGGCCGTCTGTCGCTCACGGAAGATGTCCATGATGTCGTCGGGAAGCGGCGACCCGCTTCGACGTTCGATCTCCTCGAACACGACGTGAAGGTCGGCGCCGACAAAGCGGTCAGGGTCCTCCGGATAGATCTCCGCGCCAGCCTCCGCTGCGATGCCAGCAACGACCATCAAGGTGATTGTCTCGCTATCGACGAGCGTCCCGTCATGATCAAAAACTACGGCGTCTATTTGTCGGGACTTCCGCCCGACATCCGTGGTGTTCGTCTTGGTCACTACGCTCCGCTTCGTTCCCGTTGGCCCGGCCCTGTGGGGCGTCTGCCCGACCGGTTACCCTCGCATTCTTACAGCCGATGGGTCCCAGATGGGTTCGGTCCGGAGCGTTGCATTGCGCATGACGCCGAGGATCTCGATCTGCCAGCCTTCGGTCCGCTCTGCGTGTTCGGTCGGCACATACCCCATCGCCACCGACAGGTTGCTGTGATGGGCAAAGCCTCCCGAAGTGATCCAGCCGACAACCTCGCCGTCGAGCCAGACAGGTTCGTCGCCAATGACATCGGCAACCCCTTCAGCTGGTCCGTCGGTCGGCACATCAACTATCCACGTGCACAGCTTGCGGGCCGGGCCGTTGGCTGCGATGTCGACGAGCGCGTCGCGGCCGATGAAGTCCTTATCCATGTCGATGAAGCGGCCCAGGTTGGCCTCGAACGGGTCGTAGATCGGGCGGTATTCGCGGGCCCACGAGCCGAAGCTCTTCTCGAGGCGAAGCGAGTCGAGGGTCTTTGAGCCGAACAGCTCGATACCCAGATCGGCGCCCGCCTCCATCAACAGGTCGAAGCAGTAGCGCTGGTAGCTCGCTGGCATCCAGAACTCATAGCCCAGGTCGCCTGAGAACGTGACCCGCCCACACATGACCTTCGCCCATCCGAGTTCGATCTCCTTGAAGCCCATGAACGTGAATCCATCAGCTGATACATCGGAGTCGGTCAAACGCTCGAGGAGCTCGCGGCTCTTTGGTCCGGCGATCGACAGGCCGCACATCTCATAGCCGAGCGTGCGGTAGCTCACCGATCCGTCGGTCGGCAGAAGCGACTCGAAGTAGCGCTGGTAGTAGCGGGTTGCCACGCCCGAGCCGAACATCATGAACCGTTCGCCGTCAGCGTTGGTGTTGCCCGTTGCCCCCGAGGTGTGAGTTGAGAGCGGGCCCTCGGGTTCGCCCGGCGTTGCTGGCAGGCACGCAACGGTCAGATCGCCGATGAGCTTGCCGTTCTCGTTTGTCATTGGAGTTAGCGACATGCGGCCGGGCTTTGGGATACGGCCGGCGAGCGTGCGGTCGAGCCATGCACGTGCCCCAGGACCCGAAAAGCTGAACTTCGCAAAGCCGGTGGTCTCCATCAGGCCGACGCCTTCGCGAACCGCCATGGTCGACTTCTTCACCTGGTCCCAGGCGTTGCTGCGGTACCACGTGAACTCTTCGATCGGCTCCTCGCCCTCGACCTGATACCACTGTGCAGACTCGAGACCGTAGCTGTTGCCGAACACCGCGTTGGCGTTGACAAGCTTGTCGTAGATCGGTGAGGTCTGCAGGTTGCGGCCCTGAGGCAAGAACTCGTTCGGGAAGGTGATGCGGAAGCGGCGGCCATAGTTCTCGCGCACCTTCACGTCCGTGAAGGCCATCGAGTTGAAGTCGCCGAAGCGAGCAATGTCCATACCCCAGATGTCGTGCCCGGGATCGCCCTCGGTCATCCAGTTGGCCAGCGCCAAGCCGACGCCGCCACCCTGGCTGAGGCCAGCCATGATTGCGGTGGCCGACCAATAGTTCTGCAGTCCGCGGACCGGGCCGAGGCACGGGTTGCCGTCAGGGCTGAACACGAACGGGCCGTTGACGACCGAGCGGATGCCGGCGTTCTGGAAGATCGGGAAGTGCTCGAACCCGCGGGCGAGATGATCGGCGAGGTGTTCGAGATCTGGGGGAAGGAGCTGCATGCCGAAATCCCAGGGGGTCTGCTTGCGCGACCACGGGATGCCGTTGGGCTCATAGGTGCCGAGCAGAAGGCCGCCCGCTTCTTGGCGCATGTAGATCTCGCCGCCGAAGTCGACTGCGTGGAGCACCTCCTTACCGGTGCTCTTGTTGATCTCGGCGATCTCGGGAAGGTCCTCGGTGAGGATGTACTGGTGCGCCATGGCGAGGATCGGGAGTTCGAGCCCAACCATGCGGCCAACCTCACGACCCCACAGGCCACCAGCGTTCACGACGTGCTCGCAGTGAATGGTCTCGAGGTCTTCGCCGGTTGAGGTGCGAATCGTCTGAATATCCCAGCCGCCATCGGCAGCGCGGGTCATGCCGCGGGCCCAGGTGTCGCGGTAGATCTCGGCGCCGTTCTGGCGAGCGCACTTTGCGTAGGCGTTGGTGACGCCGGTCGGGTCGACGTGCCCGTCGTGGGCGTCGTACATTGCGCCAACGAAGAACTTCTTGTCGAAGATCGGATGCATCTCGGCAGCCTCGTCGACCGAGATGAGCTCGGTCTCAAGCCCGAGGTAACGGCCCTTGGCGTGGGTGGCCTTCAACCAGTCGGCGCGTGCGGGCGTGTCGGCGAGCATCACCCCGCCGGTGATGTGGATGCCGCAGTCCTGGCCCGACTGTTCTTCGATCTCGCGATAGAGCTCGATCGTGTACTTCTGTAGCTTGGCCACGTTTGGGTCGCCGTTGATCGTGTGCATGCCGCCAGCGGAGTGCCATGTCGACCCGGCCGTGAGCTCAGTGCGTTCGAGCAGGACGACGTCGGTCCAGCCGTTCTTCGTGAGGTGATAGAGGATCGAGGCTCCGACAACGCCGCCGCCGATAACTACTACCTGGGTGTTCGTCTTCATGAGGACGATCGTAGTTTCCCAGGTGTGTAGCTTTCGATATCAATACGCGACCTATTCGTATGGGTCACGTATGGGGTCGGTTGGTTCGGACGGGCCACTGAATACCGCCGCGACATCGACGAGATCCATGACGTGGGTAAACAATCGTTTGGCGTTGTTCTCCAGCCCGCGTGTGTTTGCCACAACCTCGGTATGGGTGATTCGAGGTCGCACAAAAACGGTTCGCTGGAAGAAGTTGACCACGGTGTCGCGACGCGTGCTTGTGAGGAAGCGAGCAGTGGTCTCGGGGTCGGACGTCAGCATGGTTACGTGTTGGTGAAACAGTGATGGCTTGTCCTGGGGTGGGCCGAACCGTTCCGCTATGAACGACAGCGGGTCCTTCTCCTTGGGTGAGAGTTCAAAGCTCGTTGCGCCTGGCGGTGCCGGAAAGCTGACGATGTAGTGGGTGAACACCGCTTCACCGTCCGCCGTGCGAGTTCGAGTGCCGGTCACTCGTACATCTACGCCCCGTACCGAGCCGCTGAGCTCGCTATCACGGAGCTTGCGTCCTTGGCGGAAGTAGATGCCCAGCTGGTCGGCCGCAGCTTGCCAGGTTGTCTCGTGCTCTTCTCGATCGGCCTTCTGGACGTACGTGACGGTCTTGATCACCGCTCCGCCGAGTGCAGTCGCAACCGCAAAAACGACTACTCCAAACACTGCGGGCTAGGCGAGCTCGATGATCATGGCCGAGTCGCTCTGGCCGCCCTTGCCCAACGCCGACCGGACCTTGTTCATGGTCTTCACTGCAGTGACCCAGAAGCCGTACTTGTCCTTCACCAGAGCAGCAACGGTTGCGTACTCATGGCCGGTCGCCATCCGCGCCGTGCCCTCGACAATCGCGGAGCCTTCAACGACATTGCCTCGCTGGTCACACGGCTGCAGCGTCACGTTGGGGTTGTTGCGCACGCGCTTGGCCTTCCAGCTCTCGCCCCAGGTCGTGAACCCGACGGTGTTATCGCCGAGGTCAACAATCCAGACGGGAAGCGGCTTCGGCGTTCCGTCGGACTTGTAAGTCACCAGGCTGACGTATTCTTCATCGGCAATCGACATGCCGACAACCTACTCAGGCAGCGTGGTGCCCAGCCATTTCCGCATCGAGGTTGTAGAAGCGCGTCACGATCGTTGCCGCGCGGTTAACGAGATCGACGAGCTCAGGAGCTTCCCATTCGTCGAGCTCAAGGGTGGCCCGGAGTCCTTCGTTGGTGATCGAATCGATCAACACCGCGTCTTGAAGTTCGAGCAACACGTCGCGGCGACGCAGATGAAGAAACTCGAGCACGCGGTTGGGCTTGTTTCCAAACGTGGCTAGTTGGTGCTCAAATGCGAGGTCACCGGTGTCGACGAGTCGTAGGCCGGTGTGTCGGGGCTCGTTGGCAACCTGCATCTGCACGACGAACTTCGGCATGTGCGGTGGTGACGATTCCTCGTCGATGTCGATGAACATGATGAGCTGCGACTCGGGCATGTCGACAATCTCGACGCTGTGGCCATCGATCGTGCCGCCCATTGCTCGGGACGTGCGGCGATGGGTTGCTGTGAACCCGAGCGCGTCGGCTGCCGCTTCCCAGCGCTCCCGCGAAGGGGAGCTTCGGTAGCCGAAGAATGAGGACCGTACTCGCGCCATAGACCTACTAGGTATCGACGCGTTATCCGAGCTAGTGAAGCGCGAAAGCTAGTCTGTTCGGACTACGGCTTCTTCTGAGGATGGTGCACGGTATGCGTGGGCCATGCTCAGAAAACATGAAGTTGGCTAGATGGCGTTGGCCCGGAGGTCGGCGAGGTCGATCCATTCGAGCGCCTGGGCGTGGGTTGCTTCGAGTACGACTCGTGGGGCAACCCCGGCTTCGAACGCTTCGACCCATCGGCTGGCACACAGGCACCATCGGTCGCCTGCGACGAGGCCGGCAAAGCCATACTCAGGGCGAGGTGTGGAGAGGTCGTTGCCTTGCTCTTTGGAGAACTTCAGAAAGCTGTTCGTTACCACTGCGCAGACAATGTGAAAGCCGCCGTCTTGGGGGTGGTGATCACAGCAGCCGTTCCGCGTGAACCCGGTGAGTGGATCGCGCCCACACTCCTCAAGTTCGGTACCGAGCACATTGTTCGCCATAACACTGTTGAGTTTGCCGATTGCGGAACAAAATGACACACCACAGACCTACGATTGCGATCGATGGATCTTGTGTACGCGCCAGTTGGCCGCCCAACAACAACCGAGGTCCGACGGGCGATCACCAACGCGAAGGCTGGCGATCCATTGCGTGCGGTGCGAGTGGTGGTGCCATCGAACCTTGCCGGACTGAGCTTGCGTCGACTGCTTGGTTCACGGTTGCTTGACGGGCCCGACAACACCCTGGTTCCCGCCGGCCTCGCGAACGTCCAATTCTCGACGCCGTTCCAGCTGGCATCGCTCGTTGCTGCACCAGTGCTGGCGTCATCGGGTCAACGGCCCCTCACGACGGCAGTACTTGCGGCCGCAGTCCGCCACGTCCTAGCCACGAACCCGGGCCGGTTCAGCGCAGTCGCCGAACACGTCGCCACCGAGTCCGCGCTCATTCGGGCCTACGGCGAAATCACCGAGCTTCCTCCCGAGCGTCGCCAGGCGCTCGCCGCGTCGAGCTCGGCACGAACTCAGGAACTGCTCGAGGTCATCAACGCAGTCGATGCCCACCTTCACGGCGGCTCGGGGCATCGTTACCACGACGAGTACACCGTGTTGTCCGAGGCCGCATCGCTGATTGGCCAGCCCGCCAGTGGCCTAGCCGATGAGACACTGGTCTATGTCGGTCCGTTTGCGCAAGGTCTGGCCACGCTCGAGTTTCTCTCCCATGCAGCCCGGTCGCGTGTAGGCGGACGGGCGGTCTGGGCGCTCACCGGCGACGAATCGGTCGATCGAGCTGCTGCCGACCAGGCCGCCACGATCTTGGGTGAAGACGCGGTTGCGTCGGTAACGCTCAGTCAGCGGCTCTCGATGCCCGTGCCAAACTCGTTTCTTCCCGCGGCCGACCCCGATGAAGAAGTGCGTGCGGTCGTCCGGGAAGTGCTTCACGCTGCCGACCGTGGTGTGAAGTTCGACCGGATGGCGGTCTTCGTTCCCGCTCGCGCGCCCTATCTCCGATCGCTGCGGGAACAGCTCGATGCTGCCGGGGTGCCATCGGCCGGACCCGACCATCGAACCCTTGCCGATTCCATGACCGGACGCTTGCTGCTCCGGCTCTTGTCGTTGGCCGATTCGGCCACCACTACGGCCCGAGAGCGTCGCTTCGATCGAGAGACCGTGCTTGCCCTGGTCGAGGCTGCACCACTGCGTGGGCCCGATGGCCGGCCAATCCGGTCGGGGCCGTGGGAGAACATCTCTCGCAAAGCCGGCGTAGTCGCCGGGCTGGACGAGTGGGTAATGCGGTTGGCCGCGTTCACTCAGTCGCTTACGAAACGCATCGACGATGCCAGCCCTGAAGCAAGCTCGGCCTTCCTCGACGGCTTGGTGCGCGAGCGCGAGGCCACGGTCGCGTTGGGAGCATTCGTCGAATGGTTGGCCGAGCTCACCTCGCCAACCGCCGTCGGGAGAACCTGGGCCGAGCGGTCCGTATGGGCTCGCACCACGCTCGCCGCGCTCCTGCCTCCCGAGAACCGCCGCAACGGATGGCCCGAGATCGAAATCGACGCCGCCGAGCGGGTCGACACGATCCTGCATCGAGTCGGTGTCCTCGACTCAATCGAACCCAACTTGACTGCAGCTGCCTTTCTTCGCGCAATCCAGCTCGAACTCGATGTTCCCGGTGGCCGCCGTGGACGATTCGGCACGGGCGTGCTGGTGGCGCCGCTCGCGTCCGCAGTTGGGCTCGACCTCGATGAGGTCTTCATCGTCGGAATGGCTGAAGGCACCTGCCCTCGCCCCATCCGCGAAGACACCTTGCTTCCCGACGCCGAGCGTCAGCTCACCGGGGGAGCGCTTGCCCTCCGAGCCGACAAGAACCGTGAAGAGCGCCAGCGCTACCTCCACGCCGTTGGTTCGGGTGCGAGCGTCACGTTAGTGAGCCCGGTGGGCGACCATCGCAACGGTCGCGAGCGAACCGCTTCACGATGGTGGGTCGAAGCGCTCCGGGTGGTCACGGGCGATGCATCGATCAGCTCCGAAGACTGGGGAGCATCTGCCCCGATCGTCGACCAGCGTCGTCGCTCGTTCGCCGAGTCGCTTACCTCTGCCGTGTTCAGCAACATCGCCACGTCCGCCTCCGACCTGCAGCTCCACTACGTGCACGCCGATGCGCGTCTCGATGGTGATGTCGACGTCACGGCCTTTGCTGGCCCACTACGCCGGGGCCTCACGCAAACCAGCGAGCGGCTCAACGGGTTTAATCGGTTCACCGGCGACCTCACGCACGTCGAAGTCGAGTCGCCCCTCGCCGACAATCGCACGATCAGCCCGAGCCGCCTTGAGTCCTGGGCTACGTGTCCGCGGCGCTTCTACTTTGAGCAACTGCTGCGATTGAGCGAGATCGATCGCCCTGAAGAGATCGTCGAGATGAGCGCGCTCGACCGTGGCTCGCTGTGGCACGAGATTCTTGAGGACTTCATCGGTGAGTCAACACCCAACGGTGAGCACACGATCGACGATCCCGACTACCGCTGGACCGACGCCGACCGCGACCGGCTCTTCGCTCACGCCAAGGCGCGCTACGACGAGTACGAGAAGCTCGGCCGCACGGGACGTGACATCTTGTGGGCAATTCGAGTTGAGGAGACCAACGCCGACCTCGATGCGTTCTTGCGTGCCGACAACGACTTGCGCACCGAGCTCCGTAGCACGCCGCACGACGTCGAGCTCCGATTCGGCCTCGCTGCGCCCACCGGCGAGACCTCAGCGAATGCAGCCGAGGTCGTACTCGACAACGGCCGCACGGTTCGACTTGGCGGTCTCATCGACCGCGTCGACATGCGCAGCGACGGTGTGCCCGTCGTTCTCGACTATAAGACCGGCAAGGTCGGACAGTCGTCGGGCCAAAAGCAGCTCGACGCCGACCCTGTTCTCGGTGGCCGCAAGCTCCAGCTCGGCGTGTACGCCGAAGCGGTCAACCAACACTTCGGCACCGACTCGGCCCAGGCCTACTATTGGCATACGTCGGCAAAGGGCGGCTTCAAGCACCTCGGCTACCCCTGGAACCCCGAACGGCGTGAGCGTTTCGTCGACGCGGTGTCCACGATCGTCGACGGGATTGAGCGCGGCGACTTTCCTCCGAACCCCGGCGACTACAACGCGTTCTACGGCTCGTACTCGAATTGCAACTTCTGCGCATTCACTCGCATCTGCCCTGTCGATCGAGACGAAGAGTTCGAGCAGGCGGTTATGTCGGGGCGTTTGGTCGACTACGTGACGATGCAGAATCCACCTGAACCCGATGAAGGGGAGGGCGGGTCATGATCGACGAACACGGAATCGACGCGCTGATCGAAGCTGACGAGCAGGCGCGAGCCACCATTGCCTCTGAGCTCTCTCGCACCCTGTTCGTCGAGGCCGGAGCTGGCACCGGAAAAACGTCGGCGCTGGTCGGGCGCATCGTCGAGCTCGTACTCACCGCAGACACCGCCGCCCGCAAGCCGCTAAGTCAGATCGCAGCGATCACCTTCACTGAAGCGGCCGCAGCCGAGCTGCGCGAGCGCATTCGTTCCACCTTCGAAGCTCGCCTGCGCGAAGCTGAAAAGTCAGGGCTCTCCGAGATCGTCGAGCGCTGCCAAAAGGCGCTTGAGGATGCCGACATTGCCGCCATCTCGACGCTGCATGCGTTCGCACAACGCTTGCTGTCAGAGTTCCCGGTCGAGGTTGGGGTACCGCCACGGGTCGAGGTCATCGACGAGGTTCGTAGCCAGGTGGCATTCGACGAGCGGTGGAGCGCGTTCCTCGATTCGCTCTACGAAGACGAATCGCTCACCGAGTTCATCGTGCGGGCATCGATCCTGGGTGTTGGGCTTAACGGTCCCGAGCTTCGAGCCATCGCCCAAGAGTTCGACGACAACTGGGACCGCCTGATCGGCGTCGACATCGTCGAGACCCCACCGGTTCCTATCGACTTCGGACACGTGCGCGAGGCCATCCACCGCGTCGAACAGCTGCCCGCTGATTGCTCTGACGATGCCGACACGTTGCTGGTCAAGCTCAAGGAACTCCAGCCCCTGTTCGACCGTTTCGAGCGGGCGGGCTCTGACTACGAGCGGCTTCGCATTACCCGTCAGCTCTCGGCGCTTAAGTTCGGCCGATCAGGTCGCAAGCCCAACTGGGTCGATGTAGTCGCCGCCCGCGAGTGCTGCAGCGCCCTAGCCGAGACGAGCCAGGAAGTTCTGGCGACGATCTCGTCGCAAACGCTTACCCGGTTCGCTGCCCGCATTGCGGCGTTTACCCGCGAGTCAGCGCAGCAGCGGCGAGCCGAAGGCGTGCTTGAATTCCACGACCTCCTCGTCTTGGCGCAGATGTTGCTCCGCCAATCACCTGATGCCCGAGCTTCGCTCGCCGAGCGCTACTCGGTGTTGATGCTCGATGAGTTCCAGGACACCGACCCGATCCAACTCGACCTGGCCCTGTTGCTGGCGTCGTCGGTTACGGGAGAGTTCACGGGCGACGACACCTTGAACCGGCTCACGCCCGACCCCGGCCGGCTGTTCATGGTGGGCGATCCAAAGCAGTCGATCTACCGATTCCGTCGCGCTGACATCGGGCTCTTCTTGCAGGCACGAGATGCCTTCGCCAGCGGTGGTGTTGTCCTGCGTCGCAACTTCCGAACCGTCGCCCCGGTCATCGACGCGGTGAACTCGCTCTTTTCTGAGGTCATGCCCGACGACACCGAGTCGCAGGCTAAGTACTCACCGCTGCTCGCCACTCGAGAACCCAGCGATGGCGATCATCGTCCCGTTATTCTCGGCGGACCATTGGAGGGGCCGGCTCGAGAACTTCGCGAAACCGAAGCGGCCGACGTTGCGGCAACCATTGCCGACATTCGAGACAACCCGGCGAAGTGGCGGATAGGCACCAGAGACGGCGGCTGGCGCGAGCCGTTGCTCCGAGACATCACGATCCTGCTGCCCACGCGAACATCGATGTCACAACTGTCCCATGCGCTCGACGATCAGGACATTCCGTTCCGAGCCGACACCGGCAGCCTCGTCTACGAAACCCAGGAGATCAAAGACCTCCTCAACGTGCTGTCGGCAATCGACGACTCATCGAACCAGATCGCATTGGTCGCAGCCCTGCGTTCGCCGCTGTACGCGTGTGGCTACGACGATCTCTATACGTTCGTTGCCGGCGGTGGTCGCTTCGACCTCGCAGCGCCCATCCCTGACGCTCTGCTGGGTTCGCCAGTGGCCGAGGGGCTCGAACATTTGGGTTCGCTTGCCCGACGTCGGTGGTGGGATGAACCCAGCCAGCTGCTGCTCCGCATCATCGACGAGCGCTACGCAATGGCATTGCCAGCCCACGGTCGACGAGCTCGCGATACCTGGCGCCGAATTCGCTACGTCGTCGACCAAGCCCGGGCATTCGCCGAAACCGGTGGCGGCGACCTGCGCGACTATCTCGCCTGGACCCGCCTGCAGGGCTTCGACGGCTCGAAGGCTCACGAACCAATGCTCGACGAACCCGATGACGATGCGGTTCGAATCATGACTATCCATGGTTCGAAGGGCCTCGAATTTCCGATAACCATCGTGTCGGGGCTCACAACTGAGCTCGGTCGGGGCCGTGCGAGTCGGGGCGAGGTCATCTGGGGCGAGGCTGGTGTGCTTCCCGAAGTGAAGGTCTCGAAGAACCTAAGCACCTCACATTTCGACCTGGCGAAGGAGCTCGACGACGAGATGGCCAAGCCTGAGCGCGACCGCTTGCTCTACGTGGCGCTTACTCGCGCTCGCGACCACCTGGTCATGTCGAGCTACCACGGCGTTCGCAAGACTGGGAAGGTCATCGAGTCACACGGCTCGCTCATCTACACCTGGGCACACGGCGCTGGCGCCGAACTCGTACGTCCGCTCACTGGTCAGGGCTCGCTGTTCGCGCTTCCGACCGATAGCGCCGATCCTGTCATCGACCTCACTGACCCTGCCGAGCCGCCAACGCTGCCGACGGTCACCGACTGGCGGACCCGTCATCGCGAACGCCTGGCTAGAGCGTCAGAACGCTCCGTTATGTCAGCTACGGCGATTGCCAAAGAGCACTACGACCGAGCTCGCGACGGCACGGCCCATTTCGGCGAACCCGATGACGGCGGCTACTACGCCGGCCAGCACGACGACGTTCCATATGAGTCTGCCCCGTACATTGATGACGATCTCGACGGAGCCAAAGACGACACTGAACTGGTCAACGAGGAGGCAATCCCGCAGGAGTTCCGCCGCGGCCGTGCAGGCACCTCGATCGGTAGCGCTGTCCATGGCGTGCTGCAGCTCATCGACCTGTCGGAGCCCGACGACGCCGACGTACGCGCGCTCTGCGCATCTCAGGCCTGGGTCGAGTCGGTGCCCGAACATGTTGAGACGATCGAGGCGTCGGTTCGCTCTGCGCTTTCGACCGACATCGTCGACTCCTGCCGGACGGCCCGGCATTGGAAAGAGCTCTTTGTCACGGCGCCCGTCGGTGAGATCACCATCGAGGGCTATGTCGATCTGCTCGTAGAGACACCTGATGGGCTAGTCGTCGTCGACTACAAGACCGACGCTGTGCGAAGCGAGCGCGATATCGATGCGAAGCTCGAGCGGTACTCGCTGCAGGGTGCTGCCTACGCCGTTGCCGTTGAGATGGCCACTGGCATGATCGTTGCCGACGTGCAGTTCGTTTTTGCACAAGCGAGCGGACCAATCGTGCGGTCGATCGACGACTTGGCCCTGCGCCGACGCGACGTAATCGCAGCCTCAACCCGGCGTGCCCTCACCGCACAGGCTGACGGCAGTAGAGTCGTGTCGGACCAATAGAGCGAGTGCAAGGGGTCAGATATGAGCGGACAGATGCCAGATGTCATCGTCCTCGGCGGCGATGAGTACGTAGTAGCTGAGCCAGCCCCAGGAACGTTGTTCGATGTTCGGGCCCACGGCGTCATGCCGGTCACGATGCATTCGGCCAACACTCGGGGTGAACTGGCCCGCTATCGCATCGACGACGAGGGTCGCCTGTTGCTGTCCGATTTGCAGGTCGGATCAGTCGATGCTCCACCGCCAATCAACGGCATCGAAGCCACCACCGACGAATATGGCCAGGTGTGGACCTACCTTGAGCTCGACCTTCCAGTCGAGTGGAGCGGCGATTTGCTCGCAGGCGCCGACCCAATCCTCGATCTGTATGTGCACGTCGGATTCCCGCCCGTGTGGCACTACGAGCGCGTCACGGCATTCGATATCGAAGCTGGTGTTGTGCAGTCCTCGGAAGATCGCACCGAGCAGGTAGCGGCCTTCCGAGCTGAACGAGTTGGCGACGATGGTGTCGACGACGAGGAAGGCGTGTTCGAACGCTTCCTCGACAGCATCAAGCTGAAGCTGGGTATCGGTGATGAGGTAGACGCGTCGTCCGATGACTTGAGCGGCGAGCTTTAGTTCGTCACCGACATCACGCGAATTTCGGTTACCAGCGTCTCTTCCAGCCCGATCGGGCCGCCCTCTTGACCAATGCCAAGTGCTGGCGGAATCACGATGCGAAGCGAATCACCGGCGCGCTTGCCGAGCAGAGCTTCGCCCCAACCCGGAATGGGTGGGGTGGCCATGGGGAACGGTAGTGATTGCCCGCCTACCCACGAGCTCTCGATGAGCGTGCCCGTCGATTGGGCCATGAGCTGGTAGTGGATGTCGACGAATGATTCGGCGGTGATGACGTCGCCGTCGCCCTCTTCGATGACGGTGACCTCAAGCTCAGTCACCGGAGCGTCCGCGTTCTCGATTTCTGCGGGTGGGCTAATGGCATCGACTAAGTCGACGACGAACACGAGCGCACTGTCGGCGGGAATGCCGCCTTGGCTGTTTGAGCCGTAGGCCTGGGCGGACGGGATGTTGAGCAGGCGACGTCCGCCAACCTTCATGCCAACAATGCCCTCATCCCATCCTTGAATGACTCGGCCCTGGCCAAGGGTGAAGTTGAAGGTCGAGCCCCGGTCCCAGCTTGCATCGAATTGCTCGCCGTTTGCGTGGAGGACGCCGACGTAGTGCATGACGAGGAGGTCACCGGCAGCGACCTCGGCGCCATCGCCTTCGATGAGGTCGTCGATGCCGAGCTCGGTGGGCGCATCACCAGCGGGAATCTCGACCTCAGGCTTGCCGCCGTTGATTTCGTCGTTGCTACCCGTAGCGGGTTCTTCAGCTTCTTCGACCGTCGGGGCTTCAGTCGCGACCGGAGCTTCGGTGGTTTCGGTCGCCTCTGCGGTTTCGGTATCGCTCGCCGCGTTGCTGCCGCACGCGGCAAGTGCGAGGGCAAGGGCGAAGAGGAGAGCGGCGCTGCGGCCAGGGAGGTTCGTAGACATGGCCTTCAACGCTAGCGAGTAGCCTCGCCAATTGTGAGTCGCACCGGTCAGTGGAACATGTCAGCCGACGTGGCGCGTCGGATAGCGCTTGGCGCTCAGGGCTTTGCTGACGTTGCCCCCAAGGGCGCAGTTACAAAGCGCCACCTAAAACGAGCGATGGGGCGCATGCGAGTGTTGCAGCTCGATTCGATTCCAGTCGTCATCCGAACGCAGTACTTGACGTTCCATAGCCGCCTTGGCCCGTACGACCCGGCGTTGCTCGACCGGGTGGCGTACAAGGACGATTCGTGGTTCGAGGTCTGGTCTCACGAGGCATCGATGCTTCCGGTCGAGACTGAACCGCTGATCCGGTGGACTTGGGATCGCGCCCGCGAAGGTCGTACGTGGAAGAACCTGCACGAGGTATCGATCCGCGAGCCGAACTATGTGCAGTCGATTCTCGATGAGGTGCGCGACAAAGGCACCGTCACCGGGGGAACGCTTGAGGACCCGCGGCCAATGCCTGGTGATGGGTCGGGCTGGTGGCACCGTTCGCTCGGGGTGATGGCGCTCGATTGGCTCTACCGGGTGGGGGATCTGGGTGTTCGTCGTCAGGGCAACTTCGAGAAGGTGTTCACGCCGATCGAGAACATCATTCCGGCAGAGATTCGGGCGCTGCCAACACCGACGCCCGAAGACGCACTCAAACATCTGCTGGTGCAGGCGACCCAGGCGGTTGGTGTCGGAACCGCCAAAGACATCGCCGACTACTTCCGCCTCTCGATTCGTGAAGTCCGGCCGGTGCTCGCCGAGCTAGTCGAGGACGGGCGAATCTTGCCCGCCACCGTCAAGGGCTGGGACGTACCGGCGTTCGCGGACCCCGATGCGAAGACCCCTCGATCGATCACCGGTGCCACTGTGCTGTCGCCGTTCGACCCGGTGGTCTGGTTCCGCGAGCGCGCCGAGCGCATCTGGGGTTTCGAGTACCGGATCGAGATCTACGTCCCCGAGGCCAAGCGAAAGTACGGCTACTACGTGCTGCCCATGATGGTCGACGGTGACCTGGTGGCCCGCCTCGACGTGAAGACCGATCGCCAAGCGGACGTTCTTCGAATTCAGTCGTCGCATGCCGAGTTCGGACACGACACGCTCGAGATGGCGGGACGGGTGGCCGAAGCCATACACGACCTGGCTGCGCTCGTCGGGGTTGAAGGCATCGAGGTCTCGAACAACGGCTCACTCGCGCCGAATCTGCGTTCGACGATCTAACATTCGCCGAGTGACGACCCCTTCTTCGAATCCCCCCGCGTGGGTGGCTGACGCAGTCTTCTATCAGATCTTCCCCGATCGCTTTGCTCGGTCTGGCAAGGTCGACCTCGGCCTCCGGCTCGACACGTGGGACGAGCCGCCAACCCATACCGGCTACAAGGGCGGCGATCTTTGGGGCGTCATCGACAAGCTCGACTACCTCGCCGACCTCGGTATCAACGCACTGTGGTTCAACCCGATCTTTCAGAGCGCGTCGAATCACCGCTACCACACCCACGACTATTTCCAGGTCGATCCGCTCTTGGGTGGCAACGAGGCCTTCGATGCGATGATCGAGGCGGCACATTCCCGGAACATCCGGGTGATCCTCGACGGGGTCTTCAACCACGCGAGCCGCGGCTTCTTTCAGTTCAGCGATATCGCCGAGCACCAAGAGAAGTCGGCCTTCATCGACTGGTTCCGTGTTCGTGAGTTCCCAATCGTTCCCTACGACGAAGACACGCCAGCCACCTACGACGCCTGGTGGGGGCTGCATGCGCTGCCGGTGCTCAACACCGACCATGAGGCCGTGCGCGAGTTCTTGTGGAAGGTCGGCACCCATTGGATCGAGCGTGGAGCCGATGGCTGGCGCCTCGACGTACCAAACGAGATTCAAACCGAGGGGTTCTGGGACGAGTTCAGGAGCCGGGTTCGGGCGGTAAATCCTGAGGCGTATCTCACCGGCGAGATCTGGCACGAGGCCACCGGATGGGTCGGCGCGCACGGTCCGTTCGATGGGGTCATGAACTATCCACAGACCACGGCGACCATCGCCTACGGCATCGGCAACCGGATCGTCGAAGAGGCCATCGTCGACAACAACGATTACTTCGTCACGCCTGGGCTGAACGCAGGCGCCTTTGCTGACCGCATCGACTGGCTGATGGATCTCTACGGTCCGAGCGAGCGCACGGCCATGCTGAACCTGCTCGACAGCCACGACACTGGTCGGATCATGTCGATGGCCGGAGGCGACCACGAGCTCGTTATTCTCTGCCTCGCGGTGCTCTTCACCCTGCCCGGTGCGCCATGTATCTACTACGGCACCGAGGTTGGGCTCGAAGGCGGCCCCGACCCGGATTGTCGCCGCGGGTTTCCGTGGGACGCAATGGACTCGGTTCCCGAGCTCACGACCGCGGTCAAAGAACTGATCGCGCTGCGTCATGCAACCCCAGCGTTGCGCTCGGCCGAGTTCGAACGCATCGGCCCGATGCCTGGCCCAGACTTCGGGCGAACGTATGTCTTTGCTCGCGGCGCCGGTGCTGAACGCGTGGTGGTGGCGATCAATCATGCCGATGAAGCTGACGTGGCGCCAGTTGATGCGAAGACGGTCGCCATCGACGCAACGTTGCTGTGGGGGACAGCCACCCGTGATGCCGACGGAGCGCTGAAGATGCCGCCACGGTCGATAGGAATTTGGAGTGCCCCATGAGTGATCTTCCGCCAAGCGCGCAGCGCGTTGTCGACGCTGCGTCGAGCCACGGACTAACCCTTGAAGTGGTCGAGTATCCCGATGGAACCCGCACCGCTGACGATGCTGCAGCCGCGGTTGGGTGCGAGGTGGGCCAGATCGTTAAGTCGCTGATCTTCGAGGTCGACGGCGAGTTGGTTCTCGCGTTGACGAGCGGAGCGAATCGGGTCGACACCGCGAAGCTGACGAAGGCCGCTGGGGGAGCGAAGTGCGGTCGTGCCGACGCCGATCAGGTCCGGGCGATCACGGGGTATGCGATCGGTGGCGTTCCGCCGTTCGGGCACGACAACGCGGTTCGGGCGTTCTTCGACCCAGCGCTCTTGGGCCACGACAGCGTGTGGGCAGCCGCCGGAACGCCGCGCCACGTGTTCCCGATCAACCCGGCCGACCTACTCCGCATCACGGGCGCCACCGAGTCCACCTTCACCGAGCAACCAATGTGAACCGAAAAGTACGCCAGGCGTACCTAGCGGTTCAAAATTGTTGAGCTACAGCAGGTTGTCGAGCCGGCTGCTCACTGCGTCGTGCTGGGCTGGGTCGGCCGTGGTCTCTTTGAGGTCGCCGATCCACGACACCGACACGGTGTTGTTGCGAACGAGGTAGGCGTCGGTGCCTTCAACGACCTTGCCAGCTGCGCCCCAATCCATCGTCAGCTTGAAGCGCTCGCCGTCTTCATCGGGGTCGTCAGGAACGAGGTCGCCGGTGACGAGCTTGCGTGGTGGTTCAGAGCCGACCTTTGCCACGCTCCAGCCCTCGAGTTCGTCGAGCGACTTGTTCGGGACGTTGCAGTTGATCACCGATGGGGGAGTTGTTGGTGAGTCGATCATGCCCTGGACGATTTCGGCAGCGATAGTCGCTCCGGTCTCCCAGATCATGCCTTCGACAATCTGGCCCCAGGTCTGACCTTCGACGTCTTTGCCGTTAAAGCCCATGCTCATCGCGAGGCCGCTCGTTCCGCGGTTACGACCTGTGAGACATGCTCCGATTGTGCCGGAGTGATATACCGACCAGCCAACGTTCTGCCCGGGGTTGATGCCCGACACGATGAGGTCGAACGCTTCGTCGCCGAACGACCCGAGCTGGGCGTACATGACACAGAGCGCTGGTGGCCCGGTGACCGACCAGGTCTTCAAGCCGTCGAGCGCGTCGATCTGATGGGGGCGCGCAATCGGCTCCTCGAACGTGAGGGTGCCGAGCGAGGCCCCCGCACCGGAGTACTCGCTTGCCGGAGCGACGACGGTGACCTCACCGAACGGCCGCATGGCGTTGGCTAAGGCATGGAGCCCAAGCGAGTCGATTCCGTCGTCATTGGTCACCAAGATGCGCACGAAACCTAATCTACGGTTTTTCTGAGTCTCAGCCCCGCTTACCGTGCATCAGACTCAGAAGAACTTGTATCGGCGCCCGAAACCATCGCATTCT
Organism: uncultured Acidimicrobiales bacterium; assembly: GCA_937922235.1. Classification (GTDB taxonomy): domain Bacteria; phylum Actinomycetota; class Acidimicrobiia; order Acidimicrobiales; family SHLQ01; genus SHLQ01. Next base: position 46,950 of record CAKZVC010000012.1, on the reverse strand, counting down.
CCAACCACTCAAGGGGAGGGAGCGGAGCGGACGACCATGTCGACTTCCGCGGATCTCGGCGGAAGTCCGAGCGAGTTACAGCAGTTCGTGGGCGCGGTCGTTGGCTGCTTGGAGTGAGGCTCGCATCTGGTTGGTGAGCTCGGTGAGTTTCGAGCGTGGCACTCGGCCCTCGGGCATGGGGATCGGCTCGCCAACAGCAACACCGACGGGTACACGTTTGGGGAACTTTGCTCCGGGAGGCATGGCGGCTTCGGTTCCGGCGATGCCGACGGGCACGATCGTGGCGCCGGTCTTGGCCGCAATCCACGTGGTGCCGTCGAAGAGCTCGCCGATCTGCTGACCGGTTTGGCGGGTGCCTTCGGGAAAGATCATCAACGGCTTGCCCGAGTCGAGGATCTTGCGAGCAGCAGTGGTTGCTTCGCGGTCGGCTGCGTCACGATCAAGCGGAATGGCGCCGAGCCCGGCGATCCACCAGCCGACGGGCTTGATCTTGAACAGCGATTCCTTGGCGAGGGTTGGCAGGCGACGACCGCCGAGCACGCCGATGATCACGCTGTCGAGGTTCGAGCGATGTACAGGCGCAATGATGCATGGGGGAGCGGTGCGAAGGAGCTCAGTGCCTTCGTGGCGCACGTCGAGGATCCGAAACAATGTCTGCTCGGAGATCTTCTTCGTGATCGAGTAGATCCGCTCGCCGTACGGCTTCTCGGAAACGCCAGCCGCCCACTCTGCAAGATCTGTCTCAGCCATCACGAAACTCTATCTCGCGGTTACTTCTCGACACTTCCGGTCGAGATCCGTGGAAGTCGACATGGTCGTCCGCTCCGCTCCCTCCCCTTGAGTGGTTGGAGAATGCGATGTTTGGGGCGTCAGCAACAAACTCGGTTAGTGAGCGAAGCGAACGGCGGTCGCTACGCGAGCTTCACTCTCGTCGAGCGCTTTCTCAGGTCGATGTTTCGAGCCCCCAGGCGAGAAACTCGAGTTCGGGGAAGCCCGTCAGGGCTGAGTCGATACGCTTTCTAGGGCTTCGGTGGCGGATTCCCATTCGGCCATGAGCGCTGCTGCCTTGTCTTTGGCTGCTTCGAACTTGGCGACGAGTTCTTTGACCTTGTCGTTGTCGTCGTACACCGCAGGGTCGGCCAGCTGCTCCTGCAGGTCGGCAACCTCGGCTTCGGCCTTTTCCCATTTGCGTTCGGCTGATTGCTGCTTCTTGCGAAGGTCGCGCGTGTTCACATGGCTTGAGTTGCGAGCTTCAGCCTCGGCCCGCTTTTTGGCCTTCTTCTCCGCAGCGGTATTGCCACCAGCATTTGACTTCTTCGGCTGCTGCTTCTGCTTCTTCGGCTTCGAGCCGCTGGCTTCTCGGCTGTCATCGCCAACGTCGGCGGTGAGCGTGCCGAGTGGATTCAGCACCTTCTCGGTGACACCCTCATGCCAGATGGCCTTGCCTCCACGCACTTCGATAAGCGCGTCGCATACTCCGCGGATGAGATGTCGATCGTGCGTGACCAGCAGAACAGTGCCGGGGTACGCGGTCAGGGCATCTTCGAGCACGTCGCAACTTGGAAGGTCGAGGTGGTTTGTCGGCTCATCGAGGACGAGCAGGTTGACCGGGTTGACCATCGTCTTGGCCAACGCCAAACGGGTCCGCTCGCCACCGGAGAGTTCGAGGATGTTGCGATCGGCGGCTTGCCCGGTGAACCCGAACGACCCAAGAACGGTGCGCCAGTTTCGAGTTGAGTTCTTCGGAGTGACCGACAAGAGCTCGCCATAGACGGTTCGGGCCGGGTCCATGTCTTCAGCTTGGTCCTGGGCAAACGTGGCGAGATCGACGTTGCTGCCCAATGTGACGTTGCCCTTGGTGGGTTCGAGTGCGCCGGTGAGCAGTCGGATGAGGGTGGTCTTGCCCGCACCGTTCGGTCCGACCAGACCAACCTTGCGGCCGCGTTCGACCGCGATATTGACGTCTTCGAGGATGATCGTTTCACTACCGTCGTCGTTCTTGTAGCCAACGGTGGCGTCGACTATTTCTGCGACGAGGCGAGACGAGCGCTGTGGTTCGGGGAAGTCGAACTTCGCCGCTATCTCTTTCTCGGTCGGAACCTCGATGAGCTCGAGCTTCTCCATTGCCTTGATGCGGCTCTGCACCTGCTTGGCCTTGGTGGCCTTGTAACGGAAGCGGTCGACGAAGGCCTCGGTGGCCGCAATGGCCTTCCGCTGCTGGGCAGCCTGGGCCGCGATCTGGGCGAAACGTTCTTCGCGAGCGGCCACGAATTCAAGGAAGCTACCGACGTATTCGGTGCCGGTGCCACCGGCCATCTCGAAGATGCGGTTCGCCACGGCGTCGATGAAGTCGCGGTCGTGCGAGACGAACAGCAGCGCGCCGCCCCAACCAGCGAGATGGTTCTCGAGCCAGGCAACCGAATCGACATCGAGGTGGTTCGTGGGCTCATCGAGAATCAATACGTCGGGCGCGCTCAGCAGCAGACGAGCAAGGGCGACGCGCATACGCCATCCGCCCGAGAGTTCTTTGATCGGCCTGTCGTTCCACGCTGGCGGGAAACCGAGGCCGGCGAGCATGCGATGCGCTTCGGACTCGATGGCGTAGCCGCCCATGGTCTCGAACTCGCTTTGCGCTTGTCCGTACTTCTCGATGATCTGTTCGAGGTTGCTGCCGTCGTCGGTCGACATTTCATCTTCGAGCTTCTGCATGCGCTCGGCGATGTCACGAATCTGCTCCGCGCCGTCCAGGGTTTCGGCAAGAACGGTTCGGTCGGTCGCTTCAGGGAGTTCCTGGGCGAGGTAGCCAATGCGCAGGTCTTTGGGCTTGTGAATGACGCCTTCGTCGGGATCTTGAACGCCCATGATCGACTCGATAAGCGTGGTCTTGCCAACGCCGTTTCCGCCAACGAGCGCGATTCGACGACCGTCGCTGAGCTGCAGCGTGACGTTCTTGAATAGTTGGCGCGCACCGTGCGCCTTCGCGAGTCCCGAGACCGTAAGCACCCGGTAAGGATAGGCGGCCTCTACGATCACAAGCGTGGTATCTCCGGCACACCTCTCTACCGACGTAGCTCCATCGGACTCCGAACTGGCCCAGCGCAAGCAGCTGAGCCAGATGAAGACCGTTGCAACAGCGATGCTCATCATCGCCGCGATCATCTTCCTGATCGCCCGCGGATTCGAAGAAGACGGCGCAACATGGATCGGATTCGTCCGTGCCACCGCCGAGGCCGCCATGGTGGGTGCCCTCGCTGACTGGTTTGCCGTGACCGCGCTCTTCAAACACCCGCTTGGCCTGCCGATCCCGCACACGGCAATCGTTCCGAAGCGCAAGAACGAAATCGGCGAAGGCCTGGGCGAGTTCGTGCAATCGAATTTCCTTACCGCCGAGGTCGTTGCCGAGAAGCTCGAAGACGTCGAGCTTTCGCGAGGTGTTGGCAAGTGGCTCCGCGAACCAGAGAACGCCCGCTCGATGGTGGGTGAAGTCGCCGTTGTCGTCTCGGCCGTGTCCGAAGTCCTCAGCGACGACGAAGATGTGCGGCTGATGGTCGACTCGCTCGTCCGAGACCGGCTCTCCAAGATTCCAGTCGCGCCGATCGTTGGCCGCGTCATCGATGCAGGCATGGACGGCGATCACCACCATGAGATGTACAACGCGGTTCTCAGCGGAGCAGCGAACTTCCTGGACGAGAACCGTGAGACGTTCCGCCGTCGCCTGGTGAACGAATCGCCATGGTGGGTCCCTGAGCCAGTCGACGATCGCGTGTTTGAGAAGATCTACGGCGCAGTGATGACGTTCCTGCGCGAGGTTGACTCGAACCCCGAACATCACGTGAAGCGCGATATCGACGAGCGATCACGCGAGCTCGCTGATCGCCTCCGCACCGACGAGCGGATGATCGAGCAAGGCGAGAAACTCAAGCAGGAGCTCCTTGACCACCCCGAGTTTCAAGCGTGGACGAAGGATCTCTGGTCGTCGCTGCAGCGCGGGTTTGGCGACGCCACCCGAGAGGCTGACTCTGACGTTCGGCGACGCATTGAAGAAGCCATCGTGGCGCTTGCGCATCGTCTCGTGGACGACGAAGACCTTCAAGGCAAGGTTGACGCATGGATCCAATCGATCATCGTCTACCTGGCCGAAGCCGGCGGCAACGAGATCGGTGGCCTGATCGCTAACACCGTCGAAGGCTGGGATCCGCAAGACACCGCCGATCGCATCGAACTCCAAGTCGGGCGAGACCTCCAGTTCATCCGCATCAACGGCACCCTCGTCGGCGGCTTGGCGGGCTTCCTCATCCACACCGCGAGCCACTTCATCTTCTAACGATCACCCTGTTTTTGTGAAGGAAAAGGTACCCCATAGGGTCCAAATCCTTCACAAATCTTCGAGGAAGGTTTTTGTGGAGGAAAAGGTACCTGTGGGGGTCCAAATCCTCCACAAATCTCTATTGGGACCAGGTGGCGGGGGTTAGGGGGAGCGTGGTTGGGTCGTAGCGGTTGAGTAGGTCGTCCATTGTGACTCGCTCGCCGGGTTCGGCGAGGTTGAGCGTCACGGCAAGCTTCGACCGCACAGCACTTGCATCCATGCCGAGCTCGGCCAGGTCGGACAAGGTCACTGCGCCGTCTCGCTTGGCTAGTCGTTCGCCTTCGGTGTTCATGACGAGTGGAACGTGCGCGTGTTCGACCGGACGCAGGTCGAGCATGCGTCGCAGCCACACATGACGTGCCGTTCCCGCGAGAAGATCAGCACCACGGACGACTTCGGTGATGCGCTGCTCGTCGTCGTCGAGCACGGTGGCCAGGTTGTAGGACGGCACGCCATCGTTGCGCTGGATAACGAAGTCGTCGACCAACTCACTCTGCTTGCCAAAATTTCTATCGACGTAGTCGACCGTGAGGTTGTTGGCCCGAACTCGCATCGCCGCAGGGCGGTCTTCAGCACGACGGGCTTGGTCAGCACTCGAAAGGTCGCGGCAGGTGCCCGGGTAGGCGCCGTCGGGCAGGTGGACATGCGGAGCTGCCGCGGCCTCACGAACCTCACGGCGAGAACAGAAGCAGGGATACAACAGCTCGGCGTCGTCGAGCTGTTGAATGGCGGTGAGATAGACCTCGGTGCGCTCGGACTGGCGGAGCTCCGGGCCAGAAAAGTCGATGCCCAGTGCGGCAAGGTCGGTACGTTGGCTCGCCTCATGCTCAGCTGACGAAACCCTCGGGTCGAGGTCGTCGATGCGAAGTCGAAGTTCACCATCGACATCATGGGCCGATAGCCACGCCAGCATTGCGGTTCGAAGGTTTCCGACGTGCAGATCTCCGGACGGAGATGGCGCATAGCGGCCAATAGCTTCGCCATCGCCGAAGCCGGTGTTTCCAAACATCGCTTCAGCCTGTCAGATTGCGAGCTGCATCGGGCGCCCGGCCGCGTCGAGTTCGCCTCCGAGAATGATGGCTCGTCCGTCGACAACTCTTCGGGCCGTCCACGCGATGGCGGCGGCATCGATCGCATCGACCCACAACCTGCGGGGCAGATCGTCGAGGGCGCGCTCGAGCTCGTCGCCATACACCGTCTTCAGCAGTGCGATTCGTTCGCCGCGACCTTCGGCGCTGGCCTTCTTCGCCATCACCGGAGCTTCGTTGAGCTCCGCGAACGACGTTTCGGGGTGTGCCTCGAGCAACTGCGTCGAAAGGTCCTGGCTCCACAGGCTGTCGACATGTCGGATCTTCGGAATCAGGTTCCAGGCCTGCTTCGACAGTCCCGCGCCGGTCGTGGTCTTGCTGTGCGCGTTCGCGTCGGTGTACTCATCGAAGTCGAGCACTGAACGAATTGGGGTAGGGAAGAATGTCGAGCGTCGGGGCCCGAGACGTTCTCGGGCGAGCGTGTCAGCGGGGCGATGGCCATCTGCCGATAGGCCAATCGGTATGTCGACGGCGAGCACCGCAACGTCGCCCCAAAGGCGCTGTACGGAGGGCCCGAGCGACTCGGCGAAGGAGAACGTGACCGACGAAGGCCCCTCGTGATAGCGGGGCGACGCCTCGGCAAGGAGCCAACCACCCGGCGCCCCGTCGGCCCCGAGAACGAGTTCTGCCACGCTACTTCCGGCGGTTCAGGAACGGGAGCGTGCCCGCAGCAACGCCGAAGAGTCCGAGAAATACGAACTGCCACTGACCGGTAAGCCACGCCGCCACCAACAGGCACGCGATGAGCGTGACCATGGCAGCAAGAAGCGGGCCAGGGGCAACGCCGCGCTCTGGCGGTTGCTTTGGAGGTCGCCGGGGAGTGGATTGATCGTCGGCCATAGGTCAGACGCTATTGGGGTGCAGGCTCGATCTGCACCCGGAAGATCGTTGGCCACAACTTGCCGGTCAGAAGGAACGTGCCATCGCTGGGGTCATAGGCAATGCCATTGAGAACGGCACTGGCGTCCTCGGCGACACTCGGCGGGGTCAAGGTCGCCGCATTGAGCACGCCGATGACATTGCCGCTGGTCGGGTCGATCTCGATGATCAACGACGACTGCCAGATGTTCGCCCACACCGAACCGTTCACGCACTCGAGCTCGTTGAGCATCGAGATAGGCGACCCCGACAACGTGACCTCAACTGAAGAGATCAGCTCGAACGTCGAGGCGTCTCGGAAGTCGAGTGTTGGGGTGCCGTCGCTCATGACGAGTTGGGTTCCGTCGTGGCACAACCCCCAGCCTTCGCCCTCGTAGGTGTAGGTGTCGACGATGTCGAACGTGTCGGCGTCGTAGCGATACGCGATGCCGTCTTGCCATGTGAGTTGAATCGCAGATCGTTCGTTACCACCGTCGCTGATGACTGTCAGCCCCTCGGCAAAGACCTCGTCGACCGCCGCGTTGCGGACGATGTCGCCGGTGGCCAGATCGAGTTCGCGGATCGACGACCGCCCGACCAAGCCGGTGCTTTCGAACAGGCGCCCGTCGGCGATCTCGAGGCCTTGGGTGAACGCTCCGGTGTCGTGGGGGAGGGTGTCGACGATGGAGAAACGAAGCTCGACGGGGCTGTTGCGATCGGCGGCATCGCGCACGGCTGCGGTTGTGACGGCGGGAAAGTCGTCCTCGGCGTCGGGAGATGGCACATCGGTTGACGGTACGGACGCAGGCGCGAGTTCTTCTAACTCGGTGAGAACGGTCCCCTGGTCACCCCCGCCGCGCCCCTGCAGGATCGAGTAGCCCCCAAGCGCCACGATGGCGATCACGATGGCGATCGCTGCAGCCCGGAGGGCCTGCGGGTTCATCTAGTTGCCAGTTGCGCCGGGATCGATTGCGCCCGTGACTTCCGTCGGCGTGAAGGTTTCCAATTCCTTCGGCTCTTCTCGGTAGACGAATCCGCTACCGATGCGGACGCTGCACTCTTCTTCGATGTATTCGAGCGTGGCGTCGATGCCGAATACTGGGCGGGTTGAGAGGGCAGTCCACTGATCGCTGAAGTCGGACTCGGCGAGCTCTTCAAGATCGAACCGCTTCGATCCGCCGATCTCGACGAAGTCGGCAAAGTAGTCAGCGCTCGATGCGAAGTCGGCGGTGATTGTGCCGAGACGCAGGGCTGACGCCGTCGTGTAGAAGTTCAGCGCGACCTGCTGCGGTTCGCCGAGGAGACCCGACTCGAGCGGATCGATTCGACGAGTGTTGATGATCTGCGGCGGCGTGGTGGCAACCGGCGGAGGGAGAGTTGTGGTGGTGGTCTCGGCCTCTTCGGTGGCCTCGGTAGTCGTCGTGAATGCAGCACCATTTGCAAAGGCTTCTTCGCCTGCCACGGTGCGCTCTTCGCGGACCTCTTCAGGAATGTCGCCATCGGGATGCAAGCCAACATCGATCGGCAGATCGTCGCGGGTGGAGATGGGGTCGCCAGCAAGGTTGACGAGCTCGACCTTGACGTTGCGAAGATCGTTGCGGAACTTCACTGCCAGCGAGCACAGACGTTCGTTGTCGTCGATCACGATCGTGGTCGAGGTGGTGGTGGTTTCGACAACCGATGTGGTGGTCTGCCGAGCTGCCAACTCGACCTGTGCTGCAGCACGATCATCGTTCAAACGCGCAAAAAGCCACACGATCATTGCGGCAACTAGCAGCACGAGAAGAGTGCCACGAAGTTCACGTGCGAGGATGTGCGAGCGCTTCATCGGACGACAGCCTACGGGGTCCAGCGCAAAGAGAATAGTCACCGAGTTGGAGTGTTTTTCTGATCGCGCCTACGTTCGCGGGCATGCGTGGTGGTTGGAAGCGACTCGGGCTCTACTTCGTAACGGTAGTAGCCCTTATAGCCGTGGTATTTGTAGCAACTCGAAATGAACCAACAACGGTCGGTCTTCTCGCCGGTCAACTGGTTTTCATTGCGGGCATCTCGTATCTGCTGACCTTCTTGGTGTGGCCTCGCAGGGTTCCGCAGTCGAACGCTCACCCGTCAAAACGGCCGCCTCGGTCCCCACGTACCGAAATTGCTGGAATGCCTCGGCCTGAATTCGATCTCCGCCCTGTTGCTGTCATTGCAAACCGGCCCGCCGGCTCCGAACCTGGCTCAGGAGTGCACATTCCCGAGGTACCAACCGCACGCGCATCCCGTGGCCGCCGCCCCGATCGTCGCCCAACGACGAACGAGTTCAAGTGGCCCGCACAGCGCCCGTAAGCTCGGCCGGCTGACCCATAGCGAGTTCGCAATTCGGCGACCCCTACCTCGGACTTCTCAGTTGCTTGACTAGGATTGTCCTGGTTTTGAGGAAATACCCGCACCGGTGTGTGTGAGGGGAGAAGAACATCATGGTCAAGGTTCCTAAGGGATATCGCAGCCGAAACGTAAACGATCGACGCAGCTCGGGCGGCGGAGGTCGTGGCGGCTTTGGCTTCCCCAGCCGACGTGGTTCGAGTGGCGGCGGCCTCGGAGGCGGAAGTCTCGGTGGGAACATGGGCGGCGGTGGCGGCGGCCTCGGAGGCGGTCTTGGAGGCGGCGGTATGGCCGCTCCAGCAGGCGCTCGGCGTGGAGGTTGCGGTGGCATGGGGCTGATCATCATGCTCGTGCTTCTGGCGCTCCTTTTCTTTGCGTGCACCGGTGCCTTTGGGGGCAGCGACGGAGGCGGCACGTCGACCGGCGGCTCGACCGGATCTTCCGGCAACGCAGCACCGGCGAACACGGCGCCGCCCACCGACGATGAGGAAGGCCAAGCGGTCGACCTTGTGAACTTCGTTCTCGACGACGTCCAAGACAACTTCTGGGTTGACGAGTATCCGCGGGTCTTTGGTCAGCCGTACCAGAACGCGCAGCTTGACCTCTTCACCTCGGCGACCGGAACTGGTGGCTGCGGTCGAGCAAGTAGCAATGTTGGACCGTTCTATTGCCCAGCCGACGGTAAGACGTACATCGACGTGGTGTTCATGATCCGTCTGCAGCGTCAACTCGGCGCTGGCGGCGACTTCAGCCAGGCCTACATCCTCGCTCACGAGATTGGCCACCACGTTCAGAACCTCGCCGGCATCAACAACGCAGTTCGGCGTGCACAGAGTGGTGCTGGGCAAGCCCAGTCAAACCGACTCCAGGTGATGATGGAACTTCAGGCCGACTGCTTTGCCGGAGCGTGGGCAGCTGATGCCGACCGGCGCGGTGGCATCCTCGAAGCCGGTGACCTCGAAGAGGGCGTTCGTGCTGCGGGAGCCGTTGGCGACGATGCCATCACCGGCAGCAGCAATCAGGAGAACTTCACGCACGGTTCGTCTGCGCAACGTATCGAATGGTTCAGCCGTGGGTTCCAGCAAGGCACGGAGTCCTGCGACACCTTCGACGGCGCTATCGGCTAGCACCGACCCGTACACTTCCCACATGGATCAACAAGCGCGCGGCGTTGACGTCGCCGGTGTCGACAAGTCATTTGGCGACACCTCGGTACTGCGCGGAATCGACCTGGCCGTCGAGCCTGGAACCAGCCTTGCGTTGCTCGGTCCGAGCGGCTGCGGCAAGACGACGCTTCTCCGGCTTATCGCCGGGCTTGAGCGGCCCGATACCGGCTCCATTCGTGTGGGCGGCGAGACGATGGTCGAGGGCAACTCGTGGGTGCCGCCCGAGAAGCGAAACATCGGAATGGTATTCCAGGACTGGGCGCTGTTCCCCCACCTCACGGTCGGCCGCAATGTGGGCTACGGCCTGCCTCGGGCCGAACGGAAGGGGCCGCGAGTGCACGAAGCGCTCGACATGGTCGGACTTGCCGATCTTGCTGACCGTATGCCCGACACGCTCTCGGGCGGGCAACAGCAGCGTGTAGCACTAGCCCGCGCAATCGCACCTCGCCCAACCGTATTGCTGCTCGACGAGCCATTCTCGAATCTCGACAGCGCGCTGCGGGTCGGGGTACGCACCGAGGTGCACCGGCTGCTCGTCGAACTTGGCATCACGTCGATCTTCGTTACGCACGACCAGGAAGAGGCGTTCGTCCTTGGCGACCAGGTCGCTGTCATGCAAGACGGACGCATCGAGCAGATCGGCGCTCCGCAAGACATCTACCGCACGCCGTCGTCTCCCTGGATTGCGTCGTTTGTTGGTGAGGTCAATGTATTGAACGGCACCGGTTCAGGTGTCGTTGCCGACACCGTGTTGGGCGAGCTTCCGCTTGCCACGCCGAGCAACGGGCCCGTGAGCGTGCTCGTTCGGCCTGAAGACTTGTCGCTTTCCAGCGACGGCCCAAACACCGTCACCCTGACCGAGTATTACGGTCACGACATGATGGTCACCGTCTCGATTGATGGCGACACCGAGGTGCAGGTTCGCGCTGCAGCCCGAGCGTCGTGGGCCCGAGGCGATCAGGTGTCAGTGGCCTACATCGGTGAGGCCGCGAACGCGTTCGTCTAAGCCGCAGTCGACGCCTCGAGCTGGGCGTAGTCGCGCAGCGAGGAATCGCCGACAAGGCTGGCCAGATAGCGATGCACTGTTGGCCGGTCATACCCGTTCTTGGTGACGGTGAAGACTCGATTCATGAGCTCACTGTCGTCGACGTGCACGCCTCGTTCGATCTCGTCGAGGAACACATCGACCTCGTTCTGTGAGTACCCGCGACGAACCACGGTGAAGCGGTTGCGCGAGGACTGGCGTAGTGAGAAGCGTTCGAGGAACGTTGGCATGGTCGAGAGATCGACATGCCAGTTCGCTTCCTTGAGGACCGATGGTCCTATTCGAGTGGGCTTCTACTGGTCGGTGGTGTTGTGCACCGTTGCGAGCCGACGTTCCTGATGTAGGAGCGCGACGCCTGCTGCGAGGAACAGCAGCGCCAAGCCGGTGAGGGCGTACGAGCTGGTGCTCGGGCCGGTAATTGCAAGCAACGGAATTTGCGTCTCGGGGGCTGGGTCCTGCTGCTGGCGAGCGATCTGGATGCCAGCGACCTCGACCGGTACCGGATCGGTGTCTTGAGCCGTGTTGTCGGCCGTGTTGCTCACTGGCGCAACCGTGACGACAGGTGGGTTCGGCGGCGGCTCGGCCGGTGCCGCATCAGGGGCGGGCACGTTGGGGTTTCGGATGATGCCGATTGGATCGCCGATGTCTTGGATCGGTGCTGGTTCAGCTGGTGTCGCGTCAGGTCCGTCGGGGTTCACCGGTACGGCTGGGGTTGCGGTCGGCTGGTCACGTTCCTCGACGATCCCTTTGACCTCTACCTCGACGGGTTCTTCGGCCGCATCGGGTTCCTCAGTCGCGGGCTCCTCCGCTGGGGCCTCAGCGGATGGTTCGTCTGCATCGTCGTCTGAGCTCTCTGGGGCAGCCTCGGGGGTGAAGCCAACGCAGATTGGGTCGACCGAGTTGATCCCTGGAAGACCGACGTGGGTGACGCTGATGGTGCTCGATGCTCCGATGACCTGGCCAGTGAAGACGGTCGTGGTGGTATCACTCGAGTCGGGGATGTCGTTCGATGGCGGGGAGACATAGCCGGAGTCGAGGACGACCCGGTACTGCTCGTTCGCCTGACTCGGGACGTCTGGCTGGGTCGAGTGATGATCGTGAGCCACCAAGGTGACGGTGTACGTACCGGCGGGAAGGTCGATCGCGAATGGTCCGGCCGAGTTGGAGATGCCGTCGTTGAGAAGGCGCGTGCCCTCAAAGCCATAGCTGTAGGTACCGCAACCCGAGGCTGCGCTTGCGGGCGCCATCGCCAGCGTGGAAAGCGCGAGCGCGGTTAGGGCGAAGCCGGCGAAGCCCCGCCATGTCGGCGTGTGCCGTTGGCTCGTTTTCGAAGTGGCTGTATCGGCCATCGCCTTGCCTCCTGTGCGCTCCCGCATGTCGCGTACCGACGACCCTACTGAGTTGTGTGCACGCGCGGTACCTCGCGTGTGCACGTGAGGTTTCCGATCGCGTGAACGATCAACTCCGGTACGTGAGGAAAGTGGTGCGTTGGTGGAAAAGATCACGCTCTGCGTTGCCGGGCTCCCGCCGGCCGTGGCAACGCGCCGCATTTTGTGTCGGATTCGTTGCATCTCAGCCACTGTATGACGATCAGATGACGACTTCTGCGACCTCGATTGGCCGATTTGCCACGTTAGGTGGAACTGATGGGCGAAACGACCGCGTCAAGCGTTGCCACAAGGTCTTCGGGGCGTAGCGAGATGTCGAGGCCGCGACGACCTCCCGACACGAAGATCGCATCGCTGGCAAACGCCAGCTCATCGATGGCGGTGCGCCGTGGCATTCGCTGTCCGAACGGGCTGATCCCACCGGCCACATAGCCAGAGCTTCGCTCGGCTTTTGCGACGGTGGCCATCGCCGCTCTCTTCGACCCGAGTGCTGAGGCCAGCTTCTTCAGGTCGAGCATCGTGCTCACCGGCACGATTGCCACCACGAGCTCCCCGGTGTCGAGCTCGGCCATCAGGGTCTTGAAGACCTGGTCGGGTTCGACACCGAGAGCTACGGCTGCCTCAAGTCCGTAGGACGATGCGGCCGGGTCGTGGGTGTAGGGGTGAACGTCGTAGGAGACGCCTGCGGCATCGAGTGCGAGGCACGCAGGCGTCACCGTCGACTACTTCAGGATCTGTCCGAGGATGGCCTTGCCAGCCGGGCCCTTGAGCAGGTCGCCTGCGAGGTCCATAAGGCCACCGCCCTGATCCTGCTGCTGTTGCTGGCCGCCGCCGAGCATGTCGAGCAAGCCTCCGAGGCCAGAGTCTTGCTGGCGTGCCTGCTCGCGCTCGGCGCCAAGCATCGAACCGAGGCCGCCTGCATCGAGGCCGCCGCCACGAAGGCGCTTACCGAGGTAACCCATAACGATTGGTGCGAGCATCGGGAGGAGCTTCGACACGAGCGACTGCTCGACGCCAGCGCCGCGAGACACAGCTTGTTCGACCTGGCCGCGGTTGCCGCCGAGAAGGTGACCGAGAATACGACCGCCGTCAGCGCCGAGCGCACGGGATGCATAGCCTCCAGCGAGGAGCGGGCCCAGCGCATCGAGGATCGAGCCGTCGTGGTCGTTGTTGAGTGCGCCGAAGAGCGCATTTGCGCCTTCTGGCTGCTGGGCTGCGCCCATCATTGAGCCGAGCAACATTGGCAACGCAGCCGCCACGGCGTTTCCGGTTTGCTCTTGTGGTGCTCCGAGGAGGTTCGACAGCTGACCGATGGTGTCTCCACCGAATTGCTGCGCGAGGCCTTGAAGAAGTGATTCTGACATGTGGGGTGCCTTCCCTTGGTATTTGACAACGAATGTAGTTCGTTGGCTTGTGCTGTGTTGGCAGCACTAGTTACTTCGGGTTGATTCCCACGATCTTGATGGCCGACAGACGCACCTCCGATGACAGAGGTGCGTGAGCGATCGGCTCGCCGTCGCCCCATATCGCAACGCCCGGCGTGACGATCTCGATGCGCTTCGCCCGGCGTCGGATGACCTCGGCTCTATCGGCGGTTCCCCCCGCCCGGCCCTTGAGGTGGCGAAGGATTCCGAGCCGGCCAACTCCGTCGATCGAGGTCAGGTGAATGTATCCATCGGTAGCGGTCGCGTCGGGGCAGGCGAGCATTCCACCGCCGAACAGGCTGGTGTTTCCAATGGCGAGCATGGCCGTGTCGGTCATCAACGTTTCGTCGTCGACTCGGAGCTCAAGCCTGAGGCGCCGAAAGTGCGGCAGCTCGAGGGCAGCAGCAACCGTGTAGATCTGCGACCCAAGCCGAAGCGGCATGTCATTCGCCCGCGCATTGATGTCGGCCGGAAACCCCGCGATCGCTATCGATGCGATGAAAACTGTGTTTCGCTGGGACTCCCGCCCAGATCCGCGAGCGCCGACATGGTCGTCCGCTCCGCTCCCTCCCCTCGAGCGCTTTCTGTCAGCGATGTCTTGCTCCCCGTTAGTGGCTTCTGGAAGCGTGCTTGCTGCTATCAAGTCGACGGGGTGGGCTGGTTTGGTGAGTTGTTGTTCGATGGGGGTGGGGTCGTTCGTGATGCCGAGTGCGGTGGCAAAGTCGTTTCCTGTGCCTGTCGGGGCGAGGAGCATCGGCACGTCGGTCTCGGCCAGGTGCTGAATCGCCAAGTGCACGAGGCCGTCGCCTCCGGCCACAACCAACAATTCGATGTCGCCCGCCTCCATTGCCCGGTGAAGCGCTTCGTCGGATGCTTCGCGCGAATCGCCTGTGAGCTCGACGACCGCATGTCCGGCGCCGCGCAACCGCCCGACCGATTCGGCCGCTGCTCGACGGCTTGATCTGTTGCCCCCAGCGGGGTTTCGCAACACATGAACTCGCACGCCGCGACCCTACCTCGGACCCCGATCCGCCAACGTGCCAGACTCTTCTCAGATTTGTGTCGATTTTCCGACCACTACGGTCGGTCTTTCTGTACAAAAACATGGAGGGGACATGGCTCGGCAAGCTGCACCGCAGGTCACGACGACTGGTGGCGAGATCAAGGGAGCGTGGAAAGACAAGGGAGAGGTCGCTGTCTTTCGGGGCGTCCCCTATGCAGCCGCGCCGGTAGGGGAGCGTCGATGGAAACCACCTGCTCCGGTTGAACCGTGGACCGGGGTTCGATCCGCGACCCGTCCCGGTCCGACCGCGATTCAGCGCGCGACGATGATCAGCGCCTTCGTCGACGGGGTTATCTACGGGCAGGGGTGGTCGTCCACGCGTGCTCGGGCGATCTCCGCAGCCTTCAAAAAGGCGCCAACTCCTAAGGAGAGCGAAGAGTGTTTGCACCTGACGGTTCGGACTCCTGAACTCCGATCCGACGCGCGGCTACCCGTCATGGTCTGGATCCACGGCGGCGATCACCAAGATGGTGCAAGCAACGACATCTACTACGAGTCGAACGCACTCGCCCGGGATGGGGTCGTCACCGTGGCCATCAACTACCGCCTCGGACTGATGGGGTATTTCGCTCACCCCGAGCTGTCGGCCGAATCGGACGCTGGTGTGTCCGGCAACTACGGCACCCTCGACCAGATCGCCGCCCTCGAATGGGTGCGAGACAACATCTCCAACTTCGGCGGCGACCCGAACAACGTCACGATCTTCGGAGAGTCCGCCGGCGGTGAGTCTGTGCTGCACATGATGATCTCACCATTGGCACGTGGACTCTTCCATCGAGCACTCCCGCAGAGCCCAGCAAACAGTGGGCAGATGTTCTTCCTCGACCGTCCTTTTCTGAACAACGAGTCGGCCGAGGACCGTGGCGTATCGTTCGCTGCGGCGTTGGGGATCACCGGCGATCGACAGCTACCGCGCCTGCGGGACATGAGCGTCGACGAGTTGCAAGGTCTCGTTCGCGCGGCTCCCCGGCTTGCCGATCATTTCCCGGTGATCGATGGGCACGTGCTGCCCGAGTCTCCGTTGGCCGCATTTGCTGGGGGGCGCCAAGCTCAGGTGCCGATGCTGATCGGGTCCAACGCCAACGAAGGCACGCTTATCCATCCAATGTTCGGGGCACCAATGGTTGAGTATCGCCATCTGCCAACGTCAGACGGTTTGTCCCCTGAGTTCGTCGAGGCGTTCGGTGACGACGTCGCTGCGCTCACCGAGTTGTATCCCGGTCTGGATCGAAACGACCCAGATGCTGAAGCCGGCTTCCTCGGCGACCACATGTTCGGGGCTAAGGCGTACTGGTATGCGCGTCACCATGCCCAAGGAGCCAACCCGACGTGGCTCTACCACTTCACCCGGGTGCCACCGAGCCCCACGCAAACTGCAGGTGCGTATCACGCCGCCGAGCTGCCGTTTGTCCACGGCAGCAACGTGCCGGTTTTCCCCATGACCGACGATGACAAGGCGCTCGGCGCCAAGATGCGCTCGTACTGGACCGGGTTCGCCGCTACCGCCGACCCGAACAGTGCCGCTCAGATCGCGTGGCCGCAGGTCGATCCGGCTGATCCGCAGTGGCTAAATCTGAACCACTCGGTCGTTGCCGAACCCGTGACCCGTCGAGACAAGTACGCGATTCTCAATGCTCGAACCCAACGGCTCGTCGACGACATGGCGAGTATCACCTCGCGGGCGGCGTCTTAAAGCCGACGAAGCTCGTCGAAGACCAGAACCGCACGGCCGAGCTCGCGTGAACGGGTCAGATCAACCCAGCCGAGGAGGCCCCATTCGTTGAAGCCTTCGGGGTCGACGATGCCTTGGCGAACCTTGATGATCTCGCTGCCTTCGACGTCTTCGATTTCGTCGTCGAGTTGGAAGAACGCTCCGCCACGGGCCTCGGGGCCGGTGCCGACGTCGTCGTGTTCGGCGAAGTAGGCGTCGACCATGCGCTCGACCTGTTCGACCGGGCGCAGCACTGATGGAGCGCGGTCGAGTTCGGCGGCGTGGTCGGGGTCGGAGATCCGGCTCAGCTCACTGACGTTGCGACGGCTGAGCAGCTGTACCCAGCGGAACGCTTCGTTGCGCATCATCACGTTGAAGGCTCGCGTGTTTTGGGTGATGTCGCGTGGTGCGGCTTCGATCGTGGAGAACCGGCTGTCGGGTGCTGCGTCGTCGGGCTCGGGGTTGATGAGCCGTTCCCACTCATCGATAAGGCTCGAGTCGACTTGGCGGACGAGCTCGCCCAACCATTCGATGAGATCTTCGACTTCCTCGGTCTTCTCCGTGTCGGGCACGGTCTGGTTCAGCGCTCGATAGCAGTCGGTGAGATAGCGAAGCACCAGACCCTCGCTGCGCTTCATGCCGTATTCGCTGACGTATTCGCCGAAGGTCATCACCCGTTCGTAGAGCTCGCGAACGACCGACTTCGGCTTCACGTTCTCTTGGCCAACCCACGGATGCCGGGTGCGGAAACCGTTGAAGGCTTCGTACAGCTCGTCGCGAAGCGGCTTGGGGTACTCGATCTCTTCGAGGCGCTCCATGCGCTCTTCGTACTCGACGCCGTCTCGCTTCATCTCGCCGATGGCGTCGCCTTTGGCTTTGTCGAGCTGCGCCGCAAGGATGGCGCCGGGGTTCTCAAGCACCGACTCGATCACCGACAGGACGTGCATTGCGTGCTCGGGATGTTCGTGGTCGAGTGATTCGATGACCTCGAGCGCGAACAGCGACAGCGGCTGGTTGAGCGCGAAGTCGTCCTGCAGATCGAGCGTCACTCGGATGGTGCGGCCGTCTTCGTCTGGCGCATCGAGAAGCTCGATCACCTCGGCATCGAGCAGCGAGCGGTAGATCGAGATCGCCCGCTTGATGTGGCGGCGTTGGGCCTTGCGAGTTTCGTGATTGTCGGTCAGAAGCTGCTTGACGGCCTCGCCGCCGCCAGGCTGAGTTTCGCTCGGAGCACGGTCGAGCAGGTTCAACATCATCTGGTGGGTCACGTTGAAGCTCGACACCATGGGTTCGGGCGACCCGTTGACGAGCTTGTCGAAGGTGTCTTCGGTCCAGTGGGCATAGCGCTTGTCGGGCGCCTGCTTCTTCTTGACCTTCTTCTTTTTCTTGGGGTCGGCGGCGGCCTTGCGCTCAGCGGCGAGGTTCTCGATCACGTGCGGCGGCGCCTGCACCCAGACCGTGCCCCGATCGTCGAACCCCTTTCGTCCGGCTCGACCGGCGATTTGCTGAAACTCTCGGACCGACAAGATCCGTACGCGCTGACCGTCGTACTTGAACAGCTGCGTCAGCAAGACCGTGCGGATAGGAACGTTCACGCCGACGCCCAGAGTGTCGGTGCCAACAATGACTTTCAGCAGTCCCTTCTGGGCCAGCTTCTCCATGAGCAGTCGGTACTTCGGAAGGAGGCCTGCGTGATGAATGCCGACGCCGTGCGAGAGGAACCGTTTGAGGTCTTTCCCGATCGGCGAGTCGAACCGGAAGTTGCCCACCTCGTCCCGAATGGCTGCCTTCTCTTCCTTGGTGCAGATAGCAAGGCTGGTGAACGACTGCGCAGCCTCAAGGGCTGACTTCTGGGTGAAGTAGACGACGTACACCGGCGCCCGTTCAGACCCGAGCAACGTTTCGACCGTCTCATGGATCGGGGTCGTCTGCCACGCGAAGTCGAGCGGTACCGGGCGCTCGGTACTCGACACGGTGACCGCGTCGCGTCCGGTGCGCGCGGTGAGCTCTTCCTCGAAGCGTGCAGTCGGGCCGAGAGTCGCCGACATGAGCAGGTGTTGGACCTGGGGCAACTGCAGAAGAGGCACTTGCCAGGCCCAGCCGCGTTGGGGGTCGGAGTAGTAGTGGAACTCATCGACGACGACGAGCCCGATGTCGGCCGACGAACCTTGACGAAGCGCAATGTTGGCCAGGATCTCCTGGGTGCAGCAGATGATCGGCGCGGTCGGGTTCACGGCCGCGTCGCCGGTGACCATGCCTACGTTGTCCGAGCCGAGCTCGCGGCTCAGCGCAAAGAACTTCTCCGACACGAGCGCCTTGATCGGAGCGGTGTAGTAGCTGCGCTGACCGCGAGCCATTGCCGCGAAGTGGCCAGCCATGCCGACGAGCGACTTTCCTGAACCGGTCGGGGTGGCGAGGATGACGTGGTTGCCCGACAGGAGCTCAAGGATCGCTTCTTCTTGCGCTGGATAGAGCTCGAGCCCGATCGACGCGCTGAAGTCGATGAACGCATCGATCAGATCGTCTGGTTCAGCTCCCGACTGGGGAAGATGGTCGAGAAGAGAGATTGCCTAGGCCTTAGCGTTCGACGCCGAAGCGCTCGAGGGCGGCCTTTGTGCGGTCGAGAAGGTACTGCGGCACGCCGAAGGCGTTGTCTGCAGCAGCGCCGCCGCCACCGCCGTCGCCATCGGTCGATGCTCCAGCCGCTGCCATCGCTGCCGCCTCTGCATCACGTTCCTTCTGCCAAAAGTACTGATCCCACGCACGCGCCACGACAATGTCGTCGTGATCGACGTGGCTGAGGAGCTCGCCGTTCTCGAAGCGGACCCAATAGCGGAGCCACGTGACGCCGTTGGAGAGCGCAACCTTGCCCTGGGTTCCCATAGGAACATTGGGGAGATCGACGGTTGCCTTTACCTTTGCGCCGGCTCGGATCCGTTGCTTGAGATCGATGGTCTTGGCCATGACTGACAGGCTAACGGCACTCTGCGGCAGACTCGGACTTCGGCGAC
Source organism: uncultured Acidimicrobiales bacterium (assembly GCA_937922235.1). Lineage (GTDB taxonomy): Bacteria > Actinomycetota > Acidimicrobiia > Acidimicrobiales > SHLQ01 > SHLQ01. The sequence continues at coordinate 27,463 of CAKZVC010000012.1, read as the reverse complement.
GGATTCGACGCGGGAATTCCGGCGCGCCCTCAGCGGGTTCGGGGTGCCATGGCCCGTCGTCACGTCACATCTCTCCTTCTCCTGCTCGCCCTGATCGCGTCAGCATGTTCCAGCACGGCAACGCCCGAGGTGGCGACCGATGGAGATTCAGCTGAGAGCGAAGCCCCGGAAGCCTCCGAAACCTCTGATGCGGAGGAACGCTCACCGACCGCTCCCGACGATGAGGAAGCTCCGACGACGACAGCGCCGTTCGTTGTAGACGGCCCGACGACAACATTCGTGCCCGATCTAGCGGTCGATTTCAACCTTGATGGGGGAGCGGCGTTCGACGCAGCGTCAACCGAAGGCCTCTTCATCGAGGAAGACCCTGACCGTGGCGACCTGAATCGTTACGAGACATGGCCAACCGATTGGTCTCGACGCACGGTTGAAGATTGGAACGAGTTCGGTGCCGGCCTGCAGTCGAGCGATCCTCGCGACGGCATTCCTCCGCTCGACACGCCAGCGTTTGAGTCTCCGGCTCTCGCTGCTCAGTGGCTTGGACCACGTGAGCCCGGAGCTCTGGTGCAGCTTGAGGGCGAGGTGCGCTTCTATCCGCTATCGATCCTGACGCGCCACGAGATCGTGAACGACGTGTTTGGCGACGTGCCCGTAGCGGTGACGTTCTGCCCGCTTTGCAACACCGCAATTGCGTTCGACCGTCGGGTCAACGGTGAGGTTCTCCGCTTTGGTGTCTCGGGGTTGCTCCGCAACAGTGACCTTGTGATGTGGGACGACAAGACCACCTCGCTGTGGCAGCAGATCACTGGCGAGGGAGTTGTTGGCCAGTACGCAGGAGCGCAGCTCGAGAGCATCCCCACGTCGATCGTGTCGTTCCGACAGTTCGCCGAGAACTTCCCCGACGGCAAATCGCTTTCTGCTGATGCTGGCTTTGGCCGAACGGCGTATGGCTCGAACCCATACCAGGGCTACTCCTCGTCGTCCTCGCCGTTTCTGTTTAGGGGCGATGTCGACGACAGTCTCGAGCCGTTGTCTCGGGTGATTGGCGTAACCGAGGGTGAGACTACGGCGTCGTACTCGTTTGCTCGATTGCAGGCGGAGAGTGTGGTGAACGATGAGGTTGGCGGCGTGCCGATCGTGGTCTTCCACGCGGGTGATACCGCCGACGCCCTTGATCAGTCGGCTATTGCGATCTCTGACCCGATCGGCTCTGCGATTGCGCACAGCCCGGTGGTCGACGGCCAGACGTTGACGTTCACTGCCAACGACGACGAGACGTTTACCGACGACCAGACCGGGTCGACGTGGTCGGTGCTCGGGATTGCATCCGATGGCGAGCTCGCCGGAACGCAGCTTGCGCCGGTTGAGCATCGCAACGAGTTCTGGTTCGCATGGCAGGCATTCTTCGGCCCGGAATCCCTCCGCCAGTAGCTGCAATACAACGCTCCTGTCGTTCCCCAACTTGCACAAAACCTGTGACGTTCTACCCTCGAAAGAGGTCGGCGGACAGATCCAGGCGGCTTACAAGAAGGGGCGACACATGTCGCGTACTCGACGGGCGACCTTCGTTGCCATTGTTTTCACCACACTCATCGCACTAGCCGCTCCGGCAGCGGCACACGATCCGGTCTTTCTCACCGAAGACCAATCGACGCCAGAAACAGGGCCGTACTTTCCGGACGGCACGATCTCGTGGGCCGTCTACGGAAGCGTCCTCGCCGACGGCGATACCCGCGGTTTCGAATTCGATCTGCGTGATGGCGACGAGCTGTTCATCAGCTTGCTGATCCCGAACCTCGAACCCGAGCTTCTATTGAGCAACGACGAGTTACCGACGATGGACATCATCTTCCCGGACGGAACGGTTGAGACGATCGATCCGGTGCCGGGCGAGGTCTTTGATGAAGAGTTCTCGGGCACGAGTTACGTGACCCTGTTCGAAGATCGACGCCCAGGACAGGGTGGTCGTCACCAGGTCATCGTGAACGGCCGAGCTGCGTCTCGTTTCTCGGTTGCCGTTGGCGAGACTGAAGAGTTCGGCACCCCAGCCGAGCGGACGGTCGATCGTCCGAACGGGTTCTTGGAGTTTGCAGCACCGCTCAATGCGTGGTGGACGACACCTCCCGGCGGCGAGCCTGTCGACACTGGTGAGGAAGTCACTATCGATATCGACGGTGCCGAGGAGGCGCTTGAGGAGATTGCCGCCCAGGAGGCTGCTGAAGAAGCAGCTGCGCAGGCGGAGGAACCAATCGAGACCGAGGTCGCTGGCGCAGTCGAAACTGCAGACGATGCTCTCGAGGATGATGCAGAGGACAGTGCCGACGAAGGTAGCGATACAGAAGAAGTGGCTGCCGCACCGACCGACTCGAGCGACGGGGGCGGCTCAGCCACATGGGTCATCCCGGTAGCGCTTGTCGTGTTGCTCGCTGGTTTCGTTGGCTTCCGGACACTCTCCAGCAAGTCATGAAGTCGACCAAAGGCGTCGCGGCGCTTTTGATCGTCGCGATATCGATCGTTGCGTTTATGCAGCCGGCGGCGGCGCACGAAACCGAACAGCCCTACGCCTACTTGTTCGTCGGCGAGTCGACCCTCGATGGGCGCCTTGAGCTGTCGGTCAACGATGTTGGCGAGGTGCTCGGAATCGACGTGTCGGGAACCGATGCCGAGATCGAGGCGAACCTGCGCCAGGCCACCGATGCCCTCACTGCGTACGCAGGGCAAACGTTTGCGATCGCTGGACCCGATGGCGAGTACGACATCGAGTGGGGTCGCGTCGATCTGTTCCGAGAGAACAGCACCCTTGCGTTTGCTGTTGTCCAATACACCGCCGTCGTTGCAGACGGATCTGTTCCGGCGAACCTAGACGTTCGATTCGAGCCATTCCTCGACGAGATCGATGGACGTGACGGCTTGCTGCTCGTGAACGGCGGGTTCGAGAACGGCGAGTATCTGCGTGACCGGGAAAAGTTGCAGACCTTCACGACCGATAGTCGCACCCAGGGTGTCGACCTCGAAGTCGATTCGGGTTGGGACACCGTGAAGTCCGGCATCACCCTCGGCATCGACCACATCCGCACCGGGCCCGATCACATCTTGTTCGTGCTCGCATTGCTCTTGCCGTCGGTGCTGGTGTTTCGCGATGGCTGGGAACCGTCGCAGGGGTTCCGTTCATCGCTGTGGCGCGTGCTCAAGATCGCCACGTTCTTTACGATTGCGCATTCGATCACGTTCACGTTGGCAGGTCTCGATCTGATTCCGCTGCCTCCGTCAAAGCTTGTCGAAACGATCATCGCGGCCTCGATTGCTGGTGCTGCGCTGCACAACTTGAAGCCGATCTGGCCAAACCGTGAGTGGGCGCTGGCGTTCGTCTTCGGGCTGTTCCATGGCATGGGGTTCGCCTCGCTGGTCAACACGCTTGATGTGTCGAAGACGTCACAGCTGCTGTCGCTGCTCGGCCGCAACATCGGCATCGAGATCGGCCAGGTCGTCGTGATCCTGATTCTCTTCCCGGCGCTGTATCTGTTGCGGCGCACGTCGGCGTACGACGTCGTGCTAAAAGCCGGATCGATCTTGCTGTCAGCACTAGCAATCGGCTGGATGATCGAACGCATTTGGGAGACCGACCTCGGCACGAACGCCGTCGTCGAGTCGTTTGCGAGCTCACCCAACGGCTACATCGTGAGCGCAGTCGCAACGGCGATTGCCGCAGCGATCTACTTCCGTGCACGCGAGCGAGACGAGCTCATCCCGCTTTCGTGAATGTGTGACTTCGCCACCGCAACGGTGGCCAAGTGCACAAGTGTTTCGTATCTAGAGGTAGGTGCCGGGACGGCTGGCCGCGTCGATCGCTTCGGGCGGCGTGCCTGGTGCAGCGCCCGGCGGAAGGCCCTGAGGGGCACCGCCTGCAGCGCGTGCCTGTAGCTGCTGAAGCTGTTGCATCGCTGCTGCTTGCTGGGCCATAGCCATTGCCTGGAAGCCCTGGTGCAAGCCTTGGAGCCAGCCAACGAGTTGGGCCTGCGCAATGCGAAGCTCGCCCTCGGTTGGCGTTTCGCCGTCTGCACTGAAGCGGAGCTGGAAGTCGCGGAGCTCATCGAGGAGGTCTTCGCTCATCGTGTCTTCGAGTGCTTCCATCGTCTCTTTGTGCAGCTTGGCGAGGAGTGTGCGGCCGGCTTCGTCGAGTGGCGCTTCGCGGGCTTCGGTCATCAGTGACTGCGTCATCGTGCCAAGCCGAATCAGTTTGGCTGCGTCGGTGATAACTGCACCTTCTGGAGCCTCGTCAGCAGCGGGGGTTTCTGAAACTGGATCAGGGGTGATGTCACTCATGCTTTGAGTGTAGGCGGATGCGGGCGATTGGTTCGGCCCAAAGGTTTTCGGTTGTTTGGTCGATACTCCTTCTATGCGTGCTCGTGGACTCTTCCTCGCACTGGCGCTTGTCGCGTCGGCATGTTCGTCATCGGCTGGGCCAGATCAGGCCAGATCCGATGGCTCGGGCGGCGCGCTCGTCGAGCCCGCTGCTGTCGAAGACCCTTCATCGGAGGGTGTTGTGGCCACCGAAGGCGAAGCGGCAAGCGGTGAGGGGGCGACTGGTCGCCAGCTGGGTGAGCCATCGTCAGATTCTGCATCGGGCGACTCTGAGGAGAACGGTGATGCTCCCGATGGCCTCGCGTTTGAAAACCAGGACCGTGAGCCCTCCGACGATGGCACGACCGAGTCCGGGATCGAGGACGACGCCGGTGCCGAGCCGGATGATTCGGCCTCACCATCTGACGCGCCAGCGCCGGCCAGCGACTTTGACCGACTGGTCGACGACCTGATCGCATTCGTCGAGCAGGAACGTGGGTATTCCTTTGAGACTCGTCCGTCGATCGAGCTGCTCGACGGGGCGGCATTCGGCGCGGCCTGGTCAACACTGATCGCCGACGATGTCGCCGAGCACTCGATCGATTATGTCAACTACACCGACATCTACCGAGCCATGGGCGTCATCGACGGCGACCGTTCACTCGAAGAGATCTGGCAACGATTTGGCGACGCCGGAGTCATTGGCTTCTACAACCAAGACACCGGAGGCATCACGCTCCGTGCCGGCGAAGTCAACGCCTTCACCGAGACCGTCCTCGTGCATGAATTGGTTCACGCACTCGAAGACCAGATCTTCGACCTCGACCGCCCCGAATACGACTCGGCGAAATCCGAGGTCGAATGGACCTTCTCGGCGCTGACCGAGGGCTCGGCTCGTCGGATTGAAACGCTGTACCGGCAGACCTTCTCGGCCGCGAAGCTGGTGGAGGAGACCGAGGCCCGACGCTCCCTTCCTCGAACCGTGTCGCTCACGGAGTTCAACGCGTCGTTCCTAGAGCTGCAGTTCGGGCGCTATCGCCACGGAGAGACCTTCGCCTCCTCACTGTGGCTGGAGGGCAAGGACACGCTGGACGCTGCATTTGAGAATCCGCCTGCGACGTCGGAAGTCGTCCTCGACCCACCCGCGTATCTCGCAGGCGTTGAAACCTCGGCCGTGAACGCGCCGCCGGCGGATGGTGAAGTGTTCGAGTCAGGCGTTTGGGGGCAGGCCGGTTGGGCGGCAGTACTTACCGATCTCACGACGCAAGCCGAAGCGCTCGAGATCACTGACGGGTGGAACGGCGATTCGTTTGTGGCATGGCGCCAAGGCGACGAGACATGTGTGCGCGCACATCTTGCGGGCGACTCGCCAGACGACCTCGACGACTACGCCGCAGCTCTCGAAGAGTGGGCCCGGATTGGGAACGGCCGAGAGATCTTCTACCCAACAGCAGATCTGATCCGCATCACGGCCTGCGGTTAACGACGGCTCACCGCAATTCCGACCGGTTGGTCGAGAGTTTTGGGCGCATTTCCGATACCGTTTCAGCCGTGGCAATGCTCGATGGTGACCCAGATCTGAATCCGCTGAACGGCGACGCACGTCCGTTCTCCGACTGGCTGACGACGTTCCCGATGCTCGTCGGTGCAATCGACCCGTACACCCACGAAAGCTCGTGGCTGCTCGACACGGTCAAGCGCATCTTTCATCACTACAAGGGTGCTGGCGTTCGTGTTGCCTGGATCGCCACGGCGCCCGAAGATGGGGTGAAGTCGTTCCTCGGCCCATACGCCGAAGAGTTCCTGACCTTCGCCGACCCCGATCGCACGGCCGTGAAAGCAATGGGCCTCTCCACGCTTCCAGCGCTGACGCTCGTTCGCCAGGACGGCACGATCGTCGACTCATCCGAAGGCTGGGACCCAGCCGGATGGCGTCGGATCTCCGAAACCCTGGCCGAGCAAACCGGGTGGACCGCACTCAGCGTCCCCGGCCCCAAAGACCCCGCCCCATACGCCGGCACCGACGTTTGAACCGATTGATGAGCGCGGCTCCGCCGCTGATTCTCTCATCAACAGCTTCAAAGTGATCACGTCCCCTTCAGGGGGACCGTTCATCAAACAGACCTTGCAACCGGCCGTCTCGGATCGAGCGCGCGGCTTTTGGGGTCAGACCCTCTCGGTCATCGGCCTGGGCAGACCTTCAGCGTGGGCAAGCAAGTACCATCGGCTTATGCATCCGATTGAACGGCTTCGTTACGTGGCTCGGGCTGGTTCGGCGCCTGACCGAATTTTGGTGGCCGAGTCGATCCCCGCCTTTTCGGTGTTTTCACAGAAGCCACAGATGCTGCTCGTCGCGGTTCGGCAGCTGATTTCTCGCCAGCCAGAGTCTCCCGGATTGCTGGCGCTCGGCGCTCATATGGTGCAAGCGCTTGATCCGCTCGAGGCCGGGTGGGCGTTTTCTGACGCGCTGAACGAAGACCGGACGTCCGATATCGCTGAGACGATTGCCGTCGCCGAATCGGGCGGCACTGACGTGATCGACTCGATTGCGTCCGGGCGAACAACTGGTGGAGCGGTCGAAGTGGTGTGCCCGTTGGGCACGAGAGCGTGGGTCGAGCAAGCGCGCGACGCTGGCCGATCGGTCGCGATCGTCACCCCGCTGGGCACGCGGCTCCCACCGATGCTCTGGTCGAGCTTTGTCGAACGAATGAACGGACCAGAGGTCGGCGCTTCTGACGTACTGCTTCTTGACGAGTTCGACGACCTGATCGGCCCAGACGGGCTCGGCGAACTTACGACGTGGTCGCCCGACTGTCCTGATGTTGCAGAGATAGCTCGTCAGTAAGTTCGATTCGATCGGCGATGTCGATCACTGGCGCAGCCTCAAGGGCCGACGTGAACGCAGCGATAACGCGCGACTGGCCAGCTTCGGTCATCGACGATCCGCTTGGCAGACACAGTCCGGTTGCGTAGTGCGCTTCGCTACCACGGCCACCAGTACGACCGGTTTCGGCATAGACCTTCTGTAAGTGCATGGGCTTCCACGTTGGGCGAGCTTCGATGTTGTGCTCGGCCAGGGCATCGCAAACGGCGCTTGGTGTGGGGTGCAGAGACTGGTCGAGGTGGGCAACGGTGAGCCAGCAGTTCCCCAAGCCATTCTCGGCTTGGGAGGAGAACGAAACACCAGCGATCGGGCCGAGCTCGTCGAGGTAGCGGCCGTAGATCTCGCGGGTGCGGTTCATCATCGAATCGAGACGGGTGAGTTGGGCATTGCCGATCGACGCGGAGATGTTCGACAGGCGATAGGCGTAGCCGATCGCATCGTGCTCGAAGTGGCGAACGGGAAGTCGGGCCTGCCCAGCGAGGTGGCGGGCGCGCGACAGGAGTTCGGTCGGGCCAACGAGCGCGCCGCCACCGCCAGTGGTGACGAGTTTGTTGCCGTTGAAGCTGAACACGCCGAGCGTTCCGAAGGATCCGGCAGGTTGGCCGGCGTGCGTTGCCCCGATCGCCTCGGCCGCGTCCTCGATTATCGGCACGCCGTAGCGGTTACATACTGCAGCGATCGTCGTGTAATCGGCGCACATGCCGTACAGGTCGACAGCGATCAGTGCTGCTGGCTTGTGTCCACGGGACGCAAGCGTCGCCAGCGCGTAAACGAGTGACTCGGGGTCGACGTTGCCGCTGATTGGGTCGCAGTCGACCAGATGAGGAGTGGCGCCGACGTAGCTGATGACGTTGGCCGCGGCCACGAACGTGACCGAAGGGCACAACACGACGTCGCCTGGGCCGATGTCCATCACAAGGAGAGCCAGGTGTAACGCAGCGGTGCCGCTCGAGACGGCGACGGCATCTTCGCTGCGAGCAATCGAGCTGACTCGGGCTTCGAATTCTTCGAGTGCCGGACCAACAGGCGCGATCCAGTTCGAATCGAATGCCGACAAGAGTGACTCGCGCTCGCGGTTCGACATGTGGGGAGCAGAGAGGTGGATTCGCTCGGCGGGAGCAGCTGGGGTGAACACGTGGGCCTCCGAAGGGGAGTCGTTTGACCTAGTCCCATCGGCTGCGACCGCCCGCTCGTGAGGTGTGGCAATCTGGCGACTTGTCCGATTCTTCTTCTCTCGAGCTGTACGCCGATGACCCAGCCTTAGCCAGGTTTGTTGACGTCGTGCGTGCATGGTGGCCCGACGTTGCTCGTGACCTGCCGTGGAGGGCGTCACGAGATCCGTGGGAGGTTCTGGTCAGTGAAGTGATGGCCCAGCAAACGCAGGTCGACCGGGTGATCCCGAAGTGGGAGGCGTTTCTCGAGCGTTTCCCGACCGTGTTGTCAGCTGCGGAGGCGTCGGCTGGAGAGCTGATCGAGCTATGGGATGGGCTGGGGTACAACCGGCGAGCGCTGAACCTGCACCGATGTGCCCAGGTTGTTGTGGCTCACCACGGTGGCGAGTTTCCCAAAACGCTTGCGGAGTTGCTCGCCCTGCCCGGCATCGGCCCGTACACGGCCCGCGCCGTCATGGCGTTCGCCTTCGAAGATGACGTGGCGGTAGTCGACACCAACGTCGGTCGGGTGCTCGCTCGTCTGCGGAACGAAACGCTGTTGCCCAAGACAGCCCAGACGCTCGCCGATGGCCTGGTCCCTCCAGGAGCGGGGTGGGAATGGAACCAGGCGATTCTGGACTTCGGCGCGAGCGTGTGCACCAAGCGGTCGCCCGGCTGTTCGGCGTGTCCGGCGCGAAGTGTGTGCGGATGGGCTGGCGTAGGAGCCGATCCCGCAGTTGGTTCAGCTGGTGTGAGCACGAAGCAGTCGACGTTTGTGGGGTCAGACCGCGAAGCTCGTGGCGAGCTGGTTCGACGGCTGCGTGCCGAGTCAGTCGCCGTCGCAGATGTGGCGAAGGTGTTTGGGTTTGTCGATGATCCGGAGCGAGTAGAGCGAGTGCTGAAGTCGCTTCTTCGCGACGGAATGGTTGTTGATAACGACGGGATGCTTGCGCTTCCATAGCGACTTGTGACCGCATGTAAGCGCTTTCAGGAAAAGGTGACCGTCACTACCGTGCGCGTCAAGTTCGTCACACAGCCTCCCGCGCGGTCTTCTTGGGTCGTATTCTCATAGAACCAACGGAAACGTCGATGGGAATCTGCGACGTTCGGGTCGTACGCAACTACGAGCAAGCGGTGAAAAGGGGACGGAATGCAGGCTGGTGTGACGGTGTCCTTTTATGGCGTCCGTGGCTCAACGCCGTGTCACTGCAGTTCCATGGCCCGCGTCGGCGGAAACACTTCGTGCGTCGTCGTGCAGCGTGATGGCGAGAAGCCGATCATCTGCGACGCAGGCACTGGGCTTCGTTTCTTTGGCCTCGACATGGGCACCGAGTCTTTCGACGGCACCGTACTCATAAGTCACCTCCACTGGGACCACGTCCAGGGGCTGCCATTCTTCCCGCAGATCCTCAACGCTGACTCCACCGCAACCCTTTACGGGCCTCCCGACGGCGATACGCCGTTCGAGGAGGCACTTTCTGGTTTTGTGCGCCCGCCGTATTTTCCGGTCGCACTCGACACGCTGCCCGGCAACCTCGCATTCTCGAATCTGATCGAAGAGTCGATCGAGGTTGACGGAGCGACGATTACTGCTCGTCCAGTTCCGCACTCGGGCTATACCAACGGCTACCGCATCGAGTGGGACGATTTCTCGGTGGCGTACATTCCCGACCACCAGCAGCCGGCCGATGCGTCGTCAATCGCAGACGGTGTCCGTGAACTGGTCGATGGCGTCGATCTCGTGATCCACGATGCACAGTTCACCCCGGAGCTCCTCGCCAAGCGCCAGGACTGGGGACACTGCACACCGGCCTACGCCCTTAGCGTTGCCGAGACCTGCGGCGCAAAGAACCTCGCACTGTTCCACCACGATCCGCTCCACGGCGACGATCAGGTAGAAGCCATGCTCGCCGAAACCCAAGCAGCAAGCGAGAGCTGCGAAGTAGTAGCCGCAGCTGAAGGCCTAAAGCTCAGCTTCTAGCTCCAGGCCTTAGCCGCCAGCGACTTCGTCGCCGATTTTGGCGGCACGGTCCTGAAGCGATGCCACTCCCTATCAGGGGGAGCGTTCAAGCGGCACGCAGCCTGGGCGCCCGAGGCGGTGGAAACCAGCGCGCGGCTTTTGGGGTCAGACCCTCCCGGTCATCGCGCGGCTTTTGGGGTCAGACCCTCTCCGTCATCGCGCGGCTTTTGGGGTCAGACCCTCTCGGTCATCGCGCGGCTTTTGACACAGGCCCTTGCGACCGGCCGTGACGGACCGACAGCGTGGGATCTCGGCGACCTACCGGCGGTGGCGGTTGGCGATGGCTGAGACGTAGGCGTGTTCGTGCACTTCGCCAGTGCGACGTGGCGCGTACCGATCGTCGAGCTCGGAGGCGAGCATCTTGGCTCCGAAGAGTTCCTCGCCATGACCGAGCTCGATGAGCCCGAATAGCTCGGCGAGCGCTGACGTGTCGCCGGTTGGGTAGACGCGTCGTCCGTCCGAGCCAGTGGTGGTGTTGAGGATCTCGCAGTGCGGCGGAATGTCGCTGGCGATGATCGGAAGTGCGGCACGGCCGGCTTCGATCAATGCTGTAGGGAGCCCTTCGAGGTGCGAGGACGTCACGAACGCGCCGGCGTTGGTGAGCATCTCGGCGAGCTCATCGCCGTACAGCGGTCCGGTGAAGATGATCTTGTCGTTGCCTGCCGCGAGCTCGTGGAGATGATCGACGTAGCTTTCGGTGCCTGCCGCGCCGCCGATGATGACCAACGGCATGTCGGTCATAGCGGCGTTGTAGGCCTGCACAGTCTCGTGCGGGGCCTTCTCGGGCACGAGGCGTCCAACGGACACGAAGTAGCGCTGTGGGTCAAGTCCGTAGCGCTCGAGGGTCGAGCCTGCGGCGACCTCGGGAATGGGGTGGGTCGAGTTCGGAACGACCGTGGTGCTGCGGCGGAACTCGTCTGCGTACTCGTCTGCGAGGCCTTGCGAGACCACAAGTGTCGAGTGGGGGACACGGGCCGAGATGGTCGCAGCAAAGCGCAGGATCATGCGGGTACCACGGCCCCACTTGTCGCGCTTGTCGTCGCGGCCATGGACGGTGACGAGCACGGTCGACTTGGTCAGCAGGCGGGAAATAACCGACATCATTCCCGGGCCGAGTGCGTGGAAGTGGATGACGTCGAAGTCGCGGCCAATGCAGTAGACCGCGGCACGGAGTGCGTGGATCATTGCGCCGATTCCTGGCGACTTCGATGCGGGGAGGTAGACGAGCTTGACGCCGTCGATCATTGGTGGGTGCTGGTCGTAGTCCTCGGACCGGCAGAACACGGTGACTTCGTGGCCTCGTGCGACGAGCTGACGGGCGAGCACGTCGACCACGGTCTCGACACCGCCGTAGTTCGCGGGCATGCCGCGAGTGCCAACCATGGCAATTCGCAAACTGTCTGTCTTCCGGCGCTTTATCACTCTGGATCCAATGAAATCGACGTAACCATTGAAAGTACGTGGCTGGGTGCCGACTGCCGAGAGGACAGAGGACTCAATTGGACTAGGTCGAATCGCCTACGGAGCACAGTGTGTTCCGTCAGTCGATCCGACGCATGGAGGCGGCGTAGCGGGCACTGCGTTCAACGTAGCTTGCTGAGTTCAAGAGGTTGAGCTCGACGGAGTTCGCATCTTCGCGGATCTTGGCCGGTACACCGAGCGCCATTGCGTTGGGAGGGATTGTTCGGCCGCCCGGGACCAAGGCGTTTGCTCCGACAAGGGCACCGCTCGACACGACAGTGCCGTGGAGGATGACCGAGCCCGAGCCTGCGAGCGAGGCGTCTTCGAGCGTGCAGCCTTCAAGATGGGCGTTGTGGCCGATCGTGCAGTCGTTCCCGATGGTTGTGGCCCACTCGTGTGTGCAGTGCAGGACGGCTCCGTCCTGGATCGAGGTGCGATCGCCGATGGCGATGGTGTTGTCGTCAGCGCGGATAACTGCGCCCGGCCAGACCGACGAGTTCGCACCCAAAATCACGCGCCCAATGAGCACAGCTTCAGGGTGTACAAAGGCATCAGGATGGATCTGTGGTTCCCAGTCGTCCCCGAGGGTATAGATCGGCATTCGCCAACGGTAGATGCCCAAGTCGGATCCGTGAAATCACTTCCCAAGGTTGGGGTGAATTCGCCTGTTCACTTCATGAAATGATCGTAGGTCCGAATGGCAAGAAGCGGGTTCGCCCCGTGATCGTTCGCCCGGCTCCCGTCTCGGGCGGCGATGAAAATCAACACAGGTTTCCGTCATGTGTTTGATGCGATGAGCTGGGGTGGTCTCTGCCAGGGAAGGGCAGGGACCGCCTCAGTTTGTTGCGCGTTACCAGCCCCGAAGCATGCGGGTTGGCTGCTTGAACTTCTTCGCAATGATGCCGAGGCATTTGATCTCGTCGGCCTTGGACACGTGAGCGGCGCGCACGCCGTTGATGTAGCCCTTCATAACTTGGCCGGCGAACGACAGGTCCTGAGCGCCGTGTTCCTTCAGGGCGTCCATGTTCATGCCGCTGCGGCTGGCGTTGGTCGAGTGGCTGCGAGAAGCAAAGAGTGGCTCGGGGACTTTGCGGAAGGTGCCGCGCATGGCCATCTCGACGAGGAGCGTGCGGTCGCCTCCATAGAACGCGCCGTGGAGGCGTGTCTGCATCATGGTCGTCCGGCGCATGATTCCGAAGATGTAGAAGTTGCGATGGTTGTTGTTGATGACGGCGTCGATGCGTTGGTGTGGGTGCGGCGCGTGGAAACGATCGTCACCCGCTGGTGCCTTCAGCTTGATGGCTTCCATAAACCCATCGCCGCCGAGGAAGCCCTGGTCCATTTCAAGCATCGGTTCGCTTTTGGGGTCGATGAGGAGCGCGTCGGAGTGCCCGATGACGATGTCGCGGTCGGCGTCCATCATGGCGATGACTTTCGACAGATATCCGGGTTCGATGCGGTCGTCGGCGGCAGCCCAACGGAACAACTCTCCGCTCGTGAGCCGGAAGAGCCGGTTGAAGTTGGCCGGTCCGCCAACGTTGGTGTCGTTGCGGCTGTAGCTCACTCGTGAGTCGGCGTTGACGAACTCGTTGACGATGTCAGCGGTGCCGTCGTCAGAACAGTTGTCCGAGACCACGAGCTCGAAGTCGGTGAAGTCTTGTTCGAGATGGCTGCGAATGGCTTCAGCGATGAAGTCTTCACCGTTGTAGACGGGCACGCCGATGGATAGGCGGGGGGAGGCGGAGGTCATGTGGGGCTTTCAGCGGGTTGGCGTCGATCGAGGCCTGATGGGAGGGCGAGCTGGGAGTAGTTCGGTTCGGGAACCTTTCGCTTGCCCCACGTAAGTACTGCGAGGTACGCGAGGGCGATGTTGAGGTACCACCAGACGATGGTGTTGAGGAGGACGTTCTCGGTGATGAGCTGAGCAGCGACCGACAGGAGTGCGGCGATCGAGCCGACCGAGATGAGCTTGGTTTGGTAGTCGAACACGCCGCGGCGTGCCTTCTGCCAGGTCTTCCATCCGGCATACGTCGCAACGCCGAGGAGCGTGAGGAACGCAAAGCCACCGATGAGTCCGCCCTCGAGGAAGGCCTGCAGGAAGCTGTTGTGAGGGTCCTTGAACTCGACAGTTTGCGTCTTGGTGGCGTCGATGCCGAGCCCGCTTACCGGGTTGCGGTTGAAGAACGGTGCGATCTTTTGCCAGTAGCCGATTCGCCACCCGAGCGAGTCGTCAGTCTTGACGCCGCCGTTCGCTCCAGTTGACGCCGTCAGGTTGGCGAGGCGGTCGCCCACGCCGGGGACCGCAGCGGCAACAGCGAACGAGCCAGCGATGATGACGAGCACGAGCTTTTTGTTGATGCGTGCGGCCATGACGAGCGCGCCGATCAGGAAGCTGGCCCATGCACCTCGGGCGAAGGTTGCGATGAGGAGGAAGCCACCCAGGCTGGCGATCGCCAGCACGACGAGCTTGGGTTTGACCGCCATCGTCGGGATGATGCTGATGGCGAGCAGCACAACGAACGTGAGATACGTCGCGAATGTGTTTGGGTGAGCGAACGATCCGTCGATGCGGACGAGGCCCGAGCCTCCAGGGTCGAGCGTTCCGGTGAAGAAGAATTGAACGAACCCGGTGATGATCGGAACGATCATGCCGATGCCGGTTGCGGCGATCAGCTTGAACAGGAAGCGGCCATCGTCGAGGAGGTGCTGCTCGACAGCGAGGTAGAGCAGGACGACCGATGCCAAGCCGAATAGTGCTGCTTGAGAGACGCCGCGGTCGACGGACGTGATGTAGCTCGGCAAGAAACCGAGAAAGAACGCCATGAAGGCCAACCCAAGTGGGGTGACTTGGTTCCAGTTGCCCGTGAACTTGCGGCTGATGAGATGCAGCGCGGTAACGCCAATCGCGAGGATGCCGAGGATCGCTGATGGCTGGAACGTTCCAAATTCGTCAGCGATGAGGTCGTCGAGAGACGGCCGCACCGCGAGGGTGATCAGGAGGAACCACTCGTATCGGTAGAGGCCGATAACGCCGAGTACGGCGGCCGACAACACGGTTCCCCCGAGGATGACGAGCTTGGTGTCCGGTGAGAGCGACTGGAATCCAAAGGCCACGGCAAGCCCAGCGATTAGCGCTCCCAGAACAATGAAGATCGCGCTGGCGCCAGGGTTTGGTGTAGTTGGAGCCGGTCCGGTCGATTCGTGCTCGGCCCGGATCGAGACCCGATCTTCTGGACGCGAGGACGTGGTCGTCATGCCTGGGTGTCGCTGAACGCCAGCGGGTAGTCCCAGTGGGTGAGGTGACGTGCGAGCTCAGCCTCAAGCTGACGCTGTTGCAGCTCGGTCAAGTCGTTGCGCCACTTGTCGTTGGTGTTGCGGAACCCGAAGTCGATGACCGACTGGTTGAAGTCGGCGGTGTAGTCGAGGTCGCAGTAGTCGGTGACCATCGCGAACGTGCCGGTTGGGTCGTCGCAGAGGTCTTCGTAGCGAATCTCAAGGAACCGATCGCTCGGGATCTTTGCGGTTGCTTCCACCATGGCATCGAACATATCGGAAAGTTCCATAGCGCCGAGGGTTACGAACGACTGGCCGCTGGCATCCCAGCGAGCCTTCTGCTCGGGCGTCATGTCGAGGCCGCGCCAGCCCTTGGTTCCCTTCCAGCCTTCCCAGAAGTCGATCTGCATGATCGAGTTGACGACGGCTCGTCCGTCTCGCACGACGTGGATGAACTTCGCGTCGGGGAACGCGGCGTTCAGGTAGCCCATTCGGGGCCAGCCCGTGATCTTGTGGAGCGGTGTTGGCCGCTCGTCGATCGTGAGGCGTTCGATTGCCTGCTGGAGGTTCTTCTTCGTCTTCTCGGTCAGGTCGGTGTCGAGGAGATCGCGGAACGGCTCGCTGAAGCCGGGTGCAATGCGTTCCCAGTAGGCGTAGGCCTCGCTGGGCTTGAGGTGACCGGGTTCGATCACGCCACGTTTTAGCGCAGCGCCGACGAGCGGGGCGTCGAGGCCTCGTAGCACGGCCGAGTTGAGCTTCTCCCCGGAGGGCATGACGTCGAGGATCTTGGAGACCCAGGAGACGTGTGGATGTCGAGCGAAGGCGTGGTGGAACGCGGTTGAGCCGCTTCGCCCCGCCCCGACGATGAAAATCGGAGGGTTAGTCGCCATTGTCAGCCTGCTTTGCTACTGGCGTCGCGTCCCCAACGTCCGTCCTTGGAGCGCTTCTTCGCCTTTGGTTCGTCATCTTCTGGACCGTCGTCTTCGACGATCACCTCGGCCTCATCAGGCTCGGCGAGAATGTCATCGCCGGTTTCGGGCTTCAGCTCTTCTTCGTCAACAACGACGAGCGGAGTTACTACGCCTTCTGGAAGGGCCCGGTGTGCGTTGGCCTCGAGTACGCCTGCGGCTTCGAAGTCGTCTGCTCGGCGCAGAGGGACTTCTGGCTTCTTGCGAAGCGCATCGTAGATAACGAAGAGCAAGATGACGAGGAGTGCAGCGGGCACGGCGAACATGAGCAGCCCGGTGAGGAGGCCAGCAATGCGTGAGGTCTCTTCGGTGACGACCTCGGAGATGATGAGCGGGTCTTCACGTTCGGCATCGATGAGGGCCAGACCAGCGCGAGAGTCACGAATGTCATCATTGCGCTCGGCCAGGCGCTGGTTGAGCGCGTCGAGCGCAGCGACTTCATTGTTGTATTCGCGAAGGATTGGTTCGAGAGCTGTCGCCCGCGCTTCGAGCTCAGCGAGTGGGGGAGCCGGCTCGGGTTCCTCGGTGATGGTGACGTTGCCGTCCGCATCGGTCTCGCGAATGTCGGGCGGGTTGGCGTTGCGGGTGCGTCGGTCGATGACGTTTTGCACGGCGATGTCGTAAGCGATCTGCGGGTTGATGCCGCCCGCATCCACGGTCAGGTCGGTGATCGTGGTTTCAATCTCGCGAATGGAATCGGTGATCTGGTCAGCACTAGCGACGTGTCCGCCGAGGACCTTGTTGAGCGTGACCTGCATCGCTTCGATGCCGGTCTCCTTAGCGACGAGCTGGGCTTCTTCGGGGTTTTCCGAGACAACGTTGATGTCGACGTTCGCCAGTGTCGAACCTGACTGGTTAACCGTGATCAGGTAGTCGTCTTCTTCGACAAGGTTCGTGCGAGCTTCGACGGCCTGGATGACCTGCGGGAACTTTGCGGTTTGGGCGATCTCCTCGACGAAGATGTCGAGCTCCTGTGGGGTGAAGTCGTCGTCGGCGATCCGCTGCGCGTTCAGGGTGTAGCGGGCTTGCCATTCGACAGGGGCACGAAGCGCCATAAACAGGCCAATTGCGCCTGCCAATCCTGCGATGAGCGCAAGGACAAGAGGCCGCCAGCCCGTCAAATGCAGGAAGGAGGACAGCTCCCCTGATTTTTGTGTATCGCCTTCGTTCATTTCCGGAAGTCTTTCCTCACACGCCGTCGAGTCAGGCTATTCCCACAACCACATGGTGTGTTAATTACGCATCCAGTTTGTCTTCCGGATGCGCCTCGTGGAATTAGTTTCGGCTGGTGTCTGGCCCACCATAAATCAAATCTGCAGTCCGTTGCTGGGCAAGATGGCCCGGATTCACAACGTTTTTGCTTCTTTGAGACCTATGGCACAGACATCGAGTCCATACGACGTGGTTCATGGTGAACGCACCGAGTGAAAGGCGTCGTAAAAGTAGTAGCTCTCCGTGAGTTTCAGCCCTGACTTCTCGAAATTTGATGCGTGGTGGGTCTCTCCCGCCCCTCACACATCACAGATCGGTCGGCGAGCAGGTTTTATAGGCCTAACGCTGCGGTTGCGGCTGCGACGGTTTCGGCAATCTGGGTACGCTGCTCGGCGCTGATTGCTTCGGCGTGCAGGTTCATTGCGGATTGGGTCATTGGCTCGATCAGCTCGTACGCGGCGCGATCGGCATCGGAGATCTCGATCGTGTCTTTGTAGCCGAACATTTCCTGATCGTTCGGACGCTTGATCTGATGGGCGGCTCGTGAACCGAGTCCGGTGGCGGCGAGGGCAGCAAGGTGGACGCTTCCTCGCAGTTCGCGCATGACGACCGCTTGGTGCATGAACGCTTCGGCCGGATCTTCGGGCACGTCGAGAGCGACGAACCCAGCGAACAGCGGCAGCGCGCTGCGGTCGACGGCGGCGACGAGTTCGCCCATCGAGCTTGCGGCTTCGGTGAGCGCGTCGGGCGAGACGTCAGAGTCGGTGAACGCGTCGACGCCGAGTCGATAGGACGCACGCATCTGGGCCCGTCCGGCTTCGACGACGTCGCATCGTTCCTTGCTCGAGGTCCACATCTTGTCGACTAGTCCGGGCTCGAAGTAGCCAAACGCAGACAGCATGACCTCGGTGCTTACCTCACCAAGCACGCCGGCGCGTCCGCAGAAGTAGAACCGGAATCCGTCGATTCCAAGCGCCTCGGCCTCTTCCTTTGCGTAGGGATGGAAGTAGTGGATCGCACCGATCTTTTGAAGCTGATCGGATGTGGTCGAGTTGAAGTCGTCTGGCGTCATACCTCAATCTGTTCGCTCGTCAGCAGTGAGGTCTACTCGGGCGCCAGATTTGTTCAGCCGGGAACCAGGGTCAGATCCGGGAGAACCAGTTCGGTCAGACGGCGTCGAGCTCGCGGTAGATCTCGAGGAGTCCTTCGAGGTAGAGCTCTTTTGAGAATCGTTCTTCGACGAAGGCTCGGCCGGCTCGACCCATGTCGCCGAGCTCGGTGTCGCTGAGGTGCTGCATCTTGGTGAGCTGCTCGGCGAACGATGACGCGCTGCCGGCTGTGGCGAGGAACCCGGTTTCGCCAGGAACGATGAGTTCGGGAATGCCGCCAAGGTCGGACCCGAGCACTGGTGTGCCGACGCCGTACGCCTCGAGGAGCACGACCGGGGCGTTCTCGTAGCACTCCGATGGGAGCACGAGAGCTCGAGCCGAGCGGATGATGTCGAAGAGGGCGTCGCCGGTTTGGTAGCCGGCGAATTCGACGTCGGCGCCGGTCTTCGCGGCGAGGGCTTTGAGTTCGTCTTCTTGGGGTCCGGTGCCAACGATCGTGGCGGCGACACCCGAGTTGGCAACGGCCTGGACGAAGGTGAGCAATCCCTTTTCTTCGGATACGCGTCCGACGAAGACAAAGCGTTTTCCGGCGGTGTAGTCGGGGGTCAGACCCGACACGTCGACCGAGTTCGGGAGGTAGCGCGTCTTCTCGGCGGGCAGGCCCCAGTCGATCAGCTTGTTCATGTGGAAGTTGCTCGGAAGGATGAACAGGTCGACGTTTTTCTTGTAGCTGCCGATGGCGTTGTGCAGGGTCGTTTCCAGCGCTGCTACTGCCGACAGGGGCAGTGAGCCTTTGAGGCATCGTTGCTGGACGGCGTTCCAGGTTTTGCCGCCTTTGCAGCGTTCGCACACGCCGTCGGCGGCGAGCATGAGCTTTGATGGGCAGCCGATTTTGAGGTCGTGCACGGTCATGACCGCAGGCACGCCCTTCTTCTTGATCGCTCCGAAGATGGCGGGCGTGAGGTGGTGGTAGACGTTGTGTGCGTGGACGATGTCGGGGCGGACGTCGTCGATGAGGCGGCCGATTTCTTTGCGAGCCTCGAGCGAGTACACCGACTTGACGACCTTGCGGACCTTCTCGACCGGGGTGTATTGGCTAGCGAAATCGATCTCTTCGACGAAGTAGTCGTCGTACTCGGTTTCGAAATTCTTCTCGTACTCCATGGCGAAGGGGACGATGTCCCAGCCCCGGGATGTGAGCAGCTCGTTCTGGTCGAGCATGATGGCTTCGGCGCCACCGCGTCGGTAGTAGTAGCTAGTGACAGAGATCTGTGTTGGCACGATGTCCTATCGGCACGTTCGGCGAGTGCCTAACGAATTCTACTTTTGCCGTCACCCCAACGGGGACAGGCCCCATGAACTGTTCTTTACGGGGCCTGTCCCCGCGAAGAAACGCTGATTCTTCACGCCCTCAAGGATTGCGACCTCCTCGTGGGAGTAGCGAGAACGTTGAAAGAGCGAGCGATACAGCGGATGGGGCCTGTCCCCATAAATGGGCCTTTACGGGGACAGGCCCCATAAGGCCAACTGAGTGAACGCCGCCTCGGGCGCCCAGGCTGCGTGCCGCTTGAACGCTCCCCCTGAAAGGGAGTGGCATCGCTTCAGGACCGTGCCGCCAAAATCGGCGACGAAGTCGCTGGCGGCTAAGGCCTGGAGCCTCAGCGAAGAAGCGCAGCTTCGAAGCTGATCTCGTAGAAGCCGCGGCCGGTTGTGCCTACTACTAGGCGGTCGGGGTTCGAGGGGTCGAACTCGGCGGTGCGCAGGCGGGTCATTGGAAGTCCGGCGGTGATGGCGGTCCAGGTTTGGCCGGCGTCGTTGGAGAGGTATACGCCGGTAGCGGCGCTCACGTCGTTGAAGGCTGGCTCGGTGGTGACGACGGCGATGTTGCTTGGATTGGTCGGGTCGACCGCTACGCCGTGGGAGTAGAAGTCGTCGAAGAGCTGGGTCCAGTCGCTGCCGTCGAAGCGGTACATGCCGCCGTTGCCCTCGCGGAACGCCACGCCGTAGATGACTCCCGGTTCGGAGCGTGACGTGTAGAGGGTAGTGATGCCGCCGGGCGAGCTGCCTGCGTCGTTGTAACCAACGCCGCCGTCAACCGACACGAGTGTGCCGCTGTCGGTTGCGACAAAGACGGAGCCATCTGGGCTGACTGCTACGTCACGAGCGTTGATGACGCCGGGGACTTCGCTGAAGGATGCTCCGCCGTCGTCGCTGCGGTAGAGGACTCGGCCGACAACGGCCAAGACGATGTCGACGCCGTTCTGGTCGAGGACGGCGAGGCCGGCGGCGCCGCGGTCAACGTTGCCGACCTCGGGCAGGCCACTGGCATCGCCCGCGGCGAGTCGAAAGGTGGCGCCGCCGTCGTCGGTGATGCCGATGCCACGGAAGTTTGAGAACTGGCCGAGGAGCACATAGATGCGGTCGGGGTTCGATGGTGAGTAGGCAGCTTCGACGCCTCCACCCCACGCAGAGATGTCTTGGATGGTTCGGCGCCAGGTCAGGCTGCCGTCGATGGTCTGAATGAAGTTGCCGCCGTCGAAGCCAAGGAGGATGGCTTCGTCGGGTTTGGCGGGGTTGAAGACGATGTCTGTGCTGACGAGGCCGCTGTAGCCGTGTCCGCTGAAGAAGCCGGCGACGTCTTCGCGGGTGGTGAGGTCTTCCCAGGACTGTCCGCCGTTGACCGATCCGAGCAGCGTGTCGTCGCTGCCGATGGCGAGGCGGTCGGGGTCGGACGGATGGACGCCGATGTCGAATGCTCGGAGCGCTCCTTCGTAGGCGTTGGGTCGGCGGGTGCTGCCGTCGGCGATGATGCTCCAAGAGTCGCCGCCATCGTCGCTGCGGTAGATGGCTGCTTGGCCGGGTGCGACGTTCGAGGTGTAGAGGCGGTCGGCGTTGGATGGTGCGACGACGATCTGGTGGAAGCTGCCGGTGTTCTGTCGGTCAGCATTGGAGACGATCGAGAGGCCGTTGTTGGCGTCGGTCCAATTGGCGCCGCCGTCGGCGGTCTTCCATATGCCGCCGGCGACGATGCGCCCGTCGACCTCAGGGCCGTCGCCCATTGAGACCCAGGCAGTCTTTGGGTCGGTGGGGTGCGTGGTGATGTCGTAGGGGTTGCCGTGGGGAAGCCCGGTGCCAATGTTCGTCCAGCTGGCCCCGTTGTCGGTCGAGTGGAACACGCCGCGGTTCGCGACTGCTGCGTAGAGCTCGGTGCCGTCGGCGTTAAAGGCTGCAGCACGGATGTTGCCGCCGGGGGCGACTTGGCTGAGCCGGGCCCAGGTATTGCCGCTGTCTTCGGAGACCCAGACCGAGCCGTCCCCGGTCCAGCTGCCGTCCTTTACTGCTCCTGGGGCGTCCCAGTTTCGTTGGTTGCCGTTGAAGGCAAGGAGGCGGCTGTTGTTGGTCGGGTCGATAAGGACGGCTTCGGTGGCGAGGGTGTACGTCGAGTCGGACAGCGCGGGCATGCCGTTGCGGCTTAGCTGCCACGCAATGCCGTCGGACGAGGCTTGGGGCCCCGACAGGCTTCCGGTCCAGATTCGGCCGTCGGCTGATGGTGTGGTGGTGATGTCACCGATTTCCCACGAGGCGAGGCCGGTGGTCGATTCCCAGGTGTCGCCGAAGTCGTTCGTGACCGCAATGCCGAGCATGTCGCCGCCAACGAAGAGGCGGTCGGGGTCGGTGGGGTCGAATGCGATGGAGGTAATGCGGCCACCGACGCCAGGCTCGGTGAGCTTGGTGAACACGTTCGACAGTGGTTCGGGTTCGTTTGGCGGTTCTGGAGTCACCGCGGAGCGAACGGTGCCATCGGTGGTCTCGGCAGATTCGACGCTGTCGGTGGTGTTGGGAGTGTCGGCTTGGGTGGTGGTCGACGCTGCTGGCTCGGACCTGCCAGTGCAGCCCACGGCCACGAGGGTGAACGCAAGCGCGGCCGCTAGTCGTCGAAGGGGAAGGGGGGTCGCCATAGTCAGTCGAGGTTACCTGTGATGGTGTTCGGCGTCCGATCGGAGCCGTGGGGGCTAGGCCCCGGCAAGTGCAGTGTCGTATCGCCGGAGTCGGACGTTCAGCATGAGTGCCACGAGGAGGGCCGAAACGATGGCCGCGGGCACGCCTGCCGCAAAGGCCATGGCGATTGCGACGGGCACGTTCGAGGTGCGTTCAACCGGTGTGATCGAGCGATACCACTCCTGGTTGATCGCGTCTTTCGATGCGAGCAGGTCGGTTCGTTGGACGATCGCCGTGTTTTGTTGGGCGCGCAGGTTTCCTATCTGGACCGCATTGCGGCGGTATTCGTTTGCAGCTGGCGCAATGTCGATGAGCTGTTGGCGGATCTGCCCTTCGAGCGTGCCGACTACTTCGGTCTCATCAGCGGCGAGCAAACCGGCGAGCGTTTGTTCGAGACGGTTGCGAGTTGCCGTGGGCGGCACTCCGCCGGAGGTGGCGATCAGTCGGCTCTGCTCTGATTGAAGACGGGTGATCTCGTCGGAGAGCTCTTCGATCTCGGTTTGGATCGAGAGGTCTTGGTTGTCGAGGACGAACTTGGTCATCTCTTCGGCGACGATTCGTGCAATGCGGTCGGCGTCTCCAGACCGGTCGGTGCGTACCTCGATTTGGACGAGCGACTGGGTGTCTTCAACAACGCCAATCGACAGGTCGTAGGCGTCTTCGTCGAGCAGGAGGCGTTCTTGGATGCGCACGAAGACGATCGGGAACTCAACCGAGTTGACGATCTCGTTCAGGTGATCGTCGAGCACGGGTAACGGCCGGTTCATATAACCGATGCGACGCCCAAACAGATACGTGGTCGAGGTTTCACCAGCGTCCTGTTGCAGTCCAACCCAGAGGGCCGACATCGAGGCGACCAGGACCGACAGAATGATGAGGCCGAGCCAGGCAGGTTTGGCCATGTTGCGAGGGACGTCGCGATGCAGATCCATCAGACAGTTTCCTCGTCTCGATGGAGACCATCGTGAGAATCTACGACTGCATCTTGAGGGTCGTCGTCAAGGCGTTCGGTGTGTCCGGTGACTTCGCCCCGCTGGACCTGGCCCTTCAGGCGGCGCCAGTAATAGTAGGTCACGATGAGGCCGACCCAGTAGGAGATGGTGGTGGTGATGGCCGCGCCCGTGACGCCGTATGGACTGAGCAGAGCAATGAGGCCAATCGCGGTGGCGATGCCAGCGGCCACCTGTGACTTTGAGGCTTCGCCCGGTCGGTTGAACGAAGTCAACGCGACCGTCAGCACCTGGGTTACGTCGGTGGCCCACGCACCAGGGAGCAGGATTAGCAGCAGCCTGATGAGCGCATCGGTGTCGACCCTGTCGCCAAGCAGGAACGGAATGATGAACCAGCTTGTCGCAGCGACTGCTCCGAGAATGAGGAAGCTGAGCACGCCCACTTGGCGAGTTGCTGAGGTGATTCGCCAGAGCCGTTCGTCGTCGGACGTTGCTTTGCGGACAAACGGCAGAAGGGACTGTGCCCAGCCCCGAGCGATTGGCCCAGAAACGGTCGAGATCGCAGCTGCTCCTGCGTAAACCCCGAGCTCGCCGAGCGGGACGAACGCAACGAGAAGAAGTTGGTCAATGCGAAGGCTGACGAAGAACGACAGGTTGCCGACCCAGGCCTTCAAGCTGTAGGCGCGTACTTCGTCGAAGATCTCTCGGGAAAATCCTCGGCCAGGCCACGAGCCGGTCGACGTCAGTCCGACGATCCAACCAATAGCCAACGCGATGAAGGTCGACGCAAGCGCTCGGCTGACGGTCATTGTGCCGGTAACGAACAAGCCGAGGTACCCGAGCGTGATGAGTACCTGTGGCAGCGCGAGGAGGGCGTTGAAGCGAAAGAGATCGCCGGACCCGCGAAGCCAGTAGATAGCGGACAGGAAAGGTCCGTTGAAGAGCTGGAGGACGATAAAGGCGATGTACCACTTCTGGAGAGAGTCGCCGCCTTCGGTAAACGAAGGGCCGCTCAGCTGCCACCAAAAGAACGGGATCATAAGGAGCGCAACGGGGATAGCCCCAAAGAGCGTCATTGCCCAAGCCGACATAGAGATGCGACGGTTGTCGATGTCCTTGGCGAAGTAGCCCGCAGCGGTTGGCACGCCGATCTGGAATGCCCAGCCGATGACGACGGTGTTTCCGTACGCGGCAGCCACTGCGCCGCGGCCATCGTCGCCAAGACCGTTGAACAGCAAAAACATGTTGACGAAGAGCAGACCATTGGTAAGCAGAAACGCGGTGCTGGTAAACAGCGACTCGAACTTCTGACGGTCCATGCCGCGCATCTTGGTGATGAGGCTGTTCATCGGGTTAGGGGGTCTCCTGGCCGGTTGGCCTGGCGTTGCCGCCGGTGTCGTGGTTGGTGCCGACACGAACAACATGTTCGCATACGTCGCCACCGGTGGTTCAGCCCGTTCTGTGAACTTGCTGAGGTATACCGAAAATCACACCGAGCGTGTGCTGGTGAACTCCCTGTGTACGCCTTTCACAGTAAAGGAGAACGAAACCCCAATTGTTGAGCCTCGTTGACCTACATCGCCAAGAAAAGTGAGCCACACTGCCCATGCGGGCGGAAGCCAGTGAAATCTACATTCATTGAACACACGACATAACTGATTGGGGTTATTCATGCGAAGCAAGTGGAAGCATTCCCTCCTGGGAATGAGTCTGGTAGCAGCGACAGTCGCTGCACCAGCTGCAACAACTACGGCGGCGGCCCAAGGTGGGTGGAACGGATTCGAGACGATCTCTGTTCCTTCTGATCTTGGCGCTGAAGGTGCACTCAACAACAGCGCAGGCTGGGGTGCGGGTGTCACAAACGATCTTGGTGGGGTTGCCACTGACCTTTGGGTCAACAACCATGCCAACCGCTCGGAAGCACTCATCGACTTCGTCGGTGGTGCTCCGGTATTCAACCAGCTCGAGGCTGCTGCTGCAGGCCTGAGCGACACGCACGGCGTGACCTTCACCGACATCGATGGTGACGGCGACGACGATCTGATCGAGGCCATGGGCCGCGATCACAACACTCGCGTTCGCATCAACACCGGCGGTGTGCTGAGCGCTCCGAACGAGGCCACTGGCCTTGCAGACTTCGAGGGTCGTGGCCGTCAGGTCATGATGGTCGACATCGACAACGACGGCGACATGGACGCACTTGTTGCGAACTTGCAGCGCCTCGAGCTCGACGCCGATGACAACCCAATTCCGAACAGCTCTGCTGCTCCTTCGGAGCTGTACTTGAACAACGGTGCTGGCGCCTTCACGAAGGTTGATGACACGAACAACGTTCTGTCCGATGGAAACATCCGTTTCGCCCAGGTGACCACCACTGGCCCAGGCGAGCCAAACGTGATCGTTACCTCGAACGGTTTCGCGTTTGGTGTCGACACCATCCGCACCGGTGAGACCGGCCTTGTTGCTGCGACGAACGCTGTAACCCAGACCGTCGGTATCGATGACAACGCAACGAACATGCGTGACATTGCGCTTGGCGATCTCGACGGCGACCTCAAGCCTGAGTGGGTTGCGGCACGTCAGGACGACTTCCTTGCGACCGACGCCGAAGAGAACCCAGACGATGCAGACGGGAACCCAGTGCCTCCGGGCGACGGCAACCCCGATCTTCTTGGTGAGCTCGCCATCGGTATCGGCCAAGTAACCGTGAACGGCAACGACACCATCGACAACCTTGTTGACGTGTCCAGCGACTTGCTTGCAGACAACTGCCGTGCAGTTTCGCTTGCTGACTTCGACAACGACGGTGACCTCGACATCTTCGGCGGCTGCACCATGGCCGAGAACGGCCAGGACCGGAACATCGTTCTTCTGAACAACGGCGCTGGCAGCTTCACTATTGCTGCTTCAAGCCTGGTTCCTGCAACCGCAGCAGAGACTGCTGTTGTTGTTGTCAACGCTGACTTCAACAACGACGGTTGGGTCGACACCTACGTAGGTGGCGGTCACGACAACGAGGTTGCCATGGTTGGCGGCCTTGCTGAGGATCACATCTTCTTGAACGAGGGTGGCACCAACAACTGGCTCAAGGTCGAGCTCGATGGCTCAAACCCAGACGTTGTTGGCGCTCAGGTCTTCGTTGGCACCGACAAGTGGCAGGTTCGTGAGACGGGTCACCGTTTCCACCAGGGTCAGGACATGAAGGAACTTCACTTCGGTCTTGGAACCCAGGGCGAGATCGCCCCAGTTGAGGTCATGTGGCCAGACGGAACCTTCACCCGCTGTGACGTTGCTGGTATCAACCAGACGGTCACCATTTCCAAGGACGACGCTAGCGAGGCATGTGAGACCAGCACCAAGACTGAGCTTCTCGCAACGCTTGGCGCAGCTCCTGACATGACTCCGGTTACCCCTGAGCCAGAACCAGAGCCAGAGCCAGAACCAGTCATCCTCTGCAACAACCTTGAGGTAACGGTCAACATGGCTGAAGGCGAAATGCCAACCGAAGGTGACGATGTCATCCGTGGCACCGCTGGCAACGACGTCATCAACTCGCTTGGTGGCAACGACGTAATCTGCGCCCTTCAGGGTGACGACACGATCAACGCTGGCGACGGCTTCGACAAGGTATTCGCAGGCGCTGGTAACGACACCGTTACCGGTGGCGCTGGCAACGACCTCCTGATCGGCGGCGCTGGTGTTGACACCATCAACGGTGGCAACGGCAACGACCGCATCCAGGGTGGCGACGGCGCTGACGTCCTTCAGGGCCAGAACGGTAAGGACCGCATCAGCGGTGGCAACGGCAACGACATCATTCGTGGTGGCAAGTTCGCTGACACCTTGTTCGGCAACCTCGGCCGTGACCAACTCTTCGGTGACGAAGGTGACGATGTACTTCGCGGCGGCGCTTGGAAGGACATCATGAATGGCGGATCTCAGACCGACGGCTGCACGCTCACCGATCCAGGTGGTCTCGTAGAGACTCGGGTCAACTGTGAGACGGGTGTCTTCGGACTGTAAACCCAATCAAATAGCTCGTGGCGCTTCCTCGTGAAGCGTGGAGTGAGGGGAGTGCCGGCCACGAAAGTGGCC
>CAKZVC010000011.1 GCA_937922235.1 uncultured Acidimicrobiales bacterium | reverse complement strand
GACGGCACCTCAGAATCGACCTTGTCCGTCGACACCTCAAACAACGCCTCATCCTCAGCAACGGTGTCACCCACCTGCTTAAACCAACGCGTAATCGTTCCTTCAGTCACCGACTCGCCAAGCAGCGGAAGAGTGATATCGCTCATTGCATGTTCCTTCGATATTGAGATGTAGTTGGAGGGGGTGCTAGCTGACTAGCGGCAGATCGGTGTTGCTTACGTGCTGACGAACTTAGCCGTGAAGTGCGCGGCCGGTCAGTGCCATGACCGTCTCGCCGAAGAGTTCGCTCATTGTTGGGTGAGGCTGGATGAACGCAGCGACCTCGTCGACCGTTGCTTCCCAGTTAATAGCCATGTATCCCTGGCCAAGTTGTTCGGTGACCCACGGGCCAACCATGTGCACACCGAGCATGCGACCAGCACGGCCATCGGCAGTCTTTTCGGCAATGACCTTTACGAGACCGTCGGTCTCGCCAACGATCATTGCTCGACCATTTCCGGTGAACTTGTGGGTTGACGTCACAACGTCGAAACCCGCCTCCTTGGCGGAGTCTTCCGTGTGTCCGGCGAACGCAACTTCTGGATGGCAGTAGATGCACCACGGCACGTTCAGGTAATCGACAGGGCGTGGGTCTTCACCGAGGATGCCGCGGATCGCGACCATGCCTTCGGCAAACCCGACGTGTGCAAGCTGTGCGGTTGCGATGATGTCGCCGACGGCCCAAACGCCTGGCACCGAGGTGCGGCACGCGTCATCGACGGGGATGAAGCCACGCTCATCGACCGGAACGCCAACTGCGTCAAGCCCGAGGAGGTCGGCAAACGGACGCCGGCCAATCGACAAGACGATCATGTCCACATCGACGTGCTGATCGTCTCCGAACGACACGCGCTTGGCTCCGTCGACATCGGCGTGACCGGACACCATGACGCCAGTGCGAATGTCAACGCCACGCTTCTTGAGCGAGCGCTCGACGATCTTCGCAGCGTCAGGATCGACACCGGGAATGATCTTTGGCATGGCTTCGAGAACCGTCACCTTGGTTCCGAGGTCGCACATCATCGAGGCAAATTCGATGCCGATTGCCCCGCCGCCGATGACGGCTGCGCGGGCAGGAAGTTCTTGAATGCTGAGGAGCTCGTCGGACGTCACGATCGAGGTGCCATCGACATCGAAGCCGGGGATAGTCCGAGGAACCGATCCGGCAGCGATGATGAGGTTGTCGCTGGTGATCGTCGTTGCATCCGAGCGACCGCCGCTGATGCTGACTGCCTTGGTCGCGCCGGTCGAGGTCACCTGACCAATGCCGTCAAAGACGGTGACCTTGCGGTGCTTGAGCAACCCGGTGAGCCCGCTCACGAGGGTGTCGATGACCCCTTGCTTACGAGTTTGCGTCACGCTGAAGTCGACGGTTGGACCGTCGGATCCGGCATTCACACCGAAGAGCGATGCGTGTTGCACCGTGCGGAAGACGGCTGCTGTCTCAAGAAGTTCCTTTGCCGGAATACACCCGACGTTGAGACATGTTCCGCCGAGCTTGCCCTTCTCGATGAGCGCAATGTTCAGTCCTGCGGCGGCACCGTAGAGAGCAGCGGCGTATCCGCCGGGACCTCCACCAATGACCACCACATCAAAGTGTGATGACTCAGAACCTTCGGGGTTGGACATAATGCAAGCCTCCTCGTGGCTGGATCGACTCTATCCAGATCAGCTAGCGGGCGAGTACTACCTGCAGGGCAAAAGCGACAAGGATCACGACGCCAAGGAGCAATGAGGTAAGGATCAGCTTTCGCGTGCTCATGAACTGCAGGCTAGCGACTCCCGCAAACGCTCCTTCACGATGCTGACACAACCACGCTCCGCTTCTTTCCGGCCAAGATTCGGCGAGTTACGTGACGATCTGGCTTAGGTCGCCGGTATTTTGTCGTGGCACACTGAAGCCACCCCATGTTGATGAACTCCGACGACTCTCCCCCCGCCACTCGTGGCCTCACCGACGCTGCTGTTGGCGCGGTCGTCGCGCTCGTACGCGTTGTCGAGCTCTATGACCCGGCGGTAGCTCACCGTGCGGCGCTCCGAGCAATCGTTACCGACCGCCTGCTGCGCGAGCAGACCGACCATGCAAACGAGACCATCATCGAAGCTGTGGCGACGGCTGCCCTCGCCGACGTTGATCTCACGGTCAGCCGACCTGCCGACCCCGAAGCAGCTCACGAACCAACCCGAACACTCCTTGGCGCAACGATGGTCGGCCGCCTCCCCGGCCTCCGAAACGTGTCCCATGCAATCGAAGTTCGACGCGAACGATGGGACTCCTCCCCCGTCGAGCTGCCCGTTGCCGCCCGCGCAGTCGCGGTTGTTGACGCGCTCGTTGGCAACCCAGCCGCTGGCTTCGTTCCCACCTGGGACCACGCGCTTCGACGCGTGCGACGCAACCGTGGAGGCGCACTCGACCCTGCGCTTTGCGACGCGTTGATCCGTTGCGACCTGAACGACATCGGCGCCCCTCCAATTCCATCGGCTGCCGTGCTCGACCTGCTCGAGGCCACCACTCCAGAAGACACCCCGATCGACGGCACCAAAACGGCGACAACGATCCGTACGGCCGTCGTGGCTGCAGGACAAACCACACAGCTCATGACGCTGTTTGCCGAGACCGCGCAGCGCACCATCGAAGCTGCTGAGGTTCTTGTGCTTCAGCTCACGGAAACCCAACTCGAACGCGACCCTGTTGCCCGAGCAACCGATGGGCAACACCTCGACTTGCCGCCCGGCCGCCTCGATGAGCTCGCCGAGTTCTCGGTCCAAGCCGAGCTACGCGCCGGGATAACGATCACCAAACTCGGCG
The DNA here is from genome assembly GCA_937922235.1 of uncultured Acidimicrobiales bacterium. Classification (GTDB taxonomy): domain Bacteria; phylum Actinomycetota; class Acidimicrobiia; order Acidimicrobiales; family SHLQ01; genus SHLQ01. Next base: position 28,975 of record CAKZVC010000011.1, on the reverse strand, counting down.
GCGATGATGCCGTCGACGACGACGATGATGAAGGCCCCGTGCTGAGCCACGATGTAGCCATCCCGGTGCTGACCGGAGATGACGCCTGGGGCGTGATCGTTGCGTCTCGACGTCGAGACGAACCCGCCTTCGACGAACACGACATCAGCGTTCTTCGCCACATTGCGAGCGAGATGGCGATTGCCGCAACGAGCACATCGCATTGGGCCGAAATCGAGCGAATGGCCCTGCGCGACCAGCTCACTGGGCTTGCGAACCGTCACGAGCTCTACCGGGTGCTTGACGCGATCTTCGAACGTCCGGCACTTGAACGAGTCGACACTGCACTCATCATGTGCGACGTCGACGGACTCAAGATCGTCAACGACACCCTCGGACATCAGGCGGGCGACCGGCTTCTCACCGATGCAGCCGCAGCACTTCGCGGAGCGATCCGCGACCCCGAACGTACGACGGTCTGTCGAATCGGCGGCGATGAGTTCTGCATGGTGATCGACGGCGGAGCGCTCCTCACCGCCCACGAAGTCTCCGACATGATCGAACGACTCTTCGCCCGATCTGCCGGGTCCGGCCCTCCCCGGTCGATCTCGTGCGGCATCGCCTTTGCAAACGAGGAAATCGAAAGCCGAAGCGCTCTCCTGCGAGCAGCCGACGAGAACCAGTACCAAACAAAGCGGGCGCGCAAAGCCTCGATCGAACGCGAGCTTGCCAAGGCCGAGATCGCTGTTGGCCAGCAGGTCGACCGTCGAGCGATCAGGGACTAAGCCGCCCGGCCGAACGCTTATGCAGCGTGGGTGAGTGGGCGCCCGAACATGTTCTCGAGGACCGTCAGCTGCGACCCGTCACCGCCGTGCACCAGCGAATATGCCCGCGTCGTGTTCGCCAGCCTCACTAGCGCAGCAAACGCAGGCTGCCCCACCGTGCCGAAGTCGAACGCGTTTGCGATCAGACGCTGCAGCGTCTCGAGTGGTTCGAGTGGAGTGAGCTGCGTATCTTCCCCAGGGAGGTACGTCGGGAACACCAAGGCAGAAACTCGTCCGGCCCCGGCCAACCGGCCAAGACCGACCCGGCGCGGATCGACGTCCCATGTCGATGAGATCAATGGCTGCGAAGCCGCATAATCGAGCTCACCTAACACGGTTTGGCCCATCGGCTCAACGCAGATGGCCTTGTGAAACGTCTGCGCCTCAAGCGAATTCACATCTATTGCGACAGCTTCGTCCGTGAGATAGCTATGGCCGCGCGTGATCAGCTGGGCCACCAAGGTCGACTTCCCCGAGTCGCTTACTCCCGGAAACACCACGAGCGAATCGTCAGCATGTGACCCACCGAAAGCCGCCCCAGCGGCATGAAGCACAACGTTCGAGCGTTGGACCGCAAGCGGCGCGGCGTTGACCTCGGCCAAGAGCGATCGAAGTGCGAACTCACGAGAAGGAACCGCCATCATGCGCGTGCCGTTTCGCTCAATGTCGAACCCAGCGTCAGTCGAACGGGCCGCGAGATGAATCACTGACCCTGTCGTGAGATCGATCGTCTGGTCGCGCAGGGGAGCCAGGATGCTCGACAGCGACTGGAAGAGCGTCCGGTCGTCGGCGTCGATCAGCATCGGACAACCCAACACACAAAGCGGGCCGATCGTGGTCGGGCCAACATGGTTCGGATAACGATCCGCAGGGCGTTCGTAGTCAGCGATTGGAGCTACTGGCGGGAACTGCGCAGCAACATCTGACGAGCACACAAGCTCGGCGGTTTGCAAACGTTCGAGCAGAACCTTCACATCGCGAGCAACGATGGGCCGACGAGCTCGAAAGCGAGCGGTGATCGCATCGATCAGGTCGTCGATCGTCGTCGGTGTTTTGAGCTGCCCCCAGACCGCTGCCGCCGTTGCATTGAGGATGTGCAAGCGTCGCTCAACTGGCGACCAAAGAACCACATTCGATTCTTCACCGGCGTCGTTCTGCGGCTGGGAGAGTTTGCCCCAACACGCGTCAGGGCGACGTTGGAGCTTCATTGCGACCGCCCGACCCGACGCTTCTCGACTCCGAGGCCGAACGCCAAGAAAACCAACAGAAACGGAATGACCTGTGCCCGTTGTCGACTCAAGATGCCGAAGTTTCCAATCGCCGAGAACAAGTAGACGAACACGGTGGTGAAGGCAAACGAATACAACAGCTGCCCGCGCTGCACCACGTGCTGGGCCTGTCGAAAGAGCCCGGGCACCGCAACCAACAAAGTCGTGAGCAATGCTGCGCTCTCAAGGGCGCTGATCATCGCCGCAGGGTTCGTTGCTTCCCACGGAAACGGACGAAATAGCACCGTGACGAAGGCCCACGGATAGTCGAGCGGGCTCACCACACGAGCAGCGACAAACTGCGCCGCGTCCTGCGACGTTCGTTCTTGAGCAAAGTCGAGCGCAGCATTCACATCCGAGACGCCGTCAAAGCTGTCGAGGCCGAATAGATCGGCGGAGGCTCCAGCCATCGCCATCGCTCCGACGATGACGATCAGCAGAAGCGTGAGATGCGTAAGCATGCGACCGCGGGTGTGTGCTTGGCGGGCCATCAGACCGACCGACAGACCAACGAGAAGAATGAGAGCAACGTGAGGCCGGACCATGCCAACAGCAAACGCTCCGAAGAGCACGTACGGAACGCCTCGCCAACGACGGTCATAGAGCAAGGACGCACCGAAGGCACCAAGGCCAATGCCGAGGAGCGACAAGCTTTCCTTACCGATCGAGGACGGCCAAAAGGCGAGCGTCGGCGAGAGCATGACGGCCAGGCACAGAAGCCTGAACTGCTTGTCGTTCATCGCTGGGCGCATCGCCCGAAGAAAGAAGCACTGGCCGACGAAGGCCACGGTGGCAAACAACAGAAAGGTTGCGATGTACGTCGAACCAGTGAACACGTTGACAACACCGCTCAGATATCGAATCGTGCCAGTACCCGGAACGCTTCTTCCGGTCTCGACACCAAAGTTCAGCAAGCGCAGTTCATCCGCTATGCGGACGCCTTCACGCTGATAGATCGGAGAGTCCGCGCCGCCCAGAAAGCGCGGCACAGACGCCGCCATGCGCACACCAAAACCAGCGACGAAAAGCGCAGCGAGTGACGGCCCGAGACTCGAACGTATCCACTTGTTGATCATCAGGACCGCAACGATCGCGAGCACCGGCGCAACGATGAGACCGGCGGTCGAGTCAGCACGTCCGCTTAGCCCCAACATGCCGTAGGCAATGCCAGCACCAAGTGAAGTCACCGCACCGAGCGTCAGGAACGTTGCTTGAAACCCGGACTCCCGACGGTCCGACTTCTTTTCGAGCAACGCTGAACCGAGCCCATCCGCGGACGGCGATTGCAGACTCGACCGTGGATGATCGCGGAGGTCGAGCGTTCCGTTGGGCGAGGGTCGGCGGTGACCCCGACGCTGACTTGGTCGGGGGATAACCCTCGTCTCCTCAGGGTGGGGATGCACGGTCTCGCGGGGCATTGCTATGTGCGAGAGTTCTCGCGCGGGGTTGTTGAGCCAGCTCGGCGGCGGGCAGTACCGGTTTCTTCGGCGACGAGATCGATCTCGGCGTCGTTGCGACGGAGCCGGTCGCGAAGGCGGAGTCCTTGCGTAGAAGGATCGTCGTAGTAACCGCCGTAGTAGTAATAGTCGGCCGAATGGCGAGCATCGACATCGGTGATAGCGATGCCGAGGACGTGGGCCCGACGTCGGTCGAGTACCTCAGCGGCGCGATCAGCTGCGTGCATCGTCGTCTTTCCAGCGCGCATCACGAGCACGACGTCATCGACAAGATCGAGCAGGTCCACTGCGTCGTTCGTTGCTAGCAACGGGGCGGTATCGATAAGGATCAGGTCGTACAGGCGCATCGCCTTCCTGATCACCGAACGCTGTGCGGCAATCACCTCGGTGGGAAGCGCATCGCTGCTATCGACGACGTTCGAGATGAGCTCAACCTCAGGGATCTGGGTCTTGTTCAGATCCATTGGCTGATACTCCGAACCGGTCAACAGGTGAAGACGGGGACGACGGAAATCGCAGTTCATCAACAGAACCGACTGGCCAGACTCAGCCAACATCGCACCGAGGTTCGCCACGGTGGTTGTCTTGCCTTCTGAGGGTCCGGGAGACGTCACCAACACGACTTGTCCGCGCGAACGACGGGCCCGACGGGCATAGCCAAGGGTCGAGGCAAGCGCTCGGTATTGTTCCGCGAAACGGCTGCGCGGGTTCTCACGGGAGTGCATCTCTGCAGCCCGACGTTGGGCCCGATTGAGCGACGGCACCTCGGCGATGACCGGTAGATCAAGGAGCGATTCGACCTGACGCTTCGAGCGAACTCGATTGTCGAGTCGGTTGAGGATGAGTGCGGCGATGACACCAAGGAAGAGTCCCAGGATGGTGCCGCCGAAGATCCGGGGAACCATGCCGTTCGGTAGGCGACTGCTTACCGAAGCGAGGGCTCCAGTGTTCGACTGTGTTTCGGACTCGTCTCCGAACAGGACCTCGATGTTCTGGCCGATCGAGGCGTTATCAACGAGCTCGTGAAAGCGACTCTGCGAGATGACGCTGGCTTTGCCGTCGGCTCGCTGCAGTGTTTCCAGCGGAACGACCGGAATGCCGTCAGCGCGAATATCGAGCAGGGCAGCATTCGCGATAATTCGTGCGCTCACGAACTGTTGCTCGTCTTGCTCGAGGAGCGTGATGGCGCGTTCGTCCTCGGCCTCGACGGCTTGGCGAAGCTTCTCTCGGGTTTCCGCCAGGTTCGCCTCGGCGTCAGCCACGCGAGACTCGGCGCTTGCTTCAGCCTCGGCCGAGAAACGCTCGGCCTCATCGGTGAGGTAGGTGAGTAGCTCAGCTGCGAACGCATCGGCCAAGATTTCGGCTTCAGCGGGGGTCGTGCCGACGGTGACAAGGTCAAGCGATTCGCTATCGGATCGGATAAGAACTCGGATCCGGGTAGCGACAGTCGCAGGTGACATGCCGACTTCTTCCGCGACACTCTCGGGTACTTCACCGATCGTGATTCGCTTGGCGAGCACGTTCAAGTTTCGAACACCGAGGATTGCTTGGGTGTCCGGAACGTTGCTGTCGAGCACAAGCACGTGACGCGCCTGGTAGTGGTCGACGGCGATCGGTGCAGTGTCAGCTTCGATAGCCACAACTCCCGAAAGCCAGCCCAAGATCGAACCGATCAATGCGATCGTCACGACGAGGCGCCAACGTCGCATGACGTTGCGCATTGGACCTAGTGGATCTTCGAGGTGCCCGTTGGTCCCGTGGACCGAGGCGCCGAGTACTTCCTCGGTCGACCCATAGGTCATCGAAGCATGCGAGGATTCATCGGTTCGATCATCTCGTATGGAACGGTTTTCCATGGTCCTTTGCACACCTCATACAACCGACCTCGCACGCTGCGATCCGGTTCGGTGTTCAATCGGCAATACGCCACCGTTCGTGAGCCAAATGGACGACGCCATATGAGCCATCCGCCCCACGGGCCAAATTCACCGACCTCTTCGCCCCAAATCCGCCCACTTCACGTGGTGCACCTCATCAAAGGGCTTGGCCCCGGTGGTGCAGAACAACTGATCGTGAACCAGTTGCAAACCGGTGACCCGCTCATCGAATACACCGTTTTGCGACTCCTCGAGCACAAGCGTCACCTCGTCGAGCGTGTCGAAGCAGCGGGCGGGTCGTCGCTTCTGATCGGCGGCGGCCGGTTCTGGCCGTTCGCGCTGCGAAAACGGCTTCGGAACCTCTCACCCGATGTGGTCCACGCCCACTCCCCCATTTTGGCGTCAGCCGTTCGTGTCCTCGTGAGGATGGGAGCGTTGGACACCGCGGTTGTCACCACCGAGCACAATCGTTGGCCCCGCCATCACCGCCTGACCCGGTTAGCCAACAAGGTCACTGCACCGCTCGACCATGGCCGCATTGCAGTCTCCAAGGACGTTCTCGACTCGATGAGTCCGAATCTCGCGTTTTCGACGCTGGTGCTCGACCACGGTGTGCCCGTCGCCGAGCTCGCTGCATCACGAACCGCTCGTCCAGAGTTCCGAGCTCGGCTGCTCGGCGACCGCGCCGACACCACCACGCTGATCGGGATCGTTGCAAACTTCCGTCCCGAGAAGGCCTACGACGTTTTCTTCGCTGCTGCACAGCACGCCCTGGCCGAACGCACCGATCTCCACTTCCTCGTCATCGGGCAGGGTCCTGGCGAAGATGACTTCCGGTCGATGGTCTCTTCCGCAGGACTCGATGCGCACATCGAGGTTCTGGGCTATCGCGACGACGCCAAGGAAATCATGAGCGCCTTCGACATCTTCACCCTGTCGTCACGCCACGAAGGCAAGCCCGTCTCGATGATGGAAGCCTTCGCATTGGGCATCCCGGTTGTGGCAACAAAGGCTGGCGGAATCCCCGAAGCAGTTACCCACGGCGAAGACGGACTCCTTGTCGAATTAGACGACTATCGGGCGCTCGCCGATGCGTGGATTGCGCTTGCTGCTGACCCCGAACGTCGAGAACAGATGAGTCAGGCTGCTGCCGGAAACTCGTCTCGCTTCGACGCAGCATCGGCCACCAAATCGATCGAGTCGCTGTATCGCGACTGTGTCGAACGGGCCGGCTGAGGACGTTCCCGTCCGAGCAGCTCCAACTGAGAGCGGTAGACCGCGAGCGTCCGAGCAATCACGCGCTCTTGATCGAATTCACGAAGCGCTCGGGCACGTGCCGCAGCGCCCAGCTTCTGACGCAGCGGACGGTCATGTAGCAATCGACTGAGCGCCCCAGCGAGGACAAGTTCATTGCGAGGGGGAACGAGAAACCCGGTTTCGCCGTGGGCGACAACCTGGCGACAACCTCGGATATCGCTGGCGACAACTGGCACGCCCATGGCGCTGGCTTCCATTGCGGCCCGAGGGAATCCCTCGCGGTGCGATGGCAAGACGAAGACATCGAGCGCAGAAAGAATCACCTCAACGTCGTTTCGACTTCCAAGAAAGTGCACCCCGTGCGCCCGCATGTCATCGATCGCTGCCTGATCGACTGCACCGGCCTTACCCAACTCATCAGGTCCGACGACAATGACAGCGAAATCCTGATCGCGTTCGGCTCGAAGTGCGCGAACGGCGCCGAAGAACTCTCGATAACCCTTTTCCCAAACAAGGCGTCCGACCATGCCAACGACGGGCGTCGATGGGGCTATACCGAGTTTGTGTCGAATCGCTCGCGCCATACGAGAGCGGCCAGCGTTTGGCGAGAATCGGGCGAGGTCGATGCCGTTACCGAGCAGGTGGACTCGTTCGCTTGGTACGCCAAGTGAACGGAGCAACGCAACATCCTCAGGATTCTGAACAAGCTCGGCATCGCTGAACATCGCTGCCGCCCGCTCGATTCCGAAGACCGGCAATCGTCGGCGCAATGGATCGGTTGGTTGCGCGTACAAGCCGTGGACCGTGTTCACGACGATCGGTACATGCATGTGCCGGGCAGCAATGCGACCGAGCACTCCCGGCTTCGGGTTGTGGGTGTGCACGATGTCGGGGCGATGCGTTGCGATCAGTGCGTGAAGCTCCCGACACGCAGCCCAGTCGCGTCGTAGATCCATGTTGCGCGACAGGGATGGAAGAGGGAAATGGGCAATGCCGCGGGATCGAATCGCGTCGACATGGGGCCCGGGCGCAGACGCCGTGAGCACCTCAAACCCTGCTTCTTCGAACGCAACGAGTTGCGGGGCGAGTAGCCAATCGAGGCTGATCGCGGTAGTCGTCAGATGCAGGACTTTCGGTGCTCCAGTCATGCGGTCTTCCCCCTATAGCGAACCAAGTTGATGACTCGCCGAACGTCGTCTTCGGTCTGCATTCCTCCATCGACCTTTCGACGGAACCCCTCCCACAGGTCGGCGTTCTGAATCGGCGATCGGTGAAGCCGCCATCGGTCAGTGGCGCCGCGCACGTTGGTGCGGGTGCCGGCGATCGCTGCCGTATCGAACCGATCACGCACTAACGCATCGACGCCGCGACCTCGCTCATCAGACGCCACGGCCTTCGGGTAGGCGAAATGCGTTGGCGTTACTCCCAGTTCATCTTCGATCCGAGCAATACACGTATCGATCTCGGCCGTTGCCTCAGCGAGCGAGCAACGGTCGAGCATGCGGTGCGTGTGTGTATGAGCCCCAATGGTGACAAGTCCTGTGCTCAGTGCGTCGCGCAGCGCCGACCACGAAACCGGGACTCCGTTCGCAGGAAAGTTGCGCTGCGAATCGACCGGCCCAGTGGCCAGGTACAACGTGACAGGGATTGCGTAACGCGCAAGAATTGGCAGCGCGACATCCACAAAATCAGCCGTGCCATCGTCGAACGTAACAACGACGCCGAACTGCCTGCTGTGCTTGCCGAAGCGGTGATACGCATCGAGTTCATCGAGGGTCATGACATCATGGGCCGCCCGAAGGTGCGCCATCTGGCGTTCGAACATCGACGCTGACATGTCGACGGGGCTCGGTGTCCTTGCGCCCACTCGGTGATACGCCAAAACGACATCACCCACCGTCTTTGGCCGCACATCGTCGAGCACGAAGGCCAGGCGTTTCGCCACTCGGCGAGATGGCGGGATCTCCGTCGTAGCTGATGTCTGAGCGGGATTGACCATAGTCGTAGGTCGGCAGACCTAGTCCGAAGCTGAGGAATCACCTACGATCGCCCCCGATGACCGGTGCGCCCTCCAACTACGACATTCGTCCGGCGACAAACGCCGACCTCGACGAGATCGTGTCCGTCTGTGGAGCTGCACTCGGCTGGACATCGCCCGACTTCGACACCGAACTCTTTCGCTGGAAACACTTCACCAACGCGTTCGGCCGCTCGTTACTCCTGGTCGCAGTCGACTCGGACGCTCCCTCCGGCGAGCAGATCAAGGCCGTGCGACCATTCATGCGGTGGCGCTTTGCTCGCTCCGACGGCACGACCTGGCCAGCCGCCCGAGCGGTCGACACCGCAACCCTGCCTGAAGCCCAAGGCCAAGGATTGTTCCGGGCCCTCACTCTTGCCGGCCTCGAACTTCTCGAAGAAGAGGGCTGTGGGTTCGTGTTTAACACCCCGAATGAAAAGAGTCTGGCCGGATATCTCACGATGGGTTGGAGGAACGCCGGCGGAGTCCCACTGGCGTTCGGATTCGCGTCGCCGAAGGTCGCCTACCGCTTGTCGCAAAGCCGAACTGCTGCGCAGAAGCAGTCAATCTCGACCCCTGACCTTGGGATCAGCATCGAGGAAGCACTGACGAGCTTGATCGAGCCGCACCTCGCTGCGGACGCCGCGAGCAACGCAGTCAACGCTGTTGGGCTTCGCACCGACCACACGATCGACACACTTCGTTGGCGGTATGCCTCGGGCCCAGTCGACTATCGATTTGTTCGCACGAGCACCAACGGTGGCCTGATCGTAAGGCTTCGTCAACGTGGAAACGTCCGAGAACTCGTGCTCGCCCAGACGGTAGGCACCGTTGCGAACAAACAGATTTGGTCGCATGCCAAGAACGCCATGGATGCCGTCGAGGCGGATGTGTGTATTGCCCCAAGCGGAATCAAGCGGCTGCTGAAGACGTCACGAGTGGGCCCAACACTGGCGCTGCGCCCGCTACACAATCCGCTCACCGACGACACCTTCGACTGGTCTCCCGGCGACGTCGAGCTCTTCTAATACCGGCAATCTGGCTCAATAGTTCGAATGGCCCACCGATTGAAAGGTCATGAGCACGCCAGAATCCTCCCGTGTCGCGGCCTCGCGCCAGCGTCCTTTGCGGATTCTCTTCGTTTCGTCGACCACCAACGGCGGCTCGGGGCGAAGCCAACGTGAACTAAACGAACAACTGCGTTCATTTGGCGCCGAGACGATGATGCTCGTCGACAACGCCGTCGGCGCGACCGTCACCAGGTTCCTCCACGAACAGCTCTGGGATGCTTCGGTTCGGTTCGCAAACACCCCGTTGCTCGGCGGCTCCGCGAAGCGGCTTCGTTCGATCCCCGGTCGAACGCCCCAACGCGAGGACGGCGACGTGTTGGTGACCCCAGCGCCTGAGAATGCCTTTCCCGAGCTCGCCATCTCGTTCAAGCCAGACGTTGTCGTGGGCTCGAGCATTTCTCGTCCTGCGTGGCGAGAGATACGGTCAGCGTGCAACGAGCTCAGCATCCCGGCAATCCTGTACCTGCGCGAGAAAACCGCGCTCCGCCACCTCGAGCCGGTGAACGGTGTCCACGCCTCGGTCATCGGCAACAGCCACAGCCTTGTCGCCGACGCAGCAGCTCTCTACAACGTGCATGCCCACTTCGTGCCGTCCGTCGTCAACGTTGCCGCGGCCGCGGTGAACTCGACTCGCGAGCGTGTCTTGCTCGTCAACCCTCGAGTTGAGCACGGGGTCGACGTCGTCGATGACCTCGCACCACAATTCCGAACTATCGAGTTCGTGCTGCAAGAGTCCTGGAAGCTCACTCCTGCCGAGAAGAGCCATGTCGATGCGATTCTGCACCGCCACCCAAACGTGACCTTCCGCCCGCGGACGGCATCGCCATCTGAGGTGTTCCGCGATGCGGCGATCGTCCTCGCTCCGCACCAGATGGACAACCGACCGCGCACCATTCTTGAAGCATTGAGCAATGGCATTCCAGTGATCGCTTCCGACCTCCCCGGCCTGGCTGAATCTGTTGGGCCTGGCGGCCTCACCGTGTCTCGACGTGCCGGATGGGTCGATGCAGTACAGACGCTCTGCCAGGACCCCGTTGCCTATCGCAAGTACGAACGGGCCGCCCGCCGCCACGCCGCCCGACCCGAGGTACACACGAACACGATCGTGTCCACGTTCGTCGACATCGTGAAGGACGCCGTGTCCAACTACGCGGGGGACATACGGACATGACCGAGGCGCTGTCGGTTGTGATCGCAGCACGCGACGCCGCGGGCACCATTGCTGACCAGCTCGACGCGCTCACCGATCAGCCGTGGCCGCGAGGTGGAGAGATCATCGTTGCCGACAACGGTTCACGCGATGCAACCCGCGACATCGTGTCAGCCCGAAGCAAGGCTCTCGGCGACGACGGAACGGTCACAATCACGCTTGTCGACTGCGCAGAAACACCCGGAGCCGGGCACGCTCGCAACGCTGGCGTTGCAGCCAGCACCAACGAGCACGTTGCCTTCTGCGACGCCGACGACGTTGTTGATCAGCGTTGGGTAGCCGCCATGGGCAATGCACTCGACCGTCACGAAGCGGTTGGGGGACGTCTCGCCCTTGACCGCCTGAATCCCGCCTGGGTCATCGACTCGCGCGGAAGCTCGCTCTCTGCCGACGAACTGCCGCTCTTCGACGGAATCTTCCCCGTATTGAGTTCGTGCAATCTCGGCATTCACCGATCGCTCTTCGACGCGCTTGGAGGCTTCGACGAGTCGTACCTGCGCGGCCAGGACGCCGAACTCTCGCTTCGCCTGCACGAGCACGGCGCCGACACCTATTTCGCATCTGATGCGGTCGTGAACTACCGGCTTCGATCCAGCCTGCGCTCAGTCTTTATCCAAGCCAGGGGCTGGGGCGAAGCAAACGCACGACTCCGTCGACGGTTGTCGACACACCCACCTCGGCGCGCCACCTTGCGATCGTGGCTGTGGCTTGTCGCCAACGTGCCACACCTCGCCCAGCCAGCAAAACGAGCACGGTGGATTTATGTTGCTGGTCTTCGCATCGGCCTCGCCAAGGCATCGATACGCAACGCATGGGCAGGAGCGACCCGATGAGCACAACATCTCTCCCGCACTCCCCTTCGTCACGTGAGATGAGGCCGACGGCGTCGATCGTCATGCCGTGTTACAACGTGGCAGACACCATCGAAGCCCAACTCGATCGGATCCTTCCGCAGATCGATCTCACCGGCGCCGAACTGGTACTCGTCGACAACAATTCAACCGACGAGACCTCGCGCATTCTCGACGAGCTCGCCGACCGCCCCAACGTTGTTGTTGGGTCGGCGACCGCAGGTCAAAGCGTCGCCTATGCCCGCAACGCTGGGGTAATGCTTGCGAACTCCGACCGATTCTTGTTCTGCGATGCCGACGACCTGATCGGAGCCAACTGGGTCGATATCATGACCACCGGCTTGTATACGCACCACATCGTGACGGGCCGCCTCGACGCCGCCGAACTCAATACCGAACGCCAACAAGCTGGCCGAGGAGACGTCTCTCAACCCGCCACCTTCCACGGACTCTTTCCGTTGGTCCATGGCGGCAACATGGGCGTGACCCGCGAAGCCTGGGAGCTCGTCGGCCCACTCGATGAAACTCTCGGCTCTGTCGAGGACATCGAATGGTCACTTCGCGCAAAGGCCGTTGGACACCCCATTGTTCGGCTGAGCGATGCGGTCATCCACTACCGATATCGAAACCGAGCAATCGATCTCTGGCACCAGGGGCTGTTGTACGGAAAATACCGACCAGAAATCGCTCGCCGGGCCCACGAACGCCTGGGCGTTCGAGTCCGACGATTCGCCGGCATGAAGTCATGGGCCTGGCTTGCGATAAACGCCGTCCGTGTTGGTCAAGCCGAGATGCGACCACAGCTCGCATGGGTGGCAGGAAATCGAGTCGGGCAAGTCATTGGAAGTATCAAATCTCGCTTCTGCTTTATTTGATTTTCTAGGCCAAACGGCCGATAGGCACCTGCACGAAATCTTCCCTGCAGGAGTCCCTAAATATGCGAGTTTTGATCACCGGTGGCGCCGGATTCATCGGAGCCAACCTGACCCGCGATCTGCTCGATCACGGGCACGCGGTCTCGATCCTCGACGACCTCTCGACCGGCTTCCGGTCAAACCTTGACGGCCTCGACGCCGACCTGATTCTCGGGTCGATTCTCGACCAGGATCTCCTCACCGAACTGGTGGAAGATGCTGACTCGGTCATGCACCTTGCGGCTCGTTCGTCGGTGCCCCGATCGCTCGACGACCCAATGGCTACCCACACGGTCAACGCCACCGGAACGCTGAATGTACTCGAAGCCGCTCGACGCGTTGGCGGCCGCTACGTGGCCATGTCGTCCTCGTCATCGGTGTACGGGGCGAACCCCGAACTTCCCAAACGCGAGTCGGCAACTACGCGGCCGATGAGCCCCTATGCCGCCTCGAAACTGGCCGCCGAATCGTACGCGATCTCGTACGGCACATCGTTCGACATGCCGACGCTAGCGTTCCGTTTCTTCAACGTCTTCGGCCCCCTGCAGGCCGCTGGCCATGTGTACGCCGCGGTCATTCCAGCTTTTGTCGATGCGGCATTGCGGGGCACGCCGATCACCGTCCACGGCGATGGCACGCAGTCGAGAGACTTCACGAACGTGCGAACTGTCTGCACGACGCTTCGGCAAGCGCTCGAGCAGCAGGTGACATCGGCTGACCCGGTAAACCTCGCGTTCGGCTCACGTATCTCGCTTAACGAAGTGCTCGAAATGATCGGCAACCACATCGAAGCTCCACTCGTCGTCGAACATACCGAGAGCCGAGTCGGCGACGTCAAGCACTCTCAAGCTGACGGATCGTTGCTCGCCTCACTGATTCCGAGCATCAACCCGGTTGACTTTGAAGAAGGCCTTGTCGAAACGATCGAGTGGATGCGTTCAACGATCACATCCGACACAGACATCGACTTGTCAGATCTCGCTGCCCATGTGGTGAGCGAATGATCAACCGCCGCCAGAGCAGGTTGCGTCGAGCAGCCGACCTGTTGCTCGTCGCGCTGACGGCTCCGTTATGGGCGCCGATCCTTGTGGTGCTCGCAGCGCTGGTCCTCGTCACCTCTGGCAGGCCGATCTTGTTCACCCACGACCGCGTCGGACTCCATGGCGACACCTTCGCGATGCGCAAGTTCCGCTCCATGAAGAACGGCGACAACCCAATCATCCCCGACCCTGACCGCATCACTGCGATTGGTCGGATCCTGCGGCGTACGTCGCTCGATGAACTGCCACAGCTCATGAACGTGCTCGAGGGTTCAATGAGCCTCGTCGGCCCGCGCCCGATGCTTCCGTCTCAGCTATCGAGCCTCACCGCCGAGCAACGTCGTCGCCTTCACGTTCTTCCCGGGCTTACTGGGCTGGCGCAGATCAACGGGCGAAACGCCCTTTCGTGGGACGAGCGATTCGATCACGACATGGCTTGGGTCGATGCACCAACACTTCGTGCCTACGCAACCATCTTGTCCAAAACAGCAACGACGGTTCTCTCCGGCGACGGTGTGACTGGGCATGACGCAAACGACCCGTTCGTCCTACACGCGGTAGACGAACCCCAAATCGATCTTGTCGATACACCGGCCAACGAGCATGCGGGTTTTGATTCAATAACTGAGCGTGCAGCATGACCGATCGCTCCCTTCACCGGCTCGACAAGCCACGACCTGATGTTCCAGACATCACGATCGTGCCAACTCCACCGACCGTTGTGGCTCTCCGCCACGTCATCGTGCTTGGAGCTGGAGGCCATGGGCGCGAGCTCGGCGACATCGTTCGGGCCGTAGCCAGCACCACCGGATCAGTTTCGCTTCTCGGCCTCATCGACGATGGACAACCCGATCGAGTCGTCCTGGCACGATCAGGATTGCGTTACCTCGGTGGCCGAGACGTTCTGGCGGATCGTGACGTCGACGTCCACCTCGGTGTCGGGTACCCCGATATCCGGTCGGCAATCGACGCCGAGCTCGGCCATCGACCAGCGACGCCCCTCATGCACCCGACAGCCACCATCGGCTCCGGCAACACGTTCGCTGACGGCGTCGTCGTTGCTCAGCACGGTGTGGTCACCACGAACGCCACCCTCGGCCGACACACCCACGTCAACGTCCGCGCGAGCGTGTCGCATGACTGCATTGTCGGCGACTACGTCACGATCTGCCCAGGTGCCACCGTGACCGGGTCGGTCATCATCGAGGACCAAGCATTCATCGGCGCAGGAGCCACCATCCTCCCCGGCATCACCATCGGAGCCGGGGCAACCGTCGGCGCCGGCGCAGTAGTGACCGAAGACGTCCCGTCAAACCAAACGGTCGTAGGCCTCCCAGCGAGGTAATCCCCACGCACGCGCTCGGTCTCGCCAGCCCGGCCGCAAGGTGTTCATGGGCGGCCTGTGCGCTCGCACAGCGGCATCAGCCGACACCATTCGTCCGTGCGAATAGACACACCTGTTCGATCTTCCGCGTCGGGGGGTCTGACCCCATGGACGCGCTAGCGATGACTTTTAGGTCTGACCCCAAAAGCCGCGCGACCTTTGGGGTCTGACCCCAAAAGCCGCGCGCATAGACACACATGATCTAGCTCTCTCGCGTCTGACCGGGGCCCGGGAGGGGATAGCTAGCCTCTCTCAGGCTCGGAGATCGACCAGGGCCTCAGGGGTTTCGCAGAGCCGTTCGAGAGTTGCCTTCGCCGAGGCGTTTGTCGTGGCGTCGAAAAGGCCCAGCTGCGTTGGGCGCAGCGCCGGAACCAACACATGCGAGATAAGCGGGTGGGCACGGCGGATATCGAGTTCGCCGTTGCTGATGAGTTCTTCGTGCAGCTTCTCGCCCGGTCGAAGGCCCGTGAACTCGATGTCGATCGGGGTCGCAGCAGATGCAGCGAGTCGCTTCGCGACATCAAGAATTCGAACTGGCTCACCCATGTCGAGCACCAAAGCTTCACCTCGATGGCCAACTGCACCTGCTTGGATCACCAGTTGACATGCCTCTTGTGGCGTCATGAAGTATCGGGTTGCGTCGGGATGTGTGACCGTGATCGGGCCGCCATTCTCCACTTGCTTGCGGAAGGCCGGGAGCATCGATCCGCGGGAACCGAGTACATTGCCGAAACGGACACTGACCCATTCTCCCCGGCTTCGGTGGGCGTACCACGAGGTCAGCTGCTCAGCCAGACGCTTGGTGTAGCCAAGCACGCTCGTCGGGTTTGCTGCCTTGTCGGTTGAGACGTTCACGAAGCGAGTGACACCAACCTGGGATGCGGCGCGCAACACGTTGTTCGTACCGAGAACGTTCGTCTTCCACCCTTCTTCGGCATACATCTCAAGAAGCGGAAGGTGCTTCAGCGCCGCAGCGTGAAAGACAACCTGCGGTCGGTGTTCGTTAAACACCTCGTTCATTCGAGATCCGTCTCGAATATCGGCAACAACGAGGTTGCGGCTATCGAGCAAAGCTCGGCCTTCGAGGGACATCTGGACTGTGTGCAACGCCGACTCGTCACGATCGAGCATGACCAGGTTCGCGGGCGAGAACCGAGCGATCTGACGGCAGAGCTCCGAACCAATCGAACCACCAGCGCCAGTTACGAGCACCGTCTGATCGGTGAGGTACGACGCGATTGCTTCGAGGTCGGTATCGATAGCGCGACGACCCAAGAGGTCGGCCTCGGAGACCTCGCGCAGATCGGCCAGCGACACAGTGCCGTCGACGATCTCCTGCGTGGGTGGCAGCACTCGAACATCAAGGCCGGCATCTTCGGCAAAGGAGGCAACCGTGCGGATGGTCTTCGCCCCCGCTGATGGAATCGCAAACACGACGACCGAGGCCCCCATCTCGCGGGCGACATCGACCAGTTGGCGACGCCCGCCCCGAACCGGGACACCATGAACTCGAAGGTTTCGCTTGGCCGGATCGTCATCGATGATCGCAACCGGAAGATACGTGCTGTGTCGGTTGCCGAGCATGGCTCGGATGAGTTGACTTCCGCCGTCGCCTGCTCCGTAAACAACGACCGGTTGGCGATCGATCTCGGCACGACTGTTCAACCGACGGCGTTCGATCGTGTGTCGACGTATCCCTCGCAACGCAACCATGAGCGTCAGGGCGACGAACGGGGTGAGAACGCTCACCGCGATCGTGATATCGACTTGTGCGGCAGCAACTCGGATACCGGCAAGAACGGCAGCAACTGCAGTCACAACCGCCGTGAGTGCTATCGCCTCGTCGAAGCTCGCGACTCGCCACCGGCCACGGTACAAACCAGTGAGCCCGCCGAAGACGGCTTGGATCGTCGCTGCGACGGCGCCAGCGAGCAGTCCATGGGTTAGCGATGCCCCCAGTGCCGCAGCGCCAACGATCGTCGAGAACGACCAGATCAAGCAGTCCGCGATCAAGCGAAGACTGATCGTGATGTCGCGAGCGCGTCTCCGTCGGGGGGACGTGGCCTCCGGGGTCCGAAGACCCCGGAGGTTTCCAGGCCCGCTCCGCTCGCGATTGTGAGTGCTATCCATCACCACTTCTGTCGGACTGGCTAACTCGAAGATGAGGTCGAACCAGGTACTTTTGCCTACGCACGTGGGCTCTGTGGCCTAGGTCTTATCTCCCGCACGCAGGGGCCGATAGGCCTAATGACCCACGACCCGAAATTCGGCTGATGACCATCGACCTGCGAGCACAATCCGACGCTGTTCCGAGCGTCAATCTGTTGGACGCGACACCTCGGCACTCCCCTGCCCGGGCCCGTTCCGACCGCCGCTATCTGTTGATGGTCCTCGTCTGCCTAACGGCACTCGGCTGTGCGTTACTCTCCTCAGCCTCACCTGCAGGAATTGGGCTTGCCGATGCCGTCTACCGGGGAGCATTCGGCGGTGTTGTCGTTTGGGCGGCCTCTCGCTCTCGACGATGGACCTGGGCAGTGCTCGCCGGGCTTGCCGCCATCAGCGCCGCGACATTGCTTGCGCAGATCTCGGCGCTCCTGGCGCTGACGATTGCGGCAGCGTCACTGCGTCGGAGCCGACGTGCACACCTCGCCGGAGCGATTGTCGCAACCCTGGCCATGCCAGCATTGCTCACCCAAGGCGTTGGACCGATTTGGCGCCTTACCGGCGGCCACCTGAACGACCCGTTCGCCACAAGTGCAGTCATCACCCTTCTCGCGACTGTTCCCGTCCTTCGCTCGGGCTGGCGGACCCTATCCCGCCGCCGACGACGCACAATCAAGACGCGAACGAGATACATCGCCTGGACAGTCGCAGGAGTTCTCCTCCTCAGCGCAGTTGTCTCCGCTGCAGCAGCACCGTCGATGCTTCGTGGGCTCGCTCAGACGCAAGACGCCGCCGAGCTCGCCCGCTCGGGTCGCCTCGACCTGGCGACCACCCAATTCAACAACGCAACCCAAGCGTGGAATCGTTCGAACAGCATCGTCTCGGGGCCGTGGATGGTTCCCGCTCGGCTGGTGCCTGTGCTCGGGCAGCATGTTCGTGCGGCCCAGGTTGCAAGCGGACAGGCCAGCGCACTCACGGGGGCAGCGGCCGTCACCACCGAGCGAGTCGACCCGGATGCCGTCATCGTCGACGGCGTCGTCGACCTTGCCGAGGTTGATCGAATCACCCCCGCAGTTGATGCTCTCGCTGCCACGCTAGAGCGCGCGACCGAACGGATCGAGGAAACAAACTCCCCCTGGCTCATTCCTCCCGTAGGCGCCAGGATCGATCGAGCCTTCGAAGTGCTCAACCCAGCGTCAGGAGTTGCCGGCGTCACCGCTGAAGCACTGCGTGTTGGCGGCGATCTACTCGGACGCAACGAACCGGCACAGTTCCTCATCATGTTCTCGACCCCTGCCGAGGCACGGGGAGCCGGCGGTTTCATTGGTAACTGGGCGCTCATTTCCGCAACCGACGGCCGCATCACGATCGAAGAGCAATTTCGAACCAAGGAACTCAACGCGCTACTTGCCGAGACCGAAGCGACGCTGATTGCTGACGCCGATTACCTCGATCGATACGGCCGGTTCGCAATCGAACGCCATATTCAGGACGTCGCAATTAGCCCCGACTTCCCCTCGGTAGCGCCCGTCGCCGCCGACCTGTTCGCACAGGCAACCGGGAACACCGTCGATGCGGTGCTGTCGATCGATCCATTCGTGATCCAGAAGCTCTTGCAGTTCAGCGGACCACTCGAACGCTCCGACGACCGTCTTCTGACAGGAGGGAACGCTGCACGCGAACTTCTTGTCGACCAGTACATCGACTTCGGAGACGACGAAGCATCACGCGAGACCGAGCTTTCCGAGCTCACAACCAGCGTATTGAGCTCGATCCTCGAGACACCTCCCGACCCCATTGCCTTCGCGACCGAGATGGCACCACTTGCCGAGCAGCAACGCATCTCGCTTTGGATCGCCAGCGACACCGACGGGTCGATCGCTGAACGCCTCGGCCTTGATGGGGCCTTCCCGGTGGTCGACCACGATCTGCTGTCGATCGTCCACCAGAACGCCGGACAGAACAAGATCGACTCGTTCCTCCAGCGCGACGTGTCGATCTCAACCACTCTCGACCCGTCGAACAGCCGCGTCACACACGACGTGACCATCACTCTCGATAACAGCGCCCCCTCCACTGGATTGCCGGACGCGATCCTTGCGTCGAACGATCAGGGTCTCGATCCTGGCACCAACCGGATGTTGCTCTCGATCTACACCGAGCTCCCTGTCACGACTGCAACGATCGATGGGATACCCGCTCCGGTCCAGGCCGAGACCGAGTTCGGCCGTCCGGTGTACTCCCTAGTCTTCGCGATTCCCGCTGGCGGTTTCCGCGTCGTCGATCTCCAACTCGCCGGAACGCTCGCACTCGAAGACACGTACTCGATGACCTTCGCCGCGCAGCCCACGGTGTCACCCGACCGCTATTCCTGGCATGTGTTCGCCGTCGACGGCACCCGCATCGACCCACCGTTGGGGTGGTCGGCCCACCCCGATGGAGTCCGATGGGCAGCCGGCCTCGACCGAGACAAAACCCTCACGTTTGGCCTCGATCGCTAGCAGCTATCAGTGTTGAGACGCGCTCCAGGTTTTGCGGGGTTTCTCTCACGAAATGGACGGAAAGTCCGATTCTTTAGGGTGAGACATTCCCTCGCTCTACTTCGCCGTTTTCTCGGCGCCGCCTTACTGGGACTCGTCGCGCTCACTACGGGGATACCTGGAGCAGCCATCTCACCCGTCGACGCACAGTACGGCGGAATCTCTGCACTCTTCGTCTCCACCTCACCCGACCGCCCTGGATTCGCCGACTTCTCCGGCATTGGCTGCAACGGCGGTGAGGAAGTTGTCCTCTACTGGCCAGGCCTCGCCCCTACCTCTCAAGACCCTGCGGCGTCACAATCGGTTCCCGGTCGCATCCTTGCCGTAACTCAATCGATTGCAAGCGACGATCCGCTACTCAACGGCACCTTTACGTTCCCCAATGTCCGACTCCCCGATGTTCCACCGGGTGTGTACGAAGTCCACACCCGCTGTGGCGACCTCGACATGCGGGTGCTGATTCAGGTCAGCGACGACGGCGTCGTCACCATCGACCCCGACCCCAATGTTCCGATCATCAACGAAACTCCACCGAACGACCCGAACAACCCTGGCGCCACCCCAGGCACGACTGGTCAGCTACCCCTCACCGGCAGCGAACCAAATCGGATCGTGTCACTCGGAGCCGGGTTCATTGCTGCGGGGATTGTCGTGATGGCACTCTCGCGCCGGCACCGCCGAGCCTGAAAAACGGGCGGCAGGCCGCGTCAAAAGTCAGAGGCATGTAGTCCTTTTGACTCATGGCTGACCGGTCAGTGCCGATAGATCGGCATGCGTGATGTCGAGCAAAATACTGTCGTCGTCTTCGGCCAAGGATATGTCGGGCTCCCGGTTGCCATTCGTGCTGCCGAAGTGGGCTTCACCGTCATTGGTTTCGACGTCGACGAGCGGAAGATCGCTGGCCTTCGCCGCGGAATTTCTCACGTCGAGGACATCTCTCACGAGGCTCTTGCGAATGCGATCGAGAACGGCTCGTACTTCCCGACTAGCTCGACAGACGACCTGTCTGGCTTTGACATTGCAGTCATCTCCGTGCCAACGCCACTCACAAACGACAAGCCCGACCTTCGTTTCATCGAGTCGGCCATCGACATGTTGTGCCCTCACCTCCGAAGTGGCGCCACCGTCATTCTCGAGTCGACGACCTACCCCGGAACTACCGACGAACTCGTCGCTCCACGGATCGAACACGCCACCGGCCTGATTGCCGACGTTGACTACTCGCTCGGCTACTCACCCGAGCGAATCGACCCTGGCAACCCGGTATGGAACCTGGTCAACACCCCAAAGGTTGTGTCGGGAATCGGGCCACAGTCACTTACCGACGTGCAGTGGTTCTTCGATCAGTGCGTCGACAAGACCATTTCAGTTCGCACCACCCGCGAAGCAGAAATGACCAAACTGCTCGAGAACACGTTCCGACATGTCAACATCGCGCTCATCAACGAGCTCGCAATGTTCGCCCACGATCTCGACGTCGATATCTGGGAAGTCGTCGACGCAGCGTCGACCAAACCGTTCGGGTTCATGAAGTTCACGCCCGGCCCCGGCGTCGGCGGACACTGCTTGCCAGTGGACCCGTCGTACTTGTCGTGGGCGGTTGAAGATCGTCTTGGCGAGACCTTCCGTTTCGTGGAGCTGGCGAACGACATCAACAGCCACATGCCCGACTACGTCATTCGTCGCCTCGAAGCGGGCCTTGCCGAACGCGAGTCTCTTGCCGGTGCAGACGTGGTTCTGGTTGGCATGTCGTACAAAGCCAACACCGGCGATGCACGCGAATCCCCATCAGTCGATGTCGCCAAGCGACTTCTCGACCTTGGAGCCAACGTCTCGATCGTCGACTCCCACATCGACACTCAGGCACTTCCCCAAGGAGCCATCGACATCGATCTGACAACGAGCGCGCTCGAGAACGCCGAAGCGGTCATCGTGCTGGTCGACCACGACAACATCGACATCGACCTCATCTCCGAACACGCGTCGTACGTCCTCGACTGCCGAGACGTCGTCGCCAACGGAACCAACGTCGACAAGCTGTAACGCGGTTTTTCGCTCGGACTTCCACCGAGATCCGCGGACGCCGACATGGTCGTCCGCTCCGCTCCCTCCCCTCGAGCGCTTTCTCTCGGCGACGTTTGAAGCGTCAGCGGCAAACTCGAGTTCGGGGAAGCCCACCAGGGCTGAGCCGATACCTCCGCTCTCCTCTCACTTGGACTTCCACCGAGATCCGCGGACGCTTGTTGGGCGCGAACACAAACTCACGTTTTCGCTGGTCGAACAGTTTTGGGGTCAGGCCTCAACAACTAACAAGTTCCTCTTGGGGTCAGGCCTCAACAACTAACAAGTTGCCCCAGAGAGGCCGTAATTCTCACGGTTTCGGCGTTTGGTGAGGGATCGCCCCAACGAACCCGCCGAGCTGGAGCGCAGAGGTAACCGTTGAGTTTCCAACAAAGTTGCGGACAGTTGTTTGTTGTTGAGGCCTGACCCCACTGGTCGCCTGTTAGTTGTTGAGGCCTGACCCCACTGGTCCCCTCGAGCGTTACGCCCGCGACGTTTCGAGCCCCCTGGCGAGAAACTCGAGTTCGGGGAAGCCCGCCAGGGCTGAGGCGATACGTGAATGTTCGATACGAGCCTGCGTTGGTTGGGGTTTGTGTCGTACGTTCGGGGTATGCGAGTTGCAATCACCGGTTCATCAGGTCTCATTGGTACTGCCCTACGGAAGGCGCTTGCCGAGCGAGGCGATGACGTCGTCCGTGTCGTCCGCAGCAACCCCGGACCCAACGACATTGTGTGGGACATCGATGCCGGGACGATCGACACCGCCGGGCTCGAAGGCATCGACGCAATCGTGCACCTTGCGGGCGAGGGCATCGGCGAGAAGAAGTGGAGCGACGAGCAGAAGGCAAAGATCTACGACAGCCGGATCGACGGCACGACGCTGCTCTCGAACGCCCTCGCCGAGCTGACGAATAAGCCGTCGGTCTATGTCTGCGGGTCTGCCATGGGCATCTACGGCGACCGTGGCGACGAAAAGATGACCGAAGACAGCGCACCAGGCACCGGCTTTCTTGCCGACCTCACCGTTGCATGGGAAGCCGCCGCAAAACCAGCGGTGGATGCTGGCATTCGCACTGCCTTCATCCGCACCGGCATCGTCCTCAGCGCCGAAGGCGGGGCACTCAAAGAACAGTTGCCGTTCTTCAAGTTGGGCATCGGCGGCAAGATCGGAAACGGCAAGCAGTACTGGAGCTGGATCACGATCACCGATCACGTCAACGCCATGCTCTACATCATCGATGGCGACCTCTCCGGCCCCGTAAACCTTGCCGGCCCGAACCCATCGACCAACGCCGAGTTCACCAAAGCACTCGGCAAGGCCCTCGGCCGTCCGACATTCCTCCCCACCCCGCGTCCAGCCGTCGAGCTTCGTCTCGGCAAGGAGTGCGCGAAAGCGTTGTTGTACGACAGCACCCGAGTCATCCCCCACGTGTTAAACGAGTCGGACTTCACCTTCGAACACCCAACGATCGAAGCTGCACTCGCTGCCGTACTGTAGAAACATGAGCACGACCAGCACACTCGATATGGAGGCCCAGAAAGCCACGGCCTCCAGGCGCATCAACGCCTCGCCCGAAACGATCTTCGACCTGCTCGCCGACCCGAGCAAACACGCGCTCTTCGATGGCTCCGACATGGTGCAGTCGGGCACGTCCGAGCGGCTCCGACTCGGCTCGAAGTTTGGCATGAACATGAAGTTCAAATTCCTGCCATACAAGATCGGCAACACCGTTGTTGAGTTCGAAGAGAACCAACGCATTGCCTGGGCACACATGGGCAAGCATCGTTGGCGGTACGAACTCGAAGCCATGGATGACGGATCGACGCTCGTCACCGAAACGTTCGATTGGTCGACGGCGATCGCACCACCAGCCATCGTGGCAGCGGGTTATCCGAAACGAAATCTTGAAGCGATCGAAAAGACACTCGAACGACTAGCCGAGCACGTCGAACAAGAATCGATCGAGCACGGCGCATAACGCCGCTAGCACTCAGGCTCCAACTGCGTACAGCGGGAATAGAAACACCATCGAAGGGACTTTCCACACCATGGCAACAGCAACGTTCAACGGCAAGGTCATCGCCCAAAGCGACGACACCACCATGGTTGAAGGCAACCACTACTTCCCTCTCGACTCGCTTGACAAGAGCGTCGTGACCGAGACCGATCGGCGCACTAGCTGTCACTGGAAGGGTGAAGCCTCGTACTTCACCCTGACCGTCGATGGCGAGGTCGCCGAGAATGCAGCGTGGTACTACCCAACGCCCAAAGAAGGCGCAGAAGACGTCGCAAACCGCGTCGCCTTCTACCCCGCCGTCACCGTCACTGACTAACGCTCGCGAATGAACCCGTCGCTTCCGTGACCGGCAGCCGCTGCAACGGCTAACTCATCGGCGATCTCGTTCCACTCGTCCCCCGAGTGGCCCTTCACCCAACGAAACGTGACGTCGCTCACCTTGTACTCGGCAATCAACGGCTTCCAGAGGTCTTGATTCGCGACCTCCTTCTTCTGGCTGTTCTTCCAGCCGCGACGTTCCCAGCCTTGCCACCACTTGTCCTTGAAGCAGTTGACGACATAGGTACTGTCGCTGACGATCTCCAGCGGCCCGTCGAGGTTGCTGACTGCATGCAGCACCGCCTGTAACTCCATGCGCTGATTGGTCGATGGATTCTCCGCACCCGACGCCCACACCTCGCCCGGAACAACCCAACCCCAGCCTCCCGGGCCAGGATTCCCCTGGCACGCACCGTCGGTGTACACCAGCCGGCGAGGCGCATTTGAGTCCGAGGAAGGACGGCTTGACGGCTCCTCGACGGGGTCGGATTCGAACGGATCAGTATCAAACAGCGACATGGCCGCCTCATCATGCCAGAAAATTCGCATGAAAAAAACGGTAGAAGTTTCTGATCTCCGAACTTCTTGCGAGACTAGGGGTCTTATGAGCGACAACTTCTCTCAGCAACTGCCCGACATCGACCCGGACGAGACGCAGGAGTGGCTGGACTCGCTCGATGCGCTCGCCTCAAGCGGCGGCAAGCCACGGGCTCGATTCATCATGTCGAAGCTCCTCGCCCGAGCCCAGGAGACCCAAATCGGCACTCCGCCTTCGGTGTGGACGCCCTACGTCAACACCATCCCCACCGAAGACCAGCCGTTCTTCCCGGGCGACGAGGCCATCGAGCGCCGCATCCGAGCCTTCATCCGCTGGAACGCGGCCGCCATGGTGGTTCGTGCGAACAAGATCTCCGACGGAATCGGTGGCCACCTTTCGTCGTTCGCATCAAGTGCATCGCTCTACGACGTTGGCTTCAACCACTTTTGGCGGGGCAAGGACGATGGCCTCCCTGGTGACCACATCTACATGCAGGGCCACGCAGCTCCAGGCATTTACGCCCGCGCCTACCTCGAGGGACGCCTGACCGAGGAGAACCTCGACAACTTCCGCATGGAGATCGGCGGCAACGGCCTGTCGTCGTACCCGCATCCGCGGCTCATGCCATCGTTCTGGGAATTCCCGACCGTGTCGATGGGCCTCGGGCCAATCAACTCGATCTACCACGCACGCTTTGCGCGCTACCTCACTCAGCGGCGCATCGACGACGCGTCGAGCGGCAAGATCTGGGCCTTCCTCGGCGATGGCGAAACCGACGAGCCCGAGACTCTCGGTGCAATCTCACTCGCTGGCCGCTCCGGACTGGGCAACCTCATTTGGGTTGTCAACTGCAACCTCCAGCGCCTCGACGGCCCGGTTCGTGGCAACTCGAAGATCATCCAAGAGCTCGAAGGCAGCTTCCGCGGCGCTGGATGGAACGTCATCAAGGTCGTACATGGCTCGCGCTGGGACGAACTCCTTGCCCGCGACGTCGACGGTGTGTTGCTCAACAAGCTGAACACGACGGTCGACGGCGAGTTCCAGCGATACGCAGTCGAGGACGGCGCGTACATCCGCGAGCACTTCTTTGGACCCGACCCACGGCTCCGCAAGCTCGTCGAGCATCTCAGCGACGAAGACCTCCGCAACCTTCCTCGCGGCGGCCACGACTATCAGAAGCTTCACGCCGCCTATAAGGCAGCGGTCGAGGAGACCGATCGTCCAACCGTCATCTTGGCGAAGACCATCAAGGGATGGACGCTTGGCCAAGGCTTCGAAGCACGCAACAGCACGCATCAGCTGAAGAAGATGAACAAAGAGCAGATGCTCGAAATGCGCGAGCGCTTGCACCTCGAAGAAGAGATCCACGAATCCGAGCTGGAAGACGGACTGCCGCCGTACTACAAGCCAGCGCCCGATTCCGAGGAGATGCAATATCTCCTGCAGCGTCGAGCCCAGCTCGGCGGGGCGCTCCCAGAGCGTGTTGTCCGCACTCGCCGCCCGCTCACACTGCCGAAGGAATCGATCTTCGATGACCTCGACAAGGGCTCAGGTGGCCGAGAGGTTTCGACCACGATGGTGTTCACCGCCACGCTTCGAAACATGATGCGCGACGAGGAATTCGGTTCACGAGTTGTCCCGATCATCCCCGACGAGGCCCGTACGTTCGGTATGGACTCGATGTTCCGCGAGTTCGAGATCTACGCGCCGTTCGGCCAGCTCTACGAACCGGTCGACCACGAGCTCCTCCTCTCCTACTCCGAAGACACCGACGGCCAAATCCTCGAAGAAGGCATTACCGAAGCTGGAGGCCTTGCCAGCTGGACTGCCGCTGCCACGAGTTACGCCAACTACGGCGTGCCGATGGTTCCGTTCTTCACCTTCTACTCGATGTTCGGCTTCCAGCGTGTGGGCGATCTCATTTGGTCCGCAGCCGACTCACGGGCCCGCGGCTTCCTCATGGGGGCGACCGCTGGCCGAACCACATTGATGGGTGAAGGACTTCAGCACCAGGACGGCCACAGCCCGCTGTTGGCCAGCACCGTGCCTGCCTGCGAGACCTACGACCCGGCGTACGCCTACGAGCTTGGCACCATCATCAAGGATGGGCTGCGCCGTATGTACAGCACCGGGCCGAACGGTGAGGATCTCGGCGAAGACGTCTTCTACTACCTGACGATCTACAACGAGAACTACGAAATGCCAGTCCGCCCAGACCACGTCAGCGATGACGACATCTTGTCGGGCCTCTACTACTGGGGCCCCGCCCCAGAGAAGACGCACAAGGCTGCGATTCTGTTCTCCGGGTCCTCACAAGGCGCTGCCCGCGACGCCCAAGCTGAGCTGGCCGAACACTACGACGTTGGAGCCGAGCTCTGGTCTGCCACGTCGTACAAGAAGCTTCGTGAGAACGCGTTGGCAATCGAGCGAACCAACCGCATTCGAACCACCGGCGACGCCGAAGTTCCCGATGTGACGGTCAAGTTGTCGAACGTTGGCGGCCCGGTCATTGCGGTCACCGACTACATGAAGTCAGTTCCCGATCAGATCTCCCGCTGGGTTCCCGGCACCTACGTGCCACTTGGAACCGACGGCTTCGGCCGCTCAGACACTAGAGAAGCTCTCCGGTCGTTCTTCGAGATCGACACCGCAAACATCGTGCTCGCAACGTTGTCGGCGCTTGCCGATGAGGGCCGTATCGATCGAAGCGTTGTCGCCGATGCAATCACTCGCTACGGCCTCGACCCCAACACTCAGGACCCGGCGCAAGCGCACTAACGCCGACATTCACAGCTAGTGAATCAGCAGTACTGCCGATTCATTTGGCCCATCGAATAGCTGTAGTGGCAGTATTACGATCTTGCATGTGACAACTTCCGCGCCCGTACCGCAAGGTTCGGCGACCCCAGGGCGAGCGAAATGGCGATGGCTTCTTCCTGTCGCGCCTTGGCTGTGGTTTGTCTTGCGTTCGGCCCACCCAGTCATGGACTACGTCGCAATTGCCCTGCCGGTGTTACTCATCGCAGCGGTGATCGTGGCCAGTGTCGTGACAGTTGTCCGTCGAAGCGTTGTCTTCGCAACGGTGGCTCTCTCACTTGTTGCACTGTTTGCTGTGACCGTGATTGGACCAATGCGGCCCGCTCAGGCAGCTGCCCCATCGTCAACAGTCCGCGTGGCAACGATGAATCTTGGACTGTCGTGGTTCAGCGATAACGACGCTGGCTTCTTCGTGTTCACCCATGAGCCCGACGTGTTGATCGGCATGGAGCTGTCCGAGTCGCACCATGCGGAATTCCAGACTCGCTTCGAGTTCCACGAAGTGGACATCATCAGCCTGGAGACCCAACAGCAGAACGAGGAGTCCTTGTCCCCTGATGGAACGAGCTTTCGCCGCAATGGCCTTCCGAGCATCGGGATCTACAGCAAACTTCCGATCGAGGTTCTGAGCGATCCCGTCGCCGACGTCGTCGACGGTGGACTGCCTGGCTTCCGTGTTCGCGTGATGGCCGACGACGGTCCATTCATCTTGTATGGCCTGCACGTACCGCGCCCGTTTCCTGGCGACGGGTTCTATGAGGTGCCGGTCTCAGAACATGTAGCGATGGTCGACGCGATCCACGAGGCAATACAGGCTGAGACCGAACCCGTCGTCGTCGCCGGCGACCTCAATACGGTCGACCGGGGTCAGTCCTATCGCACCCTCACGAGCACCCTCGACGATGCAATGCGTGAGAGCGGCTGGGCGGTGCCGACATCAGATCGAGCGTTCCCTCGGCCGCTGCTGTTTGCCCGGCTCGACCACATTTTGATCTCCAACGAGCTCTGCGCAGAAAACGGGGCGTCGTATGACACCCGATATGCCGACCACCGACCACTCGTAGTGGACGTAGGCCCATGCGCGTAAAAAAGCTCAACCACCACCACTACGATGAAGACCGACGACGAGGAGCATTTTCGTCATGATGTATGAACCCGGAGCTCAGACCAAGGAAACCCCTGGTCTTGAGGACTATTTGGCGGCCCTGCGCCAGCGAAAACTGCTTGTTGCGGTGTGCGCGTTACTTGGATTGGCGTTGGGAATCATGTTCTCTGTCAGCCGACAGGAGACGTGGGAGGCTTCGTCAAAGGTCCTGGCCAACCCAACAAACGTCGGCACGGTCGACGGCCGCCTTGTTCGCCCAGTACTCGA
>CAKZVC010000010.1 GCA_937922235.1 uncultured Acidimicrobiales bacterium | reverse complement strand
GACTTGCCTGGCAGACATGTTCGCAATCTCGGTGGTGACCGCTTCGATCGTCTCGAGTTCCGCCGGCGAGAAGACCGTCAGGTCGGCGTCCCGGGACGCAGAGAAGACGTGGTGGTTATAGCCAAAGGCGTCGGTGGTTGATTCGAAGGTAAGGGTCCCGTCTTCGACGAGACGGTTGCGGATCGGCATCATCGCTCGTGGTGCTGGGCCCTGCGCAAGCTTCTGATACTCGAAGCCAGTGATGGGATCACCCGATCGGCGAACGTGTGCGAAGTCGCAGAAGTACAAGACCTTGTTCAGCTTGGTGGCCATGCCCCTGGGGCTATGGCCCAGCGCATTGACGACGTGAACGAGCAGCTCGATGAACTTCGACTCATTCACTTCTGTTCGCATGGTGATCACATTAGGCCCCATCTTCGTTTCGATCGACAGCAACATCGTGTCACCGGGGTATGACACGACGAACTGGCTACGAGACGGGTCGGCAAGGAGCTATGAAGGACTCTCGGTCGGCTACTCGTTGATGAACTCGCACTCGGTGAACTGGCTGGAAGCACCCACGTCGTTGCAGGTGTCGCGGCCTTGGTCGCCAAACAAGCGATCGCTGGCGCCGGGGCCACCTACGAGACTGTCGGGTCCGTTGCCGCCGAGGAGCGCATCATCACCGGCATCGCCGAACAACTTGTCAGCGCCGAAGTAGGCGCGGAGCGTGTCGTTGCCGGGACCACCGCGTAGGACGTCGTTGCCCCAGCCGCCGGTGATGCGGTCGTTCCCGGTTCCGCCGTACACGGTGTCGTTGTGTTTGAAGCCGCAGATGAAGTCGTTTCCGGCGCCGCCATAGACGATGTCTTCGCCCCAGCCTGCACCTACCCAATCGTTGCCAGCGCCGGCGTCGATCCAGTCGGCGCCGGCATTGCCGAAGACCCGGTCGTCGCCATCGCCCGAGCAGATGGTGTCGTTGCCGGCGAGACCGGTGACGATGTCATTGCCTCCGCCAGCGATGATCACATCGGCCGCAGCGGTGCCTCGCAGAATGTTGGGGGCGCCGTTGCCCAAGATGGTCGCAACTTCACCGTTGCAGAGGGCCTTGCCGCTGGCGAGTAGATCGACCGGGGTTGAGATTGGCTCGAACTCACGTAGGAGCTCACTGTCGGCCATTGTCTCGGCGCTGGGATACCAGAAGGAATCGAATCCAAGGCCCATGCAGTCGACGAATCGCAGGCGATAGTCACCGTCGGGAAGTAGTGCGAACGCGATGGGAGCAGGCCGATCTCGGTCGAAGGACTCGCTGATGTACTGGCGATGAAAGAGCGTTCCGTCTGGAGCTGTTGACTCGACACAGAATGAGAGGAGCTCGGCGCTCTTTGCGATTGGGAACGATCGGTAGCCTGCCGAGCCTCCCGTGGGTGAACCGAAGTTGATGCCCGCCACGGTCTGCCCGTGGCCAACCCGAACGTAGCGGGCAGTGTCGATTGTTGATCCAGCGGGATGGTGCATTGGAACACCGGCACAGACTGCTTCGATTCGGTAGAGCCCTGGGGGCACGGCGATTGAGTAGGTGGTGCTCGTTGGGCTGCTCGCTCCACTTCGCCCGAATTGCCGTTCGACCTGGTTCCCGAAGTCGGGCACGCCGAATGCGCTTACGCCGCAGCTGTTGGCTCCGTCGTAGCGGCCGGTGATGATGCCGCGGCCGACGGTGAGCGGGACCACAGTTGTCTCTCCGGCAGAGACCGAGAACGAATGGATGGCCAGGTGGTGACCGCCAACTTCCCATGGGCCTGCCGGGCCGAAGTTGTATGCGGTCATGAACTTGCTGTTGAGCGAGGTGCAGTCGTACGCATATGCGACGTACTGGCCCGGTGGCACAGCGATGTTGCTGATTGGCCCGCTCTCCTGGATCACCTGATTGGTAACCGACGTGAAGACGGCGTTCGTGTACTGCTTCCCGCCGGAGGGTGAGCCAAGCGAAGTCGACTGTACGTACGAGCAGATCTGGGTGTTCGTCGTGAGTGAGCCGTTCGGGTAACGCACTTCGACTCGAACCGTTGCGTTGGAGTTTTGTGCTCCAGCTCCAGCCGACCCAGCGAGTACCAGCGCAATGCCGGCGAATACTCCGAACAACAAACCGAATCGCAACCGCTTGAATCCCGCCATCTTTGCTCCCTAGGTGTGTCTCTCCTTCATCTTCGGTGTGCTGACCCAATCTCTAAAGGCCTGACGTGTCCCAACTAACCGTCGTGACACCACTGACACCTCCTAGCTGGCGGCCTGCCTGGCAGACGTATCGCCAATTGAGATTGGGATGCCGATCGCGTCGATGAGCTCGGCTAGGCGCTGCAAGGAGGCGCTCTCGTAGTCGTTGCGCTCGTAACGTTCGATTGCCGATGCGGCCAAGCCCGCTCGCTCGGCCAGCTCGGCTTGTGTCAGTCCCGCAGCGATACGTGCTCGAAGCACGGCTTGGGGCAGCTCGAGCAATGACTGGACGTGCATAGACGAGACGTTCGAATTCGCGAGCTCTTCATAGGTTCTGATCTGTGAACGTAGCTCCAGGCGAAGCTCGTCAACCGATCCGAGCTCAAGCGCAATCGCGTCGACGTCGCAGCTGCCCGTTGCGTGCTTGTCCACGAGGACGTCGCGGTGCGCTTCCAGGTCATTGAGTTTGCGTTTGGAAGTTCGGAGCTGCTTTTGGTTTTTGATCATTTGCGGTCTCGTATCGCTAGGCGTGGCACGGTGCTGAGAGAAAGTCGAACAATTCCCTTTGGACACCCTTCGTCGTCAGTGCGGAAGAAGGCGAACAAGCCGTCGGGGTGGTGAGGCCGAACCTCGGTGTCATCGACAGCGAGGTAGTCGCCGCCGTACATCTCTCGGCGGAGAGCTCGATTGCGGAAGTCTGTAGGAAGCAGGAGGGGCCGAACCCCATGTGCGCTGTAGAGCACATCCACATCATTTGGATACTCCTTCGTTGTGGTGAAGCTGCCGTTGATCCAGGCGGTCATCGCGCCTGCCTTGCGAACGGCGAGAAGCCCGAGCTGTAACTTGACGAGCAGGCGGAGACGATGGTCGTTCCACCCGAATCGATCGACGAAGACTTGCCATGTCGCGGTCCATTCTCCATCCGGCAGGTACCCAGTGGCTTCTTGGAATGGCGGAAGCCCAGTGTCACCAACCATACGTATGTGTTGGATTGAACACAAGGGGTGTGTGGTGGTTCTCCATAGGGGAGAGCATTGCAGCGCGGTGTGACAGGCTCCCTTGCCGATGGCCTTTGAGTGAGGCAGGTCTAGCCTGCGGACGCCTCAGCTGCTACCAAGTTCTCGCTCGTGAGCTCGGTTTCGCCTGACCAGCGGTAGGCCACGAGTGGTCAGCCTTTGACGGCGCTGAAGTCGACGCATGCCGACTTAGTGTCGAGGCGCAGTGGAGCTTGTTGGTAACCGCCTAGAGCATCGTCATCTCAGCTACGACGATGGTGTTCGGGGCGAGCTCGATGCCGCGAAATCGACAAACGAATGAACCATCTGAAAGGTACAGGTATCGGGTGGATCGATCGCTTGAGTGTCGCGCAAGTGTCGGCCAAGCACCGGCGAAAGTGAAGAGCACTTGCCGAGCTTGCTCGTCGGTGAACCACCTCAGGAGGCGTGCGTCGGCGTTTTCGAACGCGTTGGGAAAGTGCTCGACGTAGATTGCGCTTCTGTCGTTTACGCTGACGACCAGTGACCGCCAGTCGGGCGGCTTCATCCTGATCTAGGAAGCTTCGTCGAGTTCACGACGAGTGCGCTTTTGCGCCCTCGATAGTGCCTCGGCGCGTGCACGGTCGCGATCTGTGATGTCGACGGGCGATGATTCTTGTTCCCGGACGCGAGCTTCAGCGAGACGTTGTGGAGTCCATCCCAACCGTTCTGCGATTTGCTCGAGCGTTTCGACGTGCACGCTTCTCATCGTAGGTTCGTTCATTGGTGCGACGCTAGTGACGGGCACTGACATCCGATGTTGAACGGCTGGCCTCGACAGGTTTCAGTCGGTGGAGGAGCCTCGATCACACCTCAACTGCCACCAGGTTCTCGCTGGTGAGCTCGGTTTCGCCTGACCAGCGGTAGGCCACGAGTGGTCCGCCTTTGACGGCGCTGAAGTCGACGCATGCTGACTTGGTGTCGATGACGTTGAGTCCGTCATCGATGCGGAACCAGTAGTGGCCAAAGCACACCGGCGACCGGTCGGGGTCGGTGGACGTGATGCCGCGCACCCACTCGGGGAGGGGAGTGTTCGGTAGTTCGTCGACGGGGGTGTTGTCAGCGTCGTAGATCTGCCAGTCGGTGGCGAGGCGTATGCCGGTGGCAAGGGTGGTGGCTGCTGGGTCCCACCAGGTGACTCGTCCGCTGCTTCGTTCGATGCCGTCTTTGTCGGCGTAGTGATGTCCGTCGAGGTTGGCTTCGGGGCCTTTGAGGACGACTTCGATGGCGTCGTAGGCGTCGGTGCTGCGCACGTTTGCTTCGACGAGGAGCTCGGGTGTCATCGACCCGGTCGATGACAGCCATGGTTGCAGCACCTCCATCGACTGCGGATGCCAGCAGGCGTGCACGACTCGGATGCCGTCGAGGTCGAGCCACAGTGGCAGGGTCATGAACCAGTCGATGACCTCGCGGTGAGTCGTCGAGCCAAAGCCCACGGCATCGCGAAACGCCGCACTCTGGAAGAGGTTGTTCTTCGAGTGAGCTCGGTTCCATTCGCCGGCCGAATCTTTGGTGGCCATCGATGCTGCGTTGAACTCGTGATTGCCGATGACGGCCAGCGCATTGCCAGCAGCAACCATTGCTCGAGGGATGGCGACAGACCGAAGCTGCTCGGGCCCACGGTCGATGAAGTCGCCAACGAACACGGCCTGACGCGTCGGATGCTTCCACGCACCATCAACCTCGCCATATCCCATCGTGTGCAGCAGCTGCTCAAGCTTGCCCGCACATCCGTGCACGTCGCCGATGATG